>JAKSDA010000216.1 GCA_022360315.1 Pseudomonadota bacterium
CCAGAGCAGCGCTTTGCCACGATGAGCGAGTTTTGCGATGCACTGGACCAGGCGATAGGCGGCCAGACAGCGGTTCAGGCCAGCGCGCACTCGATTCAGGGCAGCGAGCCGAAGCCAGGCCAGCGACAGGTCGAGCAGAGCGTGGGAATGGCGTTTTTGTGGCTGCCTGGGGGTCGCTTTACCATGGGCAGCGAGAATGACGATGAGCTCGCCCACGAAAGCGAAAAACCGGCCCGCGAAGTGGAAGTGAGCGGATTGTGGATGGCAGAGACCGCTGTGACCAACGCACAATACGAGGACTACGTGGGTGCAACCGGCAAACCGCCGAGGCTGTGGAGCGATGAACGGTATAACAAGGGCGAGCAACCGGTGGTGGGAGTGACCTGGTATGACGCAGTGGCGTTCTGCAACGTTCTATCCGAGCGAGCAGGACTCGACCTCTGTTACCAGATTGATGGCTACCAAGTGAGCTGGAAGGTCGGCGCAAACGGATACCGACTGCCAACCGAAGCGGAATGGGAGTACACTTGCCGGGCAGGGACGCAGACCAAGTGGTCATTCGGAGATGACCAGAGCCAGCTGGGCGAATACGCCTGGTACGGCGAGAATTCGGACCGCAAGCTGCAGCCAGTGGCGCGCAAGAAGCCCAATCCGTGGGGGCTCTACGATATGCATGGCAATGTCTACGAGTGGTGCTGGGATATCTACGCCAACTATCCCGAGTTGACGGCGCAAAGCGTCGATCGGAATCCAGTGGGACCGGATAAGCAAAATGTAGGCAAAGGTACGCCTAGGCGGCTGCGCGGCGGTTCTTTCGGCGACAGGGCCAGGTTCCTGCGCTCCGCGTACCGGTTCAGGTTCAGGTCCGAGGACTGGGACGGGGACATCGGCTTCCGTTGCGTCCGGGGCGCGGCCCGCCAGCCTTGATCCTTGCAATATTGACTATTGCAGATACCCGGGAATCTTCAGCACGCGCCCTGCGGCGCGACAACAATCCAAGGACAGGCCGAAACTGACGCTGGTTCCGTGAGACCAGCTGCATGCTGCAGTACTTCCTGTAAGTTAGCAGGGGTATGAAGCAAACTGAATATCATGCCAGCATAGTAATCGTATGTGTCTTACTTCTGGAAAACAGCATGCAGCAGCGTACACCCGCTACCCGGCGAATGATCTCGACATAAGAGGTGATCGGTGCCACCCATAAAGGTATCGGTTGCATGTCCGATGATCATGCACAATGATCTGCCATTGCGGTGGGGACAACCATTCTCCCATCAGCATCGGACGCGCTGTAGGGCGTTTCGGTTGTAGAATCGCGCAAGCGCTGGGATTCACGGCAGAGAACAGCGTGCACAATGAGCCACTCGTCCCCATCAATTGTATTCGAATTCGCACGGACCGCGACCCCCGAAGATCCCTACGCGTTCCGCTTCGAGCCGCAAGAGTACACAGTGCGCACTGCCCATGGCGGCCGAAAAAGTGTCCATATGCCGTGGTCCGACGGGTTGCTCGCCGATCTCGGTTCGCTGCGTGAGGCGCATTGCGACCCGACCATCGTCGAGGGAGTTGGGCGCACCTTGCGGGCCTTTCTCGAACCCGCCGGGTGGACCTGGCACGCTCAGGCCATCGCCCGCGCCGCTCAGGAGTCGCGGCGAATCCGTATGACCATCCGTTCGGCGGCCGCCGAGCTGTACGCCTTGCCGTGGGAACTTTTGGCGCTCGATGGGACGGGCCAGTTCGTCGGCGAACTGCCCGTGGTCCTGATCCGCTACGAGTGGCCAGAAACCCATACAGTGCCGGCAGTTGCGGTGGACTCCGACGCACACCACGGACGCCTGCTCGTGGCCTGGTCCGAGACCGGTGGCTCAGTTCCCCATGACCAACACATCGAGGGCATTGTCAGGGCGAGCCGCGCCAGCAATTTTGACTTTGATCGCAAACGAGACACAGTGCCCCATGCGTCGATGGGAGCGCTCGCCGACACGCTCGAGCGTGGCGAGGCCCGGGGAAAGCCGGTGTCGGTGCTGCATTTGCTCTGCCACGGCGGCAAGGCGGGAAACAGCAACGGCGTCATGCTCAACGACGAGCGCGACCGCAATCGAGCCGTGGCCGTCGATCCCCTGCGCCTGCGGCAGATTCTGGCGCCTCATGCGGGGGCATTGCGCCTGGTGGTCCTCATGGTCTGCAACAGCGGTGATAGTGGCGAGTTCAACAGCATCGCGCAGAGCTTGCACCGCGCCGGGATACAGGCGGTCGTGGGATCCCGCTTTCTCTTGTCGGTGTCCGGCTCGGTGTGCGTGGCCGAGACGTTGTATCAGGCCATGTTGGTCCAGGGCATGTCGCTGGAGGATGCATTTCTGCACACCCGCAAGCAGCTAGCGCGGGACGCCTCGTACCTCGATTGGGCCAGTCTACAGCTCTACGCACGTGCGGCCGACGGGGCCGACACCCGACCTCTGATCAGCGACAGGCCGGCGCCGAGTACCGCGAGTGAGCAAGCAAAGGACCGGGAGATGTTGCCCCGGGACGAGGTTGCTCGCCTTGATTTGCCGTCGCTGATCGCGCTGCGCGATATGGCGGTGAACGAGATTTCATCTCGGTTTGGCAAAGATGTGGCCGCGGCATGCGTCGAACTCGTCGATGGAACCTGCGATGGCGGGTGCGATGCAGTGCTGCTGGCCCGGTGCCGCGAGCTTCTGGCCAGCCATGTTACGCCCAGGGGCGGGACTGTGTTCGAGCCCGATACATGGCGGCTCTACACCATGTTTCCCGACGTTCGCGCGGCCCTACAGGCGCTCGAGGATTTTTGCCAGGCGGTGACCGAAGAGAACTATCGCGAATCGCGGGACCATCAGCTCACTGTGCGGGTCGGACTCCATCGCGGGATCGTGTATACCGACGGCGAGGTGATTACCGGCGGGGCGATGGATCTGGTCAGTCGTATCGCCGGAGGTGCCAGAAACGGCGAGATCTTGCTGTCCGAGCCAGCTCTGCGCGCAGCCCCCAAGTTCACGCAGGCCATGTGCTCGGCCGTCGAGGATATGGAGGCGATCGAGGACATGCCCGCGGTGCGCCTGTACGCATTTCTTTGGCGTGATAACTCACAGTTGCCGGCGTCGGTCCTGTTTGAACACTCGGACGAAGAGATAGAATTGCCCGAAAAAGACCTGATCTCATTTGGTCGGCTGACCTCGCTGCCCGATGGAAACAGAGCCAATGACATCGTGCTCAGTCATCCGGACAAAACGATTCAGCGCGCGATCAGCCGCTGGCATTTTGAGCTGAGGCGAAAAAAATCCGGCTATGTGTTGCGTTCGACCTCGCGTATGGGAACACTGGTCGGCGACACCCATGTGGCCAACGAGCAGGAAGTACCGGTGTCGGTGGGCACGGTGATCTGCGTGGCCAAACAATTGCGGCTCGTTCTCAAGGGGGATGATGGCTCGTGGTCGCGGCGACACGGCGCAACCATGACCGCGGGCATCCCCATGTAACTCATGGAGTGCGGCGCAGTCCGCGTCCTGCGAGGAGCATCATGGCACACGAGTATTATCTCGATACGGTCGACTCTGGCGATGACTGCGAAGCGGTGGCACCTGCTGCCGACAAATCGGCCACTGCGGCCACTGCGGATGTCGGGGATGGTGCTGCGGGTTCTGGCGATGCTGCTGCGGATGCCCTTGCAGAGCAAGATGTGGCCACGGCCCCGTTATCCGAACAAGATGGCAAGTTCCGATCGAGTCATTCTCGCTCGACTGCTCGGTCCAGCTCAAGCGCAACCGGCCGGCGCCGTGGCAGGGCCCGGTTGCGCAGCGAACCGGGTATCAACAGCAGTCTGCCCCAGGTCGGCGACCGCATTCATCACTACGAGGTCATCCGCGAGCTCGGACGTGGCGGAATGGGGGTGGTTTTTCTGGCCCGGGACCTCCGACTGGGTCGCCGGGTGGCGATTAAGTGTGTACGCAGCGAACACGCTGTGTCCACCGAGCGGTTTTTGCTCGAGGCCCAGACCACCGCCCGTTGCCACCACGAGAACATCGTGGTCATTCACGACATCGGCGAGTACGCGGGCAACCCGTTTATGGTGCTGGAATACCTCCAGGGGCGGACGTTGCGCGAGCTTGTAGACGGCCAGGCAATGGCCCCCGAGCGGGTGATCGAGCTGATGATTCCGGTTGCCCGCGCCCTGCAGCGGGCCCATGAATTCGCCATTGTCCATCGCGATCTCAAGCCGGCCAACATCTTTGTCACCGACGCGGGGGCGGTCAAGGTGCTCGATTTCGGCATTGCCAAACATCGCGACCAGCAGGCCATGTCGAGCCCGGCGATCCGCTTGCCCTCGCTGTCGGGCCAATCCCTCACCCGCGCTGGCGCCCTGGTTGGGACTGTGCCGTACATGTCGCCAGAGCAGATAGCCGGCGACGACGTCGACCAGCAAACCGACCTCTGGGCAGTGGGCATCATTCTCTACGAACTGGTGGTTGGCCGCCATCCACTGGCACCGCTGAGCGCAGAGAAGCTAGAGTCGATCGCCGAGCTGGATACACCGCTTTTGAATGCCCACGAGTCGATACCCGGTGTCGGCGCCAGTGGACTGGCCGGCCTGATCGAGCGCTGCTTGTGCAAGCGCAAGGAAGATCGCATCGCATCGACCGCCGAGCTCGTCGCCGAGCTCGACCGGCTGACCCCGGGCCGAGGGGGTCTGGTGTTGGGTGGGGACGAGAGCCCATTTACCGGTCTGGCCGCGTTTCAAGAATCCGAGTCCGATCGGTTTTTTGGCCGCAATCGAGAGATCGCCAGTGTTGTGGCCCAGCTGCGCAACCAGCCTCTGGTCACCCTGGTGGGTCCGTCAGGCTCGGGCAAATCGTCGCTCATTCGGGCCGGCGTGATCCCCGGCCTCAAGCGCTCGGGCGAGGGCTGGCACTCCCTGGTCGTCCGTCCCGGTCGCCATCCCCTGGACGCACTGGCTACCATGCTGAGCGACCTGCACGACGAGACAATGTCGACAGGAGGCAGCCCGGACGAGGCCGGCGATCCCCCCTCAGGCGAGCGTCTGCGGGACCAACCGGGCCTTTTGGGCCAGATCTTGCGCGCCCGAGCACGCCGCAAGCAGGGCAAGATCATCGTCCTGGTCGATCAATTCGAAGAGCTCTACACCCTGGGTGCCGACGCCGGGGAGCGCACCGCCTTTGTCACCTGCCTGGAAGGTGCGGCCGACGACGCATCGTCGCCGCTGCGGGTCATCCTGTCCATTCGATCGGACTTTCTCGACCGTATCGTGGAGGACAACACGTTCACCACCGAGGTTACGCGCGGTCTGGTGCTGCTGCGGCCCATGGGCCGCGGCGGGCTGCGCCAGGCCCTCACCGAGCCGGTCCACGCCGCCGGTTATCAGTTCGACAGCGACGCCCTGGTCAACACCATGCTCGACGCCCTGGAAGCGACCTCCGGTGCTCTGCCATTGCTCCAGTTCACTGCCACCAAACTGTGGGAGGCTCGCGATCAAGTCCGGCGCCTGTTGACCCGGGACAGTTACGATCGCATGGGCGGCGTGACCGGAACTCTGGCCAGCCACGCCGACGCAGTACTCACTGGTATGTCCTCGGCGCGGCGCACGCTGGCCCGAGCGGTCCTGCAGCGCCTGGTCACCCCCGAGCGAACCCGGGCCATCGCCACGATCGACGAGCTGCGCGAGTTGCCCGGCGATGCGGACGAGATCGAACAGACCATCCACCATCTCGCCGGCGCGCGGCTGCTGGCCATCGAGAGTGGCGGCGAGCGAGACACCACGGTCGAGCTCATTCATGAATCTCTCATCACCGGCTGGCCGGCCCTGCGTGGCTGGCTCGACAACGACCAGGATCAGGCCGAATTTCTCGCCCGGGTGCGACAAGCTGCCAGACAGTGGCACGACAGCGGTCGCCCCGGCGGCATGCTGTGGCGTGGCGAGTCGGCCCAGGAAGCCAGGCTACGGTATCCACGCTACCGCGGCCAGCTGGTGGCGCGCGAAGACGAATACCTCGAAGCGGTTTTTGCTCACCTCGACCGCATGGCGCGCAACAAGCGCTACACCGTAGTCGGGATCATCGCGTTTTTGTCTCTGCTTCTGGTCGCCGCCTCGGTGGCTCTGATTGCCACTGTCAAGGCTGGCAACTTTTCGGCTGCGGCAACCCGTTACGAAAATGCCTATGAAGGCAAGGTTGAGGAGCTGGAAAAGTCGCTGCAGCGCGAAACGCGTGAAAAAGAGGCGGCCGAACGCGCTCTCGAGCAGGCCAGAGTGGCCCGACGGGCGGCCGAGGCGGCAACCCATCGGGCAGAGATGGTTTCGCAGGTCGCCGAGCAGGCTCAGCAGGTCGCCGAGGCCGAACGAGACCGAGCTCGCCGCGCTCTCGAGCAGGCCAGAGTGGCAAAAAGTCGGGCCAGTATCTCGGCGCAACGGGCCGAGGACGAGCGGTCCCGAGCCCTGCGAGCGGCGGAAAAAGAACGCCGCAGCAAGGAAAAGCTGGAACGGATGCGCGACCGCGCTGCTGGCCAGGTCAAGAAACAACTGCGATAGCACCACCAGGTAGGTGGGCCAGAGCCATTGAACCGGGAGGCACTCGTGAAACGTCGAGGTATGATCGTACTGGCAGCATCCTTATTCGCATCGCCATGGCTGGCGCAGACGGCTGGCGCGGATCCGGACCGTCCGACCCAGTTGCCCTGGTACCAGGGCGTATCGGAGGAGCGACAGGAGCGAGCCAAACAGCTCTATCAGGAGGGGTATACCCTGCACAGAGATCTGCAATTCGTCAATGCGGCAGCCAAATACCAGGAAGCTCTGACCGACTGGGAGAACCCCGAGATCCGGGTCGAGCTGGCAATTGCCCTGAATCAGATCGGACAGCCGCTCAACGCCTACCAGAGCCTGGAGCTGGCCATGAAATGGGGTCTGGACCAACTCCAGCCCACCGATCAGGACCGAATACGGGACCTTCAGAGCTCGTTGATGACCGAACGATTGGCGATCATCGAGCTTCGCTGCGACGAGCCCGGCACCGAGATTGTATTCAACGGCCAGAAATGGTTTGTTGGCCCGGGTCGCCGGCACAGAGTGGTCCGTCCGGGAACCCATGCCATCACGGCGAGCAAGCCGGGATACTTTCCGGTGTTCGAGTCGGTCACGGTATTGCCCGGCAATCGCGCCACTGTGGCTCTGGTCCTGAGTGTGGACAGGATAGTCAAGACCACCCGATGGTCAGCATGGAAACCCTGGGCCGTGGTGGGAGCCGGTGTCGCGCTGGGCCTGACCGGCTCGGGGCTGCTGTGGCAATCAGAGAGAGATTTCGACGCTGCAAAGGCCAGCCTGGACAGCGAATGCACATCGGAGCGGCCGTGGTGCACGCCGGTGCCGCTCTACCAGCAGGATCGCGCAACCCGCAACAGTCAGCTCGCATTGGGATCACTGCTGACCGGCGGCGCAGCAGTGGCCGCGGGCATGGTCCTGGTATGGATGAATCTGCCCAGCCCACAGCGGACCCCTGATCGTAATGAAAGCAAGGTCGAGCTGAGCCCCATCGTATCTGAGGAGACTGTCGGCGTTTCAGCCGGGTTGTCGTTCTGATTCTTGGCCCGTGGCCAAACCGAGGGAACACGAGCATGCAAAACAAGATCGTCACTATCCAGTTCTTTGCAATCGTCACACTTCTTGGATGTTTTGTTCTATCGGGCTGCTCGAGATTTGAGCCACCGAAGTGCGGCGATGCGTACTGCCCGGTCGGCCATGTATGCAGAGACGACAAAGAGGGAAACAAGATATGTGCTGTGGCCGGAAAGTGCGGCAACTGGACAATCGAAACGGGTGAAGTCTGCGACGATGGCAACCAGAAAAACGGAGACGGATGCAGCGCTGATTGTCAATCAAATGAGACTTGCGGCAATGGCATCGTGGATGGCGGTGAAGTTTGCGATGATGGTCCTGGTGGCTCATGCCACGACACCTGCCAGTCACTGTGCGGCGATGGCATCCTGGGGCCAGGAGAAATCTGTGAGCCAACTGTGCTGTCCACTATCGGCTCCTGCGTCGCACTCGGGTACGATTTCGGCCGCCCCGGCTGCACGTCCTCCTGCACTGCCCGCACCGTCCAGGCGTGCCAGAACTGGAACTGGAGTGGCCTGGAGGTGCCCACCGATGAATCGTTGAATGACGCTTGGAGCAGCGGGCCAGACAATGTGTTTCTCGTTGGCAACAATGGCACGATCGTGCACTACAACGGTACGACCTGGGCACGTCACCAGACTGGTATTACCGAGACTCTCCTCGGTGTGTGGGGCAGTGGGCCACACAATGTCTTTGCCGTTGGCAGCGGTAGTCAAGTCATGCACTACAATGGCAGCGAATGGCGCGCCCAAGAGCTGTCCGGCAGTTATTCTCTCTACGCTGTGTGGGGCAGTGGGCCAGACAGTGTTTTTGCCGTTGGCGGGTTCTACCAATCTGGATATGTGATGCAGTATCGCGATAACAAGTGGAGCCGTTTAGTCGAGAGAGAGCAGCTTCTCCGCGATATCTGGGGTGACGACGCAGGAACCATCTTCGTGGTTGGCGACAGTGGCACCTGGATTCGCTCCAGTAACGGTACTGACTGGACCGACGTTTGCTCTGACCCGATCGACAAATTACTCTATGGTGTATGGGGCAGCGGACCAGACAATGTCTTCGCCGTTGGCTACGCACTCTCAGGCGATCGCACGAAGACCATCGTGCACTTCAACGGCACTGACTGTGAGGAAATGACCAATCAACAGGGCAGTACGGCAAGTCTCCACAGCGTATGGGGCAGCGGGCCAGACGATGTCTATGCGGCGGGGTTTCTCGGCCGAGTGCATCATTATGACGGCCGATCTTGGCAGAAGATAAACACGTCCACTGAGGCCAGTTTATACAGTGTGTGGGGTATCGGACCGGAGAACATTGTGGCAGTGGGGGAGCTCGGAACGGTGCTACAGTTCAAAGCTCGGCGATGGCAGAGCATGCGTTCTCAGACGCTCAATGATCTCCATGGCGTGTGGGGAGTTGACCGACATAATGTTTTCGCTGTGGGTGACAACAACACAGTGCTTCATTTCGACGGCGAAGACTGGAACGATCTCGAGCCGCCGACTAATGCCTGGTTATACGGAGTATGGGGCAGCGCAGCCGATGACGTATGGGTGGTCGGCATGGCTGGCACTGTGGCACGGTACCGTCCACATAGCGATCCAGACTGGGAGGCGACAAAGCAAACCGAACGGGATCTCCACAGTATATGGGGCAGCGGATCCGGTCCCATCTATGCGGTTGGCGAAGCTGGTGTTGTGTTGCGATACGACAATCAAAACTGGACAGCTGAGCCGACGCCAACCAAGAAAACTCTGTATAGCGTATGGGGCTATGATACCGGCAACGTATTTGCATCTGGCGAGGGCGGTACTGTGCTCAACTTCGATGGCCAGGAATGGCGGCTCATGCAGACTCCCACGGAGGAGTTGATCTACAGCGTATGGGGCAGCGGGCCCGACGATGTTTATGCGGTGGGCAAACACGGTCTCATCATGCATTACAACGGTAGCGATTGGCGGCTCGAGGACTCCACGACCGAGGCGACCCTGTTCTCGGTCAGCGGACACGGGGCCGGCGACGTCTACGCGGTTGGCATACGGGGAACCTTGTTGCACCACGACGGCATATCCTGGCTCCCAGTATCAACACTCGGTAAAGATTCGCTGCGCGCCATATGGGCGTCTCCATCGAGCCCAACGGCCTACATCGTCGGTACCCAGGGAACGATCAACCGGTTTTCGCTCGGCGACCAAAACGTATCGACCGTCAAGGGCAGCAGTGCCGGGCATGGCCGCGCAGTCAGCGATACGGCCCCGACACTGCGCTGAGCTGTCTGGCCCATTCACTCATCGCGCGCAGTTGCGACAAGAACGCAGATTCCCTTGATATCCGGATCCAGAAAGGGATAGCCCTCGATGATCAGCCGATCCTCTCTATTGAGCGGCTCGGCCACCTTGCGCCAATGTTTGGCGGTGATGAATAGTGACCGCGAAATGCTCGCATGGCTGACAGCGGGCGAGGACGACATCTGGCAGTGGATGAGTCAGGTGAGACACAACCTGATAGTATTGGCTCGATCGGACCATGCACAACGTGGACTTCGTCATCATCTCAATCCATGAGAAAGAATTCGAGGCGGTTCTGGAACGGGTCGGGATGGGCGTGGGGTGGAGCCAGCTGCGTGGCGAGCGGAGTGGGCGTGTCTACAATCAGTGTACGTTGTCAGGCCAGCCGCAATGCACGGTCGTGGCTGTGCGCTGCTTGGAGTCAGGTGCTACGGAAGCGCAACAGGTTGCTCGTGACGCAGTCGAGGACCTGGAACCAGGTTGCATCCTGGTCGTGGGTACGGCCACGGGTGTGGCAAGCGAGGCATTGACCCTCGGCGACGTTGCGGTATCGACCCGTATCCACGATGTGAACGTCGAGGCCGTGCTGGCCGATGGGCGCCGTGAATACTCCATTGGCGGTGGCCGCATCCACAATGCAGCAGCAGGCGTGGTGGCCAACCTGGCGGCCATGAGGAGTGAGCTGGGTACCTGGTACGAGTTCGGGCTCGACAGACCCGAACTACCCACCACGTTCTATGGCGATGAGGCGTTTCAACACTCGGTGCGCCAATCTCTCGAAAATCACTTCCATGACGGTAGTGACAATCGCCGGCCCGCGGCCAGGGCAGTGGCCATTGCCTCGAGCGATCGCCAGATCGAAAACGCCGAGCTGGTCGGTGTATGGCAACAATTTGTCAGCCAGGTCGGAGCAATCGAGATGGAGTCGGCCGGGGTGTATCGGGCCACAGAGGGCCGGATACCGTTCGTGGCCATTCGCGGGATCAATGCCATCATCGGCGCCCACGGCAGTCCGCAATGGACGCGTTATGCCGGCCACGCCGCAGCAGCGTTCGCCGGCGCGCTGATCCGAGCATGGCCATCATCCGCAGCCGGGAAACCGGCCGGGCCCGCGTTGCCCGATGCGCACCTGGTCGCCTACGTCGAGTGGCTGCGCGATCGCTATGGCTGGGTGGATATGATCGGCCTGGGCGCAGGCGAGTTGCGCATGCCACTCGACGAGATCTATGTGCCGCTGCGACTGGACGCAAACCCGCGCCACCTGGTTCGCGACTGGGGGCGCGAGGGCGAGCCCATGCGACCCGGCGTGCACATGGCCACGGGCGAACTAATGGCCGATCGGAGTATGGCCGGCCAGCGAGAGGTCCAGCTCGATGAGGTGTTTGCAGTTGCCGGGCGAACTCGCAATGTGTTCATTGTCGACCAACCAGGCGCAGGCAAAACCACGGCGCTCAAAAAACTGCTCTGGTCCATTGTGAAGCCGGCCGCCAGATCAGCAGCGCAGCCAGAAGCCCGCGCCGCAGATTTGCTCCATGGCGATGCGATCGGCTTGCCCCGGGCAACCATTCCGATCTTTTTGCGGCTGCGCAATTTGACCGGGCCCATGGTGCGCCAGCGCCGCATGGCCGAGTATCTGCAAGCCGAACTGGATAGCACGGCCCGCACTGTGCTGGACGCCGAGATTCGAGCCGATGTGGGCGAGAAGCTATGTGTGTTGATCCCCAAGAACTTGCCGCAAAAGTCAGCAAGGGCTGGTCGAGGGAGGCGGACGCGGAGTTGACCCCGTACCGCGGAGCATAGCAACAAATTGGGCGGTGCAGGATGTGGTGGGCTTGGTTGTGGGGA
>JAKSDA010000365.1 GCA_022360315.1 Pseudomonadota bacterium
CGGGGCCGGCAGCGGCATTGCCAGCGCGGGGTTCGCTTGGCAGCGGCCGGCCTCGGTGCAGTACTCGCCCGCTGGGCACGGCTCGCCGCAGACCGTCCCGCATACCGGATCGATGCCACACTCGCGCGCTTCGCAGGCCGGGATGCACGTCTCCTCGCATACCTCTTCTACCTCTTCGACCGGGGTAGTAGGCGCTGGCGCGGCCGTCGGCTCGGAGCCGTTGCACGCGGCGAGCGCAAGCAGCGCCAACGCAAACAGAGCGGGACTGCCCGATCCGGGCTGTTGCCTGCAGGCGCAGGCGTACACACGCCCAACCGCGATGCAGACGTAGCTTATTCGGCAGGACAATCCGATCGCGCTTCGTCTCACAAGGCGCAGCACAATGCCTCGCCATCATGAGTGGCGCAAGGTGTTGCACGGGTGGGCCGCCAGAAAGGACATGAGCTGGCCGGTGCGTACTATCAGCACATTGCCTGTACTGTAAGGTTACGCACCAACACAGTATCGACAAAACCCGACTATCGAGGCTTCTTTGAGCGCCTTGGGGTCACTTCCACGTGCGCAGTTAGCTGAAACGGGCAGATTTTTATCCCCATTCCGGGGCTACCAATGCGCTCAGACGGTGCAAAGTTGTCACAGCGCCTGTCCTGTGGGCAAGTCTGAAACCGACATTAAACGACGTGGCGCGGAGATGCTGCTGCACGCGATCGAAGGTGGACCACAAAGACGAACCTGCTCGTAAAACGCCAGTTATCTCAGCAATTTACTTGGTCCATGATGCCTAATGAGAATGCCACGCAATGGCGTCGTGGATCGGATGAGTATAATTGGCCCATATCAGCGGGCCAGAGCAAGGACGTATGAGTTTTCGTGAGCAGAGGCAGAGCAAAGGGGTGCGGCGGGATCCGAACCAGGCCGAACTACAGTCGTCGATTGCACCTGGTAAGCGTACGTTGACTCAGAGCGTTGCCCCACGCTCGACCACCGCAATGACATCCGTTGCATCGGAGGCACCAAGGCAGCGTGACCCGGTCCTTGAGGCGGAACGCGCCGAACACGCGGCAAACAGTCAGTACTGGATGGCCGTTGCGATGCGGCCGGATCTATTCGCCACAGCACTACAGAGGCAGAGAGACCACGCCCCTGATGTGGCGATTCAAATGAAGGCCGATACGGCGTTCATCGCCGGCCAGAAGTTCATCATCACGGGCGACACGAGCATAGGTCGTGGCTCGTTTTCGATCGTGGTGACCCGCAATGACAGTGAGTCGATCTACGGCGAGCTAATCGATAGCGATGGTCATGCTACCGGTGATGTGATTGAGGCCAAAAAGGAAGCGCTACTCTCAGCCGAGCCTTTTCAGCCCGTATCGGAAGAGCCGGTGACGCTCCAGGCCCAGTCCGCAAAGGAATTGGCGGACGAGTACGCAGCGCTGGACGTCCCCGATGTCGCCCCAGTCGTGGCCGCAGAATATATGAAGTGGCCCACGCTGAACAAAGTCGGCCGCGTATTCGCCTCGAATGCCAAGCTCTATCCGATCGCCAGCACGAACGCTGCGCCGGTCACTCTCCTGAAGGAACGAGAGTTAGTGTTCGTCGAGAGAGTGTCCGGAAACGGATGGCTTCATATCACGACTGCTGGAGGCAATAGTGGGTATCTAGCCGATGTCGGATTCCACCAGAATCAGACGAAAACTGTGTTTGTTAACACCTTATCACCTGATGACCCCGCCGCTGATATCTACCAGGTTAAGTCGGGTGATACAGCTCTGAGCGTGGCACAGAAACACTACGGTTCGTTTGTCCGGCCGGGGCACGACGCGCGTTACTTCATCGGCGTGTTGGCATGGGCCAATGGTCGAGGCAGCGACAACAGCAAGGGTATCTTTCACGTGGAAGGCAAGGACGTGAAGGCATGGGAAACCAATTGGTTTGCTGCGTCGGGCTGGGAGAGTTGCACCGTTGTCGCGGATCGTTGGATATGGGTGCCGACTGCCAATTTTGCCAGGCAGCTAGAGAGTGAGATTACCGACGGTTCGCTCACCAATGGACTGTGGTCCCAGGTGGAAGACGTCGCCGAGGCGGTTGCCGGCGGCACCGCATTTATCGCGGGTGTAGTAGCCGGAGCTGTGCAGTCGATATGGGATCTCGTCACCGGCCTGGTCGAACTCGGGAAAATTCTGGTCAAAACCATCAAGAGCCTGGTCACCGGCCACATCGTTTCCGATGTCTCCGAGCTGCTTGGCATGCTCTCTGAGCTAGATATTGGCGATTTGATTCTCAGAGGCTTCGGAAAACTCGCAGAGAACTGGAACCAGGACGGGTTACTCGATCGCTGGTACTTTCGCGGGAAGGTCATCGGTTACATCCTGGCTGAGATTCTCCTACTTGTATTCACCGGCGGTGCGGCGGCAGCAAAGTGGGCGGGACGTTTTGGCAAGCTCGGTGCAACGCTCTCGAAGAGCACCACAGTGACTCGATTCGCCACTAGCGCGCAGAAGCTAGTCGATGCAGGAGGCGACGCCATCCGGTACGCCAGGGGTGCTCTCAGGGGAGACAAGTCAACAATGCGGGAACTGCCGAGGCTGCCAAGGTCACTCGGTGCTGCTGCATATATCACCACCAGAAGTGTAATCAAGGAGAGTTCTTATGCGAAACGTCTCGCCCAAGGCCTTGGGCAAGCCGCACAACGTGACGTGGATAAGCTAGTGGCAGCTTTGCGAGCAGGAAACATGAACCCGGGTATTGGAACCCGAGCGTTGGGCAACGGGTTCTTTGAACTTCGCGGAGCCAATGCGGGACGGGTAATCGTCAAGCAAAAAGGAACCGGCACATTCGATATTGTGGGCAAATTCCAGGGGCACGTACGCGGTGACGCTGCCAATTCACGCACCATTCAAAGGTTGATGAATGACTACACAAATCTCTAAACGACGGACTATCAGAGAATTGGGAGGAGAAGTATGGGCCGAGATGGAAACTCGTTTCAGGGACGAGAAAATCGACTGGACGACGAGAAACGCGATAGTTGAACTGGTGATGGGAGTGCTCGCTCGGCACGAGGGGGTGGTACTTGAGAACGACCCAGGGCTACGAGTGAAGCCCCTCCCTCCTCATGGGAAGAGCAGGGTCTCGAGTTGAGCATCAGCGAGTTTGTTTCGTTCGCTTCTTGTTCCTTCCTGAGCCTCGCGGGCCCACCATGACTCTCACAACTAACTGAAATGGAAGGAATTTTGTACTGCTCCGATTGTTGTCAATGTGTCTCCCCTGTCCTGGCAGGTGCTGTGACAACTTCTGCGCGCGGCGGGCACCGCGATGCCGCCGCGAATGTCGATCTTGCCATCTGGCCAGATGGTGACGCCGTAGGGCTGATTGCCGGGGATCAGCGATTCGATGATGGCCTTGCGGTCGATGGGAGCCGCGGCGCGGACACGGGCCGTTAGCGCTTCTAGCTGCGTTTCCACGGCTTCCAAAGAGAAAGCA
>JAKSDA010000538.1 GCA_022360315.1 Pseudomonadota bacterium
CTGGTCAAGGGCGCTCCGAATCGCGAAGCCGCGCTGGACTTCATGGTTCACGCTTCCGCACCGGAGCAGCAGGCGGGTCAGGCCAAGTACATCAACTATGGTCCGATGCGCGCTTCCGCGTTCGAAATCATGGAAGCCGGCGAGCCGTGGTTCCACAATGGCAAGAACATCATGGAACACATGCCGAACCGCCCCGAAGTCATGCCGCGTACCATCATCGCCAACCCCGACTGGTGGGCCGACTTCGGTGATTCGATCACCGAGCGTTACACCGCCTGGATGGGTCAGTAAACCGGTAGCGCGGGGGCGGTTTATCCGTCCCCGCATACCCTGACCCCGAATACGACCATGGCCAGCACCGCACCCGGCATTCAGGAAGGCCCGCTGCTCACCGCGGACGGCACACCCCTCAAGGTCAGCCTGCAGAAGTCGCTGCGGCAAAGCCGCAACCGCGCGATGATGCTGGTGGGGCCGCCGCTGCTGTTCCTGGTCATACTGTTCGGGATCCCGATCGGCGACATGTTGTTGAAGAGTGTCGACGACAAACTGGTCAACGAAGTGCTGCCGAAAACCTTCGAGGAGTTCGAACGCTGGGACAAGCAGAGCGATCCGCCGGAGTCGATGTACGCGGCCATGGTCGAAGACCTGAAAGCGGCGGACAAGATCCAGCGCGGCAAGGTCAGCGTGCGCATGAACTACGCCAAACCGGGCTGGCGCAGTCTGATCAAGCGTACCCAGCGCCGGCTGAAACGGCTCGAGGAACCGCCCTACCGTGATCAACTGATCAAAATCGACGAGCGCTGGGCCGACAGGGAATTCTGGTTGTCGCTCGGTGTCATGAAAGATCCTTACACCGCCGGTTATTACTGGAATGCGGTGGATCGGACTTACGATTTCGACAAGAACGTCATCATGCAGGATGAAAATCGGCGCGTTTACAACCTGTTGTGGTGGCGTACGATTCTGGTCAGTCTGATCGTGACCCTGGCCTGCCTGATTCTGGCCTACCCGGTTTCGTATCTGCTGGCGACGCTGCCGATGCGAATATCGAATTTATTGATGATCTGCGTGTTGATGCCATTCTGGACATCGCTGCTGGTGCGCATCGTCGCGTGGATGATCATGTTGCAGCAAAACGGCGTGGTCAACGACACGCTGGTCTGGGCCGGTCTGCTGGCCGATGAAAACCGGCTGGCGATGATGTACAACTTCAACGGCACGATCATCGTCATGACGCAGATCCTGCTGCCGTTCATGATTCTGCCGATTTTCAGCGTCATGAAAACCATACCGCCGAGTTACATGAAGGCGGCGCAAAACCTCGGCGCGACGCCGACCATGGCGTTTATTCGGGTTTACATGCCGCAAACCATACCGGGCGTCGGCGCCGGTTGTATCCTGGTATTCATCGTTGCGATCGGTTACTACATCACGCCCGAACTGGTCGGCGGCAAGGACGGTCGCCTGATCGGCAACATGGTGGCCCACCACATGCAGCGATCGCTGAACTGGGGCCTGGCCGCGGCGATGGGCACGATCCTGCTGGTCGTGATCCTGATCCTGTACTGGGTCTACGACA
>JAKSDA010000405.1 GCA_022360315.1 Pseudomonadota bacterium
CCCGAACTCTGCTACCATTGTTGGGCAAAGCCCTCCGGCGGACTCCCGCCGGGCGCCCCAGGTGCCCGAAATCGGCCGATCGCCGCTCTCGGCCGGGGCGCGCGCAGATTCGGGAAAACGTTTTTTCCCGAATGCTGCTAGGGAACCGCAGTGACAATGTAGTCGGCGTCCTGACTGTGACAGCCAATGCAGCCGGGTTTGGTTCCTTCGGTGGAGCCAATGCGGCCGGCCAGCTTGATGTTATCGGGGTTTTCCTGGACCGCGCCGGCCGGACTGAGCTTGGCCCAAAACCAATCTTTATTGGCGGCATCGTAGCCCGGCTGCATTTTGACCATGACAGTGATCGAATCGATGTCGGTCACCGTAGCGCTGTTCAAATTGTGTTTGATGATGACCGAACCCATGGCTGGATTGGCTTTATCGCTGCTGCCGGTGAACGTCGAGTTGACAAAAATGCTGGCATAGCCGTCGCCATGGGGCGCTCCACTGGTCGTCGGATTGTTCGTGCCCGGAAACAGTTGCCAGCCGTTCGTCAACTGGTCGTAGTTTTCGCCCTTGGCCGCGGAAATCACCGCTTCGGCTTTTTTGACCTCATCCCCGCTGCCAAACGCAGCCGCGGGAAAGGGGGTCACAATATAGTCATTGGCGTCCTGGCTGTGGCAGCCAATACAGCCGGGTTTTTCCCCCTCGGTGGAGCCGATTCGGCCAGCCAGCTTGATGTTATCGGGATTGCTCTGGACCTCACCAGCCGGGCTGAGCTTGGCCCAAAACCAGTCCTTGTGCTCGGTGTCGAAGCCCGCCTCCATCTTGACCATGACAGTGATCGAATCCAGGTCGGTTAGAGACTCGCTTTTTAAATTGTGTTTGATAATGATGGAGTCCTCGTCCGGATTGGCCTTGTCGCTGCTGCCGGCGAACGTCGAGTCGACAAAAATACTCGCAAAGCCGTTTCCGTGGGGAGCGCCGCTGGTCGTCGGATTGATCTTGCCCGGGAAGAGCTCCCAGCCGTTCATCAACTGGTCGTAGTTTTCGCCCTTGGCCGCCGCGATCAGAGTCTCGGCCTGGCTGACCTCATCGGCCGTGCCAAAGGGGGCTTCGTCTTCGTCATCGTCCCCGCAGCCGGCCAGCGAAAGGGACACGAGTGCACTAATCGAAATTGCGATAGCAGGTTTGAACGTCCGCATATGCCAACACATACACGATTCTGGTCCCTGCTGAAACGATATTATCGGCACCAACGCGCGATTCTGCGCCCCGCACCCATCGGATCGCGTTGGTGGTCCGAGGCGGCGAATATGCCGCTGTGGAGTGTTCACAAGTGGATGATACGCGCTTTCGTTTGCCCGGTTTCAACAACTCGATATCAAAGGAGGATTGCAATCTCGATCAGAGACCGACGAAGATTTGGACCGATCGCTCATTCCACTGTGGAAACCCGGTCGCGACAGACCCGGAATCGGGCACAAAACCTGCGGCGCCGGGCCTTGTGAGAAGTTGTTAGACTGGGTGGTCAGACAGGGTATGCATGTGCTTGGCAGCGTCGAGTCGACATGCGCGACTCCGAGAGCTTGCAGCCGGATGATACATGGGCTGGGTATTTCCGGCTGCCCATATGTATTGAGTATGTCGCGGGCAACTGAGTGAGTTCGATTACGGAGATACCCGGCCCATACACTGCTCATCAGTAGTCGCAATCGAGTTGGTCGGGGCCGCTGGGGACTGCTTTGGGCCGCGCAAAAGCGGACAGGCCGGAGCCGAGGTCGATGGCCGAGGCCGATTCAGCGCCGTATCGACCGCGTCCCGTGCGCCAAACCGGTGGATTTACGCCGATTTCCAAAAAAGTCACGGAGTGGGGGCCCCAGGCCGCACTGGCAGCCGAGATCTGATAGATTCCCCCCCGAACGCCAACGCCTGCCGGCACCAGTCGCCGCCGCCAGGCAGCTGCACTGATTGGGAGGTCAGAAGGCATGTCCGATACCGCAAAACTGGTCCTTGACGGAAAAGAGCACGATCTCGACATCGTGGTTGGAACACAAAACGAGCGGGCGATCGATATTCGCAAGCTGCGCAGTGAAACGGGCTACATCACCCTCGACTCGGGGTTTGGCAACACGGGCGCCACGACGAGTGGCATCACGTATCTCGACGGCGAAAACGGTATTCTGCGCTATTGCGGTTATCCCATCGAGGAACTCGCCGAGAAATCGACATTTGTCGAGACTGCATATCTTCTGATCTTTGGCGAGCTTCCCAATAGCGAGCAGCTCAGCGAGTTCCGCGAGCAACTGACCTACCACAGCATGCTGCACGAGGGTATGCGCCATTTCTTCGACGGTTTTCCCCAGGCCGCCCATCCCATGGGGATTCTGTCGTCGATGGTGTGTTCTCTGTCTTCGTATTACCCGGACTCGCTGGATCTGGCCAACCAGGACACACACCTCCACATCACGCGGCTTTTGTCCAAGATACGCACCATTGCGGCCTACGGGTACAAGCACTCCATCGGCCAGCCGATGATGTATCCGCGCAATGAGCTCGATTATTGCGCCAACTTTCTACATATGATGTTTTCTGTGCCGGCCGAGCCGTTCGAGCCCAACCCGGTGGCGGTCAGGGCGCTCAACATGCTGCTGGTTCTCCACGCCGACCACGAACAAAATTGCTCGACCTCCACGGTGCGTCTGGTCGGCTCGAGTCACGCCAATTTGTATGCCTCGATCAGTGCGGGCATTCTGGCTCTGTGGGGACCTCTGCACGGTGGCGCCAACCAGGCTGTGATCGAAATGCTCGAGCACATATGCGACCCGGACACCTACAATGGCGACTACAAGAAGTTCATGAACGACATCAAGGACAAAAAGTCGGGCCGCCGGCTGATGGGATTTGGCCACCGCGTCTACAAGAACTACGATCCGCGGGCCAAGATTCTCAAGAAAATGGCCGACCAAGTGCTCGACCACTTTGGCGTTCAAGATCCGCTCCTGGATGTGGGCAAGAGACTCGAGGAGATCGCCCTGGCCGACGACTATTTTGTCGAGCGCAAACTGTATCCCAACGTCGATTTCTATAGCGGCGTTGTGTACAAGGCCATGGGCATCCCGACCGACATGTTTACAGTGATGTTCGCATTGGGTCGTTTGCCGGGCTGGATCGCCCATTGGCGCGAAATGAGAAACGATCCCAAAAGTCGGATCGGTCGGCCGAGACAGGTATATACCGGTGCCACCGAGCGCCACTACGTGCCGATCGAAGAGCGGGGCAAGTGAGCTGAGGCCGGGTTCCCAGCGATTGCCAGCCAGCCCATCGAGCGGGTGAGTCGGTGAAGCCCAGGATTCGCGAGCTCCGGCCCTCGGATATGGCCGCCTACGTCGATTTATGTGCGTCGCGCCGTGAACTCGACCGTCGGGCTGCCGAGGCGCGTGCCGAACTGGTCGAGTGGATTGCGTTTCACAATCCCGACGCCGACGGTAACCCGACCTACTTTGTGGTCGAGCTCGGCGATCGCTTGATGGGCCACCTGGGTCGTATGCCGACGCGATTTTCCATCGAGGGCCAGCCTCATCTCGCCTCGTACGTGCACGATCTATTCGTGCATCCAGAGCTGGTCGGGGTCGGACAGGGGTTTTTTCTGTCCATGCAGCTCTACCGCGAGGCCGAGCGAGCCAGCCAGAGCTTCTGCGCGTTGGTATGGACCAACGAGATCAATCTCGCCCTGCAAAAAGCGCGCAAGTACCATCCGATGTGGGCGGATCGCCGTGTCAAGCTACTCCGTGCCGACACGCAGATCGACAAATTGGGGTCTCAGATGGGGTCTGTCTTCGATCTTCCGCTGGTCAAGAGCGCCGGCAAGACAGTTGCCAGCGCGGCCTTGCGGACGGCGGACGGAATTCTCCAGGGGGTTGGTTTCGGCTGGCGAAGTGCCGGGGTGACCCGTGCGAAGGCGGCCAAGCTGGTCCAGATCGACCGGTTTGACCGCCGATTCGACGGTTTTGCTGAGCGCCTGGCCGGGCGATTGGCGATCCATCCGGTCAAGAGTTCCGCGTATCTCAACTGGAAGTATACCGATCGACCGCAGCTCGAGTCGGTGCACTACGCGGCGATGGACGACCGTGGACAGATCTGTGGTCTGGTCGTGGTATGCGTTCCCGACAGCGAATTTCGCGAATCGTTTATTCTCGAGCTGTGTGCAGATCCCGAGGACCGGGCGACGGTCGCGCTGCTGATCAAACGAGCGGTCGACCATTGCCGCCGGGCGGGCGCCTACACCATCCAGTGCATGGCTACTGATCCGCGCATGATCGCCGTGCTCGAGCGATTTTTGTTCGTGCCTAGGCCGCCCAAAGAGCCGTTTTTTCTGGCCAACCCCGACCGCTACTCCAGGCCCGCAGTGCTTCGGGCAGTGGACAACTGGCACCTGTCGGCCGGTGACTCGGAAGGCACGGTCTGATCGAAACCGACTCGCGTTGCATGCGTTCCAACCGGATCACGTGTAGATGGATGGTTGGTCGGCCTTGGCAGTCGTCACGGCAGTCGGCGGTCGGCTGGATAGCAGCAGTAGAGCGCATAGGCGATGCGGGCCTGCGAGCTGCAATTGGGCAGTCCACCGTGGATGACATTGTCGTGGATCAGTACCACGTCGCCCGCTGCCATAGGACACGGTGCGACCCGATCCGGGTCGATGGCCGCGTCATCGACAACTGGCTCGATACGGTGAGAACTGGCTGTCTCGGCATGAGAACCGGGCAGGAACTGGAGACAGCCGTTGTGCAATTCGACGTCGTCGAGCGGGGTCCACAGGGTGACCGAATCGACAATACGGGCGGGCCGATTCTGAGTGGAGTGTCGATGCCACACGGTCCCGGCGGCGTGCGCTGGCTTGTCGAGAAAGAGACCGTGAATGGTGAGACGATCTGCCGAGACGCCCAAGAGATCGGCGACCGTGGCAAGTGCCCGGTGATGGAACGCAGTTTTGCCAAGTTCGGAACATGCGGTTTCGGGACTGGGCAATTTCTCGAGAGACAGGTTGCCATCTCTGTCCATTTCGCGGCGTGGTTTCGGCGCGGTTTTGCGCAAACGAGAATAGACTGTTCGAAACAGCGCGAGTTCGGCGGATGTGGTGAGGCCTGGCAAGACCACATAGCCTCGTGTTCGGTACACGGCGAGCGCAGCGTCGTCCAGGATCGCCGATTGCGCCACCTCTCCTTTGGCCCTCACAACCCTCATATGGCTGTTGTAGCATGCTGTCAGCCGGACGGCCCGGCGAGCAATGCGAGTTATTGCGGAGTGGCGCGGTTCTTTGCATCGTCCGGCCGGATTTGCCGTCACCGGGCCGAAAATGTGCGGGTTGCCTCGGCGATCAGCCGGTCGTCACCGCGTTGCGAGCAGGCGGCCAGAACGCGCTGTCCGAGCTGTTTGTCGTGGTGGTAGGCGGCCAGGGCGGACAGCGCGTCGCCGGCCATTGCAGAGCTGCCCCGGGCCAGGCGATCGAGCAAGTGGGCCCAGGCGTCGTCGGTGCGCAACATGGCGATGGCCACGAAAGCGATGCGGCGCTCGGCAGCCGAGACGCAGTTTTCGGCATGGGTGCAAAGCGGTGCGAGAGCACCGGCCAGGCGGGATTCGCCGAGGGCCAGACAGGCCGCTTCGCGCCGGTCACTGGTGCGGTCGGACAAGAGCGACGCCACGTACTCGATTTCGGTGTCCGGTGAAAGAGACAGTAGCGCACCGAGAAAGGTGACCAGGACCTGGCTATTTTCTTCGCCGCAGCGAATTCTCAGGCGCAAGAGCGGAACGGCGATCTCGCTGTTGCCGCTGCACGCCATTGCCTGGGCAGCTCCCGAGCGCGCATTGGGTTCGGGATCGGCCAGAAGCTCGGCCAGTGGAGGCCAGATGTCGGGGTACCGTCCGTTGACCAAAGCGATTGCGGCCAGTGCGCGAAGCTGGCCAGCGGTGTCGCTTTCGCCGCCCCATCCCGGCTCGTCCTGGGTGTGGCGCAGCGCCCGGCGATAGGCGTCCTCGGCATCGCAATCGAGCTGGCCAAGAGCTCGCACAAGGGCGATTTTGGCTCTGCACTGGGGATCGCGTTTGACCGGATCGGTCATGAACCGGTCGAATGCGGAGGTCATGAGTGGGCTCAGATCGCCGATCTCGGCGCCGCTGAACCCGCCGGCCTCGCCGATCTCGCCGATGATGTGGGCTGCGCTGGCCACCACGAGGTTGCTCTTGTGAGCGAGAGCTGCGCGCAGGCGATCCCGGCTTTGCGGATTGTTCGGGTCGTCTCGCAGAGCGGTCAGTTGTTCGAGTTCTCGTTCGATTTTGCTGCGTCTTGCCACGGCTGGTCAGTCCTGGTCCCGGGTGTGGCGCTCAATGTCGCTCGGCTGCCAGAACGACGCCGTCGACGAAACGCGGGTCGAGCGGATCTCGGGTTGTCAATATCCGCTGCCCCAGTTCACCGAGTCGGGTCAGCCAGTCGGTGACGAGCTGGGGGACAAGGTGGTGAGCGGCATCGACGCGAGCCCGATGGACGAGCTCGCGCACGGCTTGATTGGCGCGGTCTTGCGCGAGCCGGTTCAGGGATGGGCCGCCCGGTTCACGGGTCACTTGATCTGTTGTTTGATCGGCCGCTCGACCGGTTATTCGATCGGTCGTCCGATCCGCTGTGCACGACTGGGCAAAGCGGTGCAGATCGGCGGTTGAAAGAGGGGTCGGAGCCAGCCGGTCGCCGAGCATGGCGCGAATCAGAGCTGTGCGCACGTAGTCGTCGAGTTCGGGGCGGGGCTCGGGGGTGTGGGCCAGCGCGATGAGATCGACGCCGAGCGTTTCGGCGATGGCAACCCGCAGGGCCAGTGTAGACAGCTCGTCGGCGACCCGCCGCACGTCGGCCACGGTGACAAACGGGCGGGCTCCGTCGCCCGGTGGATCGTCCAGCACACGGGGAAAAAACGGTCGTCGGCGGAGCAGTTCGGCGAGCATGGAGGGCACCGGCTCGGCAGCGGTCGCAGCGCGCTGGGCCAGAGCACGGGCCAATCGGGCCAGCCGGACAGTCACGGTGTAGCCCGCTCGATGGAGTCTGGTCAGCGAGATACTGTGGAGCGCAGCTGCGGCCCGACTCAGGTCGCCCCCGGTCACCGTCTCCAGACCGAGAGATACTGCGGCTGCAGCGTGTTCGGCGCCGATCAGCTGGGCCTGCTCGTCACTGGGGGATACCCGCGCCGCCGACAGGACTTTGTTGAGTAAAACCATGAAGGCATTCTCCAGCCTGGCCGATTCGTCGGGGCTGGTGCGCTGGTCGATCCGGTCGAGCGCCCGGGCGAGGAAGCTGGTTCCAACCACGCGCTCGGCGACCGGGGCGGGCAGCAGACCGGGCACTTCGGTGGGATCTTCGACCCGGCCAAATCGATCCTCGGTGCCTTCGCCGATGCGTACCGATTTCGGGTCAAGAGGCCGAAATACCTCGACAGCCTGGTAAAAATCGACGTAGCCGAGGTCCGACATCCGGCCCGAGCGCCAGCGATAACTCATCTCTTCGAGCTCGCTCACCGGCTCTGAACGAACTGCCATGAGAGTGTGGCGAGCGATCGCGCCGGTCGGATCGGCGCGGTAGAGATGGTCGATGATCCGGTGGACGAGTCGTACTGTATCGCGATCGTCCGAGATCAGCTTGATCGCGAAATAGGTGTCGGGCGTCATCACGACCGGTCTGTCGTCCGCATCGTCGGGCTCCTCGCCCAGGCTGAGATCGAAGACGAGGACATTCCGGGCCAGAAATAGTGCGGTGAGCTCGGTGTCTAGCACTTGCCATACCTGGCCAAATTTCTGGTATCCGATCTCGGCCAGGGCGGCGAACCACGGATTGACTGCCTCGACCTGGATATGGTCGCGGTTCCATGCATCGAGGTCGACACAGCCGCGGATCTGTTCGGGCGTGACCAGGGCGATCAGTTCGATCGCGTCGGAGAAGCCGACCTCGTGGACCAGTTGATGGAGGTCGGTCGCCGACAGATCGGCCACAGCGGCGGCCGGATCGTCCGCAGCCAGGAGAGACTCGAGTTTTTCTTGGCCGCGCGGAGCTGCGATTCGAGCGCGCAGTCGCGACAGCGGCAGGGGATCGCCTGTCATCGCGGAGCAGAAGGTAGTGCGAGTGGGCGGGCCAGGCAAGCGTGCCGGGCAGAATGGGTACGTCCTCGCGGGAGCAGTGCCAACTCCGGCTATGCTAGGGCTGTGGCTGGCCCCTGCCTGCGCGATCGCGTGCTCGACAATTTGCTCGCCAGTGGTGTGAGTGCGGCCGACCGCCTCGCCGTGGCATGCTCGGGCGGCCCTGATTCGGCGGTGCTCGCCGACATCGCCATGGCGCTGTCCAGGCACGGGGCTGTCGGCCCGGTCGCACTTGTCCACGTCGATCACGGACTGCGTCCGGATTCGGCGCGAGACGCAGACGCAGTCCGCGCGCTGGCCGGCCGCGGCAATGCCGCGGTACATGTCGTGCGGGTCGAGGTCGACCGCCGCAGCGCCTCGCTCGAACGGGCTGCCCGCGAGGCTCGCTACGCCGCGTTCGACCGGGCGGCCAGGCAGTGGGGATGGCATTTTATCTTGCTCGCTCACACCGCCTCGGACCAGGCCGAGACTGTGCTCATGCGCGTTTTGCGCGGTGCCGGAGTGACCGGCGTGGCCGGAATCCCGGCCCTGCGAGACCGGTATGTGCGCCCGCTTCTCACCACCCGGCGAGCCGAGATCGAACGCTACGCGGCCGAACACGGCCTCGCTCCTGTGCGCGATCCGATGAACGACGACCCGACGTTTTTCCGCAGCCGGATCCGGCACCGCTGGCTGCCCGCATTGCGAGCCGAGAACCCCGGTCTCGATCGAGCTCTGTGTCAGCTCGCCGAATCAGCTCGTCAACAGAGACAAGTACTTGACTTTGCTTCGATGATGATCCTCGAACAGGCCCGGATCGAGACGCGGGGTCACGCCGCCGTGGGACTGCGGGTGAGCGAGCTGGCACGCGCCCCCGACCCGGTGATTGGACGTGCTCTGGCCCTGGCCGTGCAGTCGTGCCCTGCGGCTTCTCTCGAGGCCCGGCATCAGCGTGTTCTACTCGATCTGGTCCGGCGCCCGGCGGCCGGGACGATTCCGCTCGACCTGCCGGGATTTCGCGCGGTTCGCGAGTACGATACGCTGTGGCTCGAGTTTGTCCCCGGCACCCTGCCAGACTCCTGGGACGCGACCGTCGAGGGGCCGGAGCAGGATTACATCATCCGGCACTGGCAGCCGGGCGATCGCATGAGGCCCGCCCGTCTCAAAGGGCGCTCGCGCAAGCTGAGCGACCTATTCGCCGACGCCAAAGTACCGCGCCGACTGCGCGAGCGGGCCATCGTGGTGGCGCGGAAGCGCGATGGGGTCATCGAGTGGGCTCAGTACATCGGTCCGGCCTTCAAGTCAGCTGTGGACGTCGTCTTGACGAGGTCCGATCCCATAGCTAGTAATAACATGTCGGATTGACATAACTTCTACGATACTCGATCGATTCACTGCGCCGATGGTGAGACCATGGGGTCTCGCTTCCCGATGGGGTACCATGTACTGCGTCCATCGGCGCGACGCGTCTACGGTACCCCGCAATTCGTCGAAGGCGGTTTAGCTTGCGGCAATCACACAAAACCATTCTTCTGTGGATCCTTCTGATCCTCATGTTCGTGAGCGTATACAAGCTCATTACGGGCGGAGGAAACAAAGAAGGCGAAGTTTCTACCAAGGATTTTAAGCAGGCCCTGCTCCTGGCCAAAGAAAACCCCGACAAGGCCAGAGACAACAAGATCCTCAAGGACCTCCGAGAGGTCAAGGTCGAGACCGGTCGCAACGATACAGCCCGGTACGTCCTGCTCTACGGCAGTGAGGGCGTCGAGAGAACGACCAAAGTGGTGCGGGGCGAATACAAAGGCGGCATCGAAGACCTGCTCACTGCGGCCAACATCGACTACACCGTCGAAGCCCGCGAGGAGAGCACCTTCTGGACCCAGCTCATCATCTCGTGGCTGCCGATGATTTTTCTTTTCGTGATCTTCTTCTTCTTCATGCGGCAATTGCAGTCGGGAGGAGGAAAGGCGATGAGCTTTGGCAAGTCAAAGGCCAAGCTGCTCACCGACCACCAGAACAAGATCACGTTCAAGGACGTGGCCGGTGTGGAAGAGGCCAAAGAGGAAGTCGAGGAGATCATCGCCTTCCTCAAGGATCCCAAGAAGTTCACCCGGCTGGGTGGGCGCATTCCCAAAGGGGTTCTCATGATGGGCCCGCCGGGCACGGGCAAGACACTGCTGGCCCGCGCCATTGCCGGCGAAGCCGGGGTGCCGTTCTTCTCGATCTCCGGATCCGATTTTGTTGAGATGTTTGTCGGCGTCGGTGCTTCACGCGTGCGCGACCTGTTCGAGCAGGGCAAGAAAAATGCGCCGTGCATCATTTTCATCGACGAGATTGACGCGGTCGGGCGCCATCGCGGCGCTGGTCTCGGCGGTGGCCACGACGAACGCGAACAGACGCTCAACCAACTGCTGGTTGAGATGGATGGCTTTGAGTCCAATGAAGGTGTGATCCTGATTGCAGCCACCAACCGACCTGACGTACTCGACCCGGCGCTGCTCAGACCGGGTCGATTCGATCGTCGCATTGTCGTGCCGAGACCTGATCTGCGCGGCCGCACCGGGATTCTCGAGGTTCACACCCGCAAGGTACCGCTGTCGGGAACGGTCGATCTCGAAGTTCTGGCCCGAGGCACCCCCGGTTTCTCGGGGGCTGACCTGGAATCTCTGGTCAACGAGGCGGCCCTTATCGCAGCGCGTTGCGACAAAGAACAGGTCGAGATGGATGACTTCGAGGAGGCCAAGGACAAGGTCCTCATGGGTGCCGAGCGGCGGTCCATGATCATCAGCGAGAAAGAGAAGCGAACCACGGCTGTGCACGAGGCCGGCCATGCCCTGGTCGCTCGCCTGGTCGGCGAGGAGGCCGATCCGGTCCACAAAGTCACCATCATCCCGCGCGGTCGCGCATTGGGCGTCACCCAGCAACTGCCGACCGAGGATCGCCTGGGACTGACCAGAGAGTTTGCCCTCAACCGCATCTGCATCATGATGGGCGGCCGGGTCGCCGAGGAGATCGTGTTCAATCAGAAGACCACGGGCGCGGGCAATGACATCGAGCAGGCCACCGATTTGGCCCGCCGCATGGTCACCGAATGGGGCATGAGCGATGCCATCGGCCCGCTCAATTTTTCGACCAATAAGCACGAAGTGTTCCTCGGCCGCGAAATCGCCGAACGCGACGCTCACTCGGAAGAAACGTCGCGGCGAATCGACAGCGAGATCCACCGGATCGTGACCGAGCAGTACGAACGGGCCAAGACCTTGCTGGAAAGCAGTCGCGAAATGCTCGATCTCATCGCCGACGCGCTGCTCGAATTCGAAACTCTGGACGGCACCGACATCGACACCCTGGCCGGCGGTGGGTCGATTGATCGACAAACCAGGCGCAAGGATCAATCTGCACAGGTTGAACCGCCAGAGCCCAGTGACGTCAAGAAGCGGCCTTCGCTATTCCCGCCCATTGGCAAAAAAGATCCCGAGCCCGAACCGGCATAGATGGCTCTCGCGACGCTCGAGCTCAAGAACTGCCGATTTGACTGGTCACGGCCGTATATTGCGGGCGTCGTCAATGTCACGCCCGATTCGTTCTCCGATGGTGGTCGCTATCTGAGCATCGAGGATGCAGTCGCGCGTGGGCGGGACCTGGTCGAGGCCGGCGCCGACCTCATCGATGTCGGTGGCGAGTCGACGCGCCCAGGAGCAAACGCGGTCGACGCCCACACCGAAATCGAGCGAGTGGTCCCGGTGATTCGCACTCTTGCCCGGTCGCTGGATGTGCCGATCTCGGTCGATACAACCAAGGCCGATGTCGCCCGGGCAGCCGTTGAGGCCGGCGCTGAAATCGTCAACGACATCTCGGGCGGGCTCTTCGACCCCGAAATCGTGAACGTGACCGAACACACGGGCTCGGTCTACATCTGTGGCCATGTACGGGGCGCTGCCATCGCCGAGGTTCACGCTGGCGAATCCGACCCACCTGATTTTCGGGCGGTCGCGTTCGAACTGGCCCGGCGCATTGCCAGTCTGCCGATTTCGCTGCGCCACCGCACCATTGTCGACCCGGGTCTGGGTTTTGGGAAAAAAACCGCGCAAAACATCGAGCTTGTCCGCTACGCAGGAGAACTCGGACGGTCTGTGGGATGCCCGGTCATGGTGGGACCGTCGCGCAAGCGATTCATCCGGGAGCTCACCCGGTCCGGTTCTCCGTCATCGTCCCGGCCAGACGTCGCGGCACGGGTGTCGGCCCAACCCATGAACGTTTTGGATACTGGCACGATCGGCGCGTGTCTAGCGGCTGTGGGCAGTGGGGCGAATATTCTACGCGTGCACAATGTCGAGTTGCTCAAACCGGCACTGATGGTGTACCAGGCTATAGTGGACAGTACTTCGTGAGCGGCTTCTTCAACAATCTTTTCGACGAGACGTCGGTCCGGGCCATCCTGGTCACGTGTGTCGATATCCTCATCGTCTACTACGTGATTTACCGCGTGCTGCTCATGATCAAGGGCACGCGTGCCGCTCAGATGGTCATCGGCATCGTGTTGATCGGAGCGAGTTACCTGGTTGCCGAGCGTCTCGAAATGGCCACGGTGTCGTGGTTGCTCGACACGTTCATCACACACTTCATCATCATCGTCATTGTCGTATTCCAGCAGGACATCCGGCGTGGGCTGACCCGGATCGGGCAGCGGGTTGGCCAGTTCGGCAAGACTCATCAGCTGGCCCATGCCCTCGATGAGGTCCTGGCCGCGGCCGAGCAACTGGCCAAGGCCCGCATGGGCGGCATCGTGGTGTTCGAGCGCGACGCCGACCTCAAAGAGTTCGCACTGCACGGCAGTGTCGTGGATGCGCGCGTGTCCCGAGAGCTCTTGGTGTCTCTGTTCGTGCCTTCCCGCGACAACGCACTTCACGACGGTGCGGTGATCATCGACAAGAATCTGCGCATCGGTCGCGCCGGTGTGGTGTTGCCGCTCTCGCGCAGCCTCGAGCTGGGTCGCAAGCTGGGCACGCGACACCGAGCAGCACTCGGTATCACCGAGGAGACCGACGCTGTGGCCGTCGTGATCTCGGAAGAACGGGGCGAGATTTCGCTCTGCGTCAAAGGCAACATCGCGCGCGATCTGGAGTCCGATACATTGCGTACAGCCCTGCAGGGACTGTTCGACGAACAGCAGACCGGCGATGTTGCCGAGGAGGCTCACGCGGCGGCCGAGATCGCCAAAGCCATGGCCGCGCTCGCTGCCGAGGGAGATAAGCAAGCCGACAACCGGCGCGCCACGACCCAGTCCAGCAGAGATGCCGGTGTGGTCAAGACGCCGATGAGCGGAGTTCCAATCCACCAGACCGGATCGCATTCGTCACCGATTTCGGCGCCCCATTCGTCACCGGTCTCGGCGCCCCATGCGGCTCCCCCCTACGGAGCGTCACGGCGCGGGCAAGCAGGCGGTCAGACAAGCGCTCAGGGCGTCGAGTTGAGCAGTCGAGCCGAGACCTCGAACGAAAGGAATGCCGCGGATGAGCGCGTCAGACCCGAGTCCCTCTGAACCTGGTGAACGGGGCCCTGCCAGGCAGCGCAAGCGATCGGTTGTTCCAGCTATACCGGCGGCCACCACGCGCGCGCAGGGCTCGAATGTCCTCACCTGGCGACAGAGGTTGGTGACCACACTGGGCCCGCTGCGACATGGGCTCGGCCGCGCATTGCTGGACAATGCGGCGCTCAAATTCGTCGCTCTGGTCCTGTCCGTCACCCTCTTCATTCTGGTCAATACCAACAAGGAAGCCCTGATTGGCGTCGATGTCGGAGTGGTCTACACGATGCCGGAAAACCGCGTGCTGACCTCGGACAAGGTCGATCAGATCCGGGTGACCATCAAGGGCTCGTGGCGCCGCGTAAAACGCTTCGATGAGCGATCGATCGAACGCATCAATGTCGATCTCACCAATCTTCGCAGCGGCGAGTATCGCTTTCCCGAGGATGCCATTCGCCTGCCGCCGGGCCTCACCCTCCTGTCGATCAAACCGGCCTCGGTGCCGCTTCGCTTCGAGCCGCTCAAGCTCAAGTCGGTGCCGGTGTACGTGCCGACCCTGGGTCGTCCCCTGCACGGATACAAGCTCGCCCGCCGGGTGGCCAAACCGTCCCAGGTGACGATTCGCGGTGCCGAGACACTCATCGTCAATACCGAGCGATTGGCTGCTCGCCCGCTCAGTCTGGACGGGCGCAGCGAGTCGTTCACCGAGACCCTGTCGCTGGTGCGACCGCGCGAGCCGCCCATCTTCGAGGTCATCGACGGCACTACGGTGGAAGTCGAGGCCACGCTGGTCGAGGAGATGTCGACGCGCACGATCGACAAAGTGGCCATCGAGGTCCGGCCAAGTCCTGAAGTGAGCTTGCCATCAAAGACTCGTTTCGTCGTCGAGCCAAATGCGGTCACCGTGGTCCTGCACGGGTCTCTGCTCGCAGTGGAGGGTTTTAGCGGCGATTGTGTCGCCTTTGTCGAGGTCTATCCCGACGATGTCTCGGGCCGGCCCCGCCAGGCCGCAGTCCAGATCGAGAACACCCCCGAAGGCGTGGGGACCGAAGTCCGACCAAAGACCATTACTGTGCGCACCGAACGCGTACAGTGACCGAGCACAGTCGCGAGCGACCCGATCGCCGGCCCGAGACATTCCGGCGATGACGAGTTTTTGGCCCATGTCGGGCAGCCTTGAGCTGATCAAAGCGGTGAATTCGCGAGTATGATACGGCAGTGACAAAGCGCAATTACTTCGGCACTGACGGCATTCGGGGGGTGGCCAATATGCCGCCCATGACCTCCGACACGGTGATGCGTTTGGGCATGGCAGTAGCGGCCCGGCTGCGTCAGCCCGGGCGAAAATCGCGCATCGTCATCGGCAAGGATACTCGCCTGTCGGGCTACATGTTCGAGACAGCCATGGCCACAGGCATTGTGGCCATGGGGGCGGATGTGTGGGTCACAGGTCCACTGCCCACGCCCGGCATTGCGTTCATCACCTCGTCGATGCGCGGCGATGCCGGCGTGGTGATCAGCGCATCGCACAACCCCTATCAGGACAATGGTATCAAGCTATTCTCGCGCAGTGGATACAAGCTGGACGACCAGGTCGAGGCCGAGATCGAGGCTCTGATGGACTCGCCCGGTCTTTCCGATCTGCGGGCCAAACCCGAAGACGTGGGTTATACCCGGCGCATCGAGGACGCCCGGGGCCGCTATATCGTGCACTGCAAGGGCACATTCCCCGACGACCTGACCCTGGATGGGCTGACCGTGGTCGTCGACGCAGCACACGGTGCAGCCTACCGGGTTGCCCCGGCGATCTTTACCGAACTCGGCGCGGTCGTGGTCACCATCAACAACGAGCCCGACGGCCGCAATATCAACCGCAATGCCGGCGCCATGGCGCCCCAGGGCATGTGCGAGAAAGTGAAAGAGATCGGTGCCAACCTCGGCGTGGCGCTCGATGGCGACGCCGATCGCCTGGTCCTTTGCGACGAGCACGGCCAGGTGGTCGATGGCGATGCAGTGATGGCATTGTGTGCCACGCGCATGCTCGCCCAGGGAAAACTGGCCAAAAACACTCTGGTCACCACGGTCATGTCCAATATCGGGTTGGAGCGCAGCGTCGTGGAGGCGGGCGGAACCCTGGTGCGCACGCCAGTCGGAGACCGCTACGTGGTCGAGACCATGCGCAAACATGGCTACAACCTGGGCGGCGAGCAGTCGGGTCATCTGATTTTTCACGATTACATGACCACCGGTGATGGCCTGGTCGCGGCTCTGCGAGTGCTGGCCATCATGGTTCAAGAACAAAAACCGCTGGGTGAACTGGCCCATGTCCTGACCCGGACGCCGCAAGTTCTGGTCAATGTCAAGGTGGCCAAGAAAGTGCCGCTCGACGATCTGCCCTCGGTTGCCAAGATCATCGCCCAGGTCGAATCCGAGCTGGGCGATCAAGGCCGGGTACTGGTCCGCTACAGCGGTACCGAGAACAAGGCGCGGGTCATGATCGAGGGCCCGGACGAGGCCGCTATCCAGGTCCGCGCCGAGGAGATTGCGGCCGAGATGGCGGCTCGGTGTTCTGAGTAGAAATCTTTAGAAATCAGTCAATTGCGGTCCGTATAACGGTCGGCTGCCGCCTTGGAGGCAGCCGAATTCGACCCGACCCCCCTGGTTGGCGTCACGCCTTCGCGGTACACCATAGCCTCGATGGCCAAGCGAAAGCCCTCCGAGACGCCACTCATGGAGCAGTACTTACAGGTCAAGCGGGACCACCCCGAGGGGATCTTGTTTTTCCAATGCGGCGACTTTTTCGAGATGTTTTTCGACGATGCGGTCAAGGCAGCCGATCTGCTCGACATCGCCTTGACCAGTCGCCACAAGAATTCCGACGAACCGATCCCGATGGCCGGTGTGCCCCATCACTCGGCGCGAGGTTATATCGCCAAGCTCACAGAACTGGGCCAGAAGGTCGTCCTTTGCGAGCAGGTCGAGGACGCCAAGCTGGCCAAGGGACTGGTCAAGCGCGAGGTGGTTCGAGTTGTCACCCCGGGCGTGGTGCTCGACGACGACGCCCTCGATCCCAAGGTAGCCCGTTATCTGGCCGCATTGGCCTGCATGGAGGACGACCAAAAGGGGTCTGGACGGCATGGATTGGCCTATCTCGACGTGTCGACCGGTGAGTTCTGTGCCACCGAGGTCACCGACTGCGACGCGCTGCTCGGCGAACTGTGCCGGGTCCAGCCGCGCGAGGTCCTGGCCAGTGCGGCCGAACTCGACGGACCATTGCGCGCGCTAAAAACCCGCTATCCCAACGCCACGTACGGTGCCATCACCCCGCACCGCGCTCATGAAGCCCGGGCTGTGGTCGAGTCGGCTGTGGCCGAGACCCTGTCCAACCTGGGACTTTCGGACAACCCCCTGGCCATGCGAGCTGCCGCCGATGTACTGGTCTATGCCCGGGCGACCCAGCCGGCGGGCAGCTTGCCGCTCAGCCGTCTGGTCGTCTACCAGCCGGGTCAGAGCATGGTGCTGGACGAAACCGCGGTGACCAATCTCGAACTGATCGCCACACGCATGGCCGGGCCAGGCCAGAAATCCGACGCCTTGCTCTCGGTTCTCGACCAGACCCGGACCGCCCCGGGCGGTCGCCGATTGCGCCGCTGGTTGCTCTATCCACTCACCGACATCGCGGCGATCCGCCGGCGCCAGGACGGGGTGGAGTTCCTCGTCGAAGAGGCCTCACTGCGCCGCGAATTGCGTCAGCTCTTGCGGGGGATTCACGACCTCGAGCGCCTGGCCGGACGGATCACCCTGGGCGTGGCCACGCCGCGCGATCTCGGCCGCCTGCGCGACTCGCTGGCGATTTTGCCCCAGCTGGCCGAGCTCACCGCCAGCGCCACCTCCCGGGCGATGGCGGCCGGTCCGGGCAGTACGCGGATCGAGACCCCCGAGCTTTTGTTGTTCGACCCGGCCGATCTGACTACGCTTGCCGACATACAGGCCGTGCTGGCCAGCGCTCTGGTCGACGAGCCCGGGCCCCTGGCCAAAGACGGTGGCTTTATCCGAAAGGGCTATTGCGCCGCAATCGACCAGCAGCGCACGCTGGCCGACGGGGGCAAGGATGCCATCCTGGCCATCGAAGATCGCGAGCGCGAGCGAACCGGCATTCCCTCGCTCAAGGTCAAGTACAATCGGGTTTTTGGCTACTACATCGAAGTGACCAAGACTCACCTGTCGCGGGTCCCCGACGAATACATCCGCAAACAGACCATCGCCACCGGAGAACGGTATGTGACCGCCGAGCTTTCCGAGCTCGAGTCGCAGGTTGCGGCAGCGCAAGAGACCTTGCTCGAGCGCGAACAGGAACTGCTCGCCGAGCTCTGCGCCAAGCTGGCCGGCGTCGCTCCGGCCATCACTGCAGCCGGCCGTCAGGTCGCCACCACCGATTGCTGCGCAGCCCTGGCCGAAGTCGCTCATACCCGCAACTACGTCCGCCCCGAGGTCGACGACAGCGAAGAACTCGATATTGCCGGTGGCAGACACCCGGTGGTCGAACTCGCCGTGTCCGAGGGCTCATTTGTTCCCAACGACTGCCGACTCGACCCCAGGGGCGAGCAGATAATGCTCATCACCGGGCCCAACATGGCCGGCAAATCGACCTATATGCGCCAGGTCGCACATATTGTCCTCCTGGCCCAGATGGGCTCGTTTGTACCCGCCGAAACGGCCCACATCGGCGTGGTCGACCGTATCTTCACCCGCGTTGGGGCAGCCGATAATCTGGCTCGAGGCGAATCCACGTTCATGGTGGAGATGCGCGAGACCGCGGCGATCTTGCGCAGTGCGACCAGGCGGTCTCTGGTCGTACTCGACGAGGTCGGGCGCGGAACCTCGACCTTTGACGGGGTGTCGATCGCATGGGCGGTGACCGAGTACCTGCACGACGCCATTGCTGCTCGCACCCTGTTTGCCACCCACTATCACGAACTCTGCATGCTGGCCGAGACCCGGCCACGGGTACGCAATGTCTCGGTCGCGGTCAAGGAGTACAAGGGCGAAATCATCTTTCTGCGTCAGGTCGTGCCGGGCGGGTCGAGCCGGAGCTACGGTATCGACGTCGCCCGCCTGGCCGGACTGCCCCGCTCGGTGATCGGTCGCAGCCGGCAGATCCTGGCCAAACTCGAGGGCGGATCCCAGCTCGGCCAGAGCAATCAACTGTCGCTCTTCAACGCGGCTCACAGCTCGGCCGCCCCCGAACCCGAACCCTCGCAACCAGGCACGGCAATCGATACAGAAATCGCAGATGCCCTCCGCGCGCTCGAGCCCAACCAGATGACTCCGATCGAAGCCCTCTCGGTGCTCGCCGACCTCAATGCCAGGGCCAGGACAAAAGCCGAGAAAGACGCGTAAGTAATCGAACCAATCGCTGGGGGATTGCGCCCCCTATGTTCATTTGTACGCCAATGCGGGGGGAAGGTGCCCCCTCATGGGGTAATGGGCTGAAATGGTTCACGAAAGAAACGTTGATGGTGAGCTTGTCTACATTCCCATACCTGGAGGGAGGCGTGGTTCCGAGACCTCGAGTGAATGCTAGATCCCTGAAACCATGTGGTTATTTCTTGGCACTATCCGTGCTATGGAATGCCAGATAGTTCAGGAGGAAATGCCGTGAAACGTGTCTGTTTGATCGTACTGGGGTTGCTCGTCGGTGCGTGTGGAAGTGAATCCAATGATGCCCTCGATGGCATCAACTCGATCACGTTTGTCCAGCGGCCGGCGCGAGGTGGCGTTGGGAACGTTTTTAACTACGAGTCGTATGTTCCCGGTGCGCGGATCGTTCAGCTGAGCCCGCCGACAGCGGACGGCGAGCTGAAGGTGCTCTGTTGCGATCAGTTTACCGAGTTCGCCGAAGCCGACATCTTTGGTTACGACGTATCGTTCGACGCCCGTGAGATCGTTTTCTCGGCCAAGCTGTCGCGCGAAGAGCCCTACGGTCTCTTTGTCTATTCGATCGAGTCGGACGAATTCGAACCGCTGCCGACCGATCCCAACCACGATTACGTGACGCCGATCTTCTTGCCCGGAAACAAGATCATGTTCATGACCAACGCGGTGGTCGAGGACAGGGGCAAGCAACACCTCGACGAGTACGATCAGGATATCACGCTGCAGATCGGGATCATCGATCGCGACGGTGGCGACGAAGAACTGGGTGCCCGCAATCTGTCGCATCGGGTATTTCCCAGTCTGATGAGCGATGGTCGCGTGATCATGACCCAATGGGATCACGTCGGCGAGGTCAACAACGGTCGCCTGATGGTGGCCAATCCGGACATGACCACGTTCCGCGAGGGTTTTGGCAAGGAGGGCACCGGTGTGGCCAACTCGTTCATCAAGGCGGTCGAGGTTTCGCCGGGTCGAGTCGTGGCGATCGGCACGGCGCGCGAGCGCACCCTGCATGCCGGCACGGTGATCGACGTTCGTATGGGCAAGACCCGCGAGGTCGACGGTGAGGTCTGGGCGGACATCGAAATGGCAGAGAAAAACGGTTCGTACAATATTCTGACCCCGCAGGTACCGATCGGCCGAGAGCCATCGTCGCAGACGATTGGCCGCTACCACGACGCCTATCCGCTCAATGCCAGGGACTATCCCGACCTGCTGGTTTCCTGGGCTGACGGTCCGGTCGAGTCGGCCACTCTGTCTGCCGCGGGACTGAACGCCGATTTTGGCATCTACTTATTTAACTCGTCCAGTGGTGCGCGCCGACCGATCTGGAACCAGGAAGAGTACTGGGACATCCTGCCCCGTCCATTCAGGGCCCGCGAGGCGCCTCCGGTGATCGAGGCTTCGGGCAGCCATCGCTTTGGTGCCGATACGGTACTGCTCGGCTCGATGAATGTATATGAATCGACGCAGATCGAATTCGCCGAAAAGTCGGTATACGGCATTCGCGTGATCGAGGGATTTGGGTCCGAAGAGGGCTTTCCGCGCAACTTCGGTATGACCGAGCACGACGGCGCGGCTATGCTCGGAGTCGCCGAGGTACGAGATGACGGCAGCTGGGCCGCGCTGATCCCGGCCAATATTCCGGTCCGCCAGCAGGCCATCGACAGGTTTGGCATGGCGCTGATCTCCGAACCGGTATGGATTTCTGGTCGGGGTGGAGAGGCCCGTTTTTGCGGCGGCTGTCACGAGGATCGGACCAAGACCACGGTCATCGATCCTGGCATCACCGACGCGTTGGGAGTGGGGCCCGACAATCTGCGGACCAAGACCACCCGCTACGAGCGACGCTCGACCGATTATTCGGTGGACAAGATCGTGGGCGTGCCCTGGGACAAGGCGGTTCAGCAAGTCTTCACCGACAACTGCGTGCGGTGTCACGACGGCACAGCCAGGCCGGGCAACCCCAGTTATACGGTCACCGATACCGACAGTGGTGAGACATTCACCTGGTATTTTAACTTGAATGGCGACCCGGTCGATTACGGTGTGGGCGATACGCTGATCTCTGGTTATACGACCTCGTACATGACCCTCATGGGCCCCAATCTGGCCGCCGAGTTTCCCGATCGCAATATCGAGGTTACCGGCGAGATCAAACAATATATCGAGCCGGGTAGTGCGCGCGATTCGGAGCTGATCCAGAAGCTCAACCCGCCCCAGCTATTGCCGTTTGACAGCGGAGTTCGGGCCTTTCCCGACCGTACTCCGCACGGACAGGAACTCGGCGCAGAAGGGTTCGAGCTCACCCGCGACGAGTACCATATACTCATCTTAATGGCCGATATGGGCGGGCAATTCTATTCTCGTGAGAATGTGCCGCAGTGAGCGGAAACATCGAATCGACTGGAGAGATGATGATGACGTTTGGCACTGGTAAATCTCTATTGGTCCCTGCGCTGTGTTCCGCGTTTCTGCTCGGTATCGTATCGGTTGCCGAGGCCGGCCGGGGCGGCAGCGATGAGAGAATACGGGGCGCGATCGCCAGCGGCAGTGTCGGGGCGATCATCGCCGAACTCGAACGCGCCGAGTTTTTGGTCTGCGGTCCGTGCATAAAGACCGTGATGCAACTCCTCGACGACGAGCGCTATGAAGTTCGCGAGGTCGCGGCCTGGTGGTTTGCCCGGCGTCCCGCGCAGAAGAAGGAACTGCTCGAGCGGGCGATTGGCCACCTGTACGGTACCGACTCGATAAAGGCCCGCAATGCGGCCGATATTCTGAGCGGATTTCGACATCCCGACGGGATTGACGCACTGGAGCAGGCGGTCTCGCGCAGCGACTTGTCGGCCGAGGCCCGCAAGCACGCAGTCCGAGCACTGGGCCACATTGGCCACCAGCGCGGCACAGTCGCGATCGCGGCCGCCATGGCCGATGTCGATGCCGGCGTGCGTCTCGAAGCGGCCACGGCCTGGAACGAGATCCGCCAGCCCCAGGGCGCTGCTCCTGTCATCGTATTGCTCGGCGACAGCAATGTGCTGGTCCGACGCAAAGCTGCTGCGGTGGTTGGTCGTTTGCGAGAAGCTGGCGCGCGCACCGCGCTCGAGGCCCAGTCGGCCAATGATGAGGATGCCCGGGCCCGGCGCAACGCAGTATGGGCACTCGGCCGGATCGGCGATCCGGCATCGCGTCCGGCCCTCGAAGTTGCCACGACAGACCCGTCGCGACTGGTTCGCGCCACCGCGCGGGCAGCGCTGCGCATGTTGCGCTAGCTGCGCCACGTGTGCTTTTGGCCTGCCGGGCTGGTGCCAGGCGGTCGTGCCGAGCTTCAGGACCGGATTGTTTGGCTCGGTCGATCGGTCGGCCAATTGACCGAGTTGCCGGTCGGAGAATTTCACACCTTTTTATTGCATTCACACGGCTTACCATTGGGCCATCCATGCCAGCTGTCAGCCAGTTTTTCCCCATTGTTCAACGTCATAGCCAGGTAGTACTGGGATTCGTGTCCGCTGCTCTGCTGATCGCTGGGTGCGGCGATCCCGCGCCGGGACGGACATTTTACCAGCGCAAGATCGAGCCGATCTTGCAGCAGAGCTGCGCCGGCAATACCGCCGGCTGTCACGTGCCCAACGCCGACGATCGGCATGCGTTCGTCGCGGGCAACTTCGATGTCACCAGCTTTGAAACTATCAAGAAGCGCCGCGATGTATTGCAGCCTTTCGGACCGTATCCAGTCCCGCTTCTACTCATCAAAGCTGTCGGCGATAGCGAGGAACTCCAGGTCAATTACGGGGTCACACTGCCGGCGCAGCAAAATCCCGCCGACGTCGAACTGCTCCAGCAGTTCGACTCTCTCGAAATTCCCCACGGCGGCGGCAACATCCTGCAAGTGGGATCGGACGCCTATCTGACCTTGCTGTCGTGGATGGAGAACGGAGCGACCGAGAATGGGCTGGCGCCGCCGGCGCCAGCACAACAGGGGCAAGGTCCGTGCTCGACGCGCCTCCCGGCCGATTTCGACGATGCCACGGCGATCGTCACAAACCCGTTTTTTGCTGAGTTTCGACAGAACGTGCAGCCGATCATCGAATCGTGTGCAGCTGGCAGTTGTCACGGTGCCCAGCAGTCCGACTTCTACATCACGTGTGGCGACGATGAAACTCAGGTGGCGTTCAACTTTCTTCAGGTCCAGTCGTTCATCACTCAGCCGGTGGACAATTCGCCGGTCTTGCAGGTGCCTCTGGCAGTGAGCGCCGGGGGCTATTTCCACAGCGGAGGCGATCACTTCTCCTCGCGTGGCGACGGCGGTTACCAGGCGGTACGAACCTGGGCCACCAATGTGGGGCCGATCAGTTTTGGCCTGAATGAAGAGCGCCAGCTCGATACCGGCAAAGAATTTTTCGCCAGGCATGTGCAGCCTATGCTCATCCGCCGCGGTTGTGGCTTCGAGGCCTGTCACAGCCCGAGTGCGACCAACGACCTCAAACTGCGTTCGGGCAGCCAGGGGTTTTTCTCGGCGATCGCGCTCGAACGCAACTACGAGCTCGTCCGAGACCTGTTCATGGCAGTTGAAGTTCCCGATGCTCGACGCGGTCGCGTGGTAGCCAAGGGCATTTTGGAGCGCTTTGGCGGCATCGCCCATCGAGGCGGCCCACTGCTCGAGACTCCGGGCTCGGGCGGCTCGGATCCACATGCCTGTGCCGATCCGTTTGTCCCGGAAACCGCCTCGGCATTTTGCATCACCCAGGAGTGGATCCGGATCGAGCGGGTCAATCTCGGCGGACGGGTGACCAGCTTCGGCGATGGCAGCAGCAACGTACAGATTCCCATGGTCTATATCCGCCGCAACAACCCGACCGACATCGCCCGGCCGCGCGAGTTTGCGATCTATCAGCCCGACTCGGACCTCGTCCGGATCAACGCCGAGTTCGACCGCCTCGGTCGGTTTCAGGGCGTGGTCGGCACGCCGACCTCCCTGCTCGACGGCTGTCTCGATGTCAACGGCACACCACTGGCCGGCAATCGGACCACGGTGGACGTGCGCAGTCCAGACGTCCGTGTCGACGGAGAAACGGTCACATTTGCCATGTGGACCGATGAAACCCAGGACTCGCTCGGTGTCTACACGGTCCAGTTAGACGGCTCGAACTGCGTCCGTCTCACCGCCAGAGAGAGTCCGGTCGACGGCATCCATATCCACAACTTCGACCCCGCCTGGTCGCCCGACGGCCAGTATGTTGTCTTTGCCTCGACCCGCGGTGCAGCCGATTCACCGGCCCCCACGCTATCCCGGCGGGCCGATTCGCAGGGCAATGTCTGGCCTCAGTCCGATATCTGGCGGGTCAAGCTCGACGGTAGTCCCGAGCAAGTGACCTTTTTGACCAACAGCGAACTGTCTCCGCAGATGATGCGCGAGGGTCGCATCATCATGACCACGGAAAAGATCTCGACCGATTTCTATCAGCTGGCCGGTCGTCGCATCAACTGGGATCTCACCGACTACCATCCGCTTCTGGCCCAGCGCGCCGAGTCGCCGTTTGTCGATCCGGCCGACCCGGAGCGCACCGCGCCATCGGTCGATTATGCCCAGGCGACCGAGATCCGCGAGAGTTTCAACGGCGATTTTCTGTTGATTCTCAGCGATGCCGAGGCCCGCGGCGGAGCCGGGACTGTGGCCGTCTTCAACCGCAGTATCGGAACCTTCGAAGCGGGCAGGGACGACCCCGGCTTTGTCGCCTCGATGCGCATACCAGACCGCAACGCCACCGGGCGAGCGTCATCCGGCCCGGCGACTGACGGCGCGTATCGCTCGCCGTTTCCCATGCCCGACGGTCGTATCCTGGTATCCCGGGCCAACGTGACCGGCGATCTGTCCGCGGTCACCTCGCTCGACTGGAATGTGGTCTTGCTCGACCCGCGCAGTGGCGATTTCGAGGCCATTGCAGGACTGGATGCCGCCGGAGTACAAGAAGTCGAGGCCGTTTTGGCCCTGAAAGTCCTCGAACGTCAGCCCTACGACAATCGCCGGCAGCTGGTATTTGGCGGCGGCGTCGATCTGGATGCCACGGGCGGTGTGGATCACGGCATCATTCACTTTCTCGATGCGCCGCTCATCTTTACCCTGCTCAACGCCAATCTGCGCCGCGGTCGTCCGGTCGACCTGTTTCGCCCTGCCACCCACGTGGCGTTCTATCGCGAACAACCCGCACCACTCGGCGGGACGATCGCACCCGGGGAAATCTTCCAGAGCCGCACCTACCTGGGCCGGGTCCCCCTGGCCAGCGACGGATCGGCACGGGTCAAGGTTCCGGCCAAAGTGGGCGTGATCGTGGAGCTACAAGACGACGATGGAACGCCGCTCGTGACCATGCGGGAAGAGCATCAAGTCGGACCAGGCGAAGTGATCGGATTTGGTGTCAACGCCAACTTGTTCGACGCCGTATGCGGTGGTTGTCACGGTTCACTGTCAGGGCTCGAGACCGATGTCACAATCACACCCGACGCCCTGACCGGCGCCTCGCAATCCGAATCAGCCGAAAAAGATCCGGTTGAACCATCCATGTGAGCAGAACGCCTCTGGTCTGGGCGAGCCTCCTTGCCAGAGAGCCCATACAGTGTAGACGAATCTGAATGTTGCTGAATTCAGCTGCGTCTACACAACTTGTGGGATTTCATCCCACAAGCTAGACTTTGCTACTGTCCGCCGCTTTTGCGCGGGCAGACTACGTCATGGAGGCTTTCGTATGGCCCATAGCTATTCCTGGTTGAGTCTGAGCCTGGCAGCATTCTTGGTTATCTCGTCGGTCGCGGCGGGACATGTCGAGGCCCAGGGCAAGGACCGAGAGCGGCGCGCCAAAACGCGGGTTTCGGCCAAAACCAACATCAAGGCGCTGCGCGAGCTCATGGGTGCATTCAAGTTTGGAATGAGCCGCGATGCAGTGGTCGGGGTGGTCAAGAAGCAGATTGCAGAGCGCTACGCCGAGCACATCGCGGGCACCAGTGACGTCTATCAGCAAGATCAACTGCGGCGCGATCGAGATAAAGAAGTCAAGCAGTTGCGTGACTCGTTGGTCGAGTTCAGCGGCACGCGGACCGGCTGGGACGTGTCGATCATCGACGACCAGTTTGCCCATAGAACCGAAGAGTCCATGCTGGTGTACTGGGAGACCTATCGCGGCCGCAACCAGCGGCGGTTTTTCTTTTTCTTCAAGGGCCGCCTGTACAAGATGTTCATCGCCATGGACACCAGTACCCTCAATCTGCGCGCCGACCAGAAGAACTTTGAATTTTTTCAAGCGCTGATGGAACGGCGCTTTGGTCCCGGCGAAGTAAACGACCGTGGCATCATGTGGCAGGGTCGGTCATTTTCCCTCGAGGCGCTCAACAAACTGAGCTTCTACAACTCGTTTTGTCTGATCATTTCCGATCCCAAGGCTGCGCGTCGGGTCGCAGCGCTGCGTGAGGAGAGAAAGAAAGCGCCCAAACGCAAAAACTCCATCATCGAGTCGGTAACAGCAGATGAAGACGACGCACCGCTCGACCTCGACGAGAGTTCCGACGTCATCGACGAAATCCTCAAAGACTGAAGACCAGTTGTCCCGGGCACATGGGGCGCCTGGCGGGACTCCGCCGGACGGCTTTGCCCAACAATGGTAGCAGCGTTGGGGAGTTTTCCCGAACGCTGCTAGAGGAAAAATGTAAAGCTCTTGCCCTCTTTGGCCTTGGAGTTGAGCTTGCCCTCGATGTAGACACCGAGTTCGACAAGGCCATTGGCGCGTTGCAGCAGGCCGCTGACTCGACGCATATATGCGGCCTCGGCGGCCGATGCCTCCGAGCCCTTGATGAGCTCGTCGAATACCCCGGTGGGCAGGATGGGAACCAGCTCCTTGGCCGCAACCATCCCTCCCTGAGGACCGGCTGGCCGGGCCTTTCGCCAGCCCTCGCCGGTGACCGTGGCCTCGCGATAGCCGTGCCCGATGGGTACGGTTTGGCATTTTCCGCCCTCGGCAAAGCTCTCGTCCTCACACACCGGCGGACCCAGTTCGACAATCTGAGCGCCAAACGGGGCTTCTTTCTCTTTTTTGGTCGGCACACTGAGCACGACCGCAAAGCGATAGGGGGCATCGCGCAAATAGCGATTCTGACCGTCATCGGGTTTGGCCCGGTCGCGCTTGCTAGCAGCCTTGCTCAGAACACCTTGGTCGTTACTGGCCGCTTTGGCGTGCACTTTGACGGCTTTCTTCAGAGCCAAAAAGCCGCTGTAGAACTCGAGAATGTTTTCGACTAGAGTGGTCTCGAGTTCATACATATTGCTCTGATAGAATACCTCGGGTTTGATATCGGGCAGGATTCCATCCTTGCCCAGCTTTTCTGTGAGCTCTTTGTCGTTGGCCAAGAACTGATTGCCGCCTGGTCCGCGCTGATTGGCGCGCAAGAGCTCATTGAGCACGTTGTCGGTGATGGCCATGCGAATGGCCTTGACGTCGTCGTGAAGGGTGCCGGCATCGTCGATGGTTTTGTTGACAATTTTGGCACTCTGCGAGATCTGGCCGATGATCAAGCCGAGCACCAGCGGGACCAGGACAATACCCGCGATCTTGGCCATGGCAATGACCCTGGATCTGGTCTCCACACTCTCGACCGGCTTGCCATCGTTGACAATCACGATCTCCGGCCCCTGCGAGGCCTGATGGGCAGCTCCCATCGAAGCCAGGGCATTCATATTGGCAAATGGGTCGTCGCTGGCCGAGGGTAGAGGCGGTTTGGCTCCCGGAGGTGGAGGTACTGCGCCCACCGCTGGCTTGCTGACCCCTGGTGGCGGCACGACACCGGCCGGTGGCGGCGCAGTGCCCGGAGGCGGTACTGCACTGGCGGGCGGAGCCGCGCCCGGAGGAGGAACCATACCCGGAGGAGGCACCATGCCACCGCCAGGCGGATTTTCCGCCTGGTCCCCTCGTTTCTTGATACCAAGGCGGTCTTTCAGATCGCTGATATCACGGGCGCCAGTCTTTTTTCGAGTTTGGCTCAAACCTACCTCCGTGGCTGGGGACCATAGTGGCCCCGGGCTGCGATTGTCAATGATAACACAAGCATTCCAACCGCATAGACATCAACGTGCGTTCTGCCACACAGTCCGTGCAGAATCGAGAGTTGTGGTATTGACGCAACGCACATTGTGAAGCCACGTTAACGGACTGCGTCCAATGCTCGTGTCGATGAGTCCAACCCATGACAATCAAGAGAGCCGAGCCAGCTGTGTTGGTCTGGCCTGGGTTCTGCACAGCAGACAGAAACGCGCATTCTGTGGTCTCTTTTTGATGCGTGGACCGCAAGGAGGAGCATCTGTGACCTGCACTCGATCTCGACTGTTTTCGCTGGCTGTGGCTGCTTTTATGGCCATGCCTGTCATTGCTTTCAGCGCCCAATCGGCCAACGCGGATGTGAGTGTTCGTGTGCGTGGCAAGGTCAAGGTACGGGTGGGTCACCCACATCGGGTCAGGCGCGTGCGCGTTCGCCATCGTCGACACCGGACAGCGCCACCTGTGGTTCGGTTGCGTGTTGGCGGTGGGGTTTATTGGGGCGGCGATGTTTATGTCGACCATGGCTATGCCGTGCCGCCGCCTCCGCCGGGCCTGTGCAATTGTCCCCGAGCTCGTGTACCGGCGTATTACACAGCGCCGCCAGCGCCGCCAGCGCCTCCGGCACAAGTTGTCGCTGCCCGCCCGGGGCCACCTCCTCTGCCCCGACTCGCTATCGGAGTATTTGCCGGTGGAATCGAGATCGGCGAGCGCATGGAAGGCGAGGATGTGGGTGTGCTGGCTCGGCTGCGTCTGACCGATTCGATTCTGATCGAGGGCGAGATCGCCAAGTCTGACCTGGACAACGAACGCGTCGATCGCCGCCTGGGCGGCGCGCTGATCTACGACCTGCTGCCGCGCTCTTCGTGGTCGCTTCAGCTGCTCGCCGGGGCAGGTGTCACCCAGGTTGAACTCGGCGACGGAGAGTGGAGATCCGATCAGGGGTACGGCGAAGTCGGAGCGGGACTGTCGTATCGATTGACCCGCCACATTCAGTTGGCAGCAGACATCCGCGCCGGTTCTCGTGCTCCGGTCGATGACCGACCCGCCGAAAAGCTGCGCTCCATCGCTCCGGACGCCGACGATCGCGAGGGATACACGCGCGGTCGACTCAGCGCAATCCTCACCTTCTGATCTCGATTCTGTCCGCCGCTCGGCTTGCTGCCGAGGCACCAGTTTTTCCCCACACATTCGCAGAGATCGACCTCCGGGCTCTGGCCCCACCGGGTCGGACACAAAGCGGGTCGCTTCAGCGTACCAGCGGTGGTTTGATCACGTTGCCGCGCCGAGCTCATCTAGACGACAATGTTCTGTATGGCAGCGCACTGGCAGTCTGCCAGCATTCTCGAATTCCCGATTGCGACAGCGTGGTGGACCCGATCGATGCGGAGATCAGCGAACGCCGTGGCAGCGGGGTGCTGCCGTGACGCCGGCGGGGCGACGCCGATTTCTGCTCGCCTGGCGAAGTCGCCAATTTGACAGCGAATGTTCCGATTTCGATAATCGGCGCCGCCGCTCTGGCGCACTCGACTCGTTACACGACCACTCACTGGAGGAGACATGTCCCGGAGGCTCATTGGGGGAATCATCGCTGCTGTCATCCCTGTGCTCACAGTGGTCGCATATTTTGTGACGACATCGGATCTCGAGGACGAAATCCGCACCGACATCAAGCTACGGGTAGAGAGAGCACAGCAGCAACTCATACAAAACGCCTCGCTGGTAGGGCTCGGCTTGCTCAAGCGAGTCGAGGCACTGTCGACCGATCCCGCCTTTGCCAGGGCGCTCAAGGTCGAGGGCGAAGAGCGGTCCCGGATCGCTGAAACCGCCTTTCAAGACTTCATCCAGTCGCTCAAACCGGGCGAAGCACAGCCCGACATTGTCGCGCTCACCGATGCCAAGGGCGATCTGATCGTCCAGCGCGGGGTGCCCGATCCACTGCCCAAGAAATGGAAAGACAGCGAGGATCGCCTCGAATACCCCGGGTTGGAGCTCGCCTTGACCCAGCGGCACTTCATCAGCGAGGTGTGGGATTTCGAGAAAGAAGGACTCATGCAGGTGGGCGTGGGCCCGATCATCGATACCCGGGAAGATGTCGTGATCGGGGCCCTGGTTCTGGCCTATGCCATGACGTCGCAACGGGCCGAGGTACAGGCTGCCCTGCTCGGTACCGATGTGGTTTATTTTCACGCCAGCGAGATCTCGGCGACCAGTTTTGCCGGCGATCGAACCAGCCGGACGCCGAGGTTTGCGGGCAGCGTCGGCGATGAAGTGGCCGCTGTTTTGACCAAGGAAGACCTCGGCAAGACCGCTTTGAGCAAGGAGCTGGCCGGACGGGTGGTTTCGGTGCCGATCGGAGGGCAGAGGTTTCTCGCCACTGCCGGGCGCATGCCGAGATTTCCCAGCAAACAGCTGCCCGACGATTATCCGACCACTCGGGCCGGAGCCATGGTCATGATGTCGCTGAGCGCCGAATTGGCTCTGTTGCGCACCATCGAGCTGTCGATCTTGTTGCTCGGGCTGGCTGCGTTCATTCTGGCCATTCTGGCCAACATCGTCACAGCGCGGGGCATTCTGGCCCAAGCCGATGAGATCGAAGACGGTATCAACGAGATCATCCAGGGCAACTTCGAACGCACGATCCGCGCAGTGGGTGCGGAACTCGACGGCCTGGCCCATGCGCTCAATGTCATGCTGGCTCGTTTGCTGGGCAGACCCGAACCGGGCGAAGAGGAATACGACGAGTATGGTAACGTGGTCCAGGCCGCGCCGGTCAACTTCGACAACGAAGCACTGCCCAATCGCTCGCCCGCAGACGAGGCCGCCATGATGTTGGCTCAAGAGGCCGAGCCCGAGTACTACAGCCGGCTCTTTAACGAGTACATAGAGGCCCGCGAGCAAATCGGCGACTCGACCGAGGGCATTAACTACGAAAACTTTGTCACCAAACTGCGCCTCAACGAGAGCAATCTAAAGGTCAGGTACCAGTGCAGCGCAGTGCGTTTTAGGGTCGTTGTCAGCGGAGACAAAGTCACACTCAAGCCGGTACCGATCGTCTAGCGGAGACCTCATGGTACAGACTGGATTAGAGCGGATCCTGGCCGGTGAGCAAATGCCAGCTCTACATGGCAAACGGATCGGTTTATTGGCCAATCACACGGCAGTGGACTCACATTTTCGCCATGCCATCGACCTGTTTGCCAGTGATCCCCACATCGACCTGCGCGTGCTCTTTGGCCCCGAACACGGTTTGCGCGGCGATGCCCAGGATATGATCGCGGTTGCCTCGGATCGCGATCGGCGCACCGGATTGCCAGTGGTCAGTCTCTACGGCAGTGATGAGGTCTCGCTGTCTCCGCGCCAGGAGCATCTGGCTGACCTCGATGCAGTGGTGTACGACATTCAGGACGTCGGTGCCCGCTATTACACGTTTTTGTGGACCATGGTGTTGGCCATGAGAGCCTGCGCCCGGGCCGGAGTGGGCTTTGTGGTTCTCGACCGACCCAATCCGGTGGCTGGCGAGGCCATCGAGGGCGGCCCGATCGCGCCCGGCTACCAGTCGTTTGTCGGCCTGTGTTCTGTGCCCAATCGCCACGGCATGACCGCGGCAGAGATGGCCCGCTGGGTGTGCGCGCGCGAATCTCTCGATGTCGACCTGACCGTGGTTGCCATGGCCGGGTGGAAGCGGTCGATGTACTACGAGGACACCGGCCTTGCCTGGGTCATGCCGTCGCCCAACATGCCCACCCGCGACACTGCGCTGGTCTACCCCGGGATGTGTCTGGTCGAGGGCACCGAACTGTCCGAAGGACGGGGCACGACCCGGCCGTTCGAGTTGGCCGGTGCGCCGTTTGTGGACAGCGAGGTCCTGGCCGGGTTATTGGAGAAAGAGGAACTGCCCGGCGTGCGCTTTCGGCCTCATACGTTCACACCCATGTTTCAGAAGCACGCCGGCCGACAGTGTGGTGGGGTGCAGATCCATGTCACCGAACCCAGGCGATTTCGGCCCTACCGCACAGGGGTGGCTTTTTTGCGCGCCGTGAACCAGCGCTGGCCCGAGGCCTTTGCATGGCGAGAGAGAGCCTACGAATTTGTCGCCGATGTACCGGCCATCGATCTGCTGGCCGGTTCTCCATCGCTGCGCGGTGGAATCGAATCCGGTGCCACGGTGGATGAACTGGCCGCGGCCTGGACCGAATTCGAGGCCGAATTTGCTGCCGAGCGCGCCGCGTATCTGCTCTATCAGTGAGGAACTGTGCTCCCCCGGTCGCCAGCTGCTCGATCGATCGCGCTCTTTGGCGGCAGCTTCAACCCTCCGCATCTGGCCCATCAAATGGTGTGCTTGTACGTACTGGAAACCCAGCCGGTCGAGGCAGTGTGGATGATCCCGACCTATCGCCATCCGTTCGCAAAACATCTGGCCGAGTTTGAGCATCGCTACCACATGTGTCAGCTGGCCACCCGGGTATTTGGTTCGCGCGTCGCGGTATCCCGGATCGAGGCCGAACTCGACCAACCGACCAGCCGCACGCTCGACACTGTACGGGCCCTGATGGCGCGGCATCCGGATAGCCGATTTCGCCTGGTCATCGGCGCTGATGTGCTGGCCGAGGCCGACAAGTGGTATCGCTGGGACCAGATAGCCAGACTGGCGCCACCGATTGTGGTGGGCCGGTCCGGCTATTCCCGGCAACCCGGCGGTCGGGCAGCCGGGTCGGCGGCGTCGAGCGTTGGGCAACCAGCCGTCCCCGACGGGTCGCCGGAACGCTCGCCGGCCGCGATTTCGCTGCCGCGTATCTCGTCGACCGAGGTCAGAGAGCGGCTTTCGCGCGGTCAGAGTGCCGTACCTCTGGTATCGCGGCTGGTAATGGACTATATCGCCGAGCGAGGACTCTATCGGTGACTACACGGACTCCCAATACGTTCATCGTCGGAGCGGGCCCAGTTGCCACCGCTCTGGCCGGGGCGTTGCGCCTGGGCGGCGTTCCGGTGCTGGGCCTGTGGGCCCGCCGGCCGCAAGCCGCGCGCGCCGCAGGTGCCGTCTCGGGCGTGGCGTCGTACTCGTCTGCGCCGCCTGATCTCTTGCTCGAGGCCGACGTGATCATTCTGGCGGTACGCGATCAGGCCATTGCCGATGTCGCGTCTGTGCTGGTGAAAACCGGACTGGTCACCCGCCAGCATATCATGCTTCACTGCTCCGGAGCACTGTCCTCGGCCGAGGCGTTTTCCGGCGTTCGCGACCATATCGGCGGTATCGGAGCCCTGCACCCGCTGCGTGCCATCGCCGATGCTCGCGCGGCCATGCGCGAGCTATCTGGCACCGTGTTCGGCGTCGAGGGCGACGCGCGCGGAGAAGCCGAAGCGCTCAACCTGGTCCGCGCGATGGGCGGGCGGGCCCTGGCTCTGTCGGGTGATCATATGGTCGTTTATCACGCCGCAGCAGCGATCGCGTCCAATTATGCCGTGGCTCTGATGGACGCCGCAGTCACCTTGCTCGGCCAGGTGGGGATCGATGAGAGCGACGCCATCGGAGCGCTGGTACCGCTGGCGGTGAGCAGCCTGGAAAACCTCGCCGCGAACGGCCTCGCCAATGGCCTCACCGGTCCCATTCGGCGCGGAGACGCCGAAACAGTCGCCCGGCATGTAGACATTTTGGCCAGCGGCAGCGAGTTGCGTCAGCTCTACCAGACCCTGGGCCGGGCCACTCTTGCCATCGCGCGACGGGTCGAAGGCGCCGATCAAAACGCACTCGACCAGATCGCTCGCATCCTCGCCAACAGCGCCGAAGAACCGCCGGCCAACAGCGCTACCGGCCAGTGACGAGCAGTTGCGCTCGGTAAAAACTGGTCGCCTGGTCACATACCAGTAGCAACTGGCATCCTGGCCACGTACCAGTAGCAACTGGCGTTCTACTCCCGTACCCCCACCTACGCCTGTCTACCGATGAGCCAGAAGATTGGCCTACAATCTCGATTTGGTCGCCGAGAAACGCATTTCGTGGTCAATCGGTCGTTGAATCCGATGCGGTTCGTGGCCTACGATAATGGCGCGTATGCGTTGTACCATTGCTGGCTTGTACGAGTGGATGCAAGATCCTGGATTGTCGAAATTTTGGCCTCGTGCAAATCCAACGAAAAGGAATGCAATGACTCAAAAGGTCCTTCGCCTGCTATTAGCTTCTGCCGCAATGCCTCTTTTGCTGGCCACTGCGGGGCACGCATCGGCCGGCAAAACGCCGTTCGACGGCAAAATAGTCACTTCGCACAAGCGAATCCCGACCACCGCCAAGAGCAAAAAAGCCTACTTCTCCAAGCTGCGCAAACAGAAGCGCATCCAGTTTCAAGAGAATAAGGAGACCAAACAGTGGAAGATCTATTATGCGGCTTTCTTCAGAAAGCCACTCAATGATCTGGAAGTGACTATCAAGCTCTACGACGTCACCGACAAGAAGCGCCATCTCAAGGTCTCGTACGAGACCTTTCTGTCCAGCCGCGGCCAGGAAAATCTCATTTCACATATCAAACTGGACCGCGAACAATTTGGCGTGAACCGCGAGATCTGGATGGTGATCGAAAATCGCGGCCGCAAGCTGGCCGATGGCAAGTTCAAGATCGTGGGCGAGGCCGAGAAATACAAAGGCGTCGTGGAATTCACCGAAGAAGAAGCCAACGGTCCCTAGCTTCCCGAATGCTGCTAGCCGATCAGGCGTTCGGGAACGTCCTACCATGGCGACCCGACAACGCTTGCTTGCCGGTGGCGGGCCAGAGCGTTGATCTCCAGTAGGAAATACGGTACCACCGGCGGTCGTGGGCAATCGAAAACTGCGGAGCCGCGGCGCTGCGCTTCGTTCCGAGACAGCCGGCCGATCGAATAGCCGGCCTCCTGGCTATACGGGGAAACGCGCCTCCCCGAACGGCCGCAGCGCCGCTCTGCTGGCTCGGTCTCACCTCCCGTTTCGGGACATGGGAGCACGTTTGGTTCGAGTCGAGACTCCGACGCGCTGGAGAACAGATCACATGATTCGCAGATGGTTCGTAATTATGTCGGCATGCATCGCGCTCATCTCATGCAAAGGGGAGACCAAGGTGCAGGAGGACCCGCAATTGGTTCGCCAACTGGATGATTGCCACAAGAGTCGAATGGAAAAGGACAAATATATCACGCAACTCAAGGAGCGTCTGGCCGATTACGAACTCGGACAAGCCAATAGCGAGATGATTGTGACCATTGAGGGCAATGCGATCACGTTGAAAGGCAAGGGGGGGGCGCCCGCGCCGAGCGGCTCGCGGGCACCGAAGCAAGAGCACATACGCTCGTTTATCAAGCAGGTTCAGAACGCGCGCGGCTTGATGCAGCGCTGTTACCAGAATGCGCTCAAGAAAGACGACAACCTGCAGGTACGGCCAGTGACCATGAATATCGAGATCCGATTTACTGCCACTGGCAAGGTCGGCAAGGCTGCCTTCAAACCGCGCATCAGCAACTCGTTCAGCCAGTGTATGAGTGCGGTTGCTACCAGGTGGAAAGTACCGGGTGCTCCGACCGGCGTTGTGTTTCGGCAACCCATCACATTGTCTCCGGAGTAGGCGATCGAGATGCCGGGTGGCCTTGCCGGGACATTTGCCGTGAAGACGGATTGACGAGATCGTATTGCCGCGTCGAGTCCGATCTCCCGTTTGCCTCGCCGGGCCGCAAATCTAGCCTGAATGGTTTCTCCCGGCACTGCCGGCGCTGCTGGCTGCCGGCAAGGACCGGCGATTCGGGCAGCCGCGCGGCGTGGTCGTGCGGAGCGGGCTGACGGCGAGGACGTATTATCAAAGGGTTCCGCCACACCGCGGCCGGGATCTGCCCTGTGCAGCGGACAGCGGGGCTGGCGGTGGCGCGCCGTGGAGCGGCTGCTTTCTCCCGTGATCTCGGCCACCGCGGGCAGCTACCGGGCATGATCTTGAGGTAGAATTACCTGTGCCGCCCTCGCAAACGTGCCTGGTGGGACGGGGATGAAGCCCAAACGATTGATCAAGGAGCTGCAAAAACAGCTTCGCAAGGATAAAGACAACCTAGTTGTCAGGCTCAAGCTCGCTGCTGCCTACCGGGAGATCGGCCGATATCAGGACGCTATTGAGCTCTATCACAGTGTGGCGCACAGCTATCGCGACAGCGGTCGGCTGGCCCAGGCCATTGCGGTATGCCGCAGCGTGCTCGAGTTCGAGCCCGGCCAGGCCGAAACCGTGAAGCTTCTGGCCGAGCTCGACCGCGCCCAGCGGTCTGACGGCGGATCCAGAGCGGTTAAAGCTCCGCACAAGGGTGAGCTGTCCGAGCGGCACAAATGGGTCCCCAGTCTGGCTGACCCGGCGACGCCCAGGTCCGCGATGAACAATCCCAGCGGCCCCCACAACGCTGCGCGAGGCAAGTCTCGGGGCAGTGCGGTGGCCAAATATGGCCGTGGGGTCAGGCGCCGTCGGGCCAAGACCCGTTCGAATCAGAGTCATCAGGATTACCCTGCCTCCGAGCCGAGTCCAACTCCGCTACCTGCGCCGCTCGCTCCACACGAAGCCGATGAAGAGAACAGTGTAGTCGAAAGCGAGATCTCGCGTTATCCGCTGCAGATCGATCACGCGTCGATCGGTTCGCTGCCCCGACTATCATTGCCCGACGATCTGGAGCCGGTGGACGACGATCTACTGCCCACGGAGGAGCACCATTCGATCGGCGAGCCTGCCGGCGATGCGGGCGACACCGGTCACTCTGAACCACAGCCACCAGCGCTGGGGAAAAACCAGGGCCCGAGGGCGTCGTATGTGGATAACCAGGCCTATCTGGACGACGAGCCCACTGAACTGGCCAGTCGGGAAACCATACGACGGATCACGGCGGAGCGGATTCCCATCCAGCGAGCTCATTCCGAGGATGACACCGATGTGAAGCGGTCGACCACGCCGCTTTCGCTTCCCCGTGCCGACCAGCCGGTTGTCGCGACAGTCGACGACGAATCGGTGCAGACCGGGCGGCATGCGCGCCCGGGTGTTTCGTCTCGACTGGGTGCGGCATCTTCTGGGCGATCGCGTGATTCGTCGACCCAGGTGGGCATGGCGCCTGCGCAGACATTGCACGAGTCCGGTGGTTCACCGCATCGCACCGTTTCTGGTCCGGTTTCGGATCCTGCCTCGGGACGGGTTTCCAGACGCCACGGGCCGTCGCTTGCTCCTGGACAGGTGGCGACCCGACTCGGCCTGGGATTCCCCCGGGCCTCCCAGGAGGATTCATCGTCGTCCACCAAGCACATCGAGCCATCGGTTGGATTGGCGGATGCCGATCCTGGACAGGCCGGGGCTAGCCATACTGAGCTCGACAATTCGCAGCGCGATCGTCCCGGCGAGCGAGCGTTGCACGGCACGCAATACGATACCGAGAATACGCCGGTGGAGACGCCGTCACCGCCGCCATTGATGGAAGGCGAGGAGCTGCCCGATGCAGCTCAGGCTGCGTCCAATGTCGGTTCTGCAGCGGTAACGGCGGCCATCCGGGACCAACCCACGGCGCAGGCTCCGGCCGCGCTGTCGTCGTCATCGGCTGGCCTGGCGCGGGTATTCCGCTCGGCGTCTCCGCAGTGGAACGACGAACCCACCAGCAGGCACGCCCGGTTGCGGCGAAAGCAGGGCGAGGTCGATGTCGAGGAGGCCGAGCCCTTGCCGCCGCATCCGCCGAGTGGTTCCGAAGCAACGTCGAGACAAGAGCCCCTGACCGATCCGGTGCCCAATCTGCAGTCCCGGCCTGCTCCTCCGGCGGGTAAATCGATGATTCGGACCGACAGTCGGTATGAAGAGGAGGAGCACACCGAGATCGATGTCAGTGTCACGGCTGGCCGGCCGCGGCCCGACGGCCTGCCTCGGGTCATTCACGATGATATGAAACTGGGCGATGCGTTTCATGTCGACCTGATCGGCGAGGGTGATCCACTGGATGAGGTGAGTGCGCCGCTGTCGATTTTTTCCAGCCTACCGCCCGAGGCGGTCAACGATCTGGCCGAGCGGATGAAGCTGCGCCATTTCGAGGCCAACGAGTTGATCGTGTGCGAAGGAGATCCATCCGAGGCTTGTTATGTATTGGTCTCGGGCGAGGTTGCTGTATTGCGGTCTGATGCGACTGGTGCAGAGCCGGTCGAGGTCATGCGTTTGGGCGACGGTGCGCTGTTTGGCGAGTTTGCGCTCCTGGCCAATCGGCGGCGTGGAGCCACGATTCGCGCGGTGGAGGCGTGCCACGTCTACGAGATTCCGCGTCGTCTATTGCGAGAGTTGGCCGCGTCGTATCCCGAGGTGGGTCCGTTGCTCGAGCGGATCTACCGTGCGCGTCTATTGGCGAGCATGGTCAACACCGTGCCATTTTTGCGCAATTTGTCCGACGCCTATCTGGACCAGTTGCGCTATCGGTTCGAGACCGTGCACTGTGAGACCGGTCATTCCATCATGCGCGAGGGCAGCCGCAGTGGTGGTTTTTACCTGATCGTTCTCGGCTCGGTCGATATCACCCGGCGGGTATCGGACAAGCGATCGGCCTTACTGGCCACGCTCGACGAAGGGGCATATTTTGGCGACATGGCTCTATCCAGCGGTGAAGTGGCCAATGTATCGGTGAGAGCGGCCGGGCCCACCGAGTTGATCATGCTTTCACCCGAGGATTTTTACCAAGTCATCGAGAGGAATCAGGGCTTGTGGGATCGCATTCGCGAGCGCGGCCAGAGGCCCACGCTCGAGAACAACCAGCTTCTCACCGGAGAGACCTACCTGACTTGAAAGCGCAGCCCGTGCGGGGCCTGTGCCCTTCAGACTCCACGCCTCGCGCACCCACTGACGGCGCGCCTCGTCGCTCTGGCTCGGTCTGAGGTTTTGGACCGGCTCTAACTATGCTGTGATATATTCGGCATCCGATCATCAATCTGCGGGGGTTCCATGGCATTTCGCAATCTCACGGCCGAGACCATGGCCACTATTTCGGAGCGTTGGCTCGATCCCGAGCGCGATCGAGATGTTCTGGCCAAGCTGTCGATAGTCGCGCCGCTTTTGCCGCTCATTGAAGAGCGCCACCAGGCGCTCATCCACGGGCAACACATTGTTGCAGCCATGAAGGCCGAGATCGGAACGGTTCGGACCCGGCAACAAACGCTTGATGCAAAGCACGATCGCAAGATTCGAGGTACTCATTATATGCTCACCGGGCTGGCTGAGCTGGCTGATGATGCCGACCAGGCCGCGGCTTTTCTCGACCTGCGCGACCGCTTGTTGCCCGAAGGACGCAGTGCCACTGGCCGGTCGTACGTTGTTGACCAGGCAGGCGATGCATTGCGGCTGCCCGGCCGTCTCGACAAAGACGATCGCAAACAGCTCGATGATGTGCCAACGCCATGGGTCGGCGCGAGCTGACTTGCTCGAGACCAGTCTTGCGGCCGGGTTGGAGCGAGCTGACTCGCTCGAGACCAGTCTTGCGGCCGGGTTGGAGCGAGCTGACTCGCGCCAGATGGATATTGACGCCGGGTCGCGCCGGAGTTGACTTGCAGCGCATCCGTCAGCTGGCGGCAAAACAGCCCACACGCAGAGAGCCACCGGTGACAGCACAACTCACCAGACGTGCTATGGTTGGAACCTATGGAAGCCAGCCAGGCGCGACCACTCGATTACGAAGGCCGCGAACTGCCCGATCGCCACGAGATTGTGGATAGTGCGCTGGTCAAGAAAGCGAGTCCGAGCTACTCGCATGGCGCGCTACAGGGCACGCTGTTTTCCATGCTTACACCGTTCCGTGGTCCACGAGGAAAGTCTCGTCCTGGCGGTTGGTTATTCGGTACCGAGATCGATATCCAGTTGGCATCGGGACAACGCTACGTACCCGATCTGGCCGGTTGGCGTCTCGATAGTTTCGAGGCGAGCGATTTGCAAGTATTCAGCGGAATCCCGTGCCATCAGCGGCCCGATTGGGTCTGCGAGATCCTCTCATCCTCCACAGCGTCCCGAGACCTCGGAACCAAGAAGCGCACCTATCACTTGGCCGGTGTTTCGTGCTACTGGATTGTCGATCCTACGAAACGCACGCTCACCGTCTTGCATTGGGCCAAGGACGGCTACCAGCGCGCGCTGGGCTTCGGAGTCAACGACAAGGTTCACGCCGATCCCTTCGGCGAGGTCGAAATCGACATGTGCGAACTCTTTGCGCTGCTTCCGTAGCTTACGCTTAATAAGGTGACGTGGTTGTCCTCTCGTGTGCAAGGGAGCCAATCGCGCCAGGACGGCCCGCAGCATGGCCGAGAGAGTACAACGCTGGGTATATAGGCCACCACAATCCAGGGTGATTTCGAGTTCGTCACCGCGCCACGACCCCGAGGGCGAGGCGGTCAAACAGTTTCGCGCGGCTGACAGGTGATTTCGAGTTCGTCACCGCGCCACGACCCCGAGAGCGAATGCATAATGATCACCGGTTTTTGCGTTGGTGCATCCGCATTCTGCGGCCCTTTCGATATCATATCAATGAGCCATTCCGGGATCTGCGGGTTCTCGGTCGCGCTGATATGCGCGCATATGCATGGTCGATCTATCCTGCTTCTGCAGTATTGGCATGTGGTAATCGTCCGCAACCAGATCAGTGCTCCGGTTTTTCGACCCGTCTGGGGTCAAAGATCGGCTCTTCTGCCACGCGGTATCCGGTGGTGCGCTCGCTCTCGATCACCTCTTGCAGTAGTCCGCCCTTGCGCAGCGCCAACGTCAGTCGCTGAATCGCTGAGCGGACCGCCGGCTTGCTCATGTTGAGGTCATCGCTGATTTCTTCTACCTTGATTCCGGTCCGCCGTTTGACCATGCTACGCAAGACGCGCCACGCAGAACCGGAGAGCGCGATCGGCGCCGCGGGTCGGGAACCGAGGAGGACCAACCTGCCACGCTGTGCCTCATCACCCTGCTCTGGCTCAATATGGACTTTGACGCGAAATGGCTCATCGTCCACCGGGTCGCGCCTCTTGTTCAGCAACGCCCGGCGCAGCAGATCACCGGCAATAACCAGATCGCCCGCGTCCAGTCGATAAACTAGCCCCGATGCGATGAGTAGTTGTCGGATCTCCGGATCCGATGCCTCCAGGTGTTGCTGATACCCCCTGGCCCGAGCCATCTCGATTAGGGTGTCGAACGCTCTGTGCGCGATGTTTCTCTTCGCAGCTTCATCAGACCAGCGGAAGTACTCCTCGGATCGGCGCAACAGGTTGTCCACATCGCCGCTGTTGACCAGGTGATCCTCCAGATGCTCGCGAATGTCCTCATGGTCCACTTGGTCGGAGGTCAGCAATCGTCGCTCCGATTCGAGCATGGAGTCTGGCCTTGAGCGCAGGGCACCCACCAGCCGGTTGATCTCCTGAAGCACCGACCCGACCAGGAGTGGGTGTCCTCCGGTCAACTCGGCCACCGCCGCGCACCAGCCTTGCACGCGTTCATTGTTCAGCCCGCTGGGAGCGAGGGCCTCGGTGACAAAGGTCTTGCCACGCTCCATCCAGTGGTCGTCTGACCAGGGCCGCCACGGGATGGACTGATGGGTCACGATCAGATCCGACCAGAGCGACCGATATGGTGACGTGGACGCGGCGTGACGCCAACCCAGTTCGATCAAACTCGACGGCGGCACTCGGGACATCCCGATGGTCCAGGTCGTCGCCGTGGGTCCTTCCCCGAGGTGTTTCGTGAGGACTTCCACGGCATTTGCATCGATCATGCGATCGAGATCATCGATGAGGAGAATCAGTTTGCAGCCATCGTTGTCGGTGTTCCTGGATCGCTGCTCGGCCACTTCCGTCAGCTGTCTGGTAATCCGGCTCGAGTCGGCCGCGCGGCCGGGCTCGACCTCGAAATGCGCCAGCATGGCCGAGCACTCGTCAGAGGGAATCTCCTGTCCCGCGGTGTCCCCGATGAGCTCAACCCCCTCCTCCTCGAGAAGAGACTGTTTCACGTGCCGAAGAAACGTCGTCTTGCCCAGGCTGCGCCCACCCCATAGCAAAAAACGGCGGCGCGGTCCAGTGCGAAAACGATCCCGCTCGATCATATCGAAATATGCACTCCAGAAAAAGGGAATTGGCAGCGAATTTTCATCCATGCTCATGAAACGTATGTCTACCTGTATCGTCCCTGTTGATAAAACGGATGTACTCGGCGAGAATTGGTGCGGACAGCGCCCAGCCATCGATCTGCCTGACCACGGACCCGCGTGCCTGCAACTGGATCAACGCCTCGTGAAAGAGCTCCTGATTCCAATTATTCTTCGCAGTCGACCGCGTTCCGCTGTGCAGCGCTTGGCTGGTCACAACAGCGCAGTCTGACGAACTGGCCATGAAAGTGAGAATATTCCACGCCATGGCAGCGAGCCACGGGCCGGGTGCAGAATGGCTCGAAATCGGCTTCAGATACTCGTTTCCCGCGTGAAACGTGTGATAGGAAAAAGCGACCCCCGTGGTGAATAAATGGCTCTTTGCCTCCTTGAGATGCCGTGATTTATACTCGGTCAGCTCTCCATCGCGTTTGCATAGCGACCACATCTCGTTACCAATGTAGGCAATCCAGTGCGGGTTTCCCGCCGTTAGGCGGTACACGTCGCGCATCTCGCGAAGCCGGATGCGAATGGTACACATGGGTTCCTGATGCTCCGCCTGCAAAAGAGCGGTCGCGCTGCGGAAGTCGAGTCCTGCAACCGGGACTGGGTGCGACGCGCGAAGTATGGGTTGCATCTCGGGGTTGAGCCATCGTGTGACCGCGGTTGGACCCACCCACACAATAAACAGACGGGCCGTTTGCCCGACGAAGTCAGCGAGTTCCTGCAGTGGTTGAGACTTTTCATCCCGATGGGCCACTTCGTAAAAAAACGGGATGGCCTCGTCGATCAGCAACACGATGGCCGGCCGGGGATTGGTCGGTAGAGCCAGGATAGTCCTGATCGTTTCGGCAAGCGAGCAGTCGCCGATGGAGGGTGACGTCACACCGAACCTCCGAGCCGTCTTGCCTGCGGACTCAAGGAGCCGCTCTCGTACACCCCGGATGAGATCTTGTACCGTATGTCCGGGGTTCAATCTGAAATAGACATGGATATAGGGCGTGGCAATCTCTTTGTCGAGATAACGCTGAAACTTCAAAACAAGCGACGTCTTGCCAATTTTCTTCGGCCCCTGTACCCATATCATGCGTCCCATTTGAGCAGACGGCTCTCGGGTCGCCTGCAGATGCTCGTCTAGGGTGACAATTTCACCGGCCCTGCCGTAGAAATGGTTGTCGCTCTCGACCGCTGGGCCGACCAGATACGGGGACGGAATGGGCATCCAGTGCTCAGCGCGCCAATCATCTCGGCCGGGCAAGTAGCTCTCGAGGCCGGTCGGATTTTTTTCGGACGGATCCCACACTCGCGTGACGCCTGGAAGATCGCGCAGCTCAGTGAGAATCCGCGACGTACATTCATATCCTAGGTGGTCGACGGAGACCCGGATCAGCCCCCAATCAACGCCGAGGCGACGTGCCACACACTCGTAACCATCTGCCCCCTGATTGCGAAACACGTCGAGAATGTCGGCCCACCCCCCGACGATACGACGGGTCTCGATGAGAAAATACTGCTGCACCGCGATCTTTCGCTGCCGATTGACGAGAGTCGCGTTACGGGCACAGTCCAGGCCGTATCGATGTACCGTGAGCCTATTGTCCTTGACCGTGATGCCGATACGATGCTCGGGTGTTGGTTCACAGATCGGGCATTTCACGACCATGTCAGCCCGTGAACGATGCTCTGGCTTGATTTCTATCTCATCGATCTTGAGTACTCTTGGCCGAATGGAGCGAACATTCTTGGTGATGCGTCGGACTAGCAACGAGGCTGTATCCGGACTGATTCCAGGCTCCATTCCTCGGTATGGTTCGCGCCCTGCGGAGGCCAGCATGCCCAGTTGGCGGAGCCACCAGCCGGGCTCTTTCCGCTCTTTCCGCTCTTTCCGTTCTTCTGGTTCTTCTAGCTCTCCGGGCGCCTCTGGCTCTTCCAGGTCATCTCGCGGCCTGTTTGGCCCGCTCGCGATGTATCTCGCCGCATCCTCTACCAGTATGTCCATGAGGTGGTTGTCGTTGATTTCCAGCCGTACCCCGGTTAGCAATTGCTCCTGCAACCATATGCGGCCGGCTTTTTCGAATTTCTTGCCCAGAGCGCGGCGCTGCGCATACACGATTGATCTCGCCTTGGAGGCGGAGAAATGTTTCTCCCACCCCTCGGGAAGAGGATGCGGCTCGTCCCGGAGATGCAGTTCGACCCGGTCGCCGTTTCTGAGATAGCGAAGAATGTCATCGGTGCGCTCGCCATTGACGATTATGTGGTCCACCCGTGTGACGTAGTCGCTGTGAATAGCGTGAGCAAAGTGCAGCACCGTGGCCCGCGCCGGGAGCTTTTTTTCCTCACCTTTTGGCGTGTAGACGCAGATGTGATCAGCTCGTCGAATGTCGAGCATTCGCTGAATTCGTTCGAGCTGCGCCTTGCCATCAGGTTGCCGGTGAGAATCAGGAACCAGACGGACCGAGACGACCAGTTTGGCATCGGTATTGGTGAGGATCGTGTGGAGCGCCCGGTATCCGGCCACTGTCCCTTGACCCAGGGTGTCGCGAATCGCTCTGGGTCGGTGCGCAAATGCGCGATGAAGATGGGCGAGTACGGCATAGCAACTGAGCGGGTCCCGGCACTCGATCGTGACGTACCCCCAGCGGTGCTGGGTTTGCCACTGTTCGGCCGCCGGTATGTGCAGGTTGGCAACGTCCGCCAGAGAAGCCACATGTCGCCACTCCCAGCGAATCTGATAGCTTCCGGCACCCGCTTGCTCCAGCACGTCTCGCACGGCACTCACGTGGCGAGCACACGGGCCATCCCGGCTCGAGCACTCGGTGGCGAATTGCACGAGCGCCGTGAATTTTGCCGGATTGTGAGCGTGAAGAATCAGGTTACGCAGCGCGTTACGCTCGGTCCAGAAGCCAAAAAACTCGGCGACAGAGAGCAGGACTTTTTCGGCGTGAAGAATCTCGGCGGGATCCAGCATCTCGTTCATACGAGGAGACTGGCGGTTCGACAGTGGGTACCAGTGCCGAAACGTCTCGGTCCAGGCGCGCAGATGGCCGTCAGGATCGACACGCTCCATCCGATCGGCCATGAACAGTGCGACCGTTCTCGCATCGCACACCCCGGAACCGACGATCTGCTCGAGACATCTCGTTATTTCAACACCTTCTGGCTTCAAGGCGACAAAATGACCCAACTCTTCGACGATAGTGATGATTTCATCGGCGCCTGCAAACGAAGTCGCCACATCCAGCAAGCGATCGCGCAGTTCTCTGGACAGCCCACATAGAAACCCCGCCCGGCTCAGGCCGTCATCCTGGAAATCCCTGTCGAGTGACCGCAACGCGCCGAGCCGGTGCTGGTAGCTGGTTTTCAAGTCAAGTTCACTACGTTCCGGCAACGAGCTGGACAGCAATGCGCGGTGGACTGCAGTCGCCCAGCGTTCCGCGGGGCTATCCGGTCGTGTGGATTTCATTGGCGATGATTTCGTCCGGTCAAGGGACAGTACTTGCTCGCAGCAAGGCCATCCATCCCCTGCCAATCGTGCGGATCAATGTACTGTATCTGCATTTGAACACAGAAAACAAAAAAAATCAAACAGTTGTAAGCTACCAGGAGAAACCAGACCCGTCGTTTCTGGTTGCCTGCACTTGACCTATGGAAATCATGAGTCATAGTCACTTAAATTGTTGAACGATAAATTATTCAGTTAATTATTCGGACCAATGTCGATGTATTACCTGGAGTCTCATGAAATTGCTCAACCATCCGAGCACCGGCGACGTGCTCGACAGTCCTCGCGGTCGTTTTCGACTCCTGGGCGTGTCCGGCCTTGGCGGTTCGGCCACCGTCTATCGGGCCTGGGATCTCGACAACAAGCGCGAAGTCGCAATCAAGATCCTCCGTCGTGTAGAGCAGATGTCGCGGGCGCAACAAGAAGCCCGCCTGCTTATGAAATTCGACCACCCCGGCATTGTGAGGGTGTATGGAGCGTTTACCATCCGCGCAGTGAGCGACGGTGCCGAGTGCGAGACTCTTGCCATGGTCCAAAGCCTGGAGTCCGGCCCCCGATTTCACCGGCTGCTGGGAGGACGCCGCAACCCGCCTGCTCGCGTCTGCGGCATCCTCGACCAGGTTCTTGACGCACTGGACTACGCTCATGGGAGGGGAGTGATCCACCGCGATATCAAGCCCGACAACCTCTCGCTCGCAATCGATGGCGACCAGAACGATGTCGTCAAGGTGCTCGATTTTGGCATCGCCAAGGTCATCGATCCGGCTCCGGCAGCGATCGAATTCACCTTGCCGCACACCGGGACCCACGAGATGCTTGGCACACCGTGTTACATGGCACCCGAGCAGATGCGGCCGGGTCACTTCATTGATGCCCGGACCGATCTGTACGCCGTCGCGACGGTCGGCTACGAACTGGTCACCGGGCGGGCGCCGTTTGACGCCGCCGAGATTGGCGACCTCCTGCAGAAAAAAACCTTCGCAGCGGCACCATCGATCACCCAATTCGTCCCACAAGGTGGCTGCTGGGTGGCCGAGCTCGATGAGGTTCTCGCCACCAACCTGGCCGGTGATCCGCGAAATCGTCATGCCACGGCCCGGGACATGCGCCAGGCGGTCCAGCGCGTCATGGCAACATTCAAGCACAAGGGCCCTGCCATGCACTGATCCGCACAACACACCCTCGCGGAGACGCGACTCTGATGGCTCGCTGGTCCGGCTAGCGCGTTTCAGTGCGGCTGGCGTCGGACTCAGATTAGCATTAGGACGGGCTGGCTCGGCATCGGATTCGGACGACTTGGACTTGGCGTCGGATTTGATGTCGGCGTCGAGGGTCGGACCCGGCATACTCGACGTCGGTGTCGTTGGCAATGGGCATCGGTGCCGGCGTCAGCATCGAGGATCGGACTCGGCGTCCGCCGCGGGGCGGGCATCAGGCATCGGCATTGCGGCTAGCGCGCTCGTTGCCTCGGGTCACGGAACGGCCCTTGCGATCAGAAAAAGCCAGCTGATCATGCCGTCTTCCGGATCGGAGAAGAAAGCAAGGGTGTCGAAAATCGAGGGGATACGCATGCGGCGATCGAGCGCGGTCAGCTCGCCCTGCATGGCCCTGGCGCACTGGGCGGTGCGAGTAAAGTACGCATGCATGGCGTTTGATTCGAGGCTGGACCATTCCACGTCGAAGCCGGCTGCACGGACCATGTCGGCGTATCCCGCGAGTGCCGGCAGAGAGCAAATCCACACCGAGGAGGCCAGGCGACGCATACGCGCTGGCAACACCGGTTTTGTCTGGACCCAGTCAGTTAGCAGCAGGTGACCACCCGGGCGCAGGCTGCGGCGAATCGAGCGCAACGTGGTGGGGTAGTCGGTCGCATGGTACAGAGAGTCACGGGCCAGAACCAGTCCGAACCTGCCGGGATAGTGCTCCCCGATCTCGACGAAATCAAGACGCTCGAACCGGAGCTGTTTCGGCTCGTGCGCGGTGTGGCGCTGGCGTGCTCGCTGAACGTGCCACTCGGAAATGTCGACGCCAACGGCCGACGCGATCGCCTGTTCCTTCATCATCACCGTGGCCGTGTCATCACCGATCCCGCAACCGATATCGACCATCTCCATGGTCGCATCATCCGATCCACGGCGAGTCCTCCACTCAGCGACGAGTCGTGCCGTGGCCGCCCCTGACTGGACTGCAGCGACCGCACTCCGGTCCCCAGCCACCTTGCCGGCGACCACGCGGGCGGCAGATTCCGGGGACACAAACTCCACCGCGAGCCCTCCCTTGCCATCCCACAGCGCCAGATACAGCTTACTGTACCGGCCATAAAAATGATGGGCCAGCACAGCACCCGGATGGGTTGCCACAGCTGCCTGCTCACGCTCCAGGACGGCCTGTCTCCATCGCTTTAGTCCGTCGCGCGAACGCTCGCGCTGGTTTCGTCCGGCCGCGCTGCCACCGAGACGTCGACGTTCGCGCCACAACGAGCAATTGCTGCGCGCCAGACCCAGATAGCGCATGCCTTCTGTCCGGCGCTCCAGGCTCGGGCATCGCAAGTAGGCGGCGGCGGCCTGTTCGAGAGCCACCACGTTGAGATGGGACGCATCGAGTCGGTGGTATATCTCGGCGGCCAGACTGGCGCACCGACCGGCGATCACCAGGGCTTCTTCGTCGTCGAACCCATCTTCGTGGAGACTGCGTCCAAGCTCCCGGTCATCAAACGCATTGCACACCAGTCGCGCGGCAACGCGCAGGCTGGCCGCGTACTCGTACGGCAGCCGGCCGGTTGCCGCGTGGTTGGCTGCCATGACTAGGGCCGATACGGCACGGCGCCAGCGGCTGACGTCGCTGCCAGATGCCAGAGCGCGCGCAATGCACAGGGCGACGAACGCGGTCTCGTATGCAGAGTGAGAGCCCGATATGGCACTCCGCAAGCGAACAGCGATATTCTCATCCACGTTGCGTCGGCGTAGCTCGGGCAATGTTTCCACGACAAGAAGCCACAGTTGCGCGCGGAGGTCCGGGGGCTCACCCTGCGTATCGAGGCAATAATGGGGGGGCGGCACCCGGCGGTGATGGGCGAGTTTCTGGCGCAACAATCCGGCCCACCAGCGAACCTTGACTTCAGCGTGACGTTCGTAGTGCTCGAGAAGCTCGTCGCTGTCCCCAAAGCAGCCTCGCCGCCCCCACAAGACACCGACCAGGAGCCGCAACATCCGGGTGAGCTCCTCTGCCTTGAGCGAGGCACCATGGTCCCTTGCCAGCATCGCAAACCAGGCCTCCGCGGCATGACCATGGCCCGCTCGCAGCATTTCCACTCCATACTGCACCGCGCGTGATGGATCGACTCCCGGCTCCGGTGGAGACATCCCGGTGGACTGCTCGACGCCAGCGTGCGCTTCCCGGGTGCTGGCGATGTAGCGGGCACACCATTCCTTGAGCTCGTCACGATTCACCAGCTGGCTGAGAGCGGTGAGCTCCATGAGCATCGAGTCGCCCGGTGACGCGGGCGCCGGCTCGTTCACGCCGCTGGTCCCGACCGTATGCAACCGGCACCGGTGCTGGCGAATCTGCAGCTTTTCCAGTGCGGACAGAAACTCGTCGAAACGATGCAGCGATTCGCTTCGCGGCGCCGACTCGTTGCCATGCGGCGTGGACGGTGACATCTCCGGGCGACTTCCCAGCAGAAGGTGCTGGTAGCATAGCGTTTTGGCGCGACTCCTGATTTCCAGCGAACGCCTGCCGGGTTTGCCAGCCCATTGCTGCAGCTGCTCGACATGTCGTTGCGCTCCCTCACAGGTCTTCGGCATGTCTTGAAGGGCACTGTCGCGCCAGCAGCCGCCGCGCAATACTTCGAGCAGCGTGATGCCCAGGGCATAGAGGTCCTCACATGCCGCGCTGCCGCAGTATTCACCCTCAGGCTGGCGGCGATGTGCCTCGAGGCGGTCAGGACGAAAATAGTGCGGTGTGCCCAGTCTGTACGAGAGAGTCCCCTGCTCGTCCCTGGTCACATGCTCGAAGTCGATTATGGTGATATCTCGCCAGTATCCATGGTCAGTCCGCAGTACGATGTTCTCGGGCTTGATATCTCGGTGTGCAAATCCCCTGGCGTGTATCCCCCATAAAGCGCGCGCCAGATTGATGGCAAGTACAAACCAGTTGCTCAGCTCTCGCTGAGTATGGCAACCGTATGGTGGGATGGCATCTGCCAGAGTGAGCGGGACGGTTCCACCAAAACTCTCGTCACGCAAGGGGGTTATCAGCAACAGCAGCCTGGACTCGCCATCGATTTCATACTTGCCTGACAGCTCCTCGATCTGGTCCATCGGTAGACTAGCACAGTGTGGTGCCCTGCCAATGAATGGCAATTTCTCGAGGTTTTCCCGTTGTCTCTTCTCTGTGGTGATCCAGGTCTCTTTCCGGTGTGGATAGATGTGGCCATCCTCGAGTTCTGGCCATCGGGCCTTTATCGTGACGTAATCGAAGACCGATGCATGGATCGGATCGGCCGGGTCGGCTCCGTGCCGCTCTGCCACGTAGACGACATTTCTGTCGGTGGCATTGATGGGGCTCGCACGATGGATGGTGTGGGAGCGGCCCGTGGACTCATCTGTGTAGGTCCAGTTGCTCAGCGCACTGGCAATTGGATCCTGAAAGATCGTGAGGGGCGTATCGACGTACAATCGCGTCATGGTGGCTCGCCCTGCCCGCCGACGACGCTAGCCGTCTTGCCAGCCTAGCGGCAGTCGGGTCACCAAAGACCACACGATGCCCATCCATTGGATTCAGTTAACCTTCAAGCGATGAATTTGTCAATAACGGAACCGCGGTGTTGCCATCGGGACTCCGATTCGGCCAGCTCAGAGTATGATACATGTCATGAGCCTTCGCTCGGCCGGACGGAGCCCTCATGAAGCATCGAATTTTCATCTGGTACTGTCGGGCCAATAACGCCAGCATAGCGATACCTCTAGAGGTGCCTCGTGCATCCGTGCACCCTCCGGGCATAGAAAAACTGGCCGGGTGTACGTATGGCATGGCCGGTAAAGCTGCGAGGAGTGACCAGGCCGAGCAAGTTCTTTCGCGCTGAAGAGGATGGTGGTACGTGGCCAGAGGCCGCGATTCTCGAATGACCATCTCAGAACCCATCGTGCTCAACCTATCGATTTCCGCCTAGCACCTCGGCACAAAACTTGCTCACGATACAGTTGCTGGCGATACTCGAAATCGGTTTCGCCCTCAGTGCCCACCGCTCCGCACCATCAATCCGTCGATGTCTGTGTCCAACGCTGGTCGTATCAACATTCTGTTCTTGGGCGCGAGCCCCGATGACCGTGCTCGTCTGCGCCTGGACAAAGAAGCGCGCGAGCTCAAGAAGAAGATCCGCGAGGGTAAGGACCGTGATGCATTTCCTCCTTGAGTACCGACCGCACGTCGCCCATTCAGCGGGCATGGCACGTCGGACGAGGAGCTAATTTTTGAGGGCGAAAAACGGCCAAGTCAAGCCGGTCAACAAAAGGCACTCGCCCGTTTATTTTGGCTCAGGCTGCTATCGATGCATTGCCGCCAGGAGATCGACTCCATAACGAAGCGATAGACATTTACAAGCTTGAGGCTGCGTACATGCACAGTCGCCCCGAGAATGAAATCGTGCCACTTCTTGAACGCGTACTGAGTTTCGAGATGGAGCCTTGGCGTCGTCTCCAGCACGCCGTCGCCGCCTGCGTCGACTATCCTGCACTCTTTCGCACCTATGTTGACCCACTGATCGCAGAGGCAGACGCTACGCTGGATCACGACGCTGCTCTCCTGAGCGCTTTGACGGCCGCCCGAAAAGCGCGAACGCGTATAGATACGGTCGATGATGGAGCGAGCATCCTGTCGGCCGTCTGCTACTCGACGCCTACTGGTTGTAGTACTTGCTGGCCCACTGTCAGCGTCACGCCCTGGATACTCAGCGCTTCCAGCTGTTGGTCGTTGTCATTCAGCCCAAACGATCAGGAGAAGTTGTCAATCATCGCACTCATCAGCGCAAGGTGTACAGATTGACAACCGGCTGGCCGGAGGCAAAGTCATTCCTTTTCAGCTGGTTGCGCGAGTGGAAGCGAGACCAAGGCGCTCCAAGGAGCCCCGATAGCCGGGCTCTGTCGATCCAGTGTTAGTATGTAATCTCACAGTACAGGCAATGTGCCGATAGTACGCACCGGCCAGTTCATGTCCTTTCTGGCGGCCGCCTGTGCAACACCTTGCGCCGCTCTGTCTCACAAGGCATTGTGCTGCGCCCTGTGAGACGGACCGCGATCGAATTGTCCTGCCGAGTAAGCTACCACCGCACCGTGGTTGGACGTGTGCACGCCAGCGCCTGCAGGAGACAGCCCGGATTGGGCGGACGCGTGCTGTTTGCGTTGGCGCTGTCTGCATTCGCCGCGTGTAACGGCTCCGAGCCGCCTGCCGCGCCCGTTGATCCGGCCGAGGCAGAGATCTGCGAGGAAACGTGCATTCCGGCCTGCGAAGCGCGCGAGTGTGGCATCGATCCGGTATGCGGGACGGTCTGCGGCGAGCCGTGCCCAGCGGGCGAGTACTGCACCGAGGCCGGCCGCTGCCAAGCGAACCCCGCGCTGGCAATGCCGCTGCCGGCCCCG
>JAKSDA010000385.1 GCA_022360315.1 Pseudomonadota bacterium
CGCCGCGGGGTATTTACACGGGGAATGGATCGACGCCACGCTCGACCCCGACGAACTTGCCGAGGAGATCCAGGCCATGTTGAAGGAGAGCCCGGTCTCCGGCGAGGAATTCGCGATTCACGATACCGCCGACTTCTGTGGCTACGACCTACACGAGTACGAGTCGCTCAAGCGGGTCAGCCAATTTGCTCAGCTGATCGCCGAGCACGGAGAAGCGGCAGCCGGGTTCCTGGCCGTGGGCTATGGTGACGACGACGAGCTCGAGCAAGCCTTCGAAGACCGGTACTGCGGCGAGTGGCAGTCCCTGGCAGCGTACGCCGAGGATCTCTACGGCGATGTGGTCGACACCGCCCTGAAGAAAGTCGAACGGGAACTGTGCGGGCTGCGTCCATACCTGCAGTTTGACTACAAGGCCATGGCGTTCGCCTGGCAAGCGAACGGCGACTACTTCACCGTCGCTGGCAAGAACGGTGTCCACGTCTTTCTGTCCCGGGCGTAGAGCAGCGCTCCCGGCGCCATTCGGCGCATGTGCCCTGTACTCATGCCCTTTGCACCATCCATCGGAGAACACACCATGACGAGAGCAGACAAACACCACGTGGAGAACCCGCAGCAACCCGCCCGGTCACCGGAGCAACAGCACGAATGGAGGCGCCTCGACTGGGGCCTGGCGATTCCCGCGACGGCGAAGGCGGGATGGGGCGCGCGTGCCATCTATGCGTACCGGCCCGGCAATGTCCGTGTCGAGCTCGTGTACAATCGCCAGTCGGGGTTCGGTGATGAGCACCTGCGTGGGCCGTTGCAGCACTGGCTCAACACACAGGGTCTTCAGGCCATCCAAGACTGTTGCCAGCGAGAGGAGCTGACGGACGATTCGGCGAGAACCATCTGGCTGGCACAGCCCCCGTATTATCTGCTCGCCTCGCCGAACGCCAGTTGCGGTTACCTCTACCTCTCGGCGTGGATGGACAGCGACGTCGATGCCAGCGATCGCATCGCCATGCTCCGGCAACGATTCGACCAATAGCATTCGCTCGCCATGGCGACGACCCCACCGCCCGGATGACAACCCCACCATCGACCATGACGACGGATCGAGCGTCCGTCCCGCTCACGCCGCTGCGGATGGGCAAATGCGCGAACGGCTTACGCGTGATCGCTGGCTCTCGGAGACCGACTCGGTCAATCGCACGCATCATGCTCCGAATCTGACGCAATTCGACAGGAACCACCGAACAACGCTGTCACCCCCTGCATACCCTATCTATGGGCGCATTTCTGCCCCATAAATACTACTTCACACGTCACCCGATGCAACCCATTGCGGACCCGATGCGCAATCGCTGCCAAAGCTCATCCATTACGACCACATAGCGAACCCCCACCCTGCTTTTAAAGCCATTGCAACAGCTCAAAACGCGATCAAGCTGAAATCCGCGTTTTCGCTGGGTTGGAGCGAATCCACCCTCTGGAACCCGCTGCAACCAGCTCCCGGCGTCCTTGAGACACTAGATGGATTTCAGGCTCTTGAGCGCATTTCCACTACCTATCAAGCCATTGCAAGGTGCCAGAAAATGGCCCGGTGCGGGCACCAAGGATCAGTGACTTACCACTCCACCGGTGCTCACGTCTCAAACCCACTGCACGCTCAGGCGTTTCTAAGGACGCATTTCTGTCCTATAAATCCTGCTTCACGAGTCACCTGATGCAACCCATTGCGGACCCGATGCACGTTGACGATGAAAATGCTTTATTCACGAATACCTAGCGAAAAAGCACCCTACCTTTAAAGCCATTGCAAGCCACAAAAGAATGAATGAGCCGACACACGCAATTTCCATGGGTTCGGCAGAATCCTACCTCTAGAACCCGCTGCGACCGGCTCCATGCCTATTTTCGGGCAATGATGGATTACGGGATGATAGGCGCATCTACCCTGCTTTTAAAGCCATTGCAAGCTGTCAGAAATGGCCGGAATGTGGCCACCACGGATCAACGAGTTACGACGCCCCTGGGCTTCACATTTTGAGCCCGTTCATAGTTCACCCAGAGCCCATTGTTTTTTAGGGCGAATTTCTGCCTATAAAACCCGGCTTCACGAGTCACCTGATGCAACCCATTGCGAACCCGATGCGTGTTGGCTCCAGAAAGCGAGCGTTTCTGACCACATGGAGCAACATCACCCTACCAATCAAGCCATTGCAACCATTCCCAGGGCGCATGGCTGCTCGTATGCGATTTCCATGGGTTCGGGCAAATCCACCCCTCTCAAACCCGCTGCGGCCGACTCCGACCAGTTTCGCGACCCATGAGAAATTTCGACCTGATAGACGCGTTCACCCTGCTTTTAAAGCCGTTGCAAGCCGTCAGAAATGGCGAAAACGCGGCCACCAGAGATCAATACGTTAGAGGACGTTGCAATGGCTTGATGGACCCGCTGCATGTCCCCCTGTTCGCCAGTCCCGGTGCGTAGACAGCTACACAACCGCCAAGGCCCGTTGTCCGTATGGGTCGTCCAGCAGCCTGCTCAGCGCCGTAGAGCGCTTGGAATCGCTGGACGAATGGTCCCTGCGACTCTCGTGACCCGCCCTGCCGCGTCCCCCAAATGCTCCACCGGCATGCCCATTGCGCACGGGTCGAAGGACCATTCTATTACGCAGAGCGCAACTTCTACCCGGGCCGCAGCTTCGCCGACCTGGCGGACCTCAATGAGCAGTTTGTGACCTGGTGCCGACAAAAGAGCAAACGCACAATCCGCACCATCGGCAGTCGCCCGCTCGACCTGTACGAAACCGAACGGAATGCTCTACGTCCGTTGCCCGGCTTCATTCCCGAGGTATATGCCCTGCATCAGCGCCTCGTCGACCTCGAAGGCTATGTCCACCTGCACAGCAACCGCTACTCTGTGCCCGCCGACTTCATCGGCCGCTCTCTCGAGGTTCGAGAGACCAAGGAGCGCGTACTGATGTTCGACGGTCCACGCCGCGTCGCTACTCACAAACGTGAACCCGAGGGCTCGGGTCAGCGAATCACTCTGTCGGAACACTGTCCGCCGGGACGACGTCGCCCCCACAATCGCAAACGGCAACTTCCCTCGCGCGAAGAACGCACCCTGCGCAGTGCTGCCAACGAATTCGCTCACCTGCTCGATGCCATGGCCAAAAAGCGCGGTCGCTCGCTGCGCCAGATACGGCGACTTTATCGCATGTATCTGGACTACCCCACAGAATCCTTGCGCAAGGCGATCACCGAAGCACTCACCTACAAGCTGCTCGACTTGGCGCGAATCGAGAAGATGACGTTACGCCGTATTGCCGGTGACTACTTCAACCTGTCTGCTCACCCATCCGCTCGGCCGGATGACTCGGAGGAGCCCAATGAATGACAACCTCGACCAATTGCTCAAGAACCTCAAACTCAAGGGAATCGCGGCATGTATCGAGCGCGAACTCGCTCGTGCCATCAAGAACGATACCTCTCATAGCGAGCTTCTCGAGCGCCTGCTTCGCGAGGAGTACCTCTATCGGCAACAGAAAAGCCTGCAATACCGCATCAAGCGGGCTTGTTTCCCCGAACTCTGGTCCCTGGAGACGTTCCCGTTTGACAAGCAACCCGGCGTCCAGCCCGCCACCATCCGTCAGCTCGCACAGCTGGACTTCGTCGCCACTGCCGAGAACCTCGTCTTTATTGGACCGACAGGAGTCGGCAAGAGCGGCCTGGCCAGCTCCATCGTACGCAAGGCCCTGGAAAATGGCTATCGTGGCCTTTTTGTCAAAGCACAGGAACTGTTCGATGAAATGTACAGCAGCATTGCCGACCGCTCGTCGCGCCGTCTCATCAACCGACTGATGAATATCGACGTATTGCTCATCGACGAGATGGGCTACCTCAACCTCCAGCCACAACAGAGCAATCTATTTTTCAAGCTCATGGACGAACGCTATCGTCGCAAGGCCACGATCATTACCACCAACCTCGAGTACGACGAGTGGTACGACTTCTTGGGCCGAAAGAAGATGGTCGAAGCACTGCTCGACCGTATCCGCCACCATTGCACCACCATACGCATCGACGGCCCATCGCTACGCACACCTGCCGAGTAGGAGCCCTTCCATGGTTTCACGACAGCCCATCGTCCCCGACCGTATTCGCCGCATTGCCGGCCAGGGATTCTCCTTCATACCGCATCGCTTTCTGCGCGAGGGATTCTTCGCCTCCCTCACAAAAAACGAGCTCAACCTCTACACCTTCCTCGTCCTCGCTGGAGATCGTCACGGCATTAGTTTCTACCATTATGACCGCATCTGCACTCTGTTGCGCATACCCCTCGAATTCTACATCGAAGCCCGCAACGCCCTCATCCACAAGGACCTCATCGCTTTCGACGGGACCCGCTTTCAGGTCCTCTCCCTGCCCAAAAAACCCATCCATTCCTCGCCCAAGCCACTAAAGACCGACAAAGACTTCGAGGACCACGATCCCGCCACCATCCGCCAGATCCTCGTCACCGACCTCGGCCTCGACCAAGACCGCGATTCCTAGCCACGGCCTTGCTGTCCCGCTCCGCTTCTCCCCTGCGCTCAACAGCCCATCTTCGCCGCTGCCCCCTTGCCCGCGCCGCTACTACCACGCGGCGCTGCACTTCTGCGAAGTAGAGTAATCAGACCAATCAGAGCCAACAAGAACATGCTTCTGGTTTCTCGCTGGTGACTCCATCGCGGCCTCCCGCACATTTCCACTGGCCCGCCACCATCGTCGCTGCTCTATAAAGTAGAACAATCAGACCAATTAGAGCCACAAAGGAGATGCTTCGGATCTCGTCGATTGTTGCGTTTGGAGCACTTCAAACCACTCAATCGTGACTTGCCCCCTGGATCCATTCTGCCGAGCAGAAGTGGGTCAGTTTTGCCGAGCGTTGGGGGACAATGACGGGATCTTGGCCAAGAGCTCGACCATGGGCGATGGGGAAGCGCTTTCCTTCTCCGATCTCGCGCGGGAAATCGCCAACGACAGTCTGGTTAAACGACGAACCCGTCCACTATCGACCCGGGACCAGCTGGCGCTGATCGATGCGTGTCTGCGTGCATTCGCCAACGCCCTGGACGAAGGACGCATCAAGTGCGACTCGCCGAGTGACTTGCATACCTTGCTGCGGCTACGCGAAAAGCTCGACGAAGACACCCATCGCCGAGAAGCCGAGCCGGAAATCACGCTTGAGCAAATCCAGGCCCGTCATAAGGCGCTACGCGAGCAACTCGAGCAGCTCGACGACCAACAGACGGGGCTCCAACCCCACAAGAGAGGAAAACCATGACTGACGATCTACGATCGAGGTGTATCGAGGGGCACGCGTTCGTGGCAATTGTCGAGCTGTTGCGACGAGGCGCAGTCGAGCAAGAATACTGCGGCAAGGCCCGTGTGCTGCTGACCCTGGCCGGGCCGATGAACGGTGCACCAGGATGAGCTCTGCAAAGGTATCCACGTCCGGCCTCGTCATCAAGAACCGCGTTGTGCCCGTTTCAGGGGTCGAGATCGTCGACTTTCTCGATGTCCCTGGCCTTGCTCTCGCTCCCGAGGATGGCCAGAAGCGGCGAACCCGCTGGGTGCGCATGCAGATTCTCCATACCACCAAGGGCATTCCCCATCATCGCAATCGCACGCCCCAGCGAGTCCGCCCTGGAGCGGGACCCCGCGATGGGCGCGATCGTGCCCTGGCCAGCTACTGGCAGCGGGACCCACGCTCGAGCGCAGCCCACGGGGTTATCGACGTCGACGGCTCGGTGGCCCAGCTGGCCGATCTCGTCCTGGACAAGACGTTTCACGCCGGCAATCGCGGGGTCAACGAGTTCAGCATCGGCTGGGAAATGTTTCAAGAGGGGGACGGGTCGCTCTGGGAGAGCACTCTCGATGCGCAAGTTGCGCTGGTGATCGCGGTCGGTCGGGCGTTTGGCATCCAATTCCAGATCCATCACCCATACACCGGTGCCACCGTGCCCCGCCTGGTGGACGGCGGCGCCGATTGTGTGGGTGTGTTTGGGCATCGCGATGTAACGAGCAACCGCGGGCATAGCGACCCGGGGGATATGATCTTCGACCGGTTGATGGACGCGGGGTTCGAGGCGTTTGACTTCTCCGCCGGTGAGGATCGCGAGGTGTGGAAGGAGCGCCAGGAACAGCTCGGCTTGGTCACAGATGGCATCCCGGGTCCACAGACGGTGGCCCGGCTCAGGGAAGCTGGCTATCGCGGCAGTATCTGGGTACTGGGGAAGCAGTGCAATGATGATGATGGGAAGCCCGAAGATGGGCCCATGGAGACTCGTGTGTGCGAGTTCCCCTGCCCATTGAGGTCTCTGGCGCAGCTACTCGTCTAGATGACACAAATTTGGCTCCAAACCATAGCCGGCGAACCTCGCCCAAGTTAGCGTCTACCGGCAGATTGAACTCTTGTAGTCAGTTCCGGGTGAGGCTCGGCGATTTTCATCACGGCGACCTCTATCCACATGGCTTAACCTGTTGCTTTTTGGTCTCCTGGAACCGTGATTCCATCAGTGTTTGTTTTCGCCTCGTGACAAGGAATCACGGTTCCAGGGGACTAGATCCTGTAGCACGTCGATGAAACTCGATGAGCGTGTCCGATCGGCCCAGGTGTGTTGTTTTGGCACACAGCCGCGAGGTGCTCCGTGGATCCGTCGCGTGGTACACTGTCTCATCGCGTGGTGTGCACATTGTTTGTTGAAGGCCGAGTACGATGGCCATGATTCTCGCCGCCGATGATGATGTCACGATGCGGACCATGCTCGGGGCTTCTCTCCGCCGTGCAGGCTTTGACGTGCTCCTGGCCAAAAACGGCGAGGATTTGCTAGCCGAGCTAGATGCGACGAATGGAGCCGGCAATGCGCCCGATTTGGTCATCACCGATATTCGCATGCCCGGCACGAGCGGCCTGGAGGTACTCGCTCGTATTCGCAAGGCTGTTCCCCTCCTGCCCGTCATCCTGATCACTGCTTTTGGCGACCGCAAGACCCACGAGCGTGCCCGCGCGCTCGGCGCAAGCGCCGTGCTCGACAAGCTCTTCGACCTGCGCGAGCTACGCCGCCACGTCGAGGCCCTAATCGGACACAAAGCGGGATCAGAGGCAGGACGCATCCTGTCGGCGCGTTGTTACGCGCGCTTTCTCGCCTGGTAGAACGGCGCTGCCATGCGCGTGTCGGAGCTGCACGACTGGCCATCAACTACCGACGACGAGAGATCGTCGCATGGTGTCGCGGGGCGCAACAATCTACCAGGCAGCCCGCGAGCCGTGCAGCCACGAGGGGTCCCACATGCATCGGGTTGTGCTTCTGGGTTTGGGATTGGGCGAGCTGCCGAGAGCGTGCGCATTCGACAACGCAAAGCTTGCTAAATAGTGCGGCCCGAGATATAAGCACAGCACTATTTGCTGCAGCAAATAGTGCTGCACCGAGGACTTGCATGGAAGATGAGCAGGAAATTTCAGCTAGTTACACAGAAAGCACACCGTGGATCGTGGCCAAGTTTGGTGGTACGAGCGTGGCCTGTGCGTCGAGCTGGGAGTCGATCGCCCGCATTGTGACGTCGCATCGTCGCGCTGGATATCGGGTGGTCCTCGTGTGCTCGGCGGTCGCCCAGGTGACGGACTTGCTCGAGGGTCTGGCTGATGAGGTCGAGCGAAGGGGCGATCTCGAAGCCCAGCTGCACGGGATTTATGCCATCCACGATGCGTTGGCCGCCGACCTGGGGCTGGACGGCCAGGAGGTTCTCGGCCCGCTCTATCGGCAGCTCGAAGGCATGGTCCGCGATGACGCCGCCGATGGCCAGCGCCCGGCCCCCGCGCGGCGCGCTGCGATCATCGCCATGGGCGAGCTGATGTCCACATCGCTCGGCGCCCGCTGGCTGACCGGCCGCGGTCTATCGGCCCGCTGGGTCGATGTGCGCACGCTTCTCAGGGCCTCTGGAACCGAGTTCGATGCCCAGCACTACGGGTCTGCCAGCTGCGCCTGCGAACCGGACCCGGCGCTCACAGCGGCCCTGGCCCAAAGCGGTGAGGAGATCGTCATTACCCAGGGATTTTTGGCCAGTGACGTCCGCGGTGATACAGTGCTCCTCGGGCGCGGTGGATCGGATACGTCGGCCGCATACCTGGCCGCCAAGCTGGCCGCCGCGAAATTGGAAATCTGGACCGACGTGCCGGGAGTGTTCAGCAGTGACCCGAGGCATTGTCCAAAGGCGCGTCTGATCAAGCGCATGACCTTTGCCGAAGCCCAGGCGCTGTCATCCCTGGGCGCGCAGGTTTTGCATCCGCGTTGCCTCGAGCCCGCGCGAGCGCATGGAATTCCGGTGCGCATCGGCTGGACGCGCTACCCCGAAGCATCTGGCACCGAAATTGGCGATCGCGCTCTCGGTGAGGTCGGAGTGAAGACCGTCGTTTCCCGCTCCAACCTGCTCCTGGTGATCATCGCCCGGCAGCCGCGCTGGCAGCCGGTTGGGTTCATGGCCGAGGTGGCGACCTGTTTTCAGCGCCACGGTCTGTCCATCGATCTCATCGGTAGCTCACCGGGCGAGATCCGCGCGACCATCGATCTCGGGGCATTTCCCCGGTCCGGGCGCAGAGTCACCGCGCTAGAGGCCGATCTCGGCGATATTGGCCAGGTGCGCATTGAACGCGACGTGGCCTGTGTGAGCGTGGCCGGCAGCTCGACGCGCAGTGCGGTGCACGCGCTCGGCGATACGCTCCGATCTCTCGCCGGCCCGGACGTGTATCTCGTCTGCCATGCAGCTGACGACAGTCACGTGAGCTTCGTCGTCGCCCGCCGCCTGGCCGACACGCTCGTGGAGCAACTCCATGCGGCACTCTTCGAGCACGTGGCCCGGAGCCCGGTGTTTGGTCCCAGCTTCGGCGATCTCGCGCGCTCGGCACAGATGGCGCGTGGACGAGACGCTCGATCCGACCCACGGTCCGGCTCACTGGCGAGCTGAAGGAGGACACATGGACCAGGCAAGCCATCATTCGTGTATCTCGGGGCTCGAAGACCCGGAGAAGGTTCATATTCGCGTCCCGAGGCTCGAGGACGGCGCTGCCATGTGGAAGCTGGTCAAGCAGTCGCGGCTGCTCGAGCAAAACACCTGTTACGCGTATCTCTTGCTCTGTCGGCACTTTGCCGATACATGCCTCATCGCGGAAGACGCCGGGCGAGCAATCGGTTTCGTGGCTGCGTATCGGCCGCCGGTCGAGCCCGATGTCATCTTTGTATGGCAGATCGGCGTACTTCTGGAGGCGCGCGGGCGGGGGCTGGCCAGCACGCTCCTCGAGCATCTGGTCGCGACGCCCGCGTGTGCGAATGTCAACTATCTCGAGGCCACCGTGGCCCCATCCAATACCGCTTCTCAGCGCTTGTTCGCGGGATTTGCACGCCGGCGCTCTGTGCCCTGCGCGCGCATGCCCGGTTTTTCAAAGGAGCTCTTTGTCGGCGGCGAGCACGAAGACGAAGAGCTGTTTCGCATAGGACCCTTGCAGAGTTAGAGTTCATGGAGATCATCGAACGACGAGAATCACAGGTGCGCAGTTATTGTCGCTCCTTCCCCACTGTGTTTACCCGCGCCGCGGGTTCCTTTCTCTACGACGGCGACGGCCGCGAGTACATCGATTTCTTTGCCGGTGCCGGGGCACTCAGCTACGGCCACAACAACCCGGAACTCAAGGAGCGCCTGCTGCAATACATCGGCGGGGGTGGCATCACCCATTCCCTCGACATGGCCACCGAGGCCAAGTGCCAGTTTCTCGACGCCCTGGAGCGCATCATCCTGCGCCCTCGCGATCTCGACTACCGGGTCATGTTCCCCGGGCCGACCGGGACCAACGCGGTCGAGGCGGCGCTGAAGCTGGCCCGAAAGGTCACCGGCCGGACAGGCGTCGTGAGCTTCACCAACGGATTTCACGGCATGACCCTGGGCTCGCTGGCGGTCACCGGCAACGCGCAGAAGCGCGGCGGAGCCGGTATCCCGCTCACCAACACGGTGCGCATGCCGTTTGACGGCTACTTCGGCGAGGACGTCGATACCATCGAGTACATGGCCACCTTGCTCGGCGATTCCTCCAGTGGGGTGACGGCTCCGGCGGCGTTCATCGTCGAGACCGTGCAGGCCGAAGGCGGGGTCAACCCGGCGTCGTGGCCGTGGCTCGAGCGCCTGCAAGCGCTGGCCCGGGAGTACGGAGCGCTCCTCATCGTCGACGACATTCAAGTCGGTTGCGGTCGTACTGGCCCATTTTTTAGCTTCGAGCCAGCCGGTCTACGGCCCGATATCGTGTGCCTGTCCAAGTCCCTGTCGGGCTTTGGGTTGCCGCTGGCGGTGACTCTCATCCGTCCGGACATCGACATCTGGCAGCCCGGCGAGCACAACGGCACCTTCCGGGGCAACAATCACGCGTTTGTCACTGCCGCCGCGGCGCTGGAGCACTTTTGGTGTGACAGCCCGCTGTCCCAAAGCACCGCCGCCAAGGCAGCGATAATGTCCTCCCGGCTGGACATCCTGGCCACGGCGCGGGGCGCGGAGGTGCGCGGTCGAGGTCTGATTCAGGGCCTGGTATTCGACGATGCGTCTCTGGCCGCGAGGATCTCGCGGCATGCCTTTGCCCGCGGTCTGGTCATCGAGACGGCCGGGCCTCGCGACGAAGTGCTCAAGCTGCTGCCACCACTGACCATGAACGTCGATACCATGACCACAGGCCTGGACCTGATCGAAGACAGTATTGGCGCGGCCCTCGACGAGACGGCGCGTTCTCGCGCGTCGCGGCACAACGGCGCCAAAAACGCGCACGAGCGCCACGCTCACTGGAGTAACGGCAACGGCGCGTTGGGGGTGTCGCCATGATCGTGCGCCGATTGACCGACATCCTCGGGGGCCCGCGCGAGGTTCGCGCGGAAAACTGGACCAGTCGCCGCTTGCTCCTGCGCGACGATGGCATGGGCTACTCGGTGCACGACACCATCATCCACCCCGGCACGTCCACTCGAATGGAGTACCGCAATCACCTCGAGGCGGTGTATTGCATCGAGGGGCACGGATCGGTGACCGCGCTGGCGACCGGAGAGCAGCACAAGATCACCCCCGGGACGATCTACGCCCTGGACCAGCACGACGAGCATATTCTGTACGCCGAGACCCAGCTGCGTCTGGTGTGCGTGTTCAACCCGCCGCTCAACGGCTCCGAAGTACACGATGAAAGGGGCCTATCCGCTGGTGGAATCGACCACGGAGAAGGCCGGACGACCAGCGAGCCAGGCGCCTCGTGATGAATGAGAGAGGAATGAGCAACATGAGACCGGGTACGGCAGTCAGCCGAGACGATGACCCGTACGCATCCCGTTGCGTCGATCGCTGGGAAGCCGCGCCCCGACGCGATCCGGTGGTGTGGGGCGATGGGCCAGGCCCGCTCGACCAGGAACAAATCGCGCACTACCGCGAACGTGGCTTCCTGCTGTTGCCCGGGCTGCTATTGCGGCGAGAGGTTGAGGCCCTTGCCGTCGAGGCTCGGCGCTTGCTCGAGCAGCACGCGGGTTCCGAGGCCCCCGATGTCATCAGCGAGCCGGATAGCGACGTGGTGCGCTCGATCTTCCGCATTCATCGCAAGAGCCCGGCCATGCGCGATCTCGTCTGCGACTCGCGCCTGGCCGGAGCGGCCCGGCAGATCTTGCACAGCGACGTGTACATTCACCAGTCGCGCATCAACTTCAAACCGGCCCTGGATGGTCGGGAGTTCTTCTGGCATTCGGACTTCGAGACCTGGCACATCGAGGATGGGATGCCACGCATGCGCGCGCTCAGCGCATCGGTTCTGCTGACCGAGAACACCGAGCACAATGGGCCGCTCATGCTCGTGCCCGGTTCCCACAGGCTGTACATCCGCTGCGTCGGGGAGACCCCGGCCGAGCACCACAAGCAATCATTGAAGAAACAGGAATGCGGGGTGCCCAGCCGAGAAGCGCTGGCCCATCTGGTCGAGCTCGGCGGCCTGACCAGCGTCAAGGGCCCCGCCGGGTCGGTGGTGTTTTTCGACTGCAACACCATGCACGCCTCGGCCGGCAACCTGTCGCCGTTTCCCAGGACCAATCTCTTCTTCGTGTACAACAGCGTGGACAATCCCTTGACGGCGCCCTACGGCGGGCTACCGCCGCGGCCGCCGTTCATCGGGGAACCGGAGCCGATCCCGGTCGGTGCGCCATGACTGACCTCCCAGCTAGGAGTCGTTCTTGACGTCGCTGCCGGGAGCGAGAATCGGGGCGGCATCGAGGTCGGTGGCGTCCATGAGCTCGGTGATGCGCAGCATGGAGTTCATCAGCTGGCTGCGTTCGCTCTCGTCGAGAGCCATCCATCGGTCGACAAAGCGCTCGTGCAGGGGGACGGGCAAGGTGTGGAACCGGTCGAGGCCTGCCGGCGACAGCGACAGGCACACCTTGCGGCGGTCCCTGGCCCGGCGCTCTCTGAGCACCAATTCGCCCCGACACAGGCGATCGATGATGCGCGATACCGTGGCCGGCGCCAGCTGCACCCGCTTGCTCACCATGACCACGGTGATCTCCCGCTCGCCTGCTTCTTCCATCTCTCCGATGGCCTTGAGACAAACTAGCTGGGGCATGGTCAATCCAGACTCGCGAGCCAGATATTTTGAATGCTCGGACACGCGACGCACGATCTTGCGGATGGCGCGGAGAACTTCGTGTGCTGCCTCAATGTCTCGACTCATGACGACCCACGATCAGAGCCAATTGTCGCCGATGTGGCAAGAATAAGTGAACAAAACCCGGCACAGCTGGCATGAATTGAGATTTTTTCGTATAGGAGGATGCGATGAGCAAGAACAGTGCAGTCGGCCCGGTCGGTATCGGTCTCGTGGTAGTGATTGCCGCGGTCGTCGCCTACATAGTACTCGGAAGCAGCTCGGACCATCAGCAACGGGGCGACAGTACGCTCGAGCGCATCCGCGCCGAGGGCGTTATCCGGATCGGCTATGCCAATGAAGCCCCCTATGGCTATCTCGACAGCAAGAGCGGCAAGGTCACCGGCGAAGCTCCCGAGATCGCGCGGGTGATCCTGGCCAAGATGGGCATCTCGCGCATCGAGCCCGTGGTCACCGAGTTCGGATCGCTGATCCCGGGTCTGAAAGCCGGCCGCTTCGATCTCATCGCAGCCGGGATGTATATCACCCCCCAGCGCTGCAAGGAGATCGGCTTCACCAACCCGACCTATGTCATCGGCGAGTCGTTCGTGGTCGAAAAAGGCAATCCGCACGATCTGCACTCCTACCGAGACGTGGCCAACAAGGGCGATGTACGCCTCGGAGTGGTCGGCGGCACGGTCGAGCACGGCTATGCCAAGTCTCTCGGCGTGCCCGAGAATCGCATCGTGGTGTTTCCCGACGGGCCCAGCGCCCTGGCCGGGATCACCGGCAAACGAGTCGATGCCTTTGCCGGCACCATCCTCACGGTCGACGACCTCCTGGCCAAGGCCGGCGATGACCGCCTCGAGCGCGCAGAACCGTTCACCGACCCGGTCATCGAGGGCAAGCCCGCGCGTGGCTATGGAGCCTTCGGTGCCCGCAAGGAGGACGGGGAGCTCATCGCCGAGTTCAATCGCCACCTGAGCCAGTTTATCGGCTCAAAGGAACACCTCGAGTTGATCAAGCCTTTCGGCTTCTCGGCCGATACCCTGCCCGGTGAGGCCAGCGCCAAGGAGCTATGCGCCGGCACCTAGAACCCCCTCCGTAGCGACACGGCCCGATCATTATCCCGACCATGCCTGCCCCCCTCGATCTTCTTCCTCACCTCATCGGCGGCCTGTGGGTCACCATTCAGGTGACCTTGGGCGGCACGCTCGTGGCCTTTGTGTGCTCGTTTTTGGCCGGGCTGGGGCGATTGTCCCGGGATCCCATCGTCCGCGGGCTCGCGCGCGGCTACATCGAGGTCTTCCGCGGGACCTCGGCGCTGGTCCAGTTATTCTGGTTTTACTTTGCCTTGCCGCTCTTGCTCGGTGTTCGCCTCGATGCGCTTGTCGTCGGCATTCTGGCCCTGGGCCTCAATATCGGCGCCTACGGGGCCGAGGTGGTGCGCGGCGCCATCGCAGCCATTCCCCGCGGTCAGATCGAAGCGGCGATCGCTCTCAACCTGAGCCCGTGGCAGCGCATGCGCCATGTCGTCTTGCCCCAGGCTCTGGTGGCGATGCTGCCGCCGTTTGGCAACTTGCTCATCGAGCTCCTCAAGGCCACCGCCCTGGTCTCGATGATCACTCTCACCGATCTGACCCGGGCCGGTATGTTCTTGCGCGACGAGACCCTGCGCACTGCCGAGATCTTCGGCTTGCTCCTGGTCATCTATTTCGTCCTGTCACTGGGGATCACACACGCGGTTCGCCGTGTCGAGCGAGCGGTTTCCCGCGGCATGTCATAGAACGTCGATCATGTTCAGCATTACAGGAGATACTCGGTGATTTGGGACTGGAGCTACGCGGTCGATATCCTGCCCGAGCTCTTGCGGGGCCTGGTGGTGACCGTCGAGGCGGTCTTGGTCGGGACCATCCTCGCCCTGGCCCTGGGTCTTCTGTGGACGGTATGCCGACGCTCGCCGCGGCGCTGGCTGTCGTACCCGACCTCGCTATGGGTCGAATTCGTCCGCAGCACGCCGCTCTTGGTGCAGATCTACTTTCTCTTTTACATGCTGCCCGAGATTGGTCTCACACTCTCTCCTCTATTGACCGGCCTATTGGCCCTGGGCATCCACTACAGTGCGTACACCTCCGAGGTCTACCGCGCCGGGCTGAACACGGTGCCCCGGGGACAGTGGGACGCCGCCCGGGCGCTCAACTTTTCCCGCTACCAGACCTATCGCCACGTGATCTTTCCCCAGGCCATTCCTCCGGTCATTCCGGCCCTGGGCAACTACGTCATTGCCATGTTCAAGGACACGCCGATGCTGTCGGCCATCACGGTGCTGGAGCTCTTGCAGCGGGCCAAGATCCTCGGCAAGGAGTCGTTTCGCTTCCTCGAGCCGCTCACCCTGGTGGGAGGGATGTATCTCGTCGCGAGCCTTCTGGCCGGGGTCGGCGTGGCCTGGCTGGAGCGCCGGCTCGCCATGGACAAGGAGTGAGCATGCCCCAGACCCCACTCATCTCTGTGCGTTCTCTGTGCAAGTCATACGGCGAGTTGCAGGTGCTGCGCGAGCTCGATGTCGATATCGACGCCGGGAAAAAAGTCGCCATCATCGGCCCGAGCGGCTCGGGCAAGTCCACGCTCCTGCGCATCCTGATGACCCTGGAGCCGCCCGACTCGGGGCGCATCGAGATCGCCGGCGAGTCCCTGTGGACCATGACGCGCAATCAAGGCGACGTGCCCGCCGACGAGGCCCATCTGCGCAAGATGCGCAGTCGGCTCGGCATGGTGTTTCAACACTTCAACCTGTTTCCTCACCTCACCGCCCTGGGCAACATCTCGCTCGCGCCGCGAAGGGTCGCCGGCGAGGCCCCCGACCGGGCCGAAAAGCGGGCTCGCGAGCTCCTCGCCATGGTGGGCCTGTCGGGCAAGGAAGATGCCTACCCGGCCCAGCTGTCTGGCGGGCAGAAACAGCGAGTGGCCATCGCCCGGGCCCTCGCCCTCGAACCCGAAATCATGCTGTTCGACGAGGTGACATCGGCCCTCGATCCCGAACTGGTCGGCGAGGTGTTGCGGGTCCTGCGCACGCTGGCCAGTAAAGGCGATATGACCATGCTCATGGTCACCCACGAGATGAGCTTCGCCCGGGAAATCGCCGACCGGGTGCTTTTCTTCGATCACGGACACATCATCGAAGATGACCATCCCGAGACCATCTTCACCAATCCGGGCCACCCTCGAACCCGCGAATTCCTCGATAGCGTGCTGCAGCACTGACCCGGCTCATGGGCGCGCCTACCTGCTGCAGCTGCATCGACCGGCAATGCACACATTTCGCGTACGCGAGTCGTTCCTTCGCCGCAATCGAGGCGCCTTTGCACTTCGTGAGCTGCCCGACGAGCCGCCTTCGTCACCGCGTTGCGCGCGCCAACGCCGACTCGAGCGCGCGGGCAAACCGCTCGACGTCTTGCGGCTGGGTATCCCAGGACGTCATCAGGCGAACCAGTGTGCCCTCGGGATCCCACACGTGAAAGTACATCTCCTGCTGTACGGCGGACGCCACGTCCTCGGGCATGTGCACGAATACGGCGTTGGTCTCGACCGGGTGTGCGATGTCGACCCCGTCGAGCGGCGCTATCGCATCGGCGAGTTTTTGCGCCATGCGGTTGGCGTGGGCGGCGGTGCGCTGCCATAGAGCGTCGCCGAGCAGCGCGGTGAATTGTGCGGCGAGAAACCGCATCTTGGATGCGAGCTGTGCGGCCTGCTTGCGGTAGTACGGGGCACTACTCCTCGTGGCCGGATGGAAGAAGAGCACCGCCTCGGCTCCGAGCAGGCCGTTTTTTGTGCCGCCAAACGACAGCGCGGCGACCCCGGCCTCGGGTCCAAACGCGCCCAGCGGAAGGCCCAAGCTCACGGCGGCGTTGGCCAGCCGCGCGCCGTCGATGTGGACTAGCCAGCCGCGCTCGCGGGCATATTCGGTCAAGGCGGATAGCTCGGCCAGGGTGTAGACCGTACCGAGCTCGGTCGGCTGGGCGATCGACAACACCCGCGGCTGGGCGTGATGAGCCGCCGGTATGGGCCGGATGCGACGCAACCCGTCGACAGCGATCTTGCCGTCGTGTGACGGTACGGGTACGAGCTTGGCACCGAGGAAATGCTCGGGGGCCGCGCATTCATCGCGCCAGAGATGCGACGAGTCGGCGCACAGGATGGACTGGAAGGAGCTGACAAGGGGGGCCAGGGCGACCACATTGGCACCCGTTCCACCGAAAACCATGTATACATCGGTGTCGGGGCCGAAGTGGTGGCGAAATGCGCTCTCGGCGGCCTCGGTCCACGAGTCGTGCCCGTAGGCCAGGGCATGTCCCGTGTTGGCGCGCTCGATGGCGGCCATCACCTCCGGATGGACGCCCGAAGCGTTGTCGCTGGCAAAGAACCGAGTCGGCGAAGTGGTCATGGCAGGCCCGAGGGTATTATAAGTCCTTTTGCTTGGCCGAACTGTCTGTGAAGATCGCCCCATGTCCAGGGCCCGGCGAACCCATCCGTTTCCGCGCGACGAGTTTGACAGACGACTGGCCCGCGTGCGCCAGCGCATGGCCGAGCGGGATCTCGGCGCCATTCTCGTGGCCGCGCCGGAAAACGTGTACTACTTGACTGGCCTCGAGCACCAGGGCTACTTCGCCTACGAGATGCTCGTGGTTCCGATGGAGGGAGAGCTCATCCTGATCACCCGCGCAATGGAGCGGGTCACGGTGCGCGATCAAGCTCCCTGGGTGTGCCACGTGGGCTATTCGGACGGGGTGGCGCCGCTGCCCGCCGCGGAAGACCGGGAGCGAGACCTGCTCATGTTGGGCCATGACCCGGACGGTGAACAAACCGGATTGCGTCCGTGGGAGATGAGCGTCGGAGTGGCCGTGCAGGGCCCCGTGGCCGACCGACCCGACGTGCCCACTCGCGCGACCATCGACGCACTGCGCGACGCTGGTCTCACGGGTCGCCTGGGTATCGAGCAAAAGGGGAGTTTCTTGCCCTACAGCATTGCTCACGGCATCATCCGCGGGGTCGCCGATGTCGAGTGGGTGGACTGCTCCGGGCTGGTCGACGACTGCCGGCTGATCCAGTCGCCTCTGGAGCTCGAGTGTACGCGGGCTGCGGCCACGGTCACCGACTCGATGATGCTCGCCGCCGTCGCCGCCGCCGGCCCGGGGGTGCGCGAGTGCGATGTGATGGCCGCGCTGTACGACGCCATGTTCCGTCGCGGTGGCACCTACCCGGGCTTCGTACCGCTGGTGCGCTCCACCCACACGCTGCAGCACGAACACGGAACCTGGTCAGATGGGCAGCTCCGCTCCAGGGATGTGCTCTTCCTGGAGATGGCCGGCTGCGTGCGACGGTATCACGCTCCATCGGGACGGTTCATATTCATCGGCAAGGTTCCAGCCAGAGCCGAGCATGCGCTGCGCATATGCGAAGAAGCCCTCATGCGCGCCGCCGCAGCCGTCCGCCCCGGCGCGATCGCCAACGATGTATACCGGCAGTGGCACAAGGTGCTCAAGCGCGCGGGATTGGCGCATTACAGCCGCCACCACTGCGGCTACGCCGTCGGCATTGGCTTCCCACCCAGCTGGTCTGGCAGTGGAACGCCCCGCGGCCTGCGCGAGGGTTCGGAAATGGAGCTCAAGTCCGGCATGGTCTTTCACTTGATGTCGTGGCTGCTGCGCACGGCCAAGGGCGACGCGTTTCTGTCAGACACCATCGTCGTCACTGACGACGGCTGCGAGCTGCTGACCAACACGGCGCGCACACTGACCGTCCGGTAGCCACTCCCAACAATTGCGACCCACGAGCCAATGGACGGGTCGGCTGATGCCTTACAGGCAAACGGCGAGGCAGCGTCGCCGTTCGAACCTAACGGCCGTCAGAGCCACCCCACTTCGCGGGCTCGACAAACGGGCGCAAATGCCGCACACGCGATTGATGTCGGAGTTTCTGCAGCGCTCGTCTCTCGATCTGGCGCACGCCTTCTCGGGTCACGCCTATCTGCTGTCCGATGGCACTCAGGGTGTGTTCCGAGTGCTCGTCCATGCCGAAGCGCAGACGCAGTACCCGCGCCTCCACCGGGGACAGGGTCGCCAGCATTGACCGAACCGAGTGGGTGAGCTCATTCGCCGCGGTCTGCGCGGGCGGGATGGGGGCGTTTGGATCGCGGAGTAAATCCGCGAGTCGCGACGCTCCGTCGTCGCCGACGGGAGTCTCCAGCGATATCGGCTGCGCCGGAACCGACAGGAGTCTGCGCACCTTGCGTTCCGGCAAGCTGGTTCGCTGCGCCAGCTCACGGATCTCGGGTGGACGACCCAGCATCCGCTCCAGCTCGTGCTCGGCGCGGCGCAGTCTCGCGATGGCTTCTGCGGCGTGCACTGGCACCCGGATCATCTTTCCCTTGCCGATGAGCGCCCGCGACAGCGACTGGCGAATCCACCAGCTCGCGTAGGTCGAGAACTTGTAGCCGCGCCGGTAATCGAAGCCCTCGACCGCCCGCAAGAGTCCCAGGTTGCCCTCCTGAATCAGATCCGCCAGGGGCAAGCCCCTTCCGCAGTAACGCCTGGCCATGGAAACCACGAGGCGCAGGTTCCCGTTGCACATCTCCGATGTGGCCTCGTCGATGTCGCGTTGGCAGCGACGGATCACGGGCAGCACCTCGGAGAGCTCGACGCTGGCGCCCCTCGCGCGCTCATGACACGCCACGACGTGCCGGACGACGCGCTGAACAACTCGATGGTGCCACTCGAATTCGTGCACGGGACCGGCGATCCAGGCCACATAGCGAGCGAAAGACGCACGGGAAAGGCGGTGGCGGCGTCGCTGCGCGTTGCGCAACTGCCGGTGCGCCTGGGCGAGGACCCGGCGCACCAGAGCCAGCACCTCGGGGCGACTCGCGCCTTCCTGTTCCGGATCGACTGCGAGCACATCCGTGATGTTCATTTGCGCCCCGGCCAGCTCGGCGCCGATGCGGAAGAGCTCTTCCAGCCCCGCGGCCGTTGCCAGTACCGCGCGTATCAACGCCCCTCGCCGGTCCGCCAGGCGCTTGGCGATTGCAAGCTCTCGTTCATGAGTGAGCAATGGGTGCCGGGATGCTTCGCGCAGATAGGTGCGGAGAACGTCGGGATCATGCCCAGAATCGTCGGGATTCATGGAATTCTCTCCCGAGCACATCGAGGCTCTGCAGGTCCTGATGGCACCTCCCAGCAGCATCGCCTCGATGCTCGTTGCGCCCTCCGACGGCTAGCATGGCTAGTGGGCCGCAATGTCGAGTCATTCACGCTGGCTGTCGGAGAACACAATGCGCGTTCCGCCGTGGCGAAATCGCAGGCCGTGCCAGCCCTCGGGTAGCTCGGGCTGGACCACCAGAACAAGAAGTGGGCGTCAGCCGGCGCGATGTTGGTGCAACCATGGCTCTTCGTGTTACCGAAGTCATCGTGCCAGTAGGCGCCGTGTACAGCGTATCCACGGTGGTAGAAGAGCGCCCACGGGACCTCTTCCACATCGCAAATGCCGTCCACGTCGTCTTCGCCGATCATTAGCTTGGAGCCGTTTTTGCGCATCACTTTGTACGTGCCAGTGGGGGTCTCGTACCCCTTGCGACCGCTCGACGCCAGCGTGGCAAAGATGGGCCGGTCACCGACGTATGCGACCAGCGCTTGTTCGGATAGCTCGATGTGGATCCACTTGGCGGCCTCGTCGATGCCGTCGGGTCGGGCAACAGAACGGACTACCCGGGCATCTTCAGCGCGTACAGCATGGCCGTCTCGACCCACGAGCAGGACGCCATCCCCGTCGGCCAGCTCTCGTGCGATCGAGAAGCGCGCAAACTTCTCGGCGCTGCCGCATGGTTGATACTTCACAGCGCCAGAGTCGGCGGGGGTGGGACAGAAGACATCGGCGCGGTCGCGGTATACAAACGCCACGGGCAGCTCGCCCGGATCGAGTAGCTCGCCAACGAGCGTGGGAGGCGGCAAAACCTCCACTGCATCGGCCGGGACGTAGTAACCACGCGCGGTGCGATAGTAACGATGCTCGCCACCAGACCAGGGTAGGCCACATGGTCCACATGGGGCGAGCTCACCAGTCTGCGAGCCAGCTCCTCGGCTGTTCGGTTCTGCGCGGCCACCCGCAGCGGCAGGGTCTTGAGTCCGCGGAGCAGCTAGTGACAACTGTGCGGTGCCAGGCATACCCCCGACAGGTTCATCAACTTGCGCGTCTGGTCGACCGCCTCGCCACGGCCCGCCACCACCCCAGCGACCACGTTGGTATGGCCGCTGAGGTACTTGGACGCACTGTGCAGAATCAGATCGAACCCGACCGACGCGGGGCGAAAATTCACCGGAGTGGCGACGGTGTTGTCTACCATGGTGAGCAAGCCATGAGCGCGGGCGAACTCGATCAGCGGGCCGAACGGCGCCACCTCGAGAAGCGGGTTTGAGATCGACTCGGCGTAGAACACCTTGGTGTTCGGCTTGATGGCGCGCTGCCAGGCATCTGGAGCGTTGATGTCCACGTAGGATACTGCGACTCGGTGACGGCGACCGAGGTAATCGAGGAGCTTGCGCGTACCGCCGTAGATTGATTGGGCGTGTTGTTGAGACGAATGTAGCGAATATCGTCGAAGCTCTGCGGTGCGCCCAACTCGTAGGTAGAGCTATCGAACACGGGCATCGAGATGGCTCCCTCAATGCCCGGGCGCGGCTCACCAGCGTGTACGGCGATGGTTCGAATTGCTTGCTGTTGTTTGCGGTGGCTTCGGTAGCTCATTGTCCCTCGTTCAGGACGGCTGGGTGGCCGACCCATCCCCCATGTAGCAGCAGTAAGCCACGACCAGTTTGCCATGGCCACAATGGGGTAATCTCTGCATGGCCACTGCCGCATCTCACGGGCCCTTCGGTGCCCCGGCAGGCCGGTCGAACTCCCCGTTGCCGAAGTAACCCAGCGCCTCCAATTCGCGCTTGATCGCGCTGTCGAGCTCGATGTCGAGGGTCTTGAAGCGGCGACGTCCAGTCATGCTGGCCAGTCGTCTGGATTTGGCCGGCGATGCCAGCGCCTCGCCCAGATAGATCTCGCACAGGCGCCCGGCAATGGGCTGCGTTGCGGCCAGGTCGTGAAGCTCGCCCGGGTCGGTGCGCAAGTCGTGCAAGTGCTTCCAGCCGGGCTTGTCCTTCTCGACCACCAGCTTCCATCGGCCCACTCGAATCGAGCGCTGCACATCCCGCAGGGAGGCCACGGCATAGTATGGTCTTGGCGCAGCCCCTCGTCCGGTCACCAGGGGCACGAGTGACAGCCCATCTACCGATTGCAGGGGCGAGAGCCCCAGCGCTTCGACGATGGTTGGCGCCACATCGACGTGCTCGACAATGTCCGCTACCGCGTGGTCCCTGGGGAACAGCCGCGGGTAGTGGATGAGGAGCGGCGCGCGCAGCTGCTCTTCGTACAGGGTCCACCCGTGCCCCATACCGCCGTGTTCATGCAGCTCTTCGCCGTGATCGTTGGTGACCACGATGAGGGTGTCGTCGAGGATGCCCAGCTCGTCGAGCTTGTCGATGAACAGGCCGAAGTGATGGTCCTGGTAGCTGGCTTCTCCGTCATAGAGGGCGCGGATCCACTGCATATCGCGGTTGGTAATGGATCGCTTTTTACCGGCGATCTCCAGCTGCTCCGAGGTGGTGAACTCGTTGCCGACAAAGCCGCGATACGGTTTGGGGTAATACGGCTGGCTGTAGGAGCGATCGACGGCATACGGCGTGTGACTGTCGTAGCTGTGGATATACAGGAAGAAGCGGCCGTCGTCGTAATGCTTCTCGACCCACTGTGCGGCCTCCCCATAGATTCGCTCCGCGCTGTGGTCGTCGCGGCCGTGGTTGCGGTATTCGTTCCAGCCCTGATCCATGCCGAACTTCGCGCGCAGCACTGCGTTGCCGACGATGGCCAGCCGGCGAAAGTCATGCTCGGCCAGGTGCTCGGAGATCATCTCGACCTCGTCGTCGAGCACACTGCGTGAATAGATGGCGCCGTGGGTCTCCGGATATAGGCCGGTCAGAATCGTGATCGTCGAAGGACGCGTCCACGATTCATTGTTGTACGCGTTGACGAACACCGTCGAGCGCTTCGCCAATGCGTCGAAGTGCGGAGTCTTGACTCGGCTGGACCGGTTAAAGGGACGAAATACGTCTGCCCGGGTGGTGTCGTAGACGATCAATACGACATTCTTGGGCCGCTCGATACCCGTAATCGGGGGGCGCGCGGGGGCCGAACCGGGCACGCGAAGCTCGGGGGCTCCCCAGCCGATATGACCCGCAGGCCCCCTGGTGGTCAACTCGAGCCGAATGGCCTGACCAGAAAATCGGCTCAAATCGACGCGGGTAGAGTGCCAGCTCCCCGGCGAGCTCGTCCGGCGAAACAGCTCGCGTGTCGCTCCTCGGGCGGGCTGAACGCGCACCCGGAACTCGACGCCCCGATCGGCTCCGTAGTCAAAGGACAAAAATCCACCCTTGGGAACGTGAAGGTAGAACGAGTAGCTGCGCGCGGTTGGAGCCAGTAGCGCCCGCCGGGTTCGCGTCCCCAGGCGCAGAGGCCCCATGCGCGGACCCAGCTGCGGTCGCGCCTTTTTCGCTCCGGTTCGCAGCCAGGCCCAGTCGACGTCGGCGAGATGTGGGCGGCCTTTGCGAAAGGACAGAAGCACCTGGTGCCGGCCCGGTGAAGCCACCTGTCTCGGTATGGCAAAGCGCAGCACGTCCCAGCCCTTACCGACCGGCAATCGGCCGAGCCTACGCCCGTTCCAGTACGCCTCGACCCGCTGCCCCGCTGCGCGCGAACGCATGCGCAGCGCCAGCTCGCGCGGACGCTCGCGGGTAACGACCACAAACGATGCCCGCATACTCACTGCGGTCGTGTAGGTGGCCGACTTGCCCCGACGTAGGGTTTCACCCCAGCCGGTACCCCATTCGCCGCGAGTATATTTGTGCTGCTCGGCAGTACCGAAATCGATCACCGGTCCACGAACATCGAGCTCGGCGCGAGCATTCTCGTACAGCAAATCGCGCCACACGTGGCTGTCATGGTTCCGGGCCGACGATGGGTTTGCCCATACTGGCGCAATGATTAAGCCATTGATTGCCATTAGAGCCGCCGCCGCGACACCGCGCTGACGCACGGACCAGGTCGCCGACGGTTGTCGGAATCGGCTGGTTACCAGCTTCTCGTTCGCTGCACTCGAGTCTGTCAGAAGACCCGCACTGACACATTGCGAAGAACAAAAACCCATAATGCCAAGCTGTTAGTCATCCAATACAGCTCGGAGAGGCTATCAATACTATGCATGCCATAGCAAATATTTCTTCGGCAATCTTCTCAGCTGCAGCTATTCTGCCGTTCGCAGGCGCCCCCAGAGCCACCATTCGCTAACCGACGGAAAGTTCGGCGTTCTATCTCCCTGCTTAAGGAAATTTGCTCCTACCTCTTCTGTGCAAAAGCGGCAGTGTCGAGCATCGTGGCGCCTGAGATATCAGTCGGTTAGGTGGCTTCGGGCGCTAGACTGAATCACCATTCACTACCGCTTCGGTAGCCGTCCAGAATCGGCCCGTCCGGCGTTCATTTATCGGCCCAAAATCGCCACTTTTGCCGATGCTCAGCCGTGGTCGGGGCGGTGGTCATTCTCATAGCCCTCAGAGGCCCCAGAAGGATCGTGGTTGGCCGCAAGGTCATGTTGACCACAGCCACTAGCGAAAAAATTCGGCGGCCCATATGGCGAGCACAGACGCTCTGACGAGAAGGGCCCTCCAACGCCGGAGTGTTCATTTATTTTGTTCATTTTTTGGCGCTGTTCATTTCTTTGTTCATTTCTGTTCATTTAGTCCAGAAAAACGATCTCACACCCGAGAGCGGCCGCCGGTAGCGGAGGCGTGATCGGCACTTCGATGGTGTGTGGTCACGACCGTACCCCATTGGAGCAGTTGGTACCATGGCGGTCAAGGCTGATTACCTTGGATGGCCTCGTTGAGCTCGAGAGGCGCTGAATTCGCCGTCCTCGACTTGCGACAGCTTGCGGCAACCACGGCACCGATGAGGGCCTGCTCAGCGACCGTCTGCAGCGAGGGTGCTTCTTGGCCAAAATGAACAGCGACGGCGACAATAGTGAACGACTCCCTCGAAATCTCGCCTGTTCATTTATTTTGTTCATTTATTGGCGCTGTTCATTTGTCTGTTCATTTTTGCTCGTTATCGCCATGAAATCGATCCCTTGCGCAGGTGCGATCGATCGTGGCTCTGGCGATCCGTGCTCAAACCGACCCTGTTGCTTCTGAAATGAACGACCATCCTCAATGCTGTCGGTTTTGAGTTTCCGCGCGGCGATGGGTCGAGCTTCGCTCGTTCGGCATGTCCACTTTCGTGATAGATGAAGCGACGAAAAACCGGCCGATGTGCTTCACGATCGCTGGCGCCGACGCTCACCTATGCCCTCAGGTCACGACCGTGGCAGCGTGGGAGGGGGGGGTGAAAATCGCCCTTTTTGAAGAGAGGATTTCGGGTGCGCTGCCTACGAGATTGACCGAGGCTCGAAATCGAAAATGAACAGGGCGAGGTCGGACCAAAAAATGAACAGCAAAAAGAAATGAACACGAGTTCGGCCGGGGGTGAGTAGTGCCAGCGAGCAGAAATGCACATGGCTGTCGATTCGCCGAGCATCGATGTCAGTGGTCTACAGAGCGGAAGCTAGGCTAGACGGTTGTACAGTCGAGGCTGGAGAACGGAAGAGCCGGCGAGGTGCACCGGTACGCTGTCGAGATCAGGAAGCCAACAAAAACGACTTTGCTGGCACAGATCAGCCAATATCAATTAAGGATTATAACCATATGCTATCAAGCTCGATTCCGTTATTACTCTTGAGCGAGGACGGCAGAACAAGAAGATCTAGTAACACAATCTTAATCATTAAGATTGCGTTGCCCATATTGACCGCTGCAGGCTCTCCACGTCCGAATGACACATAACAAAGTTGATGCCGAGTGACCCATGGATTTCTGAAAGCTCGCAGATCATCCTCACAGTATCCCAATATTCTGGGCGTATTTCATCTCCCATCTTCCACTGACGCAGAAACGCGTTTAATGTTCCGGCAAGAACATCTGCAATTTGAACGTTCACGTCGCTTTTCGAATCAGAAAATGAAAGATCAGTTTCACAAGAGATGTCGCTTTCTATTCGTGGAAAATTGTCACGAATCGATTCAGGAATGGCTGGCAGATTGGCAATCGAATCAAGGACACTCTGTAAAGCTGAGCTGTATGCATGCTGATTGTCATGAACGAACGACAGCGGAAGGTATCCTCGATCCAAGCGATACTTTTCTGCTCGTCCAACAATGCTACTGAAGGCATACGTATGAGGCAATAAATTCACATCTCTCCCTCTACATTTATCACTCTCTAGCATGAACTGCCGATGTACCTTATTTTCGCCAGTTTCTACCAGGTGTTCAAAAATCTCTCGAGTCCTATACACAGCCGCAAGCAACCATTGTCCAACGTCAATACCTCGTCGCTCCAGCGCAATTAGCTCTTCGATTACTGCGTCGAGATAACGCTCAAACGCCAAGTCTGTAGCGCAAGTATATGCCCGACAAAGCAAAGAAAATGTTTCGTCGGAGAAAGTAGTGCATACCAACTCGGCAATATGTGGATGCAAAATCGGGGTACTACTCCTATCTAGTCTTTCTAGCGGTAAGCCGCTGCCTCCTGGGAGGATAACCGTGGATACCACTTGAATGGCCAGGAAGTATTTCTTGTCCATTGCTTCTACAAACACCGGTATCTTGCTGTCCGAAATCCACGAAACCAATTCCTGTATGAACACTGGTTTTTTCTTGTAGAGTGAACGAGCTTTCAATTCTTGTGATTGAATCCTGTGAGTCCGTGTCAATTCTTCGACTTTGCGTGCGGATAGCTCGATATGACTGCTGGGTATGCCAATGCCAGCCAACACAAAAAAGGGCTGAGCTTCGAGATGCTCCTCTTCGATGGATGTCTCCCCGGAGTTGCCGCTCTCATCGAGATACAACTTCATGTACGGTGAAATCACCAAATTTACCAAGAGTTGCTCCATACTCTGCGGGCTACATTGCATGGCACAGCCGAAGCTATGCAACGGTATACCGCGCTATCGGGCCGGGGACCGGTACCAGTTGCAGCCGTTCTGTGAAGCAGTGCAATGCTGTCCCATGAATGCCTCCGTGTCTATTATAATATGGCGACGTATTTTGCAATCTCCAATGGCGTGATGGCCCGAGTCGATGAAGAGGTGACTTTAGCGAGCCTTTATGCTGACCTGAACCAGCGCAAGCAGATCATCTGGGCCACCTATTCTCTGGCGCGTGCACCACTAGGCCACGGTGTCAGCACATCGGCTAGCACCAGCTCAAAGCCATGATGCTCAGCAGAGTACGCTGGGCGTCGGGGAGCCCGACGGGCGAGCCGAACACGCCCCAGCGTGCCCGCACCGTGCGAAGCGCCAGCGAGCACGCCGCACCAGTGAAGTGCAGCACCGGACGACAGCGTCAGCGCATCGGCCGGCACCAGCACCACACCACAATGTGCTGATCAAAAAAATCGCCCATTCCCCGTCAATCTTACATCGCGTCTGTCCAGTCGCCCGTCATTTTCGGCTTTGTCTAGAGTATGCCCACGACTACCGATCGCGTCCTCGCTCTCGCAAAAGCCGTTCTCACCGACAGCCGCATCGACCTCGAGAAGCACATCTGGGGCTCCCCTGCGGGCAAGTTCTACCTGGCCGACAAGCTCGTACCGCTCATCCCGCCGCACAAAGTCTACGTCGAGCCCTTCGCCGGTGGCGCTCAGGTCCTGTTTCGCAAGGAGCCCTCCGAGATCGAGGTGGTCAACGACATCGACGCCGAGATCGCCTTTGCGTTCCGCTTCGCGTCGAGATTGACCAAGCGCCAGCTGGAGAACCTGCGCCGTCGCAACTGGACGTCGAGCCGCACTCAGTTCAATCGGTTGAAGAACAGGCCGCCCGGCACCGATGTGGAGCGGTTCTACACGTTTCTCTACATGAGCCGCTTCTCCTGGGACCGGAATCGCCGAGACTATGCGCCCGCGAATGAAGGAGTGACTGCGCAGATCCTCCCTCGACTCAAACGATATGCGCCGAGGCTTCGAGGTATCAAGGTGAGATGCACCGACTATGGGAATGTCATCCGCGAGTTCGACGGCAAAGAGTCGTTCTTCTTTCTGGATCCGCCATACAAGGGCTACGATGCGCTGAATATCGTCGGTCCGGGCCATCGTGACTGGGACGAGGAGAGGTTCGTCAAAATCTTGCGACGCGTCAAGGGCAAATTCCTGGTAACCTATGGGACACGGAGTGATCCTGGGCTATTTTGAGGACTCCACGTTCGGCGTATACGACATCGAGGGCGTGTGACAGGGCCAACAGGAGGATCTCGCCAGCTGACTACATTGGTAGTGACCAATTATGAGCTATAGTCCCGATGTCAAGGCATCAGAGGGTTCAGACTCAGTGTGAGTGTCGCTATGCACTCCTGCGAGCTTACATACCCAACAAGAACTGGTTACATTGGCAGAGCGATCTAGTGCCTCCTGCGCCATATTCCTCCACGAGGTTCTGGTCGTGAGGCGGCGCTGCTAGCGCCACGCCCGCGCGGCTTCTTTTACCGAGTTCCAGTAATCCCGATGAGTTCAAATATGACAGACGATCACTTCTACATGGAATGTGCAGTAGGTTTCCATGACGAATTCCGCCACTTCATCGAGCTTCAGCAACGTCAGAATTCCATTTTGCAAAGGATACGACGACACCTAGTTCATCATCATAATGCAGATCTGGTTATGCATCAATCAGGAGGTACCGTTGAGCGTACAGCAATGCAGAAATGCGAGGCAATCGCTAGCTTTGCTCGAGATGTCTTAGAATCGGGGGATTCCGACGCTTTCGTAAAGACTATCAAAGAGTTCAGTCAAGAAATACGAAAGCAACTATCACGTCTGTTTTACAGTAGAATAAACGAAGTTTGCGATAAAACTGGCAACGTTGTCGACCTCAAGGGTGAAAAATTATCTCCCGACTCTGTGTGCGCACTATTTGAACGTATTGATATCGAGTTTGATAAACTAGGGAAACCTATTTTGCCGACAATCGTCTGCAGTCCAGAAGCAGAACCTCAATTCCGTGAGGTTCTTGAAGACCCAGTAACTAAATTGCGTATTGAATATATAATTCAGCGCAGATTGTTCGAGAGGTATGACTTATGGAACCTCACCGCCGGTTCGCGTTGATCATTGCTTGCGCTGAATTCAATGATGCCCGCATACATCCTTTGCCTGGGGCCGGCGTAGACGGTTTGCGAGTACGTAATTTCGCATTGGATAATCAACGTGGAGCCTTTGCAGTCGACAATACACGATTGCTAGCGTCTCCTAGCATCAACGAGGTCAAGAACGCTATTGGCGATCTGTTTGCCGATGCCAAAGCTCAGGATGGACTTGCGCTTCTCTATGTCGCTACGCATGGTTACACCGATGGCAGTACAGGATTGCTCCTTGCGATGCGTGACGCATCACTTGACCGAAGAGCGACTTCCATGCTTTCAGTACGGTCTATTGCCGAATGCATTGCGGAACATCGACCACGTCGCACCGTCACGGTTCTTGACGTTTGTAGCGCCGGCGGGCTTGCAACGGGGACAGCTACAATTGCGACAGATAAATTGTGGGCGGATCTTCAGAGAATGCCGGACGCTGCTCTAGAAGGGCATTTTCTCATCGCTGCTTGCGGTACGCAAGAACTTTCTGGCGAATACAGCGATGGCGGAATATTCACATCTGTTTTTCTCGATAGCATAGTTAAACTAGGAGAAAAGCGACTAGAGTTACCTTGGTTATCGGCTGAGGCAATCGCCCAACAGGCTGTTCATGAAGCTGCACAACATGATATTGGCCAACGCCCCGAGTGGACCGGAATAGCAGTAGCAATAGACGTTCCTCTTTGTCGTAACCCGTCGCATGATCCATCATACATTCCACCCCATACAGGCTTCAGTAGCAGTAGCACGTCGGAAACAGAGCGGAAGGTACTGCACAGCTGTATCCGGGAGCATTGGGCCGCTCTTAACCTTATCGGTTCAGGTAAACTTTGGTATCGAAGGGCTGTTGGGGCAGCGAGACAGATACTGGATGATAACGTTTCTCGCACTGCGAAGGTGCGGTTTGTCATTCAGTCACTGCAGAGCATCGGCCAGCGAGTAGAACGTTGTGGGGAGGACAATGATCGTTTGCAATTGCTGCAATACCTTGAAGAAGGTTTGGTAATACTTGGCGCGGAGGGAGCCCATACGGGTTCTGAGATGGAAGTCGTTATCGAGTTACAGTCGCGTCTTGGTTCCTGGTTGGAAGAGTATCTGAGCTCGTGGAGTGACAATCGAGGTTGGCTAGTTGATGGCCCCGCGGCTGTAGTCTTATCACCGATTAGGTTTTGGGATGTGCTGGGCACTACGTCGCTCTTCGCTGTGGGTTGTCGATCGCACGATAGAGCGCAATCTGATAGTTTGCTCGCAAAAGTGGCTGATGTGGTTGATGCGAACCCGAAACTTCATCGGATTGTCTGGC
>JAKSDA010000392.1 GCA_022360315.1 Pseudomonadota bacterium
CCGAGCCAGAGCGACGAGGCGCGCCGCCAGTGGGTGCGCGAGGAGTGGAGAATACTGGGTGTATTTGACCGACGAGCAAGCCCGCTGGCGGTGATGGATCGCCGCTCTGGCGACGCGGAGAGTTTTTGGACCGGCTCTAAGCCCGAGTAGGTCGCCCGAGTCGCTCGGCCGGAGTCCTGGCCGGCTCGGCCGTTTGCCTCGCAACAGAAACACCTCGTCTGATCCACAACCAATGTGTTTCTGTTTACTTCTGAAACGTATATTCGAAGTCCAAAACCCCGTTCTGATCGTAGAAGGCGCCGTAGAAAGTATTGTCGCGAACCTCGGCGTAGAAGAAGCCGGCCTTGGTATCGTCTTCCCACAGGGTCGGGTTGTTCTGGCGGTGTTTGAAGCCCTTGATCTTGGCCGCTACCCCGGACACGATAAAGTGGGTTCCGCACACCGGGCCGAGCCATTGCCGATTGTGGTCATGGCCTGAAAAGTAGACATCGGCCTTGCCGCATACCTCGTCTTCGATGAACTCCTCGATCTCCTCGCCGGAGATAAAATCGGGCCAGGATACCCCTTCGTACCGGCCGGCGTTGCCGTGCGAACCGTTGGAGATATAGGGATGATGGGCGAAGGCAAACTTCCAGGTGGCATCGCTCGAGGCCAGCCGATTGCGCAGCCATACCCGCTGATCGCTGACATTGTGATCCCACAAGAGGTGCTGCGAGTCGAAACCGAAGAGATGGACGTGTCTCACCCGGACATCGTACCACTCATTGGGCATGTTCCACTTGCTGCTGTCGTTGGAATACCCGATCTGATAACCACTTTTGTACCATTCAAATCCCAGATCACCATAATCGTGATTGCCCATGATCACGTAAAACGGAATATTGAGATCCTGGTAGGGCTGCTCGAATTTGGTGGTGAATTCGTCATCATCGACCGACTCGACGCCGTTATCGTAGAAATTGTCGCCCAGGTAGAGGGCAAAATCACAGCCGCGCTGTGCGCATACCTCGACCGCGCCGGCGGCGACAGCGTACTGGGTCGCATTGCCCTCGCCACCATCGCCCAGGGCGATGAAACGCACCACCTGCGACTGGGTGTCGACGAGCGCAGCACGGGACGATCGGGTCTCATCGACTTGGCAGGAAGCCAGTGTTGCGAGCGCGAGAGCGAGCAGTAATCGAGCACCGGACTGGCCATGCAAGGCCATTGTGATGGACTGTGGGCACCTGGAAATCGATCTCTTCGACGTCATCATGGCGACGTAGCATAATGCTAGATTCGATGAGTCGGAATCAACCGGGGCACATTCCGGCAACAATGAACCGTGCCGGGCCGGCAGACAGGATCGGATAGCGCGTGCCGGTGCCCGGCAACTGCGGACAGTTTCTGGCCCGCTCCGGGCAACGCGTTTACCATGGCTGACGCATAAATCCACGGAATTCGACAGCATGACAGGTTCATCGACACTCATCACCGGGCCGGCGTCTCGGCCGTATCCATGGCTCTTTCTCCTGTATTTGGCCACTGCCGCGTCGACTGCATCGTCGTCGTTCGCCGGCCCGGTGACCGCTCCTAGCAGCGTTCGGGAAAAATCCCGAACGCCGCTACCATTGTTGGGCAAAGCCCTCCGGCGGACTTCCGCCGGGCGCCCCATGTGCCCGAAATCGGCTGATCGTCGTTCTCGGCCGGGGCACACAGATTCGGGAAAACGATTTTTCCCGAATGCTGCTAGTGCGGTCAAGACTGCCGCGTCGGCGCCGGCGATCGCGCTCGACGACGAGCCGGACATCGATCTCGTGGACAACCGCTATTTGTGGCACCTCTACCGAGGCGGCCTGATCATTCCAGTGGCCGGCGAAGGGCTGCGCAAATACAGTCAACAGTACCGCGATCCGTGGCGCAAAACCACCGTCCTTTTTGCCGGCAAGCGCGCCCGTTTTCTCGACTCGCGCCGTGCTACTCTGCGGTTTCCGTGGGCCGGGCGAGGCGGCGGGACACTGCGGTTGAGACTGCACGGTATTGCCGACCAGCAGCGGCTCACCATTTCGCTCAATGGCCGGCGATTGCAGCGATTCTCGGCCCCGCCGAGCTGGCAGGTAATCGACGTGGAGCTGCCCGCTTCTGCACTTCGGAGCGGTGAAAACTCCCTGGTCATGGAGGCCAAAAAGCGCGGTCGGGTCGGCCGAAGCCGCGCATATGCCGCCTTCCACTCGATCGAGATCGCGACCCGGGGAACTGAGATGCACCGGACCTGGCCGCGGCTTTCGCCGGCCGCCTTGGTCGGTATCGATGGCGGGCGCAAGCCCTCGCTGGTCGGCTTCGAGGCACTGGCGATCAACGTCGAGATACCGAAGACCGCCTGGCTTTCGGTGGCGACCGGGATCGTATCGGGGGCTGCGCGTTTTCGCATCACTGCTCGTACGGTCGAGGGCAGCGAGCGCGTATTGCTCGATCACGCCCAGGACAGCAAGGGCTGGCAACAGCATCATATCCCGCTGACCAGGTTGGCCGATCGCCTGGTGCGATTGCAATTTTCCACCGAACGGCCGGGCGGCCGGCCACTCGATCGACCGGACGATGCGTGGGCCTGGGGACGCCCGCGCATTCAGCTCGAAGCAGCAACTCGAAGGCAGCGACCCCCGCCTGTCCGCAATCTCATCCTCGTTGTGGTGGACGCCCTGCGTTCCGACCGACTGGCCGTTTATGAAAAAACCCGGGTTCGAACCCCGCGGATCACGCGAGAGTCGACTCGGCGGGGAGTTGCGTTTTTGTACAGTCAGGCGGCCTCGCCGTCTTCGCCTCCGTCGCACGGCAGCATTCAGACCGGAATGATCCCGCGTGTCCACGGGGTTACCGGGGACAAAGCACAACTCAAGAGCGGCACACCGATGATCAGCACTGTGCTCGGGGCGCGAACGATCTCGACCGGGTATTACGGCAACAATGCCTTTGGCATGGCGCGGCTCGAAAAGCCGGGACGCTGGACCGCGTACCACCAGCCGAGTCGCGAGGGACTGGGTATCGACTGCAAACCGCTGGTCGAGCAGATACTGTCGTTTACTCGAAAACAGGCCAGGCGGGGAAAACGATTTTTTGTCTCATCGCTGCCCTACGAGACCCACGTACCGTACCGCTATCACGAAGGCATCACCGATCGATATTATGCCGGCCCATATCCCCCTCCGCTCGGCAAAAGCGTGAGCGGCGACATGCTCGGACGCATTACCGGTGGTTCGGTCAAGATGAACGAGAGCCGGTGGGCACAGCTCAAGGCCCTGTACGACGGTGAGGCCGAATATATGGATGGCTGCTTTGGACAGTTGCTCGACGGTCTGGCCGGGGACGGGCTTATCGACCAGACCGCCATCATACTGACCTCTGACCACGGCGAGGGAATGTACGAGCATGGCCGCATGGGCCATGCCTTTGGCCACTATGCCGAATTGGCCGATATTCCGATCATCTTGTTTGTGCCGGGGTTGGTCGATAAGGGCATGCGATTACCGATCGCGGTAAGTCATATCGATATTGCACCCACCGTGCTCGACCTGATGGGAGTGGACATCGAGCCCCGCATGCAGGGTGAGAGCCTGCTGCCGCTGGTGTTGCGGCGCGGCCCATGGACGCCGCGAGTGGTATCACTCGAATACGGGCGCAGCTTTGCTCTGCGCGCCCAGCGCTGGAAATATATTGTCGACTATGCTGGCAATGAGAGTTTATTCGATCTCCAGCGCGATCCGGATGAGCAGACCGATCTGGTCGATGCACGGCCGCTGGCGCTGCGCTACATGCGCGACCTGACCGGATTCTTTCTGGTTCATCGCAGCCGGTGGCGGGTGCGCAGCTGGGGCACTCTGAACAACCACGGTCCCGGTTTTATCGAGTCTATCGGTGCAGACGAAACGAGATAAAGAGAGACCATGACTGTATCGACCACTGATGCGATCACCGTAGTGTCTGGCCTGCCCCGGTCGGGGACATCGCTGATGATGCAGATGCTCCACACTGGCGGGCTTACCGCGCTCACCGACGGGCTTCGCGCGGCCGATGACGACAACCCGCGCGGCTATTACGAACTCGAAGCAGTCAAGGCCACAGAGCGTGACCCGGCGTGGATCGAGCGGGCAGCCGGACACGCGGTCAAGGTGATCTCGTATTTGCTGCCACAACTCCCGGCCGATCGCGAGTATCGCGTGGTATTCATGCGGCGCCATCTCGACGAGATCCTGTCCTCGCAGCGACGCATGCTCGAACATCGCGGCGAGCCAGTGGGCGACGAGTCATCCATGCGCGACCGATTTGTACGCCATCTGGAGGACATCGAAACCTGGCTGCGTGGTGCTGTTCATATGAGGGTATTGTTTGTTAACTACAATCGACTGATATCCCATCCGGCCGAGCAGGTTGGCCGTGTCTGTGATTTTCTCGACGGGCGCGTCAATGTCGAGCCCATGGTCGCAGTCATCGACCCGGCGTTGTACCGGCAAAGAGACCGCCGTTGACCGTACTGAATAGAAACACATTGGTTGTGGATCAAACAAGGTATTTCTGTTGCGAGGCCAATGGCCGAGCTGGCCGGGAGTCCGGCCATTCGGGGATTTTGCCCAAAAATGGGCAACCCGAGCGCGAAGCGGTCGGGCCGCAGAGATCCTGGGACGGTGTAAACTTCTAAGCTTGGCGGCCCGGTGGGAGAAGAAAGATTTGTGCCGAATGGGGTAAAATCCGCGATAGTTTGGGGCTTTAAACATATCGATTGCCTGCTCTAAGGGCGTATTTCGCATTCCAAATTGGTAAATCCGTGACAGCTGCAGGACAGCGCCGATGCGGACAGGTCGGGGCGTTTCGCCACACAAGTCCCAGCGTTCTGCGCCAGTTTGTCGCGCTCTCGCCGCGAAGCTCATGGCCATCTGAGCCGGACCTCTGACGCTATGCCGCGCTGCTCCATCGTCGGCTGTGCGCCAAATCGATAAAAGCACACCGCGCGATCTCGCAGATATCGAACGTGAAATGATATCTGATATCCAATCCAGGTTCCCAGCAGATCGCAGTCGGATTGGCCAATCGAACGGCTGTGGCACAGAAGTTGAACATGGCGTCGGGCTGAACGCCGCCGTCGCGTCAGTGGTACAACGCCAAATGACGCGGTCGGCCGGTGATTCGGAAAAGGCAATCTACATATATTTAGAAAAGAGGAGAGAAATCGATGTTCAAGAATATTCTTACAGTAGTGACAGCATGTACGATGACCATGTTCGGTTGCAGTGGCGAGCAGCTACATGATAACCCCGAGGATGAAACTCTCGAAATAATCGACAACCTGATCGAGGCCGGATTCCCGCCGGATGACATCCAGATCTACGATGGCGTGGTCTATGTCGGCAACGACGCAGCGGTCAGCCTAGCAGCCTCGCGGGAAATGCTGGAAGTCGACGATTCTGGCAGTGTATACAAGCAGTACCGAACCAACAACCTGGTAAGCCGCAGTCTCGACGCGATCTGCATCAACGGGTCGGCGTTCACTGGCACTCTCAGCACGGCCTTGAACTGGTCGATCAACAACTACAACGCGCTCAACCTGACCTTCACCATGTACAGAACGTCCGGGAGCACCTCGGGGTGTGATGCTGTGATCACGGCGAGGGTCGTCTCAGGCAGTGGCGGCTCGGCGGGTTTCCCCTCTGGCGGTCGTCCATACCCATACATCAACATCGGGGCCGGCGTCGCCTCCTATGGAACCAACACTGCCGAGCACGTGATTACCCACGAACTCGGCCACACCCTGGGCTTCCGTCACTCGGACTATTTCAACCGTTCGATCAGCTGCGGTAGGGGCGGCAACGAGGGCGGTGGCAGCGTCGGCGCAAACCACGTCCCCGGGACTCCGACAGGGGCCAGTGTTGGCGGTTCGATCATGAACGCCTGCTTCCGGTCGAGAGAGAACGGCGAGTTCACCAGCAGCGACCGCGCGGCTCTGCAATACCTGTACTGATCTGATTCAGACCCCTTGCAGACCGGGGCCCGATCAGTGGGCACTAATCGACCCCTTTGGGGGCCGGGGTGCGATTAACCGCCAGTTGCTCGACCCCTTGGGGACCGGGGTACGATTGGCCAGCACTTGTGCCTGATCCTTGGGGGTAACCCCCTGGGACTTGAGTCCTGGGGCCGGGAGCCCCCAAACTATACCCGATCACGCTGGAAGGGATGTAACGTGATGGTGCGCGGCCCGACCGCTCGCGCCCGGCTATCTTTTTGGGCAAAGTTCCCCGGACGGCCAGCTGGCTCGGCCGTTGCTCTCGCAACAGGGTTTGATTCACAGCCCAATGTATTTTCAGATCAGATCTTGTTGCTCAGCCAGGTTGCGATGATCGTGCCCACTACGACGAGGGCAAACCAAAGCCAGAAGTGGCGCATTTTTCTGGTCTTCTTGGTCTCTGGCGCAGCAGCCTCGGTCGCGGGCTGCTGGGGCTGGATGGTCTCGAGAGCTCGATCGATATGCCTCGGGACCGCTGTCGTGTCGACCTCGGTCTGCTCCGATGCCGGCTCTTGCGAGGCCTTCTGCTCTGCTGTCTTGTCCGATCGACCGGTCGGAACGGCGCTTTTTTCCGCAACCCGATGAACATTCGCGTTGCTGTTGGCCCCGGTCTTGGTCGGCATGATGATGACTGGCACGGCTGGAGGGGTCAGCGACACATTCGGATAGCCCCCAGATGGACTGCGCCGCCGCCGCTCGGATGGATCGACCGCGCCCCATACATCTTGCACCGATCCGGATAGCGCACGACCAATATGGCGAAAACCCGGTGGCGAATGGTCGGTCCCGACCCGCGATGGTGGATAGCCACCCTGCGAACCGGACGAGGACCAGTCCATGCTGTAAATAAAATCGCCGCTGGGCAGCGAATCACTGTTGTCGTCGTTGTCGGCCTCGCGGTAATTGGCCGCTAGCTGGGCCATGAGCTTGGTGGCATCGGTGCCGGCCTCGCGAAGCGCTGCAATGTTGTCGCGAAACAAGTTGTGCATATAATGCGATAGCCGATCGGTGGACAGAGAAAGTCCCTCGGCGCGGGCAAACGCCTCGATGTCCTCTCTGAATGTCGCCGCATTCTGATAGCGATCAGAGGGATTTTTGGCCATGGCGGTCAACACGATGCGTTCGAGTGAACGCGGGTAATTGGCCCGGCGCGCGCTGGGCCGGGTCACCGGCTCCTCGACGATGCGCTTCATGGTCTCGAACTCGGCCCCCCGGGCTCGGTACAGACGGATGCCACAGGTGAGCTCGTAAAGGACGACTCCAAGGGTGTAAATGTCGCTCCGTCGGTCGATATCGAGCCCCTTGCACTGCTCGGGCGACATATACGGAATCTTGCCCTTGATCGTGCCGACCGTGGTCTGCACCAGCCGATTGGCCGCCTTGGCCACACCGAAGTCGAGCAGTTTGACCACCCCGTCATAGGTGACAAATAAATTGTGCGGGGTGACATCGCGGTGCACGATGTCGAGCGGCTGTAGGTTGACACCTTTTTTGTCGTGCGCGTACTGCAGACCTGCCGCCGCTCCGGCAATGATGGTGAGCGTGAGCTCGAGCGGCATGTCCATGCGGCGTCGCTTGAGAGTGCGAGATAACCGGCGTACGTCCTGGCCTTGCAGGTATTCCATGGAGATAAAGTAATCGCCGTCGACCTCGCCGACATCGTAGGTGCGCACGATGTTTTTATGCCGGAGTGTGGCTGCAACGCGCTGTTCGTCCAGAAACATATCGACCAATTGCTGGTCAGCGGCAAAGTTGGGCAAGATGCGCTTTAGCACCAGGAACTCGTCACCCGCCGCGCCGGCTTCGCGGGCCAGATAAATCTCGGCCATGCCCCCCACTGCGAGGCGCTCGATGAGCTCGTACATGCCAAACGCAGTGTAGCCTGCTCCATTTGTCATACTAGACCGCGTATCTACTCCCACATATACAAATACTACACAATGTCTCATCCGAAATGCGACTGTGTAGAGCCACTGGACAGTCTAGCGCGTTTTCGCTGCGGCGCTATCTACCGAAACCATTGACAATATGGCCCGTCCTGAGCGAGCTCTATGACTGCTACACACGATCACGTTGGAACCGCTCCAACGTGGAACCGCTCCAACGTGATCGTGTGCGGCCGGACCTCTTGGCGTTCGGGCTATCATTTTTGGGCAAAGCCCCCGGACGGCCGGAGTCCCGGCCGGCTCGGCCGTTGGCCTCGCAGCAGAAACACCTCGTTTGATCCACAACCAAGGTGTTTCTGTTTATTTCACCAGCTCGACCGTTCGCGTGGCCGCTGTTTTGCGCACTTCGATCGACATCGCCTCGCCTGGCCGGGTTGCGTCCCATGCTTGACGGATCTGGTCCTTGAAGCCATCGAGCGTCGACACGCGTTTATTGGCCACCCTCACGATCACATCGCCCGCAGCGATGTTGGCCGCGGCCGCGCGAGACCCCGGGTTGACCTCGACGATCAGGATGTCACCCTCGGCATGCCCGTGCCCGACCAGAATCGGCAAGTAGGGTACGGCAGTCATACCGAGCTTTTTGGCCGAGCTTCCGTACAGCTCCACGAGAGTCTCGACGTCCTTCTCGGGCAGGCTGTAGCGCACGATGATACGCTGGGCATCGATGTAGGAATCGACCTTTTCCGGCGTGGCAAAGTGACCGGCCTGGGTCCGGTATCGGGCTATCAGGTCTCGAGCTCGGTCGGTGAGAACCCTGCGCACAGGTTGGTCGGGTCGGTTTATGCGACGCTTGCGCAGATATTTGTAGAGCGGTGAACCTTCGAGCCGGAGAATCACCTTATAGAGAAGCACGGCAATGGCATCGGCCTGGGCCATGGCAAGCGCGTGGTCCATGTCACCGTGCAGCTCGCTCCGGCCCACGAACCACAGTTTTCCCTCCTGGGCGACAAATGTCTGATCGGTCCAGGGCGGCGGGATCCCGTTCTGCCCCCGCGCGGCCGCACGTTCCGAGGTCGGTCGCACTACGCTGGCGCCGCCGCGATGGGATGGCCTGCCGCGCTTCGCTCTGTCGGACCCTTGCTGTACAGCTCCTGCCGGCGTGTCCGCACCGCGCCGGTCGGTGGAGTCAGGAGAATTCGGTTCATTTGGGGCGTGGACCGGTGGGAAAGGACCGTATTTGGCGATCCAGTACCCGGTGGCGAACGCCGCCATGATTGCGGCGACACCGAAGATGAGCAAGAACGGCGCCCACTGTCGCCGGGGAGCGATTTTCGGTGCCGCCGGGACGCTGCCGTGAGCCAGAAATTCGAGCAAAAACTGGGCTCCGGAAAACGACAGCAACATGCTGCACCGTTTGCAGAGAGCGTTGGGATGAGCCCCTTGCCGGAGAATGGATCGGTTTTGCTCGACGTCGATGAGGACATGTCGGGTCAGCTGGCAATTCTGGCATCGGCCGGGCACCCGGGCCGAAATAATGACTACATCCAGTGGAGGCCGGGCTCGGGCCAGGTGCTCGACGACCCGAGCCGGGCAGTTTTCGAGTTCACAGAGTTCAGCGCTGGCCCGAGCTGAACGCAACGCCGACTCAAAGAGAGACAGTCCTGGACCGTCGACCTGGCGGATGCCGGCAAGATCGAATCGCACCACCCCTTCGATGCCCTGGACAATACGCGACCAGGGTACGGTGGCGTCGAGCGTTCCAGCCATTCGAATGCGGGTGTGGTCCTCGTCGATCAGCTTTTGGATGCTCTCGGCGCTATTCTTCTGGCTGTCCGATTGTCTCGCTTTGAACAGCGCCGCGCGGATCTCATTTGGTATTGGCGTCTCGGTATGGGGCTCGGCAAACGAGAGGTACGATGTGGGATCGTCGTCGAATATACCCGACTCGCCGCATTGCGGGCAGGTGGCCTCGGGCGGTGTGGCGCTGCGGATGGCCTCGGAATCTCTCTCGCAATCGATGAGGCGGTCGAACGTGTGGGCACACGCGGTGCAGACATAGGGCGCTGCAAACGAGATGACCTGCCCATCCCCGGCGAACGTGCGGATCGTGATCAGCTGATTGACCACCGATTCGGAGCATCGAACCAGATAGAGCTGGTCGATACGCGGTCCGGCGTCGGCCAGCATGTGCAGCCACTCGCGCACTCCAAACGAGGTCACCCGATCGACGTGGGCCAGGTCAAAAATCACCACGCCGGCCAGATCGCTGGCAATCTTGCGGCCGGCAAATGATTCGTTGAGCCGCCCGGACAGCTCGAGCACGCGAATATCGCCCACATCGTGCCGGCGCAAAACCACATCGGATGCGGGCAGACGGGTGCGCCCGCCCGGCCGTCGCCCGCGGCCTGTGGCCCGTTCTGGCTGCACCATGGTCGGGCCCGACTTGTCGCCTCGCCCGACCGGCCGGGCGACCGGGCCGGAGCGACTGGGCAATACCGGATGTGCCGTCTGGATGTGCATCGGTCCGGCTGACTGTACAGCGGCCGGCATTGGCAACTCGCCTGTCGGTGTGGTCAACTCCGTAAATAGAGTGACCGTCATGGTCTGATTGTGCAGGACGCTGGGTTGCGAGGTCTGTGCAGACGACATGGCACCGATGGCGCCGTAGGCATAGAACCCGGTCAGCACGCACTGTGGCTGCATGTGGCGCAAGACCGAGTCGATCTCCAGATCGCTCTTGTCGCCGAGCACGATGCGCCGGCCGACATCGCTCACCGCGATGGCCAGGGTATTGCGCGCGGGTCGCGATACGTCGCCGTACGAGACCACCTTGGCCCAGTGCTCACCGCCCCGCGATCGCCCGATCTGATCGGCCATGTCGTGTGCATTGGTCGCCGCCCGGGCTGCGCCGGCGATGAGCTGATCGAACTCGGCGCGGAGGAGATGGGCGCGCGATCCTTGCGCGACCTCGCCGGCAAAGGTGAGCGATTGCTCGACGTCGTCGACGGCCAGTACTGTGCGGGTGAGCGGCTCGTGATCGGGCCTGGACTGCACGGCCAGGGGAAAGAGCAGACCGGTGGCCGGCAGACCCTCGGCGTGATCGCCGAGATGATGCTTGTAGACCTCGAGAGCCGGCTCGCCGTCGAGTTCGAAGATGGTATTGCCCATCGAACGGGTCACCGTGAACTCTGGTCCCATCTCGACCCAGCCGCCGGCAGCGCCACCTGCGACAACCAGGCGATTGCCGTAAAAACCCACGGCCGCGACCAGACCGCTCTGCACTTTGTCGCCAGAGAGCACCCACGTGCGCTCGAAGCGAATGCCGTCGGCGGCCAATCCCCCGGTTACCACGACAGACTCGCCAACCACCGAGGTGATGCCGCGGATCAACGCCGCTCCACTGACATCCATGCCCTCGGCCACCACAAACATGGCGCGCAGATCGTCGCCGTTCAGCTTGTGGGCCAGAACTTGTCCGGCGGGAAACGACCCCGCGGCGTCGCCGACCAACACCGACGTGGCAGCCAGATGGGTGTGGCGGAATCGGGTCACTGTCACGGCCAGAGAACTGTCCAGCACACGACCCCCGACCACCTCGCCAGCGGTCGAACAGCCGAGGATATGCGATCGGGGATAACGCAGGCGCAGCGATTCGAATACCGCCAGATGCTCGATCATCTCCGAGGCGCCAAAGGCGAGCACGACTGTATTCGGTGAATCGAGATCGGGAAGCTCGGCGACGTTCCAGCTGGCCCGGTCTATGTCATAGCTGAATTCGGCAATGTCCGGAGCTCCGGGAAGCAGGGTTGGAATAGAAACGCTCGCCTTGCTGATATGGGTCAGAGTATTTACCGCGTCGCCCAGCAGGGCGGGTCCAGACGGAGCCACTGGGATATCCGGCCCGGCAATCGCTGCAGACGGGGTCTGTCGTGACGCTGCCCCATGGCCTTGTGGGCCCGGCCCACCCGGCGCTACAGCTCTGTTGCCAGATTGGCGCTCGCTCGTGCGACCGGGCGGGGCGGCCGCACGGCCGGTTCTTCGATCGTCTAGTTGCGGGATCGAGCCCGACGATGCCAGTCGCATGGTCGATTCGTCGTCGCTCATCGGGCCCGACTGGTCCGGGCCTGACAGAACCGGCCCGGAGGGACCCGATTCGGCGCTTTTTCGCCCGATCGGGGCAGAAGGTGCCAGTCGCATCGTGGCGTCGTCGTCACTGGCCGCGATCGAGCTTGGCGGCGCTGTGATGCCCGGCCCGTGCGCCGCCACGTCGGTGGCCTCTTCGTCCGAGTACGGCGCTGGGTGGGCCGAACTGTCCTGTCGGTAGGCCGAACTGTCCTGTCGGTAGGCCGAACTGTCCTGTACCGGGTGCGAGATACCCTGGCTGATATCGGGATCGACCAGGGTGATCGGAACCCCGTCGGACTGCTCGCTCTCCTGGTAGATCGACATGGGAACTGCCGAGCTCGGTGCAGCTGTATTGGACCCTTTTCGCAAATGGGCGATACTCGCTCGGCCGGATTTGGACAGGCGCGCAGTGGCCTGGACCTTTGCCGAGCGCGCATGCGGCTGGGTGGACTCTCCTACCACGGTGAGCGTGATGGTCTGGTTGTGGGGACAGCCGTTTCCCCCGGAACACGGCGAGATCTCGCCGTACGAGTAGAAGCCAGCCGTGTGCACGCTGCTCGGCAAGACTGCTGTGGCCGCTTTTACCTCTCGGTCGACCTGGTCGGCCAGTGCGATACGCCGGCCAATGCAGCTGATCGCAATGGCCAGGGCGATTTTTGAGTCGTTGCCACTGGCGTCGTCCAGGGCGCGTTGCGCGGCTCGCGCCGCGCCTTCGACCAGATTATCGCCCCCGGCCTTCATGAACTGGGCGAGAAAGCCCTCGGGCACATCGCCAGCAAAGGTCATGGCGCCGGACGGCTCATCGACCGCCAACACGGTGCGCATGTGGAACTGGTCGCACGGGTTGGGTCCGCGCATGGCCAGGGGAAACATGAGAGCAGTGGCCGGAAGCCCGGTCACCCGGTCGCCGAGATAGTCCCGATAGACCTCGAACGCCGGCGTGCCATCGAGCTCGTGGAGCACGTTGCCCTGGGATCGAGTGACCGTGCGCTCGGGGCCGAGCCGTTCCCAGCCGCTCTCGGAACCGTGCCCGACCACGACGTGATCGCCGTAGAGCCCGATTCCGGCGACCACGCCGGTGCGCAACCGACCGCCGGTAAACACCCACGTCCTCTCGAAGCGGGTGCCGTCACCGGCCAATCCGCCGGTGATCAGCACCGACTCATCGAGCACTGAATGGATGCCGCGCATCAGATCGGCGCTGTTGATCTCGATGCCCTCGGACAGAAGTAGAACCGCCCGCAGGTTGCTTCGAGCGAGCTTGCGGGCCAGGAGCTGCCCGGCGTCGTACGAACGCGCAGTGCCGGCGATCATGACCGACGCGCTCGACAGCGTGGTGTGGCGAAAACGCGCGATGGCCAGCGACAGGGACTGATCCCGTACCTCATCGCCGATGATCTCGCCCGCACTCGAACAGCCGACGATGTGCGACCGCGGATACGCACCGCGCAGCCTGTCGAATACCTCGCCATGGTCGCGCGCTCCCGGTGCGCCAAAAACGGTGATCAGAGTGCGGGTGGAATCGAGCCGGGGCAGTTCGGTAACCGACCAGGCGCCGCGCTTGAGGTCATACGCGAAGCCCGCGACCTCCATGGACTGGGCCGACTGGGCCTCCCTGGCCCGCACTCGCTCCCCGGCCAGAATCTCGATTGGCTCGGTCACGAGGACCGGTCGCGACAACTCTTGGGGCCGCGATGGAATAACCACTTCACCGGTCACCTTGACCAGCGGCTGTACCGACTCGCTGAGCACGGTCAGGGTCATGGCCTGATTGTGCAGATCGCTGCGCCCCTCGCCGTCGGGCGAGATTTCGCCGTAGGAGTAAAACCCAGTGGTCCGGGTGCCCCGGGGCATGACGGCTGAAACCGCCTCGAGCTCCTCGTCCACGCGATCGCCCAGGGCCATCCGGCGCCCGGCGCAGCTCACGACAATATTGAGAATCTGCGAGGCGCCATTTTCCAGCTGATGGACGTCATCCTTGGCCCGCTGCGCGGCGTCGAAAGCACTGTCGATGACCGCCTTGCCGCCGGTTTTGAGGAGCCAAGCCCGGTAGCCCTCGGGCACATCACCGGCAAAGGTCAGCGAGCGAGCATCGCCATCGACTGCCAGAACGGTCCGGACCAGCGTCTTATCGCCTTCAGTCGAGGACTGCAGAGCGAGCGGAAACGTCAAGCCAGTGGCCGGAAGCCCGGCCGCATTGTCGCCGAGACATCGCTCGTAGAGATCCAGGGCCGGGGTTCCGTCGAGCTCGTAGAGCACGTTGCCGTCCGCTCGAGTTACTGCCCACTCCGGGCCGATCTGGTTCCAGCTGCCTTTCGAGCCATGGCCGACGATGAGATGGTCGCCGTAAAAGCCCACTGCGGCGACCAGCCCGCTCTGCAGGCGGTTGCCGCAACAAACCCAGGTGCGCTCGAAGCGGGTGCCGTCCCCAGCCAACCCACCGGTCACCACGACCGATTCGTCGACCACCGAATGGATGCCCCGGACCAGCTCGCTGCCGTTGATCTTCAGCCCCTCGGACAAGACCAGCAAGGCGCGCAGATCGGACCGGTCGAGCATCTTGCGAGCCAGGATTTGACCTGCCACAAACGAACCCGATGCGTCCCGGATCAAGACGGCGTTACTGTTCAGCACTGTGTGGGAGAATTTGGCGACTGCCACCGAGAGAGACAGATCGCGTACCCTGGTATCCACGATCTCTCCGGCGCTCGAGCAACCCACGACGTGGGAGGTGGGATAAGCCTGGCGCAGGACCTGAAAGATATTGGGGTGGGCGACCAGTTCGGGGGCGCCAAAAGCGAGCACCATGGTGCGCGGCGAATCGAGCTGGGGCAGGGAGGCAACCGACCAGCTTTTCGCCACCACATCATAGTTAAAAATCTCGAGCTGCATGAACGTCTCGGTGGGTGTGGGCGGGATGTACCTAGGACGATATGCAGGCGACGATCAGAGTGGCATCATCGCCGAGCAGATCGTGGCCGCAAAATGCCGCTACTTCCTCCATGATGCTGTCGCGAACCCGGGCCGGGTCGCTGCTGGCCACCCGCTCGACCACGCTTTTCAGGTGCCTCCTGTCGAATCGATCGCCGTGGCGATTCTGGCTTGCAGTGATGCCGTCGGTGTACCAGACGATCACGTCGCCCGGGCGCACTTCGATCGGATGGGTCTGGAACAGCGATTTGTGTGATGCACCCAGGCGGATACCGGCGGGCAGAGATTCGATTCGGGGCGGCGCACTGCCATCGCGACGCACGATGAGGGGAAACGAGTGGCCCGCGTTGGCCACGGTGAGTGTGCGGGTGTCCGGATCGAATTCCGAGGCAATACAGGTCATGAACAACGTCTGTTGGGCCGCTTGCCAGATACAGCTGTTGAGCATATCGAGAAGCGCCGTGCACGTCACCTGTTCGTCACCGAGCAAATGAGCGACATCGCACGCTGCCTTGGCCACACCGATGATGATGGCCTGGGCCACGCCCTTACCGCTGACGTCGCCGATGACTGCGAGAATGCCGCGCTCGGGCAGGTCGTAGATCGACCACCAGTCGCCACCGCAGTGTGCGGCGGGCCGGTACAGCCCGGCCATGGCAATGCCTTGCCGGGTGATGTCCTGGCGTTGGGGAATCAGCAGTTGCCGGACCGCGTCCGCCACTTCGAGGTCTTTGTGCACGGTTGCTCGCTGCACGGTGGTGTGCAAGATCTGCAAGAGCTGGTCGGACATGAACAGAAAGTCGTGGCGAATTCGCGCTGCCTCCTCGGCCGACCACGACGACACACCAGTGTGGTCGAACGGCTCGGAAAGCTGCTGCGACAGCTGATCCCGGGCGTGGCGAATGGACCTGGTGATCTCGCTGACATCGTCGTCGGTGGGCGAGTGAGGTACCCGCTCAATAACCTGATAAAAGCCGCGCAGACCGTGGGAAATGGCCGCGATCATGTGGCGCAGACGGTCGTGTTCTTTGGCCAGACGGGCCTGCAGGGTGGCCATTTCGCGAGACGAGAGATCGAGCGAGCGGGCGAGCAGGCTGCGGTCCCGGTCCGCGTGCTGGTAGTGAAGGCTCACCCGGTCGAGAAACTTCTGCCAGCCGACTCCGCTGGGTGGCCGATCGGGACTGAGGCCGAGCTTGGCGAGCTGCTTGGTTACGAGCGAGTCGAGATGGGAGAGGCCCGCCATGGTGGGCGAGTATAAAAACGACCCGGGAGTGCTTACCAGAGCCAGGACACGGCAGGTGCGACGAGTTCGCCGTTCAATGCCCCACGAGCTGGACGCCGGGCCCGCGCAGCGCCGATTCACCAGTCGGTCCGGCCACTTCTGTACGGCTGTCCCGCCGGCGCCGGGTGCGACCGTTCGATCGGCCTGGCCGGTTTCTTCGACCTCCGGTCAGAGGAGCGGGCCGAGGTCGGCCGGACGTTGCCGGCAAGGAATGCAGAGCGGAGTGTCACCGAGTGGCCGGACGGCCGGCGATTCGATCTACCGCGCGCAGTCGCAGTTTTTCGCGCGAGTCGAAATGGCTGTCGATCCACCGGGCCAGGGCTTGCTCGCGCTCGTTGGCATCCGTGAGCGAGGCCGAGATTTCATCCCGGGCCGCGCGATATTCGCCTATCCGGCGTTGCCACTCGGCGCGCCGGCGATCGAGTGCGGCCAGCCGGTCGGCTGCGCCGGGGCCGACGCGGGCCGTGCGCAGGTCGTGGATATCCCCGGCGCTGGCGCCGTCGGCGCGCAGTCGCGCGGTTGCGCGGTGCAGATCGACAGCGACCCGAGCGACCTCGGCATTGGCCGCGACCTCGTCCGTCCCACTTATGGACCGATCGATGCGGATCAATTCGGCCCGCATGGCACCGGTCAGACTCGCCGGTCGAGCGCCCCCTGGCTGGCCAGACAGGACCTCGTGGATGGCCAGCGCGCGTTCCAGACCATCCAGATCAGCGGCGATGCCGGGCAGCCGGGCCACCGCATCGCGATGAATGCGGGCGAATTCGGAGCGCACCGCCTCGGGGTCGCCACCTCGCTCGAACAGCTGGGCAGTTTGCTGGCGGTAGGCCACGTAGTCGTCAAACGCGGTCATGACCGAGGCAGCGGCAGAATCAGACAGTTTTTCGGCGACTTCTTGCTCGACCAGCAGGCGCACGCCGTCGATCGAATCACTCGGATCAAAGCCGGACCGGCCGGTGGTGACTTCACCCTCGCTGGTCAAGAAATAGTCGAAGAAGCGGATTGCGTCGGTTCCGGCCACGAATTGGCCATCTGCATCGGCGTGCAGCGCGCCATCGGGCACCGTGTCGTGCAGCGAATGGGGCACCGGAGCCCTGCCGGCATCGCCGGCCGCGCAACCCCAGCTCAAAAATACAGTCAGCAAAACGGTACAGAGTCCAACACAGCGATAAAACATGATCGGCCTCCTCATCACAGACAGCGCGGGTCAAAGTCCCAGGTTGCGCAGGCGATTTGCATGCGCGCGAAAAATCGATTTGGGTTTGGACGAAAATAGATGGACAAGGCCGAAAATCTGATTGACCTGATCGAGGTGATTCTGCCGATAGTTATCGCGGATCACCTTGCCGAGATGAGAACTGCACCGGCCGACCAGGCCGTCATTGTCCTCGTCGTATACCAGCGAGGTGAGCGCCAGCGAACCATCGGAAATATCGAAGAGGTTGGTGAGCGTGCGGGTGCCCGACCACGAAAAATAATACACTCCATCGACCACCGCCGGGCCGTTTCCACAACGAGTGGCGGGCAGCCCCTGCGGAAAGGCGGCGTTAAACGCACTGGCTCCGTCCGTGGTCAGCGAGTCGAGCGCGGCGACCGCATCCTGTGGGTTGCTGGTGCCCGACAAGAGGGCGAGCACCGTGCCCAGGCTCTCGGCGAAAAATCGCAGTACAGTCTCGGTAAACGAGCCGTCCGAGACGTTCGAGCGCAGAAAATCGGCCAGCTCTGCGCCCTTGTGCGGCGAGCCGACTGCCGTGACCGAGGCGACCAGATCGGGCCGCACCGCAGCCACATAGCGGATATCCAGGCCGCCGTGACTGTGCCCGATCAGATGCACTTTGGCCTTGCCCGTGATCGCGACGATCTCCTCGACCTGGGCGAGCAGCTGCTCGCCGCGCACCTCGGTCTGGTTGAACTGGCTCACCTCGGTGACAAAGACCTCGGCACCACCCGAGCGCAATGCGGCCGGAATACCGTGCCAGTAGTCAAAGATTCCGAACAGCTCGTCAAACCCGGCCATGCCGTGGGCGAGCACGATGGGATACTTGGTCTCAGTGTATCTGCGCGTTTCCGCGGTGCCTGGAGCGGCCGAAAGAATACATACGAAAACTAATGATATCGATAAACTACGTATCATACGTCCCCCCTTGGATAAACTTGTCACTGCTGAATGACCCCTCAGTCATTCAATGACTGAGGAGTCATTCAGTGAATGTCCTTATACAGCAATGACGCGGAGCAGAGAAGACTTTTTTCACATTTGTCTACCTGCCGGGCGGGCATTTGCAGAGGTCCTTACAACGTCGGCGCCGGCCGGAGCATACAGGCTCAGCTTCCGACAGAGACGCGGATGTTTCCGGCCGAGATGTCCATCAAGTGGATGCCGAGGCCGGCGAGTTGCTCGATGATCTCTGCGACAAGCGGCCAGGTCTCGCCGAATGTTTCACGGTGCCGCATTTGCTCTGCGGCCACGACGTCGGGAGGAAACTCGGGACGAGTGTCGAGATAGGCACTGGCAAAATCGACCAGGCACGGCGGCCTGACAATGGTCATCTCCACGACCAGCAGATCGTCATCGAACCCCTGTAGCTGCGGCACTGCACAGCCACGTATCGCATTGACGCCGCGTTCTCGCAGTCGTAGATACACGTCGCGCTCTCGTCGATAGTCGACGTCATGGTGCAGTGCCTTGATAGCTGTCCTTCGCGTGGTGGCAAAGACTTCTCCCTGATCGCCACGGCCAAGCGGTTCCAGTATGTCGATTTTTCTGCTGTGGACGTAGAGGCGACACTTGGCTACGATCTGTTTGTGCGAGCTGCTCATATAGAACCCAAAATGGAACGCCCACCGGCCTACTCGGCGGACGTCAATCTCCTCCTCATCGTGGGCGAGCGCCAGTTCGCCCTGAGCCAGATCGGCCCCGACGACATAGTAGTCCAGCATCCGAGCGAACTCCCCCCTTGCGACGCCGAATTGATCATGCAGCTGGATGGCGAGCGCCATAACTGGCTGGTAACCCTGGTGGACGGCATGTCTGCCACCTCGCCCGTGGTTCGTATCGCGGATCGATGATTGCCGGTTCAGGCTCGAGTTTTGGCCACAGTTCTGCTCCCGCGTAGCCAGCGTTACTAGCCCGGATTGTTCGTGGCGGGCGAGGTCGTCGAGGCGCGGGCATGGGCCAGGGCAGCGTCGAGTTCTTCGCGCACGGTGGCATCGGTTTCGCGTTCGAGTGCGGTCGTGCATGCATCGCGGGCGCCGAGCTGGCCCAGTGCCCAGGCGGCGTGGCTGCGCACGACCGGGCTGCGGTCGCCGAGCATCCGGGTGAGCGGCTCGATCGCGCGAGGGTCGCCCGCATTGCCGAGGGCCACGCACAGGTTGCGTACCAGTTGTTCGCGGTTGACCCGCCGCAGCGCAGTGCCGTCGACATAACGGCGGCGCTGATTGGCGCCCAGGGATAAGAGGGCGAGCAGATCGGGTGTGCCGCGTTCGCTGTCGAGAGCAGCCAGTTCGCCATCGGGTCGCGTTCGATCGGGCGCTTGCGCGTTGAACGGGCAGACTTCTTGACAGATGTCGCAGCCGAAGATCATGGTGCCGATATACCGGCGCAGATGGCGGGGAATCGGGCCCTTGTGTTCGATGGTCAAGTACGAGATGCAGCGGCGGGCATCGAGGACATAGGCATCGACAAACGCGCCGGTCGGGCAGGCGTCGAGACAGGCGCGGCAGCTGCCACAGCGATTTTTTGGCCGCTCGATGGCGGTCGTTGCGGCGTCCACGTCGAGCAGCAGCTCGCCCAGAAGCACGTACGAGCCCAGGCCGGGCGCGATGAGCATGGTATTTTTGGCGGTAAATCCGATTCCTGCAGCTTCGGCGAGGTCGCGCTCGAGGACCGGTGCGGTGTCGACGCAGGGCCGTGCCGCGACCGGCCGACCGATGTGCTGACCGATTGCCTCGGCGAGGGCATAGAGGCGTTTTTTCATCACTGCGTGGTAGTCGCTGCCCCGGGCGTAGCGGGCCACGAATCCGCGAATGGCAGTTTCGGCCCGATCCCGGCTGAATCGGCTGGCAGGGGCAGGGCTTGACTTGGCGTAGGCCAGGGCCACGACCACGACTGTGCGGGCACCGGCGGCCAGGCGGTGCAGGTCTGCCCGGCCAGATACGTGCTCGGCCGCGGCCATATAGGCCATGGTGCCGTGCATGCCGCGGGCGATCCAGTCGACATAGGCCCGATAGCGCAAGGGCGGCGCCACCGGGACCAGCCCGACCCGGTGAAAACCGAGCCGGCGCGCCTCGGCCGCGATGAAATCGCCGAGCGGCTGATCACCGTGTCGATCGCGCTTGTCCCGGTACAGACGTTCCATCGAGGCCAGCAGACTAGCCGGGATCAGCCACTTCTTCCAGTGCCATCAGAAGTAACACGAGGCAACGGTGAAGCTCCTGCATCGTGGATTGGCCGATCTTGTCGGCCAGATGCCGCTCGAACTCGCCGAGTATCGATAGACCGTCGTGTAGCCAAAGCCGACCGCGCAACCGGGCAAAGCGGATCAGTTTTGCCCGGCCGTCTCGCGGATCGGACACCCGCTCGACAACCCCCATCTCTTCGAGCTCGGAAACCAGCTGACTCACCGCCTGCTTGCTGATTCCCATGCGGCGGGCCACGTCGGTCAGCCGCGTGCCTTCCAGATCGATGTGGGGAAACAGCGCGCTGTGCGCCGGCCGGATCGATACACCCACCTTCTGTCGCACTCGGGCCAGCGCTTGATCGTTCAAAAGATGTGCGCATTTGAACAAGAGCTGCCCCACACTCGCGCGCTTGGCCGCCTCCAAGGCGCCGCGTTCCCGCTCATCGAGCTTCGTCATCGCGGCCTTCTGGTCGGGCATCTGATCGAGACCTTCTGATCGAGCATCTGCATGGATAATAGGACCATTTAGTAAACTACGCTTGACTAAATTAGTAAACTACGCTTGACTAAATTGGTCAAGGTTGCTTTACTAAATTCATCAGGAGGACATGGCTCGTGCTCGAATTGATTGCAGACGACTTGTGGGGCGCCGAATACGACCTGTTCATGTTTAAGCTGTTGCATTTCCGCGGTCGTATGACCGTAATCAGGCTTGCTGATGGGTCATTGCTTTTGCATTCGCCGATCCCGATCGACGAGGCGCTGGCGGCAGAGCTGGCCCGGCTCGGCGAGGTTCGTCACATCGTGGCGCCCAACTGTTTGCACCATTTGCATCTGCCCGGCGCCATTGAGCGATATCCGTCGGCTCGGGTGTGGGGAGCGCCGGGTCTGGCAAAGAAGCGCAAGGACATCGAGTTCGATGGGTATTTGTCGGCCGAGCCGGCGCCGGAATGGCCCGATGAGCTCCAGCCTCTCGCCATCGAGGGCGTCCCGTGGGCGGGGGAATTTGTGTTCCTGCATGTCCCGTCGGCCACTCTTCTCTGCACCGATCTTATCTTCAACATCGATCAGGTGCAGGGCTGGCTGACCAGGCTTCTTCTCCGCCTGGTCGGTGCGTATCGGCGCGTGGCGCAGAGCAAGATGTGGCGGATCAAAACCACAGACCGCACGGCAGCGGCGCGCAGTATTGAGCAGCTTCTGGCCTGGCAATTCGACCGTGTTGTCATGGCGCACGGCAGCATTCTCGAGCGCGACGGCCACGCCATTCTCGAGGGCGTCGTGGGCGGGATGCGGGGCAGAAAACCTCTGGCCGCACCCACTGCATCGGCGTGATACGTCGCTTGGACGCGCTGCATCATCGAGGCCTGCGAGTCCTCTCCTTGACAGGGGGCTTTCTACCTCATATGGCTTCCCTATGTCGCCCATCAAGAAGCCCAACCCTGGTGTGACGGACCCTGTCAGCCAGGCCATTGATGACCAGCCGACGACCCAGTCCGGCTTGCCGCTCAAGACTGTGTATGGGCCGCAAGATCTGGCCGAGTCGGGGTGGACGTACGAGGACAGGCTCGGCGAACCCGGAACGTATCCGTTCACGCGCGGACCACACGCCACCATGTACCGCGGCAAGCTGTGGACCATGCGCATGTTTGCCGGCTTTGGCACACCGGAAGACACCAATCGGCGGTTCAACTTTTTGCTCGAGCACGGACAGACCGGGCTGTCCACGGCGTTCGATATGCCCACCCTCATGGGTTATGACCCGGATCATCCGCGCAGTCTCGGCGAGGTCGGCCGCGAGGGCGTGGCTGTCGCCTCGCTGGACGATATGGAGCGGCTCTTCGACGGCATTCCGCTCGATCAGGTATCGACATCGATGACCATCAATGCGCCGGCAGCGGTTCTTCTCGCCCTGTACATCGCAGTGGCCGAGAAGCGTGGTGTGGCACCCGAGATGCTGCGCGGCACGCTGCAGAACGATATGCTCAAGGAGTTCATCGCACAAAAAGAGTGGATATCGCCACTGCGCGCCCATATGCGCATCATCCGCGATATGCTGGTGTACTGCACCGAGAAGATGCCGCTGTGGAATACAGTCTCGATCAGCGGCTACCACATTCGCGAAGCCGGGGCCACAGCCGTTCAAGAACTCGCCTTTACCCTGGCCGACGGCATCGGTTATGTCGATCTCGGCATTGCTGGCGGTCTCGATGTCGACTCGTTTGCCCCGCGGCTGTCGTTCTTCTTCGACGTGCACAACGACTTTTTCGAAGAGATCGCCAAGTTTCGCGCAGCGCGCCGCATGTGGGCCAAAATTATGCGAGAGCGTTTTGGCGCCAGGGACTCGCGGTCGTGGAAATTGCGCACCCACGCGCAGACCGCGGGTGTGTCGCTGATGGCGCAGCAGCCGCTCAACAACGTCGTGCGCACGTCCATGCAAGCCCTGGCTGCCGTGCTCGGCGGCACGCAGTCGCTTCACACCAACTCGTATGACGAAACCTACGCCCTGCCGACCGAAGACGCGGCCACGCTGGCGTTGCGCACCCAGCAGATCATCGCCGAGGAAAGCGGCGTGGCCAATGTGGTCGATCCGCTGGCCGGATCGTATTTTATCGAGAGCTTGACCGATCAGATGGAGAGTGCGGCGTGGCAGTACATCGACAAGATCGACGCCATGGGAGGCATCGTCAAGGCCACCGAAGAAGGCTTTCCCCAGCGCGAGATCGCCCGCTCGGCCTACGAGTTTCAGCGCCAGGTAGACAGCGGCAAACGCACCGTCGTCGGGGTCAATAAGTACGTCGACGACTCCCAGGACGATGCGATTCCCACCTTAAAAATCGAACTCGAGATCGAAAAAGCGCAGATCGGTCGCATCGCAGAACTGCGCGAGCGACGCGATGCAGCCGGGGCCGAACGCGCCCTCTCGGCCGTGCGCGACGCTCTGCGCGACGACTCGAAAAACGTCATGCGACCGATCGTCGACGCGGTACACGCCCACGTCACCCTGGGTGAAATCTGCGACCTGTTCCGCGCCGAGTTCGGCGAACACCGCGATCCTGCCTACCTATAGGAATCCGGATACCGCTCAGGCCAGCCAGCCGGCCAGCCCGACCGCGGCGAGGCGAAATTAGCCGCGCGCAGCGGAGGTGGCCCGGTGGCGGCAGCGGCCGATCCGGGCTGCCGACATTGTGGGCTACAGTTTCGGCAGCTTGACCGATTTTTGATGTCGACCGGGCAATATCAATTCTCCTCCCGACTCGCCCGCGAAACGTCTCTCGGAAACTCCATGGCCAAGCTCGATGCCTTCTTCAAACTGATGGTGGACCAGGGGGCCAGCGATCTGCATCTCACCTCCGGCTCACAGCCGATCTTGCGGGTCAGCGGTGACCTTCAGCGAGTTCGCTATCAGGCGCTGAAAAACGACGATCTCAAAAAGATGCTCTACGAGATCGCGCCGGAATACAAGATCAAGCAATTCGAGGAGACCGGCGATGTGGATTTTGCCTACGAGATCCCCGGATTGGCCCGTTATCGCGCCAACTACTTCATGCAGAAGTACGGCGTGGCCGCGGTATTTCGCCAGATCCCCGACCGGATCTTGTCCATCGAAACCCTCGGCCTGCCGGCGGTCTTGACCAGATTGGCCCTGCTTCCCAAGGGCCTGGTCCTGGTGACCGGGCCGACCGGGAGCGGCAAATCGACCACCCTGGCCGCCATGGTCGACTTTGCCAACCGACGCCGCAAAGATCATATTTTGACCGTCGAGGACCCGGTCGAGTTCGTGCATGAAAGCAAGAACTGCGTGGTCAATCACCGCGAGGTCGGCCTGCACACCCGCTCGTTTGCCGCGGCCCTACGCGCCGCACTGCGCGAGGACCCCGACATCATCATGGTCGGCGAGATGCGCGACCTGGAAACCATCAGCCTGGCAGTCGAGGCGGCGTCCACCGGACACCTGGTCTTTGGCACTCTGCACACTCAGAGTGCCGCCAAAACGGTCGATCGCATCATCGACGTGTTTCCCACCGAACAACAGGAACAGATCCGCGCCACCCTCGCCGACTCGCTGCAAGCAGTGGTGGCGCAAACTCTGTTCAAACGCTGCGACCGCCGGGGGCGCTGCGCCGCTCTGGAAATACTCATCGCCAATCCGGCAGTGCGCAACTTGATACGCGACAACAAGACCTTTCAGCTCACCACGGTACTTCAAACCGGCAAAAAACTCGGCATGCAGTCCCTGGATGACGCCATCATGGACCACCTGCGCGGCGGCCGGATCACCGCCAATGATGCGTTTGTCCACAGTCTCGACAAAACGCGGTTCCGGCCCTTTCTCGAACCCGAGCTGGAGCGCGGCGCAGCCTGAATGACGGCGTAACCCTGAGGGTAGGAGGATTGCAGACGTGAACGCATGTGACGTCGACTTCATCCTGAGCAATATTCTCGATAACCATCCCAGTGTTTCGGATATCAACATCACCGTCGGCAAGCCGTTTCAAGTCGAGGTCGACGGGCAACTCGCCCCGGCTCGATTGCAGCATCCGATCCCGGTACTGACACCATATCAGACCGAGACGTTTGCCCTGCAATTGCTTGACAACGACCGGCGGGCAATTCGTATTTTGCTCGAAGAAGGTGCGACTGACATTTCGTATACAGTCGAGGGACGGGCGCGATTTCGCGTCAACATTTTTTCGGGGCGTGGGACATACGCCATTGTCATGCGACGCCTGGCCACCCGCATTCCCAGTCTCGAAGACCTCAACTTGCCGCCCGTCTTGAGCAAGTTGGGCATGGAAAAGCACGGTCTCGTGTTGGTTACCGGTGCGACCGGGAGTGGCAAATCGTCGACCCTGGCCGCGGTTTTGCGCCACGTCAATCAGACCCGCTCGGTGCATGTGGTCACGCTGGAAGACCCGATCGAGTTTGTCCATACCCATAACAAGGCGACGTTTAACCAGCGCGAGCTGGGATGTGATTTCGACACCTTCGAGAACGGTCTGCGCGCTGCGCTCAGACAGGCGCCCAAGATCGTTCTGGTCGGCGAGATGCGCGACCGGGCGACTGTCGAGATCGCATTGCACGCTGCCGAGACCGGCCATCTGGTCATGAGCACGCTGCACACCATCGACGCCGGACAGACGATCAACCGCATTGTCGGCATGTTTGAACAGGCCGAGGAACAGCTCATTCGCACCCGACTCGCGTCCTGTCTGCGCTGGGTGGTATCGCAGCGCCTGATGCCCAAGATCGGCGGCGGTCGGGTCGCCGCTCTCGAGATCCTGTGCCAGAGTTTGCGCGTAAAGGCCTCGATCGTCCAGGGCGAGTCGGACGGCAAGACCTTTTACGAGATCATGGAGGCCGGCAATGCAGTCGGCATGCAGACCTTCGACAGCTCGATCCTGGCGTCTTACCAGTGCGGGTTGGTCAGCGAAGAGACCGCTTCGGCTTATGCATCGCACCGCTCGGTCATGCGCCGTGGCATCGACAAAATCAAGAGTTCCCGCGGCCAGAAGACAACCGATCTCGAGGGACTCACCATGGACAACGACTACGAGCGGAGACTCACCGGAGTCGCGGGATAGGTCGATCCCCACATACCAGCCAAGGAAACGCCATGCAGATATTTTGTCCGGCCTGTGGTCAGCGTTTGCAGATCAGCGACGATCTCATTCCACAAGACGGCCGTATGCGTGTTGCCTGCCCGTCGTGCGGCGGGTACTCACCGATCGACCTGGGCGCATGCCTGCCCGCCGGCGGACAACCACCCGCGAGCGCACTGGACGCCGCTTGTCCTCCGGATCCTTCTCGGTCCGAGGCTAGGGCTGAAAAACCGTCCAAAGCCGCGCCTCCTCCTCCGCCCGAACCAGTCCGTTCTCTGGCCATAGCATCGGTGGCGACCATGCCTCCTCCGGCAAGGACCATTTCGGCCGCGATTGCAGCTGCGGCTCCGCTGGATGCTGCGGATAGCATTTCGCCGCCAGCTCTGGTCCGTGCTCCGGCCCCGCCCGTGCAGCCAGGGGCAGCAGAACCAGTAGAGGCAACACAGAGCACTCCGGCCGCGCCACCGCCCGACGATGACGCGGCCACGCCCCGGCGGTCTCCCAGTCAATCGGTGTTTTCTTCGCAGCTGGATTTTCGGCCAGTGAGTTCCGAGCAGTCGGCCGGTGGTGGCGAGCCGGCCGGCCGGTATATCGGGCTCGATGTGGACGAGCATTGGCCCGATCGTCCGCTGGTAATCGATGTTCTCGAAGCCGGTCCCGGGCCGCGCGGGTTGGTCTGTCTCGACCGGGACGCCCATCGGGACAAATGCGAGGCCATACTGGCGTCGCTGGGCTGTCACACGGTGCATATCGCGTCGAATACGGCCGAGGCGCTGGCCTATCTGAGCCAGGTCGACTACGAGTGCATCCTGCTCGACGAGCAATTCGACGGGGCCGAGATCGAGCTCAATCCAGTGCTGGCATGTGTTCACCAGATGCCCATCGACCGCCGGCGCAAGGCACTTGTCGCGCTGTGTTCTGCGATTGCCGACTCGGGTGATACTGCCCAGGCGTACAGTCAGAGCGTCAACTTGACGGTCAATTACTCCGACATCCCGACCAGCCGCCGCATTCTCGAGGACTACCTGGCCGGGCACAGGCGTCTTTACCGGGTTTTTGGCGAGCTCAACCGGGAACTCGGCAAGGAGTGAGGCATCGGGTCAGCTTGGTCAGACTCCTGGCACTGGTCAGGCCTGTCATGGGTTTGCGCCGCCTGCCCGCCACGCGCCCTGGTTTACCTCGACATCGACCGGGGGGGTTGACTGGCGTCACACTCGCCGCGGCTCGATCAAACCTGGTAACAGTTCGACTGTTTTGCACGGCGTCCCGGTCCGGGTTTGCATTCACTGGGCGGAGGTGTCCCTGGCCGGCTCGGAGCGCGGGCGGGTGGGCATCGAAAAGCTATCCACGAGAGCGACATGTACGTCACGTGTCTCAGGATCGCGCGATTCTCGATATCGACCCACGCGATCGATGCCGATTGCGTAGACATCGAGGCGGTCGCGCGAAATACACAGACGCAGAAACGACTTGTAATCCGCAACGCGCAGCATGGCAAAGGAGGCATTGCCCGCCACGTTAAAAAAACTGACCGCGACGATGAGATATCCGGCCAAGATCAGCTTGCCGATGAGAAAGCCGCCCACTGCGACCAATGCCACAGCCAGAAATTCGTGCTGTTCGAGGCTGAAGGCAGCCAGCTCGGGCTCGACCGAGAAGGCCGCGGAAAGGGCGCGGATCACGGTGTGAATGGTCGCTTCCATGGCAGGGGCCAGGTAGAGCCCGAGCATGGCGAGCGCTGCGATGGTGGCCAGGTGGAGCGCCATGTGAATGCTGCTCGCCGCCAGTCGCCACCAGGTCTTGTAGTAAGCCGGGGTCAACCCGTAGCAGAGGCCCAGGACCACGCTCAGCCAGAGCAGGGCAAACGGATTGAGGACAAAAAAGAAGGCGGCGTCGAGCAATCCCTGCCACACTTGGTCCATTGCGACCCTGGCTTTCAATCGGGCCAGGGCGGGGACGGCATACCAGCCGAGGACCAGGTACATGAGCGAGGCGATTAGTCCGGCGCCATAGGCGGTGCGCGGATTGACCAGCGGCAAGAGGTGTTGTGTAGCCAGTTTTTTGCTGGTCGAGCGATCGGGATAGGCTTTCTGTTCGACCAGGTCGACCGGTCGACCGGCGATGTCGGTCGAATACGACTCCCGTCGGGTGTGGGTGGGTTGCAAAAAGGCGCCGCCGCCGCCGCAAGTGACCAGGTTGGCGATTTCCTCGCCGCCGCTCGAATCGCCGTCCGCCCCGCTGCTGGCACCGCGGCACTGATAGCGCCGGTAGTAGTGGTGATCGCCCGACAGCCACAATTTGATCGCCGCCTTGTCGAATATCTGGTTCTCGAGAAAGACGTGGCTGTCGCGATCCGACCAGAAATCGTCCCTGGTCATGAATTGAAAGCCCTCTTCGGGCTCCCAGCTGGGCGTGGCCATGCACAGGATGACGTTGTCATCTCGGTTCATCTGCTCGATGACACGTCTGAAATAGTCGAGTTGCGGTTTGTCGATGTAATCGGTGAGCTGGACATCAATGGCCAGAAGCCACCAGTTATGGGGCAGTTTGAGGGCGAAATAGCTCCGGTTCTGATAGGTTTGCAGGCCGCCCAGACTGCGTTCCTGGCAAAACAGGCGGGTGAACGAGGCCAGGCCGTCATACCAGTCGTGATTGCCGGGAATGGCGAAGAGGCCGGGGTAGGTGCCGGGCTCGACACATTGCGGCGACATCATTTTGGCGTAGAGCTCGCGGTCCGGCCCTGGTGCCGGGCTTGAATCGGTGAGGACAGAATCTTGGCCAGGCAATTTTTGCTCGGCAAGGTGGGCGGGCGGTGGCGCGCACTGGTCTCCGGTCGCACGGTCGGACACCGGGGCGCTCTTTTCGGTATGAACTCCGCCTTGCATTTCTGGCCGGGACGCCGGGTCGTTGTCGACAAACGCGCGCCCGTAGGGCAAACGCAGGCGGACGTCGTAATCGCGCCGGCTGGCCGCGGGATAGACCTGATCGCCACCCATGACCAGAACGTGGCCGCGCGACAGGGGCGTGCCATCTTCGGTGTTGATCTCGGTCAAGCTGGCCCGGGCCAGTTGCCGGGCCACCTCGTAGGTCGAGTTGTATCCGTCGCCGACATCGGCCACGTAGTCGAGCCAGAATTTCCCGTCTTTGCCCACGCAGCCCGAGTAATCGAAGATCAGTTGCCTGCCGGCGAGCGCGTCCATGACCCGGCGATCGATGCGTTCGCGCAGGAGATAGGACAAGATCACCCGCAGGCCGATCGCCAGGAGCTGGCGGGGATCGTACCAGTGCACCATATCCTGCTCGTTGCGCGGATGCGCGCCTTTGTTTGCCATCGCGGGAGCCAGTGTACCACTGGCACTGGCGTCCGGACTCCTCGCCCACCCACTGGCGGCGCGCCTCGTCGCTCTGGCTCTGTCCGAGGTTTTTGGACCGGCTCTAAGTACCGCTCCCCGCAAGTAAGTACCCATTACGGCCGACCAGTTTCGGAAGTGAGCGGGAAGCGCTGATACCGCTCACTTCGTTCTCGCTGGGCGCGCAGGTGCAGAACCTTGTCTTGGCTCCAGCCGAAACACTGCCTTCATGTCGATACGCAGTCGCTCTGCATACATCTTCATCTCGGCCTCCCGGTTGTCGACCGGGTCGACTTCCGTATCAACCCGGGTCGGGACTTGCGGAATTGGCCGGGACTGGACTTGGTGTGCTGTCCAGCTTTTCGATGATCTGGCGGGCGTGCTCGTTGTTGGGATTGAGCTCGAGGGATTTGCGATAGCTGGCCAGGGAGAGCTCTCGCTTGCCCGCGAGCAAGTAGGCTTCACCAAGGCTATCGTGCGTGTTGAACGCATCCGGGTATTCCGAGACATTGAGCTGGAAGATGACGATCGCGTCGGCGACGCGCTTGTGCGCGAGCAGCTGGTAGCCGACTCGATTGAGCTGATTCTCGGAGAAGAAGTACTGGTCGGCGAGGTTGTTCTTGCAGTGCAGGTACACATCGCGCGCTTGCTCGCCGCTGCCGCTGGACAGGGCTCTTACCACCGGCAACAAAACCGGCTTCTTGCACCTATCCCCCGCGGGGAATGAGCCGGTCAGCCACTTTGTCCACGCGCACCGGATCTGCATGTGAACCGCCGACCCGTTGTCGCCGTTCGTGGTAACCACGATGCCCTCGCCGGTCTTGGCCACGGTGGTGAAGTAGGCGTGCCAGCCGCGGTTGGCCCCGCCGTGACCCGTGGATTTGGAGCCGTCCGGCAGACTGTCTATCGCATAGCCCAGGCCGTATTCGCCGTCGGTCGCCGGCGCAGCCGCGAGCATGAGCGCTATCGACTCGGGTCGCAGGACGCCCCGGCCGGGCCTGGCTCCGGCTGGCCCCGATAGACCTGCGGCGGCGAAGCGGGCGAGGTCCGCGATGGTGGTGTGCAGGCCGGCTGCTGCCTGGGCAGTGAAGCGCGGATTCGCCGTCGCATTGCCCCAGCCGTCGTAGCAGGTCGCCGAACTAGCCAGAATTTCGGCCGTTAAATCGTAATCACTGTTTTTCATGCCCAGTGGCCGCAGCACGGACTCGCGCATGTATCGGGCAAAAGGGACGCCGGTGATCTCCTCGACCAGAAGCTGAGCCAGGGTGTAGCCGCCGCCCGAGTACTTCCACTCGGTGCCCGGTGCCATGATGAGCTCGACCGAGCCAGCGCCGTTGGTCTTGCCCGACAGTGATTCTTCGAGCGAGGGCAGGGTATCCTCGGGTCCAAAGCCGGGGTAGCCGTGGAGCGAGAGCCCGGCAGTGTGGCTGAGCAGACGCCGGACAGTCACTCCGCTGGCGTTGTGCTCGCTTTTGGGCAGTTGCCAGCGAGTGAGGTAGTTGCTCACTGGGGCGTCGAGTTCGAGCTTGCCGTCCTCGACCAGCTTCATCACCCCCCAGGCGGCAACAGTCTTGGAGATCGAGCCGATATTGAACCCGGTGGTGTCTCCGACCATCTGCTTTTTGTCTTTGTCCGCATAGCCAAATCCGCGCTGGTAGACGATGCGCCCCTGGTGGACGACGGCGACCCCGGCGCCGGGTACGCCCGCATCGTCGAGTATCCTCGGCACCAGGGTTTCAAACACATCAATGAGCTTGCCCGTGCTGGCCTCGCTGGACACTGGCGCAGGCGCTGCTGCTTTTGGGGGTTGCTCGATGCTCCGGCCACCGGGGGAGCCACAGGAGATCCAGACAGCGGTAACTGTCAGCACGCTCAGGACAGTCATTCGGTACATGGGGGTGAGTGTAGCCGGTCAGATCCGCGCCATGGTGCTCGCAGTCGAGACCTCGACTACCTCAGGGCTGGCGCGAGCGAGGTAGCTAAGTACCGCGACCCGTAAGTAAGTGCCCAGTAGGGTCGGTCCAGCGCGTCGAGGGCAAGGCGCGAAGAGGGAGCATAGTGGGCCTACGTGACCGATGAGCAACACAGCCATCGGCGGGCTGGTCGGCCGTAATGGGTA
>JAKSDA010000175.1 GCA_022360315.1 Pseudomonadota bacterium
AGAGCGCATTGGCCGAGAGCGCATTGGCCGAGAGCGCATTGGCCGAGAGCGCATTGGCGCTCATGAGCTCCCTTCCAATCGAGTCGACATCCGAATCGACAAACGCGTCGCTCGACAACTCACAGCCGGCGATGAAGACGATTCCGAAGATAAACACTGCCGAACGATTCATAAATTTTATGATATCTAAAGATACGTATTTAATCATCCGAAACCATTAATTCGAGAATATATTGCGCTGATCGCATATTTGCATTGCTCATGCAACGGCAAAGGACTTGAGATCAATGCAGAAGTGACTGGGCTGTAATTTTGCATGAGAATGAAGCGGAGTGACTCACGTGTAAGGTCCCACGCAGAAATGAATTACACTTTGCGCATCCATGCCGCCAAGAGGGTCGGGCGAAAGGTTTACTTCTCGCACATCGTGGCTCGAAGGTGTCGTGGCCGGCTGGGCATCATGTCGGTTTCGGTCAACGCCAACCTGACTAGCGCAAACCGAAAGCGGACATAAGATAGCGGGGAAGTCATTCCTCGATCATTTGATAGAAAGGGCAATGCAACGATGCATTTACGAATCCCTGGTGGCAAGGTTGCCATATATGTGCGGTTTTCGTCCGATCTCCAGCGTCAGGCGAGCATCGCGGACCAGATCAGACGATGTCGCGAGTACATCGCGCACGAAGGGGTGAACCAGACAAAGCGGTGGCCTTCGAAGATCGAGTGATCTCGGGGTCCAGCCTGGACCGCCCCGGGTTCGAGGCGATGATGTCGGCGATCGACAATGGGAATACGCCATGGGGCGCTCCGTAAGACAAATCGCACATACGCTCAACGATCAGGGGATCCCTTGGCCGACGGCGGGGAAACGGAAAAAACGGGGTGGCTGGTATATAATGACTGGGCTTCTCATGTGTGGTGTGTGTGGCGGCTGTATGTCCATTCGAGCGAGTCAGGGAAACAACTACTACCGATGCACGACAAGGAGCAGTAAGGGGACATGTAGCAACGGTCGCACTATCCGGGAGGACAAACTGCGACCGGCCATCCTAGTGAGAAATCCGGGCTAACTAGTTCCCGTCCCTAAATCCTTAATGTGCTGATATTACAAGAAAATTCGCCCATTTTGCGCCCTTTCTGTGCAGTGTGATTTGGCCGAGAACAGCACAATTGAGCAATTGAGGCGAAATTCGGAAAAATTTTGTAC
>JAKSDA010000553.1 GCA_022360315.1 Pseudomonadota bacterium
CAGCAAAGGACATGCACAAAAGCTCCAATTCTTGAGTCAAGTTGGCCATGAGATTCGCCGGGGTCTTGTGCTCCCACCGCACCCTACCTAGCCTATCCTCCTACAACCAATACCCCAGCATGCCCTCCACATCACCCCCTATGTACACACCCACAATACGGGTCAGAAAATGAGATGAAATACATACACACTGTGATGAACACACACATACGCACACACACACACACACACACACACACACAGTATTGAGCCAACACCATTCCCTATCCCACCTGTGGGGTCCAGTAGGGCAAGGAACGCCCACTGCCACACATGCGTTGGGTCGTCCATGACGTGGTTAAGTTTCCTAACCAAATGAGCAGCAAAACCTTGCACAGCGCGTTGTAGACCGTCATGACCCCCACTGTCCCGTGTTGACACCAATGCCCTGTGCAGCTTCCACATTTGTTTCAGGGCTTTGGACCCCGTAGGGTATTCGTCGGCCTCAAGATACTTGGATGTCTTCTTGAACGCTGAGAGTACAGGAACGATTTTTTCCATGTACTCCCAATGGTTGATCTCTATTGGATTTTGGTATTCCCCCTTCTGAGACCTGACCCAAGCATCTATAGGCTCCCGGAGACGAAGTGCCCTGTTACAAGAAGACATTACATTTCAATTGCATGGTTCAATGCACACGTGTAGAAAATGAACCCGAAACCTAAAACAGAATAGGTCCCACCTTTGTATCATGAACAACGTCGAATTCCACCTGGTGTCAACGGGTTGCACCATTTGGAGGACTTGGGTGATGGGCCGCCGCTCCTCACCCCCCCTGTACTCGTCGTCCTCCACTTCCTCCGCCAAAATTGAGCTGGCGTCGCTGTCCAGCTCGTCCACCTGCTCCTGACCCTCTTGCTCGGCCCGCCGCTATAGGTTGTGTCGTATGTGGGCTCTTTGTGCAGCCCTAAACTCCTCAGCGGCCCGCGTCGATGCCCTGAGCGCTGTCACAAGTGCACGCGTCCTACATGGATATGCAATGAATATTAGCATTGTTTGCCGCATCTGGTCACACACTGTTGACAACAAAGCACAATCAACTCACCTCTCTAGCGCCTCGTGCAACACAGCCGTAGGCTTATGGCATAGAGCCCTCTCTCCCATCTTGTGCAATGCATGGTCCACCACGTTGTGGAGCATGTGGCAGGCACATCTTGCCAACTCCCCAAGGTTGTCACCTTCCCGCCACCC
>JAKSDA010000268.1 GCA_022360315.1 Pseudomonadota bacterium
CGCCACGTCATTGCTCAATGATCACAGGCCGTTCATTTTGATAACGTCACTCAAAACGCTGTCTCAAAGTGAGGTGGCGAAATCAGAGGGCTTTATACTGGACTCAAAACAGCATGTTCAGGCTGGTTTCGTACGTAGACGATCGGCTCGTTAGCAGGTACTGGGTGATCTGTCCCAATGGGCAGGAATTGCGAAGCTCTGACGACGTTTGTAGAGGAGATTCAGACGGAAATATAGCCCTTGTCCTTTTCTAGGAACGGTCCCGGAGTACCCGAAACTTCGGGACTTGTCCGGCCAACTGTATATGGTGTGGGGTGACACGCTCGCCAGCAGATCGTCGGTCACCCCACAAACACGCCACTTGCGGATGTCTGGGTATGGATAACTTCAACCGTGCACAACTCGCCATGAGAACCCTTCGGCTAGCAGTCGGACGGTGACAGATCATTTGACGCTATTCTTGCCATAATTCGAAGCTCAGAGTCTCCTGAATGGCTAGAATCGACGAGCGAGTATCGTCTGCATAGAGAATATACTAAGAAACATCTCATCATCAGTCTTCGAAGGAAATACATCTATCCAATCAGGTGGTCTTGCTTCTTGAACTAGTCCGGGTAGCGGAGTTGACGACATTCGTTGCCAAAGAGAGGAGCGATAAGAACCGATGATACCGGAGCCGATATCGATTCCGTCGTCGTCTTCGAGTGTCAGGACGATACAGAGCACATCATTGCCCCCGAATAGTGTTCGGATGTCCTCCAGGGCACGATTGCATGCGCGAATCAAGCTCGGGTCTGTCCTCGCGTACTGACAGAGATACAATCCACCGGTGATTTTTGTCAGGTTCTTCTGTGTATACGTGCTCCAGAACAGCGCATATCGGGTGGGATCATCGCCTTTAGAATACTCTGCCGACCCGAGAGTTTCAGAAGGCCAAGTTTCTTCCGACGATAGAAGGGTATCGTCACGGTCTTTGACCTGTCTCTTGATGACTGACCAGCCGGCCGTCTGGACGCACTCATCCATAGAGTCCAGGGCCTCTCGGAGAGAGGAGCTAGAAACTACAGTCCATTGGATATCAATGTGTTCAAAAGCCACTGTGAATTACCTAGTGGTCATCGGTCCACCTTGAGTGGCCACGGCTGGGATTTATCGATGAACATGATGGAATCTCTAGCTTCGTTACCAGCACGCCGTGGTTACTCCGAATGATAATTAATCCACAACGTCCGAGCACTTCGCCCGAGACTCCTCTGGCAAGCCTGACTGCAGAGTTCAAGCCTTTCTCGGCCAGTTGACCAGTACTCGTTGAGATCCAATCGGCGATCTCTCTGCTCCCAGTCGGCACGCGAATCACCATGGCTGCGGCTGGCGTATCCGCGAGTGCCGTCGCCTTTGTCGGGCGATTCACGAGAGAGCATGAGCTACCTATCGTCTATGTTTTGTGTGGATAGCCATTCTCTGAGTCTTGGCATAGGCAAGGCTCTCAGAAGTGATCAAAACTGAAGTCCGTACTCATAACCAACAAGAATCGAGAACGCTCTATGCTTGAGGTCTAGTCCGCTCTCCCCACCGATATCCGCGAAACCGTAATAGTAGCGGACCTCAATCACTGGATTCCCGTACGGTAGCTCCAGGCTCGCTCCAACACCGATATGCAGACCAAAATCAACCCGTTCAGCAGAGTCGGTAAAATCCTGTTCGTCTCGTTTTGCGCTCAAGAGATACCCCAGGGATGGACCCAGCAAGCCGTGAATCGAGAGCTTCTCGTAGATGGGTCTTACTACCCACTGTGTACGAGCTAGTGTAGATACCTCGACGTAAGAGTAATCCAATGGAGAGCGTTCGTCTCGTCCCACCTTGGTTCCAGCGCCCCTCGTAGAAAATCCAGTCTCGACCTGCACTCCCCAATTCTTTGCCAAGACGACCCTTGCGAAAGCGCCAACGGTAAACCCAAGTGAATAGGTCGAATTAATAGACACACCGTCGCTGCCTACGCGATCTGCGTCATCGCCCCCAAATGTGGCGATATTCAGACCTGTCTTGCCACCAAACGCAACATGTTTGGCATCATGCTCGTTCTTACTCACAGACGGAGGAGGCGTGGAGTCTCCGTATGAGGGTTGCTCGAATATGAGCATGTGCAGCAACAAAAACGAAATGCCTCTAGCCACGTGCACTGTGCCCCTGAGGATTTGGCGAAAAGCGGCTGATTTCATTCGCATGCAGTGCACCCGTTATTGCAAGTCAATGGAGCTGCACATCTATCATCGTCGGCGGTACCATCACAGTACTCTGCAGCTGGATTGTAGATCCCGTCGTTGCACAGCGCGGGTGTACAATTGTTGTCGCAGCTCGCCGTATGGTTATTGTTTCCATCCCCATCGGGGTCGCCGCCACCGTCACATTCTTCACCATCATCGACGATGCCATCACCACACCGTTTCCTCAAGCAATCGGTACGACACTCCGCATTAGCAGAGTTGCTGTTGTCGTCACCCCGGTCGCACTGCTCGCCGAATTGATCGTCGCGGATATCGTCCCCGCAACGGCGAAGGGTACAGTCAGTGCGGCAGGTGGCGTTGCGAGAGTTGCTGTTATCATCGCCTGCATCGCATTTCTCCTCCGTTTTCGGGTTGTGGTATCCATCGCCGCAGATGGCGACTGTGCAGTCGAAATTGCACGTCCTGGTATCAAGGGGCGTGCCATCACCGCCGTCGCATTCCTCGTTGTCATCAGGAATGCCGTCACCGCAGCGCTGAGTTCTACAGTCGGGCCGGCACTCGGCATTGGGCACGTTGCTGTTGTCGGCACCTTGATCGCATAGCTCACTGAATGGTGCAGCGTCGTCTACAATGCCATCGCCGCAGCGGCGGGGCTGGCAATCGGTGCGGCAAACATCCATGTTGGGGGCATTGCTATTGCCGTCGGCGTCATCGCACGCTTCGTCGAACCCGGTGTCCAGGATGCCGTCGCCGCAGCGTCTGGGCTGGCAATCCGTGCGGCAGGCGGCGTTGGCTTCGTCGCTATTGCCGGCCGGGTCATCGCATTGCTCGTTGAATTCGGTGTCGCGGATGCCGTCGCCGCAGCGGCGGGGCTTGCAGTCTGTGCGGCATCGATCGACGTTGGGGATGTCGCTGTTGCCGGTCCGGTCGTCGCAGAGCTCGCCGGCGAGGGGGTCGAGGATGCCGTCGCCGCAGCGCCGGGGTCGGCAGTCCTTGCGGCACGCTTCATCCGGGGCATTGCTATTGAGCAAGCCATCGTCGCATTCTTCAAAGTGGCCGATGTTGGCGACCAGGGCGGTGGGATTCAGATGGCCGTCGCCGCACAGGGGAAAGGTGCAATCGCTGTCGCAGGTTTCGGAGTTTTCGACCGTGCCATCGCGGTCGGCGTCTGGGGGCAGGCAGTCTTCGCCAATGTCGAGGATTAGGTCGCCGCAGTATTCGAGGAGGCTGCACTGGGCGTCGCAGCCATCGCCGGATACGGTGTTGCCGTCATCACAGACTTCGTGGCGGTCGCGAAAGCCGTTGCCGCAGATGAGATCGGAGGCGCAGTCGTCGCTGCACTCGGAATCTGCGATCGACCAGTCGCAGCGCTCAAATGGGGGATCGAGGACGCCGTTGCCGCAGGTCTCGATGGCCAGGCAGTTGCCGCTGCAGCCGTCGCCGCTGAGGATATTGCCGTCGTCGCACACTTCACCGAGAAAGTAGTCGAGCTCGCCGTTGCCGCAGGATCCGCGTATGCAAATATCCTGGTTGGCCGCGCAGGTCAGACCCGGGGGGCACACCCGGCCGCTTTCGCACTCGATGAGCTTGCTCTGGCGCAGGCAGGAGCCAGTTGTGGCCCATGCCAGGGAAATGGCCAAAAGGGGCAGTACCCGCGGTAGATACACACGTGGTCTGATCGTCGTCATGATCCCTGATACTCCTGGCTAGAAACGGATGTGCGCCGACGCGCCCACGGTGGACGGCGATAGAATCGGGGTGAGGGCGACAGTACCTCGGGCACGGTACGCCGCGCCGCCTGTTCTCCGGGGTTCGGCTTGCTCGCGACCAGGCCGCTGTACGACTCGTTCGCGGTTGAGGTACAAGAGCACGGCGCTGCCGACGAAGGCTGCGCCGCCCACGGCGTACATGGCGACAGCGACGTCGTGCTGGAGCTCGGCGCGCTCACGCCGGTCAAATAGCTCGGCGGCGTTGTCTTCGTTGCAGCCGCGGCCCTGGCAGCGGGGATGGGCCTGGACGTCGATGTCGAAGCGGTCCATGGCGTCTGACGAGCGTCGATCCAGATAGCCGGCTCCAGCGAGAGTGACAGCCGCACCGGCCAGGCTGGCCCAGGGCACCCACGCGGGCAGGTAGCGCTCGGTCTGCACCTGGCCCTTTTCGCGCAACACGGCGTCTATCCGGGTGCGCGCGCCCGGTGCAAGCGTGACCGGGGCCTGATAGGTCTCTCGGCCTTTCTTGCTGGCGGTGATCTGATGTTCCCCGGCGCGGACGAACTGGGCCGTGTGCCCCGGGCCGATAAAGAGCAGCTTGCCGTCGAGGGTTACCCGTGCGCCTGTTTCAGCGCAAACGACCTCGATGTGGCCGAGCTGGGACTCCAGGAGGGTCAGGATTTTGCGCGCGTGCTGGTACTGCTTTTTGCCGATGGCCGCGGGGCCGTGTTGCATGGAGCGGGGCAGGCTTGCGTGGGCGGCCACGAGCTGGTCGAGCAAGCGCTGCGCCATGCCCAGGTTGAAGTGGATGATCGGGTGGTCCCAGAGGGCCAGGGCTTGTTTGTACCGGGCTGCGGCGCGAGCGGGCGAGGCGGTCTCCATGAGCAGGTTGCCCTGATCGAACAGGGCGCGGGCGCGGCGCTGGGCTCCGGCACTGACTCCCTCGGTCCACGGTCCGGTTGCCACGGGGCCGTCAGTAGACGTGGACTCGGCGACGGGCTGGGACTGGGCCGTGTCCATCGACAAGGTAACAATGGCGAAGGCGCACCACGGGATGAGTAACAGCCTGCCACGCGCCGCGGTTCGGTTGCGCGGTGCAAAGGTCGTGGCTCCATCGAGCGCTGCGTGGCCCGGGTTGGTCGCCGCTGGGTCGCAGTATCGCCGCTTCACCGGTCACTCTCCTGTGTCAACGCGGGTATGGTCCGGATATAGAAGGTTCCGTGCCGGGCCAGCTCATCAGCGCGCGCCTTCTGGATGGCGTGCAGCTTCTGCCAGCGTTCCTTGGCCGCGGTGGCCTGGGTTTGCGCCTGGCGGGCGGCGGCGGCGTTGTCTTCGGCTCGGTTTCTAGCCCGACGGGCGCGCTGGCGGGCGCGCTCGGCTCGTTCGCGTTCGATTTCAGCTCGATTGCGCTCGGCCTCGGCGTGGCCCAGGGCTTTCTGGAGCTCGGTGTTCTTGGCCCGGAGCTCGGCGTTGGTGCGCTCCACCGCCTTATCAGCCACGCGCTTGCCCTCTTGCGCTGTCCTGGCCTCGGATTGGGCCTGTCGAGTCAGGGTGAGTTGCTCCTGTGCACGCCGAGCTGACTCGGTGGCATCGCGCTGGGCCTCGCGGATCATCACCAGGGCCACACCAGCGGCCGCGAGCAGGAGCGACAGGAAGGTGATAATACCGATCACCGCAGCCCGCTTGCGTCGCCCGGCTCGAGCGGCCAGGGCAAACACCGCGTCGAGATAAGCCCGCTGCAGCTGGGGCAACTCACCGCGATAGCGGCGGGCAAAGCGCTGTGCCTCATCCATGGCCTCGCCGCGCCACAAAAGACCGGGCGCGAAGTTCTTCGCTTGCCAGTTCTTGGCCGCCTGGCGCAGCTGGTCGAGAAAGGCGGCGTCCTCCTGGGTCTCGTCGAGCCAGCGGCGCAGGGTGGGCCAGGTGTGCAGGAGCG
>JAKSDA010000334.1 GCA_022360315.1 Pseudomonadota bacterium
AAGACGTTGGGCTTCATGACACCTACCTGGGCCTCAAGGAGGTCAACAGAAGGGCAAAGCTCCTGCCAGCAGAGCAGGGCGAGAAGCTGCTGGAAGAGGAACAATACCGCCTGGTCCCGGCCCAATGGGAGCCCATCATCGATCAGCAGACTTGGGATCGAGCGGAAGCCCTTCGGGAAGCCAACAAACGACACCGAAATGCCACCACTCCGGCCATGCATCACGACTACGTGCTCACCGGCATCGTGCGTTGCCATTCTTGCGGGCATACTCTTGAAGGCGGCGGCGCCAAGGGGCAGCGGTACCACTACTACCGCCATCCCAAGGGCAAGAAGAACTCGACCTGCAGGCAAGGAGCCTACCGGGCCGAGGTCATCGAAGGTGCAGTCCTTGGTCGCCTACGTCGATACGTGGACGACGACGAGCTATTGGAAGCCATCATCAGCAAGGCCAACACCACGATCCTCGACGGCGTGCAGGACATCGAGCGACAGGTCGTCGAGGCCAGGCGTCGGGTCGGCCGTCTCGAAGACGACCGAGATAGGTACATGGGTCACCTCATGACCGCCCCGGCCGAACAGGTCCCGGCCACCTACTGGAACAAGGCTCAAGAGATGGAGGCCGATATCGAGGACGCCCAGCGAGGGCTGGAACAGCTGGAGCGCTCCCTGGAAGAAGCCAAGGCCACTCGGATCTCCTCCGATGCCTTCAAGGAGGCCCTCCGGCAGTTTGACAGGGTTTTCGACAAGCTCAACCCTCACGAGCAGCGGCAGCTCTTGGCCCACTTCCTCGACTCGGTCGAACTGGACGGCGGGGAGGCTCACATAGCCCTGTTCGGCGAGGAGCCCAACGTTAATGTGGTGATCAATACAAAAAAGGAGTGCGGTAACCAGTACCGCACTCCTTCGAACTGGCTCCCCATTTGCGCCGCTAGACCAACCCCGATTCCGGAGAGCAATCACAGAGTTTCAACTCCCACTCTCCGGAATCATCCAGGGATTGCAGCGGCTTAGAGCCCGCTCTCCGGAGAGCATCCAGAATGGGGTGCCACTTG
>JAKSDA010000432.1 GCA_022360315.1 Pseudomonadota bacterium
AAGTCTGCGGATGTCAAGGGTCGCCGAAGGCGACCAGCGAAGCTGGCCTGCCCTTGACCTCCGCAGCGGCGCTGCTACCCCCGCTGAGAGTGGATCCATGTTGATGAGCAGAGGTGGGTCAATTTTGCCTGGCGTCGCAGAATATGCCGCCACGAGCCCGGTGCGCAGCTTCCTTGGCTACGACAAATTGCCGTTGGTGCCACCAGATTGCGGCGACCAATACACTCCAGACGAAATCGAGGAAATCCATCAGCTCGGGGGCTCGCCACTGGTCGCGGTCGGCAGTCGCACCGATCGGATGGCCATCAATGCGCTCAATTCCACGTCGCTCGACGAGGCAACCCGGGCCCTATCCGTGTCCGTTGCGGCTGCAGCCGTCGAGCGGCAAATCCACAACGCAGTCCAACGCGCCATGCGTTCTGACGGAGGTCCCCCGCGATTGGTCAACTCCGAGACCATGGATCAGATCCGCGACGTCATCGTGCGCGTACTGCGTGCGGCCGAGGCCGAGCAATGGCTGCGCAACGTCGAGACCCGACTGGCTCAGCTGGCCGTCGGGCCGGGGAGTACAAGCACCCGAATTGCAGCGCAAATACCGCTGGAACCAACTCCCGAGCTCCGGCAAGTCCTGTTCGATCTCACAGTCTACGGCTAAAGCGAGGTATCCATGTCCACTGTACGCGCCGTGGCCCTCCACTTGGAAGACTCCCTGGGAGGGCTACGCAAAGTCAAAAACACCACCGAGATTAGCTTCTCCGACAATGAGAGCAGCGAAGCGGTCTTCAATACCGAGGGCAAGCTGATCGGCTTTCGCGCTGCATCAGGTGGCTATTCGTTGTCGACTACAACACAAGTTGTGACCGGCGACCCAAGCGAGCCACGGTACTGGCGATTGCGCGCCAGCCGAGAAACCGTCACCGTGGTGGTCGATTTCCAGGGCGGCGACCGGGTGCAGTTTTTGGGCATGCTGGCCAAATACGAACCAAAGGGCGACAACGCCGGAACAGTTGAGGCCAGCGTGGAATGGATCCTCAGCGAACCGACCATCTTGCGCGAAGGGAACGCTGTCACATGACTGATTTGGAGACACTCCTCTGTGAGGGCCCACGAGAGTCGGGCCAGTTCACTAGCTGGGACGGCAAACGCACCATCGAGTATGCGATTCGCTTGCTGTCGCCAGGCGAACTTGAAGCGCTCAAGATCACCCGGGCCAAGTACCTCGCTGGCGAGGGGATCCACGATTGCACACCAGCCAATGCCGACATAGCTCAAGGCGCGCATTCTGGCAAAGGCTGTACTCGACCCGGAGACCGAAAAACCGCTAGCATCGCTGGAGACCTGGCGGCAAACCCAGGGACGTCACATCGAGCACTGCCTGCGTCACTACACCAAACTCGAGGCCCTCGAGCAGCCTACAGATATGGAGCTTGGCGCCCTGGCCGACGAGATTGTCAGATATGTAAAAAAACGAGGGACCGGGCAGCGCCGCATTTTGGAAGACTATCGACTACGAAACTCTATTGGCCTGCTTTGTTACTTTGGCGCATCTCGGCTTCGCGTGGAAGCGATAAGCCGTTGGCGAGGACATGAGGCAAAAGCGGCGCCAAAAAGCCTCATCGCGAGGTACCCCACGAGCTTCGTGGGGCGACCAATCTACGCCCGTCCGAAAATCCAATATTTTGAGAAGGATACACAGACGGCACCGTGCTTTTTTGCTTTGCTAGCAATAGTCAGCCTCGATAGGCTTAGCGTATGAGCACGAGCTCTCAGATAGCGTCGCTTGGCGAGGAGTTTCCTGACGAGCTGCCCAAGCAGCACGAGATCGTCTGTGGCAAACTCGTGCGCAAGGCAGTGGCAATCACCGACCACGGCGTCCTACAAGGACGAATCTTTTCATTCCTTGAGCCGTTCTACGGCAAGCGGAATACGCCGGGGGGATGGTGGACCTGCAACGACCCCGAAATCGAGTTCTTTCCCAAGCCCAATGAGCATGTGTATGTTCCCGATTTGGCGGGATGGAAGATCAACGTGGTTCCTGAGAGACCGAAGGGCGCTCGTGTTGGCATTTGTCCGCAGTGGGTATGCGAGATCTTGTCGCCGTCCACGGCCCACAGAGACAAGGGCGTCAAGAAGGAAACCTACCACCGCGCTCACGTCGAGCACTACTGGCTCGTCGCCGCTGAGAAGCAGACCCTGACCGTGCTGGCCTGGGCCGAGAACGGGTACCAAACGGTTCTCACCGCTGGCCCAGGCGACCGTGTTCGCGCCGAGCCGTTTGCAGAGCGCAAGTTAGATCTCGGCTGGCTTTTCGATTTCGAGTAGCTGAAACCGGCCTTGCTGAGAACAGCGACTGCTACGCAGCAGGATGTGTCACCGGCCGCAGTGACTCCGTATGCCGATATGCACGTACATAGGCATACAGATACCAGACAACCGGGACCTACCCTTTATGAGGACGGAAAGCCAGAACCTCGGCCGATGAACACCGTTCGAAATCCAGAAACTCGTCCTTGAGCGGCGCCAAAAGGCCAGGAAACCGGCCTTGTCCGGACAAGGTCCGGACAAGGTTTAGTCGGAAGTTCCCCCTGGAATCGGGCTTTTGAGCAAGGCTAAGTCGTTGATTTCGCACAGCTATACTCCTCTTTAGCTTTTCCTGATGTTCCCATGTAAAAGAAAATTAATTCATCCGATTTGCGAAACATCGGCAGATTTTGCTTTATTTACCCGACCCACATAGGTAGATTGTTCCCATGTATATCGAAGCCGTGCCCAACCGCAATTCTCGTCCGGCCATTTTGCTGCGCGAGGGATGGCGCGAAGGCAATCGGGTCCGCAAGCGCACCATCGCCAATCTCTCCCACTGGTCGACAGAAAAAGTCGAAAACCTGCGGCGAGTGCTCAAAAACGAGCCTCTAGTTTCTGCGACAGAGATGTTCTTGATCGAGGAGAGCTTGCCTCATGGCCACGTCGAGGCAGTGCTGGGCACGATCAAGAAGATCGGCTTGGATCATCTTGGATCATATGATCGCATCCAAGCCATGCCGTGAGAGCGCATTGGTGCTGGCCATGCTTACCGAGCAGCTCATCCACCCTAGCTCTAAACTTGGCACTACGAGGCTGTGGAGCACCACCACGCTGGCCAGCGAGCTTGAGGTCCAAGGCGCCGATGAAGATGATCTGTACGCTGCCATGGATTGGCTCGCGCGCCGACAATCGCGCATTGAAAAGAAACTCGCCGCACGACACTTGTCCGAGGGCGCACAGGTGCTCTACAACGTATCGAGCAGCCACTACGAGGGACGCACATGCTCACTTGCCCAGTTCGGCCACGATCGTGATAAAAAGAAGGGCAAGCGGATTATCGTTTCCGGAGCGATGACCGATGCGGACGGGCGTCCAATTGCCATTCAGGTTTATCCGGGTAACACCGGCGATCCAACGACTGTCCCGGAGCAAGTCCATAAGCTGCGCAGACGCTTCGGTCTTGAGCGCGTCGTTTTGGTCGGTGATCGCGGGATGCTTACCCAGACCCAGATTGATGCAGTCAAGTCCCACCCCGGTTTGGGCTGGATATCTGCCCTCAAGTTTCGGTCTATTCGCAAACTTGCCGACGATGATTGTCTGCAGCTCTCACTCTTTGACGAGCGAAATCTGGCCGAAATCTCATCCCCCGATTTTCCTCAAGAACGCTTGATCGTATGCAAGAACCCGCTATTGGCCGCAGAACGGCACCGCAAACGTGATGAGCTACTCGCAGCTACCGAGACGGGCCTTAAAAAGATCGTCAAGGAAGTGGCCAGGAGAACCAAAACCCCCCTGACTGCCGCTGAAATCGCCAAAAAGGTGGGTAAGGTGAGTCATCGCTTCAAGATGGACAAACACTTCAAGATGACCATCGAGGATAATCTGTTTCACTACCAACGCGATGAAGTCTCCATCAAGCGTGAGGTTGAGCTCGATGGAATATACGTCATCCGCACCAGTGAGCCTATCGAGCAGCTCTCGCCCGAGGATGTAGTACGAAACTACAAGAACCTCTCGCGGGTCGAACAGCTGTTTCGCACCATCAAGGGGATCGATCGTGTCGCACGCCCAATTCGCCATCGCAACGAGAACCGCGTCCACGCCCATTTCTTTCTCTGCATGCTTACCTACTACATAAAGTGGCACATGCGAAAGGCCCTGGCACCGCTTCTGTTCGACGACGAGGAACTCGACGCTGACCGTTTAACACGAGACCCAGTCGCACCAGCTCAGCCATCCGACTCCGCCAAGCGCAAGAAGAGCGCACGTCGCACCGAGGATGGCCCCCTCTACTCTCTACATAGCTTCGATACGCTTTTGGCTGCGCTCGCTACTCGGTGCCGCAATCGCTGCCGAGTC
>JAKSDA010000071.1 GCA_022360315.1 Pseudomonadota bacterium
GTGGCTCCCATATCGTTCTCCGGTCCCGTTTTACGAGGCAAAACGGGCATTTAGGGACGGGAACTAACTAGCAGCATTCGGGAAAAAACGTTTTCCCGAATCTGCGCGCGCCACGGCCGAGAGCGGCGATCGGCCGATTTCGGGCACCTGGGGCGCCCGGCGGGAGTCCGCCGGAGGGCTTTGCCCAACAATGGTAGCAGAGTTCGGGATTTTTCCCGAACTCTGCTAGAAGATCGTCGGTTCGCTACACTTGTCCAAGTGATCGAACAGAATACCTGATCGGTTAAGAGCCGGTCCAAAAACCTCGGGCCGAGCCAGAGCGACGAGGCGCGCCGCCAGTGGGTGGGCGAGGAGTGGAGAATACGGTATCGCTGGCTTTAAGTCGGGTCGGGCTTGGGCGTTTTTGGCCCGCTCTTGGGCAGCTCGGGCTGGGCGATGTATTGCTTGGGCAGCTCGCCGGTGAGGCTCTTCAAGAATGCGACCAGATCGCCGACCTCACCGGGCTTGAGCAAGCCGCGCTGAGTCTGATGTTCGCCCATGATCCGCACCATCTCATCGAGACTTTCGATCGAGCCATCGTGCATATAGGGCCCGGTCTTTTCCACGTTGCGCAGAATCGGTACCTTGAACATGAACTTGTCGGTGTCCTTCTCCGTGACTCTGTGCCGGCCGGTATCCTTGGTCGTATACGGCTTGTACAGACCCAGTTTTTGGAACATCGTACCGCCAATTCCGGGGCCGAGATGACACGTCGTGCACCCGACTTCCACAAAAAGCGCCAGTCCGCGCAACGCGGCCGGTTTTAACGCATCGGTCTTTCCAGCCAGAAATGCGTCGAATGGCGCCGGTGTCATCAGGCCGCGCTCGAACGCACCGATGGCCTTGGCCATGTTGTCGTAGGTTATCGGATCCTTTTCGCCGGGAAATGCCGCCTTGAACAGGTCGGCGTAGCCGGGGATGGATTTGAGAGTCGCGATCACTGTCTTCTCGTCGGGCATGGCCATCTCGATCGGATTGAGTACCGGGCCCTTGGCCTGCGCCTCGACGTCGGGCTCGCGCCAATCCCAAAACTGGCCGAACTGCAGAGCCGCGTTGTACACAGTCGGCGAGTTGCGGTCGCCGCGCTGGCCCTTGTGACCGGCAGATACTGCACGCTTGCCCTTGGGGTCGCGAACGTCGATGCCGTAGCTGGCCAGATCATGGCAGCTGTTGCACGACAAGTCGTGATTCTTGGACAGCCGGGTCTCATAGTACAGGATGCGTCCCAATGTCACCTTGGCCTCGGTGATCGGGTTGTCCTTGGAGTCGACTCTCTCGGGCAGCGGTCCGGTAAATAGCGCTTTGGCCTTCTGCAGCAGCTCGTCGGCCTTGGGTACCGGTGCGTTGGCCGCCGGGGCCGCCGTGCCCGGCTTGGGCCCGGCCTTGCGCACGGGTTCTTCTTTGAGCTTGGCTTCCTCCTTGCCACACGAAACCGCCGACGTCAGCCCCGCACAAAGGACGATGATGCCCGTCAGATGGAAGGTAGATCGGAAATTTATCGACGAGTACATGAATTCCTCACGTTCGACATGTCTGGTTGGGGATTGGGGGTTATAACGCTCCCGGTGCGTTCAGCCAAGCGGCGTTACAATGTCACGGCAACAGGTGCTCAAGTCGGCATTACGAAGTCGAGTCGGTCTTGCCGTAATCGGGGATCGCGGCAATGATCTCAGCAGCCTGCTGCTCCGTGAGATGAAGACCTCGACGCAATCGGCGCAAGAATACGCGCTCGGCATCGACGATCTTCAGGTCCACGACGGCCAGCTGAGCAGCCGCCCGGTAAATGCCGAGCCGCGCCTGGTCAGTGAGACCGGTCAGCTGGTCCGTGTCGAGCTCTACCTCGTGTTCGAGCCAGCTGAGCGCTGTCGCGCGCTCCTCGTCGGTCAGAGCCGCTGCGCCAATGACTTTCCGCATGGCAGCAGCCTCGGCCGGGACAATCACCCCGTCGGACCAGGCCAGCGCGGCCCACACCCGAATCACCGAAAGAAACTGGCTCTCTTGCTCGGACATGGTCGCCATGATCACGGGCGGCCAATGTGGACGCAAGCGGTTTGACCACCGGCCGCGAGCAAATGACCCCGCAAGACCAACGTTATTCCTGTCGGGCTCTTTTGCCGTACGCTTTGTCGTACACTCGCGCACTGGCATGATCTACACGCTCGAAGAACGCTCTGTCACCATAAATGGCACCTGCTTTGTCGCCGATTCAGCCGTGCTGATCGGCTCGATCGTGCTCGAAAACGACGCGAGCGTATGGTTCAACGCCGTTTTGCGCGGCGACTCGGATATCATCACGGTCGGCGCAGAGTCGAATATCCAGGACGGTGCAGTCCTGCACACCGATGCTGGCATCCGCCTGACACTCGGCCGCGGCGTCACGGTCGGTCATACGGCCATGCTGCACGGCTGCGAAGTCGGCGATTACAGCCTCATCGGTATCGGCAGTATCATTCTCAACCGCGCGCGCATCGGCAAGCACTGCATTATCGGAGCCAACGCCCTGGTCACCGAGGAAAAAACCATCCCCGATGGCTCGCTGGTCATGGGTACACCAGGACGTGTGGTTCGGCCAATAACCGAGTCCGATATGGCTGCACTCAAACGCTCAGCTCGGATCTACATGGACAAAAGCCGCCGCTATCTCAAAGCATTGCAGCCAGACCCGCGCTTTCATGGCTGATGCAGCCTACGTCTCATAGTGGTACGTCAAGCCCGAGCTGTTTTTTGATCACAGCTTTCAGAGTGGCTCTCAGCTCTGCAGGATTGGACTCGGAAGTACGCCACAACTTATCACTTTCGTTGTAGTTGAAGTGCCAGGCATCGGCGACTGCAGCCATCCAGATCTGTCTGGCTGCGCGGTGGCTATTGATGACGATGCGCACTCCATCGCGCAATTCGAGGGTGATCACTCCATCCGAGGAGGATACTTCCACCTCATCGGGGTCGACTTCCATGAATTGCTCCTCGATGTAGCTGAGTTCGTTACGGGCGATTTTGTCGAAGGTAGCGTCGTCCATAGTTGGATTCCGATCGGCTCTGACACCGTCTTATACCGCTGATTTGGGTACTATAGAAGGTGGCTCGGCAGAATACGGGGCGGCTCATGCCTGACCATACCAACGACAAGCGCGACAGCGAGACTCTTGTACCGGCACTCGACTCGGACGTGAGTGGCAAGGTCGAAAAAACCGACGAACAGGTCATGCGGCTGCCGTTGAGCCTTCTGGCACAGGGCACCGAGGTATCTGATGGAGTGCCCGAGGCGTTCGACGAACAGCCCGATTCCAATTCGATCATCACCAGCGCTCCCCGGCAGCGGCCGCGTCGAGCCCGCCGGGGTGATACCATCGGCCAGCGTTACATCGTCGATGGCCAGATCGGTCGAGGCGGCATGGGGCGCGTGTTTAAAGTGTGCCACCAGGTGCTCGGCAAGGCGTTTGCCCTCAAGGTGCTGCGCCCATTGATGGCCACGGACCAGCGTATCCGGGAGATGTTCTACCGCGAGGCAAGGCTGGCCAGCGCGCTGTCACATGACCATATCTGCTCGATTGTCGATTTTGGTCAGGATCCCGAATTCGGGCTGTTCATGGTCATGGAGTTGCTGCAGGGAATCACCCTTTTCGAAAAGTTGCGCACCGACGGTCCCATGCCGCCCAAGGTGGCCTGCGACATCATGTGCCAGGTTGCCGAGGCCCTGCGTTATATCCACAGCAAGGCCATTGTGCACGGTGACATAAAGTCGGAGAACATCTTGCTCACCAGCACGCCCGATCGCCATCGCGTGGTCAAGTTGCTGGATTTTGGGCTAGCCCGGGTCAATATCGCGCACAATTCGAGCATGGTCGACGGAACGCCCGAATACCTGTCTCCAGAACGGATCCGCGGTCAAGCCGCGTCGAAGACGAGCGACATCTATGCCCTCGGCATCCTTTTCTGGGAGCTCCTGCTCGGCGATGTTCCCTTCAACGGCGACTCGGACGAGGTATTTCGCAAACACCTGGATCTGCCCGTACCATCCCCGTCGGAGCGGCTGGGCGACACCCTGGACGTGCGCGCCGACGAGTTGATCGCCAGGGCGACAGCAAAGGATCCAACTGGCCGCCACGCCGACGTGGCTGGCTTCATGTACGAGCTCCGCACGCTCATGAACATGCTGGGCATGGAGACCGGGCGGAAGCGCTTCAAGAGCTTTGGCAAGGGCAAAGGTCAGGACACGAGCAAGCGCGAGCGCGCCCTCAATCGCAACCCGTCACGTCGCGCCCAGGGTGGCGCCGAGGTATTTGAATACGCACCCATTCCCATGGCAGCGGCCGATGGACAGGGCAAGGTGCGCGTAGCCAATCGGGCTTTTCTCGAGTTTCTCGGCGTCGCCGGTGACGCAGCCGGTATCCAGCTATGTGATAGCGGCTTCCTCGACGTCTATCCCACCCTGCTCGACGATCTCGACTATACGGCCAAAAACCGCTGTCCGGTCAAACGCATCATCCACCTCCGCCAAAAGAAAAGACCCGTCGTCGAGGTTGCGGTGCACCTGACTCCTGGGCCGAGCAAAGCAGCTATCACGGCGGGCGACGTACACATCACCCTCCATCCACTCCGCCGGCGACCCGGACCGGACAGATCAGAGCGCAGGCGACCCACCACGGCCGACGATTGGAGAGCCGAGACCGACCACGGCAGAGAAGCTGAAACCGAGCATCAAGCCCGGGCCAACTCGTTCGCCACCTGCGACTCCGAGGCACCCATCGAAGTCGACGCCCCGTCCAATTCGGAAGACCAGTACCGATCCGACTGCGCAGCTCTGTCCGGGGACGAGCCCGATTCCGAGTCCAATTCCGGGTCTGAATCAGACTAACCAGTCGCCGGTCGGAACTCCGCTTCGTGTCGTGCCGGGCTTTTTGGACGCCTTTGATCCACCGGCCGCTGCCCAGATCTTGGCGACGTTCGGCAGTATACTCGGGCCATGATTCCCCGCTCCACTGCACCTCCTTTACCCTCGGGTATCGTGGCCTTCGTCAAGCGAGATTGCCCGACCTGTGAGCTGGTCACTCCGGTCTTGGCTCAGATTGCCAAACAAGCCTCGCTGACGGTCTATACCCAGGATGACCCGGGTTTTCCCCCCGGCGTTGAAGCAGTCGATGACACCTCGTTGGCGGTATCATGGCATCACGACATCGAGACTGTGCCGACCCTCTTGCGGGTGCAAGACGGTGAGGAGCGCGAGCGCACCCTGGGCTGGCACCGCGGCGACTGGGAAGCGCTGACCGGGGTATCGGGACTGGGACCCGAACTGCCCGAGATGCGGCCCGGATGCGGGTCTCTGTCGGTTGCGCCCGACCGGACCGCCGAACTCGCGGTCAAATTCGAAGGGTCCGCACTGCGCGCACGGCGACTCGAACTCGCTTCTCTCGAAGACCCGAATGAGGCCATGTTCGACCGGGGGTGGACCGATGGTCTACCGGTCGTGCCGCCAACCGAGGCCCGTGTACTGGCCATGCTCAAGGGCACCACGCGTGCGCCGCACGAGGTCGTCGCGGTAGTGCCGCCCGATCTGGTTGAATGCACTGTGGAGAAAGTGGCCATCAACGCAGTCATGGCAGGGTGTGCTCCCGAGTATCTGCCAGTCGTGTTGGCTGCCGTGGAAGCTGCGTGCACCGACACCTTCAACATGCATGGACTGCTCGCCACCACCATGCCGGTCGGTCCGGTCATCATTGTGAACGGCCCGATCGGCCAGCGTATCGGGATGAACGCGGGCCGCAACGTATTTGGCCAGGGCAATCGCGCCAACAGCACGATCGGCCGTGCATTGCAGCTGGTGGTGCGCAACGTCGGCGGGGGACGTCCGGGTGACATCGACTGCGCGACCCACGGAAATCCCGGCAAGGTCGGCTTTTGCTTTGCCGAAGACGAGGAAGGTTCGCCCTGGGAGCCGCTATCGGTGCACCGCGGGCTCGACCCGGGGGTCGATGCCGTGACTCTATTTCCCGGCGAGGGACCGCGTTGTGTGATCGATCAGCTATCTCGCGATCCCGATAGCCTGGCCCGGTCGTTTGCTGCCAGTCTGCGTGCACTTTATCATCCCAAGCTGGTGCTCGGCTTTGACTGCATCCTGGCCATTGCACCCGATCATGCCCGGGTATTCCAGGAGGCCGGCTGGGATCGGGCCAGGCTGAGTGGGCGCCTGTTCGAGCTATTGCAGATCCCCGGACAAGAATTGCGGCGCGGTGCCGGTGACATGGCCGAGGGCATGCCCGAGGGCAAGACTGGCCAGGCGCTCGGCTTGCCGGCGAGTTTGGCTGGCTTGACCCTGCCCAAGTTCAAGCCGGGTGGGCTTCTCATCGTCCACTGCGGTGGCGGCGCCGGTTTGTTTTCATCCATTATCGGGGGGTGGGTCAGCGGAGCCATCGGAAGTGAACCTGTCACGCGGGAGATCCAGCCATGAACGTTCCACCGGACAAACCGATCATCGTTCTCGACCCGACCGGCGAGAGGCGGCCGGCAACCCGCCAGCGCCTGGACCGTCTGCAGTCCCTTTCCGGCATCACAGTGGGATTGCTCGACATCTCCAAACCGCGCGGCAACGTATTCCTCGACCGCGTGCAAGAGCGACTTCGCGAGCGAGGTGTGGAGGTAAAGCGATATCGCAAGCCGACGTTCAGCAAGCCTGCTCCGGTCAATATTCGCCAGGCCATCGCCAGCGAGTGCGGTGCGGTGATCGAAGCCCTGGCCGATTGAGGCAGTTGCACGTCGTGCAGTGTGCACGACATAATCGACCTCGAGACCCGCGGAGTCCCCGGGGTATTTGTGGCCACAGTCGAGTTCAAGAACGCCGCCGAGAAACAATCTCGCGCCCTGGGCTCGGACCCGGCGGCGGTCTATGTAGAGCACCCCATCCAGGACCGAACCGACGACGAGATGGCGACTATTGCCGAGCAGGCGCTTGACGCGCTACTCGCCGGGCTGGTGCAGTCGCCCTGACCCGTTGCGCAGGTCCCGGCCGTCCCGCTGATCGTCATCAGTCGCCATCCTCCGCCGTATGGCTACCCCCAGCGCCCCATCTAACTGATATTATTATAATTAACTGGTACGTATCTGTATACGCTATACTGACCTGTTACCGCTCGAATAACCGGCCGTCCGGCCGCTCCGCATTCCTTGCCGGGGCGCCAGACCATCGCAGGAGACCGGCACATGCTGCTTACCCGCGAAGAAATGTCCTTCGAATTCAATAACGCCAAGCTCGATCCAGGCACAGACCGCGAACTCCTTCAGTGGATGTTTAACCAGTTTCTCTACGGCGAAATGACCGGCATTCAGGTCGGCCATTGGCTCTACGAGGCCCCGGATCTGGAAGCGGCCAAGTTTTTGGCCCGACAGTCTCTGGAAGAGATGCAACACGTCGATAATTTTCTGCGCATCATGTCGATGCTGGGCTGTGAGGCCAGCCCGGCCCACCCGGTGATTCGCTTTTTGGCCACCGGAATGATGGGCAGTTCGTGGGCCGAGCACGTGGCACTGGAAATGGCTGCGGGCGAGGGCTTTGTGCTCATGGCGTTCTACGCGGTCATCGATACGCTCGATCACCAGCCGAGCGTGGATATTCTCAAGCGCGCGGTCAAACAGGAAGAACGCCACGTCGAATTCGGCGAGCAGCAGACCATGAAGGCCATCGCGGGTAAGCACTGGCTGCGTCGGCGCCTGCTCGGCCTCAGTCTCGTCTCGATGTGGGCAGTGAAGCGGTTGGCCAGGTTCATGCAAAAACGCCTACCCCAGGACCACCCCGTCCTCAAGTACATCCCCGAGTTTCTGGCCTTGACCAACCAGTGCGCAGAAACCCGCATGATGCGCATGGGTCTGCTCGACCGCCCGCTGGCCGAGATGAGCCGGCTAAAAAAAGCCCTGTTAGTGACCGAAGCCTATGCCGGCAAATTTTTGAGCGGCCTGGCCTCGTTCGTCGCCCTGCCGCTCAAGTTGCTGCCGTTTTGGCCCAAAAAGAAACGGTTGACCGATATCTATCTCGACGACCCCCACGTCCGCGATTTTCCACACGCCCGGCCAGACGTCCCGGCGAGCAATGCGAAATGAAGGACGCGCCGCTTTCAACTCGACGTGCTGCGACGAATCAGATACTGCAGCAGATCTCGCTTTATGCCCTTGACCGCGCTGTGCAGGGCGTCTCGCGTGATCCCGGGTAAGCTCCGCCGCTCGTCGAATCCAGACTTCGGAACCCGCACTCTGGCGCCGCTGGTCAAAAACGACAGTATCTTGCCGCGTTGGTCCGAAATGGCGACACGTACACGACACTCGATTTCAATATCTGCCCCCATGGTTCGGCGATTGAACCGAACAATTGATGCATCGAGGGCGTAGTGGGGAATTCCCAGCTGTTCGGCCATCCGGGCACTGGTCGTGATTTCGGGCGCGCTGGCCATTTCCTTGCCGAAGATGCGCCGCATCTGTTTTGCGCGGCGATCGCGATCCCTCTGGCTGGCCGGGCCGGTCGTCTTGTCGGCAGAGGATTTGAGCACCACATAAACCTGCGGCCGCGTGACAGATCGCGGGCTCTGGCCAAATCCGGGTTCGCCCCGGCGACTGGAAACCCGGTAACGAGTCTTTTTTTCGATGGCCTCGATCGCCTGCAGGGCCCGCTTTCGGACCATGCGGTCGCGGTCTTTGGCGGCCTCGCGCAGGGCGGGCAGAGCGCGTGAAACGCCGAGTTGGCCCAGGGCCACCGCAGCGATCGCGCGCACGTTGCGATGATCGTCGCGCAGCGCCGTGACCAGGGTGCTGAAGGATCGCGGATCGTTGAGACGAGCCAGTGAGACCGCTGCGCTGATGCGCTCCTTGTCATTCTTGGAGTGAATGAGCGCGCGAGATAGGGTGCTCACCCGATCTGCCCGGGCATGGGTCGCGAAACCCGGTCCCAGCAATATTGCCCAGGCCGTGAACGCTGCGAGGACAAGGCGGGCAACACGGCGAGACGACCGCTGCCGGGGATAGCGAGCACCAAGTCGATGGCGAGCACCGAGTGCTCGCATCGTGGGGGAGATTTTCAGTGGAGCGGTCAAAATAGTGGCCCATCGAGAATCAACGATTGCATGGGCTGGATCGGCTATCTCTCGCCCAGCTGATGGCCTTGCATTTCTGATTAGGCCGGGAGCGATCGCAAGAGTCAATCTTTCAACCCTCGGTGCTCGTATGAATCGACACGATTGGTGTATCGTTGAGTCCTCTGAGTGCAAATTGTAGTCGATCGCACGCAAAGAAATCATCATTAGTACGCTTATGTGAGTCTTTGGTGTCCTGAGTAGGGACGTATTGAATTGCTGCGCTATGGCCGATAACCCGTCGCATACGCCGCAATTGGACGGTCGGAAATTGGCCGGTTTGTCTGCGTTGCGTCGCATTGTGTCTGTGCTGAATCTGCACGAAGACCTGCGGTTTCGCGGCTCTGTGCTGGCCATTGCGGGTCTTTTGGCGATTCTGCTCATACGGCTGCGCTTTTGTTATGTAGTGAGCTTGCCGGCCAAGATTCCGCAGCCGGATGGCAGCGAGGTATCACTGAGCCAGGTTAATGAATCGGTCGAACGCAGTCCCAGTATCTATGCCGGGTACTTGCAGAAAGACGCCGAGTCCTTCGGCATCTCGCCCACGCCCACAGCCCAGAGCATGGCCAGGGCATTTCACTATCAGTTCAGCGACACTCGCCGGCGCCTGAATCCGAGAAGGAAAAAAAACCGATCCGTCGACATAGGGGGTCTTCGCCTGTCCGTCTCGCTGCGCAAACTCGAGGGCACCCCTCGGCGAATGATGGTGCTCGCCATCGACAATCTCACTGATCGCAACCTCGCCTACAACGTGGTCACCCGGCCAACTCGGGGATCTCGGGTGTGCAGTGGCAAAGCGCCACTGCTTCACAATGCGGTGGCCATCAAGGCCAACGGCCGCGAGGAGCGCAGCGAGTGCCTGTATCGCAAAGGGTGGGCTCTGGATATCCTACGAGTCGAGACCGTGGCCCTGCCTGAGATCTCATACTTCTACGTGAGCAAAGTGCCGCCGACGGCAGTCGGAGTCGAGGCGCGAGTGAGCGTAGGCCATTCCCCTCCGGTCGGGCCAATGTGTAACTTGATGCTCCCCGCCGCGATCCGCAACGCACGCCAGCAGGGCAAGATAACATGGCGAGATCTAATTGATTTTTTTGCTCGTCATCGATGCGAAACGTACCCTTTTCCGGACAGTTACCGGGCGATTTCTCAAGATGGGCAGGTCTCGCTCCCCGCGCTCGGGGGATCCTAGCTGCTCAGAGCCGGGTCCAGGTCAGCGGATTCGATGCGATTCCAGTCGGTTAGCTCTTGCGTAACCGTTGCGAGTTCGGCTAGAGTTTCCCGAGTTTCACGGAGTTAACTGGGTTTTGACAAAGTCCGAGCTGATCGAGCAAATCTCTGAAAAGCTCAAATTGCCGAATGGCAAGGCGGAGCAGATTGTCAACTGCGTCTTCGATTCGATGGTCAAAGCTCTACAGAACGGCGATGGCATCGAAATTCGGGGCTTTGGGAGCTTCACCGTGCGCCAGTACAAGTCGTACGAGGGTCGCAATCCGCGCACTGGCGAAACCGTGCATGTAGCTCCGAAGCGGCTTCCATTCTTCAAGGTGGGTAAGGACTTACGCGAGCGAGTCAACTCGATCTCGAGCGAGCGTTTGGCCGAGAGTCTGGCTGCTGAACCCGATGATGACGATGATGACGTCGACGAGCCGATACCGCCGGATTATTCGACTCAGCCGGTGGCACAACCGGACTTCATGAGGCCGGATGTCGCACAACCGGATGCAGCGGGACCAGCACCAACAGGCCTGGACGCGACCATACCAGAGGCCAGAACAGACGCGGCAATACCTGAATCAACTGATATGGGGCTGGCCAGATCAGATACTGTGGGGCCACGATCGGCCGGGCCAGAACCAGCAACTGGGCCGGAACCAGGCGAGTCGGACGCGGTTGACCTATCGCCACAACCGCCAGTTCATGTGGGAATTTCCAACCCCGAGCCAGTTCGGCCAGTACCGCCCACCCATAGCGGGTCGCAGCTCGACGACGCACTGCCGCAGCAGGAGTCAGAGCTTTCTTCTCCGGCAGATCCCGGCCCGCAGTCTCCGAATCCCGGTTCGAGTTCTGGCTGGGATTGATACTACTGGGCACTTACTTACGGGTCGCGGTACTGAGCGGACGGCCGGCTATTCGTTGTTCGCTATCCGAATCAATCGCTGCGATCAGATGCGGATCACGAGACCGCCATCGCCGTCGATCCACAGTTCGTCACCGGTACGAATTTCATCCCACGCATGGGAGCAGTCGACCACGCAGGGCAGGCCGAGTTCTCGTGCCATGGCGGCACCGTGATCCAGAAGGCCGCCGTATTGGGCGACCACGGCGACCGCACTCTCGAGCAAGAACACCATGGCAGGTGTCACGGTGGCCACGACCAGAATGCAATGGCTCGGTACCTTGTCGGTCTGCGCAGTGGCCGCGAGATCGTCCAGGCGCACGGCGGCGCCCCGAACCTGTCCTCCGGTACCTCGGCCCGACCACACGTCTTGGCCCTTCGCTCTCTTTTGGATATCCGCTATATCAAGCTGTGAACTGGTTGTGCCTGCACGACTTTTTTTGCCCTCGCGGGGGCCGCTCGCATCATCGGGCTGAGTTCGATCGAGCGGCTCGCCGGCGGCAAATGCCAGGGGCATGCGCCAGCCGCGCTGTCTTTCGCGCATGGCTCGCGCAGCCTGGGCCCGTCGCCGGCACACCACCGGATCGGGCGAAACCGGATTGTCGACCCACCCGACAACCTCGGCAAGAGGCAGAAAAAAAATGTCTTCGGCAACGGCGAGCTGGCTGTGACGAGCTTGACGCAGCAGGGCGTATCGCACAGCGGCCTGGGCGCGAGAGTATAATCTGTCGTCGACCTCGCCGAGGTCGCGCCCGGTGCGAGCCAATTCCAGAACTGCGTCGAAATCGGCTGCCGCGTTGCTGTCGAGCTGCTCGCGCACCGCTTTGCGGATGAGTTCACTTCGATCGAAAAGCCGGCTGCCCGGTCGGCCCATGTCGCGATTTTGGCGCAATCGCTCCCGGTAACGGGCCACCGCATCCCGAAGCAGCGCCGGTGTTTCGGCAAATGTCGGAACCGCGACGTCCCACGCCGTGGACATGGGATTGGCCACGGCGAGTAATTCTTCGAAGGGGAGATTGCCAGCAGCCACCCGGGTGAGAAGTGTCTCCAATCGGGCCGGTGATCGATCGGCCAGGAGTTCGCCGGCCAGGCGCTCCGGCGCCGAATACGCGAGGCCCCGACGCCTGTGGCCGACTCGTTCTCGGTCCAGGTGTCCACACTGCTCGAGTATCCGCATGGCTCGATCGGCCCCCAATCTACCTCTGAGAAACTGCGGCAGAGCCCGGCGGGCCCGGCTGATCAGCGGATTCAGTCGGGCTGTGTAAACGCCGTAGAATTCACCGTACGCCGCCAGCACAGCGACCAGGTCGGCCTGATCGGATTCGGCGTCGGCCAGGGCTCGATGCATGGCTGGTTCGAGTTCATCTTCGAATATGCGGCGCAGCGAGTCGGCATTGAGCTGGTCTCGAGGTGGGCCAGAATCCGCACTCGAGGCCCCGGAATCGGAACTCGCCACGTAGAGATAGCCGCCCACCACACGCATGAGAAACGGCGCCAATCCAGCTCTGTCCATGCGTTCAACCAATCCGGCCTGGGCAGGAGAAAGCGGATCGGGATTGTGAGTGACATCCCAGCGCCAGACGATATCCGGCCGGGTGCGCGAAAAAGCCAGGATGGCCCGGGGAAACGGCGGCGGTACTCGAGGGTGGACAATGGGGCGGGCCTGTACGATCCATACCTGCCAGCCCGCCTCGCCGTCGGGTTCGGCGATCCATTCAACGTCGGCACCCGAGCGGGCCTCAATGGTCGATTCGGCGCTCAGGCACAGCTCGATCAAGCCGATCAGCGCGGAGGGATCGAGTATCGCAGAGGCTTTTCTGCCCAGCGGGTTGGGCTCGGATGGCTCGATCGCCTTGCTCGCCCGGTCGACGCGGTGCGATATCACAGCTGTCTCGACTGGTAGCGAAGCCGAGCGGAGTGCCGGCGCGGCTTCAACAAGCGCTGTATCGCTTTGAGGTTGCCCGGGCAGACGAGTGTATACCACTCCAGTCCACGATGATTGTCGGGGCACCTGTCGCTGCACCAGCACTGCGATGGGTACAGTTGCACCGATCGGGCGCTCTGGTGCGATGCCGCGTGCGGCGACATAGGCGTGGACCAGTGGAGAATTCGCCGATTTCCACACGTGCAGAATTGCCGACACCACATCGCCGGGGTCGACATCCAGAATCGAAGCAAATACGCCCGGTGCGGAAGCCGTGAATCCGTCTTCCCATGGTGACGAGGAACGCACGGCGAGTGAAGCGTGGAGCTGTGCGGCTCGACGCTGTATGTGTTCGAAAACGCTAATTCGCGCCCTTTGGTCGAGATCTTGGACAGCCGTTGTGACCACGAACCCATCGGGTACAGGTATCCCTGTGGCCCACAATCGAGCCAGATGTGCAGCCTTGCCACCTACCTCGTTGCGGCTCCGCCGAGCTTCCGCCAGGTGAGACAGGGGGATGACCAGCTGCGATAAGGTGCGCTCGTCCATGGTGAGATGGTCGCCAGATTTTGGTGACGGACGCAATAACCACTTACCGATCGAAGAGCAAATAGTGGATACTAGGTGCTAATGCGCTGCTTGATCGTGATCGTGATGGTTCTTGTCACAGTCCAGCCGTCGCGAGCCGATGTATCCAAGCTGAGCAAGGAGGCGCTGCTCATTTCGCCGCGACAGCCCGCACCGGGCAGACTCAAAGTATGTTGCGGCTATCCGCTGTCCGAGAATCTCGGCTTTGCCCTGCGTTTTTACTGGCTGGCCATGGAGCACCGCTATCACAATGACTTTGACGAGGTCGATATCTATACCCGTGATGGTTTTTTCCTGGGCACCTATCCCGAGCGCTTTGTCCAGGCACTGCGCATGGAGGGATCCGGGCTTCTCGCCGACGGCCGGATCATCAACTACGCCGGACGCTGCGACTACGGAGTGGGCACGTGTTTCGAGCAGCTCGACCCCAACACCCATCCCTTTGGTCGCGGCGCCGGACGACGGCCCTTGATTCCGTTCAAAACTGTCGCCGTGGATCCCCAGCTGATTCCGATCGGAGAGCCGATTTACATACCGGAGTTCGACGGACTCTTGATGCCCGATGGCACCATCCACGACGGTTGCGTGCGCGCCGACGATACTGGCGGCAGCATCAAGCAACGCAAGATGGATTTCTTTGTGGTGAGCTACGAGAACTTCCGCTTCCTTTTAGCCGAGCTGTGGGGTGTCATTTGGATTACACCCCACATCGAAACACCGCGCTGCGAGTACTTGCGTCAGAGCTGACCTTTTCTGGTCCGGCCTGGCGTGCGATGTTCTGCCGTCGTATCGCCACCATGCTTTCTTCTATTTTTATCACCCAAACTGTCAATGCTGTGTGTGAGGCTCTCGAGTCGGCGGGCATCGATAGCGGAGCCATCACAGTGCTCGAGCAGCCCCGAATCGGCCGCGCTCTTGCCAGCCGGGGCCACCAGGTGGTTCAGGTTGCTGACAAGGCCAGGTCACTGCGGCGAATTCTCGGCGATCGCATGTGTAGCGAACCCGATGTGCTGCCTCTGGCCGACAACCGGATCGATGCCGTCGTCGCCCCGGGCGTCGGTCAACGCGACGACTGGAACAAACTGCTGAGTGAGTGGAGCCGGGTGGTTCGTGAGGGCGGGGTGATCGTGATGGTGGACAGAGCGCAGCCCACCGAGCTAACCCGCCGCGCCCTGTGCAGCGGGCTGGCCGAGATCGGACAGCGCCAAGTCGGACGTACTATAGTGACCAGCGGTCTGGTCAAAAAGATCGTCTAGCGGGTTTCTCGGGAATACTCGACAGAAGCGCATCAGTTATGCCTTGTTTGAGCCAGGACGAATGCGCTTCTGTTTACGAATAATGCGCCGCAAATATCATAAAAAAGGCGACAACCAAACCTCACCGCATCTGACCGCTTGCGCCCGGCCTTGACAACGGCTGTAAGAAGCCTCGCGTTGCCCTAAATGTGGCGCCATATCAGGCTCTTCGGTGTACATATGCGAGCGTCTCGCATAGGCGAAGGAGAGAGTTTTCATGCCAAAAAAAGTACGCTGCATCCTGGGCATCGGCCTGATCTCGATCGTAGCCAGTGCCGGCTGTGATTCCACGCATTCTACGGTATCGGGTGGGACTGACCCGGCTGGGCACAATCCAGTACACAGCGGTGAAGACGTCGACGTGGTCATTGGAGACGATTCCAATACGTTTCGGGTTATCAACCGCGGCAATGTGGCGACTGGGCCCGATATCATATCTGCTGGCGAAGCTGCCCGTCGTGATCTCGTCGGCGCCAGCGCGACTGCGGATGTCGCGGTAAAGGTACCGAGATCGACTGCGCCTCGGGATTCGCTGGTGGTTGGATATCCCATTCGGCTGCTTGGTCAGAATGCGGTCGTTGGCGGTGTGATCACCAGAATTTCAGATCCTGACGATGAATTTCTCGGCGGGTTCAAGTTGTCTCAACTCCCGCCGTTGCACATCCGCCCGTTTGTGGCCCGGGGAGAGGATGGCAGATATGGATTTACTCTGTTCGGGTGTGAATTCGATTGCACTGAAACCAGCCCACAAGAGCCGTTATTGACCATTCCGATCGCCGGGGTGGATGTGCGCAGACAGCAAGTCTTGCTCGACATCTCCGCGCTCGGCGAGGGGCTCAGCATCGAGACGATCATCGATCCGGCGTACCTGGGACTGACCGAGGTGGCGACCCGGGCGACGCTGGCCGATTATTCGACTTCGACGCTGGTATTCGACGTGGTGAGCACCATGGAGCGCATCCCGGCCGAGGGAGTTGTAGAGCAGGCCGATGACGCCGAGCCGCTGTTCATCACGGTTCGCTGGTACATCAAGCTGGGCTCGGGTTTTAGCGACGCATTTGCGGTACGCGAAGCGATCCCGGAGGTCGGATTTTTCGAGACCTATCGCAACCGGGTTCCGCGCATTACTCGCTTTCCGGTCACCCAGTATCGGGATCGCCCTCCCATTCGCTATTTTATCAAGAATGTACCGGCGCAGTACCGGGATGCGTTCTCGCAGGCATTTGAGGATTGGAACGAGGTCTTTCGCGGGCTACTGGGTTATGACCTTCTCGAATACCATCATATTGCGGCCGATCATCCGCTCAATCCGCTTCTGGTGACCGGGGATGTTCGCTTCAACATCGTTGAGTGGGATCTCGACAACCAGGCATTCTACGGCGGTTTTGGTCCTTCGGCGGCCCATCAATTCACCGGAGAGATCTTTGCGGGCCTGGTCCTCATCCAGGGACCGAGCATTATCCAGCTGTACAGCGATTGGTTTAATGTCGTGGAGCAAGCCAGAGCGCTGCGTCGGGCCGGTGCGGTCGCGCAGGCTGAAGTCCTGCTGGTAGAGGCTCGCCGCCGTCTGGAGGCGCTGATTCCCACTCCGCGTCTCAGCAGCAGTCGCATCAAGCTGGGCAGGTTGCCGTTGACGGTGGAAGCCGAACGGCCCGAGCTGCACGATCCGCTGATGTCGCCATTTGATTTTGACGAGACCCCCGAGGGAGTGACATTCGATTCCTATATGCAGGGCTACTTTCGCGAGCTCGCCGCCCATGAAATCGGACACAATCTCGGCCTTCGTCACAATTTCATGGGGAGTTTGAGCGGCAATGGCGCCGATGTCTCGTCACATTCGGTGATGGAATATGTCATTCGCATCGAACGTTACAAGACCAAGGTGGGCGCTTATGACGAGCAGGCCGCGGGGTATGGCTACGCCGGCCTGGTGCCCACAGAACCACTGCCTTACTGTACCGATTTTGAGGTGGTGTGGCTCTATGAGCCGACTCTTTCTGCCGAGTGTTCGAGGTCTGACGGCGGCCCGGATTCGTTTGTCGACTTCCGCGAACGGCGGGTTCGCCGTGCGGTCGATCTGGTCATCGGGCGCGGACTGGGCGCGGCGCCGCCGGCATGGACGCCGGACGACGTATCGCCGCAGTTGTGGGAAGGCGTGCAGGGAATGGCCTTCTACGCCACGTCGGCGGAAGCAACCTCGCATACTTGGTTCAACTTTTTTGCCGACCCGATGCGCCCCACTGCAGCGGAGGCAATTGCCAACTACGTGGTCGAGCAAATTCAAGAGACTGTGTGCGAGCCGTCGATCGCGGCCGAGATCGAGGCAAAATACGCCCAAAATCCGGAAGCCGGCAAACTGGCCAGAGAAAACTGGTCGGCCCTGCTCGACCAGGTTGCGTCGGTGGGGGCACTGCTCGACCTGCCCATCGGAAGCTGCGCATTGAGCGACGAATTGCCGTTCTAGCAGCATTCGGGAAAAATCGTTTTTCTCGAATCTGCGTGCGGCAGTCCGCCGGAGGGCTTTGCCCAATAATGGTAGCACGACTGGGGCGGGGCGAAGTTTGTGAGTTTCTCGCAACAATGAGGTCGTTCCGTCCCCGATCGCGGCGGGCTCGGTTACCCTCCGCTCATGATCGAACCACGCTCGCACGTTGCAGTCTTGTTCGCGCTCGCTGCGGCTGCGGCTTCAGCCGGCTGTGCGGGTCCATCGGCTGCGCAGCCGGGTGCGGCAGGTTTGGCATCGACCGGGCGCGACGCACCGGCCAAGCGTCGCGTCGTGGTCATCTCGATCGACGGCTTGCGGCCCGAGCTGTATCTGGACCCGGCGGCCCACGGAGTCTCGCTTCCGGCGCTCACCGGGCTTGCCAGGCGCGGCGTGCACGCCCGGGGTGTTCGCGGCGTCGTGCCGACCGTGACCTATCCATCTCACACGACCATGGTCACTGGCATGCGGCCGGCAGGTCACGGAATTGTCACAAATTATCGCTTTGACGAGAGTGGCCGGTTCATCAACTGGTATTGGGAGGCCGAGGCCATTTCGGCGACCACTCTGTGGCAATCGGCGCGCGCGGCCGGCGCGACCACTGCAGCGCTGTCGTGGCCGGTGACAGTCGGGGCCGACATCGACCACAATTTGCCCGAGTTTCCTCTGCGCGGCCGGACGTATCCCGAATATCTACCGCAGACCGCCAGTCCTGCGCTTGCTGCAGCCATTGCTGCGGACGTGACGCTGCCCGATATCACCCGAAGCGATGACTACGAGCGCTATCTATTCGACGTTGCCGCGCTGGTCGTGCGGCGGTGGCGGCCCGAGCTCTTGCTTCTGCACGTGTTCAACACCGACAGCAAACAGCACGGGCACGGACGCGACGCCGACGAGGTGCGCGCGGCGTTCGAGCAGGTCGACCAACGAGTCGGGGCATTTTTGCAGGTACTCGCGACCCAGGGGTTGTCCGACGAAACGCTGATCGTGATCACTGGCGACCACGGTTTTGTCGATGTTCACTCGGTGGTGCATCTCAACGCCGCACTGGTTCGGGCCGGGTTGATCGAGCTCGACGACTACGCCGAGGTGGTTGGCTGGCGCGCCATGGCCTGGCCGTCGGGTGGCTCGGTGGCGCTGATGCTGCGTGATCAGGCCGATGCGGGGACGCGCTTGTTGCTCGAGCAGACAGTCGATCAGCTGCTGGCCGGCCAACTGGCCGGAGCGGCGCGCAAAATTTCGGCTGCAGAGCTGGCCGAACGCGGCGGCATGCCCGGTGCGGAGTTTGCGCTGTTCTTCAATGAAGGCTACAACACGGGCAAGAATCTCACCGGCCCGACGGTGGAAAGGCTCGATGGGATACGGGGCGCGCACGGACACGATCCCGGTCTTGCACGCATGCGCACGGGTTTCCTGATGGCGGGCCCGGGTGTACGGGCCGGAGCGGTGATCGACGAGTTGCCCATGGTGGACATCGCGCCGACCATCGCGGCATGGGCCGGCTGGCGACTACAAGGTGTAGAGGGATGGGCGCGCTCGGAACTGTTTGTCGACACTGCAGCGCGGCTTCACAATTCGCCGTCAATGGATTCAGCGGGCCGGGCGGGCAGCGCGTCGACGTTTTCGCGATAACCGCGCGCCCGGTCCGGGTTTCCGGCCACAGAGCCAGCCGAAGCGTTTGCATGTATCGCTCACCTGGCACCTGCTCGCAGGACCAGCCAATCGCCGGCTTGATCTACCAGCAGCACGCCTGCCTCGTGATAGAACAATATCCGCTCACAGTCCGGCCGAAACTCCGACTAGATATCAAGACTTTTTTGGTCATTGTAGTCCAGAAAGACCATCAAATCGACGGTAGATTTCTTGCCAAACGCCTGCGCCTGCGACATCACGCGCGCGACCATATCTCGATCTTTCCGAAAGGAGAATATCGCCCGGTCAACCAGCCGGGGACCGAGACTGCGATGGTAGAATGATGCTCGAGGCGTTTTCGGCGCATCGTATATGGGCGCCCGGCTCGCACCGGGGACGCTGCCGCGCGAGCGGCCCGCGAGTATCATACTATGACCAGTAAAGACTCCAAGACGCTGTCCCAGGAGAGATTTAGCCGATTTGCCGGTGGATACGTGACTAGCGAGGTTCACGCCAAGGGCGAGGAACTCGATCGGCTGGTCGCGATCGCCGCGCCGCGACCCGATTGCATCGCCCTCGATGTCGCCACCGGCGGTGGGCATACCGCGCTCAAATTTGCTCCTCTGGTCGACCACATGATCGCGGTCGACATCTCGTTCAATATGCTGGTGGCGGCGCGCGACCATATTCACGGGCAAGCGGCGAAAAACATACACTTCGGCCAGGCCGACGCCGAAGATCTTCCCTTCGACGACGAGTCGTTCGATCTGGTCACCTGCCGGATCGCGCCGCATCATTTTCCCTCTTGCGCTCGCTTCGTCAAGGAGTGCTCGCGGGTGTTGAAACCGCGCGGCCTGCTGCTCGTCCAGGACCACGTGTTGCCCGATGATGCCAGCACAGGACGCTATGTCGATGGTTTCGAAAAGCTGCGCGACCCCAGCCACAATCACGCCTTTTCCGATTCACAATGGGTCGGCATGTTCGAGGACGCCGGACTCGCGGTGGAGCATAAAGAGCACATCATCAAACGGCATCAGTTTCTTCGCTGGGCGGAACTCCAAGGCTGTAGCACCGAGACCATCGAGAGTCTGATACGCATGGTGCAAGAGGCGCCCGACCGCGCCGTGCAATGGATGCAGCCGCGCGACTTTCCAAACCCACAGGCTTCGTTCATCAACCATCACATCATTCTGTCCGGCCGCAAGAAATCGCCCTCGCAGGGGAGTAACCCGTGAAGCAATCCCTGAAAGCTGGCATCGAGCACGAACTCGCATTCCGCGTTCCAGACAACAAGACCGTGCCGAGTCTATTTCCAGAATCACCCGAGTTTCAGGCAATGCCCAGAGTATTTGCCACTGGCTTCATGGTCGGTTTGATCGAATGGGCCTGTATCCTGGCCATCAACCCATACATCGATTGGCCAGACGAGCAGACCGTGGGCACGCACGTCAATCTGAGCCACTCCGCGGCCACTCCGCCGGGACTCGAAGTGCGGGCCAGAGTCGAGCTGATCACGGTCGATCGCAAGCGCCTGGTCTTCGAGGTCGAGGCCCATGACGGCGTCGATCTGATCTGCCGCGGCAGCCACGAGCGCTACGTGATCAACGCCGAAACGTTCAACAAACGAGCAAAAGACAAGCTCGGCTAAGAGCCGGTCCAAAAACCTCGGACCGGCTCTAAAAGGCCGGCCGCTATTCGGTTACCCGCGCGATGACAAACGCAATGTCATCGTCGGCTTTGGTGTTGTTGGCAAACTCCTCGATGCGAACTCGGAGTGCGTCGCGAATGGCGTCGACAGGACGATCGTGCAAGTCGCGTAACCACCGCACCAACCTTCCTACCCCGAGCTCGCGGTTGCGGTCGTTGCGCGTCTCCGAAAGGCCATCGGTGTAGAACAAAAGTAGGTCGTTTTTCTCCAGCTGCATCTGGCTCTCATCGCGCTGCGGATCCGAGCCGATCTCCGACAGGCCCAGTTGAGCGCCGCGAGCAACCAAAGCTCGTGCTTTCGCCCTGCCCCGCGTTTCCTCGGCAACATCCTTCTCACCGAGAAGGATGGGTAAACAATGGCCAGCATTGACATAGCGTATGACCCGACTCTCTATGTGATAGACCGCGGCAAATAGGGTCATGGCAAACTGACCGTGCCCCATGCCGGCCACGACTCCGTCGAGAAGCTGCACGAGAAACTGCGGTTCTCTGCATTTGCCGAGAAATGTGTGAAAAAAATCGGCATGCTGGCCCTGATTTGGGCCGTGATGCGCGCCCTCGTTGGTCAGTTGATCGAGTACGCTCAACGTGGATACCGCCGAGAATACACCGGCAGTTATCAATGCTGAACCGAGACCGTGACCGGTCACATCGCCGATAAAAATCGACAGCTCGTCCGCCTCATGGTTGTGCCAAAACCCCAGCCAATCCCCACTCGCCTCCGAAGCCGGCGTGTAACTCATGCTCAGCTCGAGACCGGGCACATTCTCCGGTGGGGCCGCCGGTATCAATAGCCGCTGAACACTGCCGGCGAGTTCGAGCTCGTTTTCCATACGACGCAGATCGCGCTCCTGACGCGATCGCTCGCGACGCAAGTCATCGTAGGCCTTGACCAGGCGTTTGTGCGCCATGTCGAGCTCTGCCGAGGTCTTGGCCAGTGATTCCGCCTGTTCTCGATACGCTTGCTCGCGGGTCTCGAGTTCCTCGGCGAGCAGGGAGATACGGACGTTTGCCTGCTCGAGTCCCTGACGGTGCAGTTCCATCTCTGCCTGGTAGGCTTTGAGATGCGAAATGTGGGCCAGAGCCTGGTCGTACTGGATCGACAGCTCCCTCAGCTCGGTCTGCAGAGCCTCGTTCTGCCTTGCGAGCCTCTCCGCCCCACTCAAACCACTACCTGATTGATTGTCCTCGTTCATCGATTGACTTCACGTTTCGACGCGCAGTAAGGACCCACGCACAAATAACCTTGTGCACTGGCGACCCATCGTTATCCCGGCCGGCCCTTCCGGCTGCCCGGCCCGTCGGTCATACGAAACCACCATGGTTCCCTCGTAGCGTCTTGCCAGATGGATGCGAAACGCATTTTTTGCGCGGTCGCTGGAGTAATTGCCCTTTCATTTTGCTCAAAACCAGTGGGCTGGATTCGTTCGACGAGTACAGTTTGCTGTTTGAGCAACGCTCACTGCTTGTAGAGGGCCGGTAAGCCTCGAAGGCATTCATTACAGGTTGCCATGCGCAGCGAGCCAGGGCGACGCGATAGACTCGCAGGGGGCAGCAGTATAGCCAGCCACCATGCCGGTCGCAACGCACTGCGACATGACGCACGCCGATCGCCGTTTGACGGGCAGCCATCGACGCCTGGTGATAATTTTGAAAGCCCGATTGCCCAGCGGCGCTGCCTTCTGGAGCAATAACAGATCTGTTGTTCGACGACCTCTTACTGAAAAAGCCTCTTTGGGGTACGATTACCTGCTATGCCCGCATACCAGGTTGCTCGCCGTATTGGCTCAGGTGGGATGGCAGAAGTGCTGCTTGCCTGCCAGCAAGGTCCTGGCGGCTTCGAGAAACTTGTTGTCATAAAGCGAATCCTCTCTCAGTTTCACGGTGACGAACGCTTTGTCAGCATGTTCCTCGCAGAGGCCCGGCTCGCGGCATCTCTGAAGCATCCCAATATCGTCGAGATCTACAACGTGATGCGCGAGCGAGATCAGTTCGCCATCGTCATGGAATACGTTTCGGGTGAGGATCTGCGCTGCATTCTCGACTCGGTTGCACAACTCGAACGCCGCATTCCCGTACCGCTGATCTGCCATATCGCCGCCGCGGCCGCCGATGCTCTGCATTGCGCGCACTCCGCCACCGATGCCGACGGCAACTCGCGCTCCATCGTTCACTGCGATATATCGCCCTCGAACATCATGGTGACCTACGGCGGCTACACCAAGGTGGTCGATTTCGGCCTCGCCAAGGTCCTGTCCACGACACAGCCCGGCCCCCTGCAGGGCAACCTGCTCTATTGTTCGCCAGAACAGGTCAACAATATGGAGCTGGACAGGCGCTCGGATCTTTTCTCGCTCGGGGTTGTACTGCACGAAATGTTGACCTCGCGCAAGCTGTTCGCCGGTCCATCCGAGGCCGCGATCGTGCGCAACGTCATCGAGCGGCCGATTCCGCCCCCGAGCATCTACAACCCCAATGTGCCACCGCAGCTCGACGAGATCGTTCTGCGGCTTCTCGAGCGAGACCCCATCATTCGCACCCCGACAGCGGCGCATCTGCGCAATCAGCTGGAAGAGCTACTCCGCGCCCTGGGCGGCAGCTCGGATCGTGCGATCGGAGAATGGCTCACCGCCACTCTGGCCGAAAGACGCGCCACCCGGCTCGCTGTCGAGCGCCAGGTAACCGAGGACGCGCGGCGCAAGGCATTGCCCTCCAATAGCGAGTTGCCGCCTCTCTTCGTATCGTCAGCCCAGGATAGCGCCCCCTACCGGTCCGGCACTGCCCCGCAACTCCTCCCCACAACACCGAGTTCGCTGATTCCCAGGATCACCAACCCGGATTCCTCGCCAATCCATACACCTTCCCAGCCATTTCACTACCAGCCGACCGGCAGCAACCCGTTCAGTCAAGGGGTGAGTCTGCCGGCACCGCCCAGGCGGCAGCGAAGTCTGGGTGTGCTTGCCATCTTTGCCCTGATCGCGGTATCTGTCGGCGCAGCAGCGGCGTCTTTCCTCGCGCAACGGAGTTCTCAGGCCATTGTGGAGCAGCAGCCACCACAACCACAACCACAACCACAACCACAACCACAGCCCGCACCTGAGACCCCGGAGACTGTCGAGAGCCCGGTTGTCGAAAGAGCCGAAATCCCCTCAGCGGCGCTGCGGTTGCACGCCGTTCCCTACGGTGCCAAGGTCGCTGTCGACGGCGAGCCATTCGACAAGGAGATCGGCCCCGATGGCCTGCTGGTACCGGTACCACCCAGCAAAGAGCTCAGAATCGTCATCTCCAAGAACGGCTACAGCTCGCATGAGGCCACCTTGTTGAGTCCGGGTTCTGGCGTGATGCCGGTCTATATCACGCTGACCAAAGCGGTCGTGGCGAAGGAAAAAAGCGCGACACCAAGCGGCCGTCCAATCGTTCGCGCAAGCGTACCAGCCGGCGCCCGAGCAACGGCACCCTGGTGCTCGACTTCAGACCATCCAACGCCTCTATTTTGATCGACGGAAAGACGCGTTCAGGGCGTTCACCGCAAAAGCTGGAGCTCGAACGAGGGCGACACACGGTCCAGGTGTCGGCCTCCGGTTATGTTCCGATGGCCAGGACATTCGAGATCGAAGGGGGCGAGACCGAGCGCGTCTCCATCCAGCTGCAGCGCGAGGCGCCGCGAATGGGCAAGGTGAGAGTTTCTTCCACGCCAGCTGGAGCCACAGTGCGCGTCGACGGTGAATACAAGGGCGATACTCCTCTGACCAAACTCAAACTGCCAGCCGGCGAGACGATCGTTATAGAACTTACCCTGGATGGATACAAAAAGTGGCGCAAACGCGTCACTCCGGCGATCAACGACGTTGCCAGGGTGACTGCCACCCTGGAGCCGATCGTCAAGGAAAAACCCAAACCCGAGCCGCCCGCCAAACCGGTGAAAGTATCGGCCTCCGATGTCACCAAAGTTTCGGGCAATCTGCCGTCCATTCGTCTGCGCAACGTCAAGCTGGATGGAAACAAACCGGCCACGACCAAGCCGATCTCAGCGCGCCTGTGTATCGATACCCGGGGCAAGGTCACAACGGTCACGCTGGGGAAAAGCGTCCCTGCCAAGATGGTCACCACCTTGCGCCGCGCTCTCAAGGCGTGGCGCTACAAGCCTTATCGGTCCTCGAGCAAGGCCGTGCCGGCCTGTTTTGTCAGCCGGTTCCGACTCAAAATCGAGGCGCTCTAACCCAACGCATTGGTTGTCGATGGGACTGCGTTCCACCTGCCGCTGCTGGATAAATAACCATATTCATTTCGATATTGACATCATTCAGAGCTACGATTTAGCATAATAATAAACATTGCAATATGCGGATGGTGACAGTGCTGTAGCAATCACATAGTTTGCTTTATCTCTGCCTGCTGATCCGTTGATCCGGGGGATGCCCATGAGTACGAGACAACACAACTCAAACCTGACTCTGGAGCGTTACTTTCAATTCTTCGCCGGGACGTCCGGGCGCCGCCGCATACTCGCGGGCATCATGAGCGCCTTGATCCTCTGTGCAGCTCTATCCGAGGCCAGTGCCCAGGATGGCGATGAAGACGACGATGACGAGATTGTCCTGGATGACGTGGAGGACCTTCTGGACGAGGATGACAAGTCCGAAGTCCGCCCGGACGAGTCAGACGAGTCAGACGACCCAGACGTCATCGAGTTCGGGGCCGAGGATTTGATGGGCGAAGAGGGGCTCGAGGACTTCTTGAACGTGGAGGTCGTGACTGCATCGCGGCAAAAAGAGTCGCTAGACGAGGCTCCGGTCCCGGTCACGGTCATCACGAGCTCGATGATCCGCCAATCAGGGGCCAAAAACCTGCAGGAATTGCTCTATACCTATGTCCCCGGCATGACCTACGTCGTCGATCACAACGAGATGAACGTCGCCATGCGCGGGGTCTACGCGTCGTCGCAGCAGAAAATCCTCATCCTTTTGAACGGGCATCGCCTCAACTCTCGGGCCTACTCCATGGCCAACCCCGATCACAGTATCGGCATCGATCCCGACAAGATCAAACAGATCGAGATACTGCGTGGCCCTGGCTCGTCGCTCTATGGCAATGTTGCGCTCACCGCAGTGATCAACATCGTGTTGAGAAAGGGAGCCGACTTAAATGGAGCTTCGGTCACCCTGGGTGGCGGAGACTTCGTGTCGCGGGGCGATGGCAACCCGCTCATGTCCGAGAACCCGGTCACCTCGGACGACTCTTTGTTGGCAGCGGGAAGAACTCTGCGCTTCACCTACGGCACCAGCTCCAAGGAACAAGATCTGCTGTTATGGGGGTCGTTCTTTCACTCCGATGGACAGGTAGTGCCCATCGAGCGCAATGATGATCTATCCAACATGCCGACCGGAGGGTATGCGATCCTGGACGGCAACAAGGATCCCATTTCCTATGATCTCGGGCTTTCCTATTCGATCAGCAACCTCAGCGTCCTGGCCAATATACGCCAGGGCAAGGTGATCGAGCCGTTCAGCGCCGGGGGCGATACCGGCGAGGCATACTCGTACGATGACTACCGTACCTTCGGCAACGCCGGGCCCGGGTTGGGATCGCGTTCTCATCACATTGAGGTCAACTACGACACACAGATCTCCGACAAGTTCAGCTTCGATGTAACTGGCTACCACGATAGCAACGACATCACAGTGCTGCTGATCATCGACCCGGCATCGCAGACCTATGGGAATGTTTCGTGGAATGATCACGCCTTTGGCTCGGTCGTGCAGGGACGCTACGAATACGATGCCAAAAACGCTGGCAAGGGCAACGTCACTGCCGGCGTTCAGTTGGATTACATGAGGTTACTCGACAGTAACTTCGTGCTGGGTACAGGTGGAGATTGGACCGGGGTGAACGACACCGGATCCTATGTCCTCGATCCCGGGAGCGAGATCATCTACTCGGGATTCCTCCAGTTCAAACACCGGCTTTCCCAGTCATGGCTGTTCAATGTGGGAGGCCGGACCGACGTCAAAGACCGCCATCAGGGCAGCAACAAGGCAAATTTTAGCCCCCGACTTGCTGCTATCTGGACTCCCAATGAACAGATGAACACCAAACTATCCTACTCGGAATCATTCGTCGATGCTCCTTATTGGTATCGGTACAACAGTCTGGCCTCGTATCAGGGAGCGTCTACCCTGACCCCCGAACGCCTGCGCTCGCTCCAGCTCACTCAAACGTTTCGGTTCATGGGTGGCCGCTTGCAGCTTGTGACGAATGCCTTTTTGAATAATGTATTCGACTTTGTCTATCGAATTCCCGAGCCGGGCCCCGATGATCCGTTTTATGAAAACGCTGGCGAACTCACCAACGTCGGTATCGAGAGCGAGCTGGCGCTCCTCTACGACCGGCTTCAGCTGCGCGGCAACATCACCTATGCGGGAGTGGTCGATTCGGAGGATTACAATGCCCAGGGCAGCCGGGTCGAAAATGTCCCCTCGCTGGTGGCCAACCTGATCTTGACCGGAAAGCCGGTTGCTTCGTACTCGAATCTGGAGACCATGCTGACCGCGAGATTTGTCGGCAATCAGCTGGCACCGATCAATACCTGGCGCATGAACGGCGATGGAATGGCCGAGCTGTTTCAGGTCCCCAACAACGAGGAAGATGCGTATATGTTGCTCAACACGGGAGTTCGCCTCTCGGACCTCCTGATAAACGGCCTGGACTTCGATGCGACGCTATTCAACGTGTTCGACACCAGGTATGAGCAAGGGGGCAGTGTCCGCTATCCATATCCGCAACCGGGTCGCTCCTTCTTTGTGACTCTGTCCTATCAATTCCAGCCGTCCAACTCGACACGACGTCAGGTCAAACCAGTGGCGCAGTGAGCGCTCGCCATTGACGCGCATTGCGGCCGGGGCGTCGAGGCGGTAGCCTTCTGGCATGGGATTCGAAGTGCGGCCGATTGCGGTCGAGGAGGCGAACACGTTCCGGTCCGCGCTGATGCGCACATTCGGCGAGGATCTGCCCGACGAAGAAGGCGATACCGAGCGATTTCTCGCCATTGTCAAGCCGCAGCGCACCTATGCGGCGTTCGATGGAACGGTGATGGTGGGTACATCGGCCGCGTTCGATTTTGAACTGGCGGTCCCTGGCGGTTTGCTCCCGATGGCCGGATTCACCATGGCCGGTGTGCAGCCGACCCACCGGCGGCGCGGGATTCTGCGCGCCATGATGACGGCGCACTTCGACGACGCGCGCAGTTGTGGTGATGTCCTGAGCGGCCTGTGGGCCTCGGAAACCGCGATCTATCCCCGCTTCGGGTTCGGCCTGGCAGCCGAAGGGCATATCGTGCAGATCGCCACGCCAGGGCTGGAGATCCGCGGCTCCACGCTGTGGGATCAGGTCGATCTGGTCGAAGAGGACGATGCGCGCGACCGACTGCCCCCGCTCTACGCAGCGATCCGTCCACACCGCCCGGGCATGCTCAGCCGCAGCGAGCCCTGGTGGGAGCACCGCCGATTCCACGATTCGGCCGCGCGTCGCCGCGGTCGCAGTTCTCGCCGCTACGCCATCGCTTCTCGCGGCGCCGAGATCACCGGATACGCTGTATACCGGCAGCGCAGCGAGTGGGACGATGGCATTCCCACCGGCAAGCTCGAGGTCGAAGAACTTCTGAGCACCGATAGCCGCGCCGAAGCGACGCTGTGGAGATTTCTCGTCAATGTCGATCTATTTCCCAACGTGTCGTGGTGGAACGCTCCGGTGGATTCGATTTTGCCGTGGCTGGCCAGCGACCGGCGTCGGATCCAGCGAAAGCGCGCCGACACCCTGTGGCTTCGGCTACTCGATATACCGCTAGCGCTGGAGGCGCGCTCGTACCTCGGCGACGGCATGCTCCGGCTGGCAATTCGCGACCGGTTCAGACGCTCAGACACGCCGAACGACGCAGGAGCAGACCAGCCGGACACCGAGATCTACGAATTGCGCGTAGAGGCCGGTGTGAGACATTGCACCCGGGGGCAGGGCACCCCTGATCTGGTCATGGACGTGAACAGTCTCGCTTCCATCTATCTGGGTGGAGTGGCGCCGTCGCTACTCGCCCGGGTCGGATTGATAGAAGGCGGGCCTACCGCTGTTACCATGGCAGATAAAATGTTTCTCTGGCCCGTGGCGCCGTGGTGCCCCGAGATATTCTGAGTGTAATCCCGAGGTTCAGGCACTCTGTCTAAATGAAGACACCCGAGATATTCTGAGTGTGACTCCGAGGTTCAAATACTCCTCTAAATGAATGATTGTCCGATGCTAGGCTATACAGTCTCACCTAGTCCGAGATCCACGTCGTGATACTGCATTGGATGCTGCGGTGCCTGCTCACGTACTTCGTGTACGCTCAGCGGGACTCGCATCCACCTTGTCTCGCTTGTGTCTCTCGAACTATGTGAGACTGTATAACGAGCTGCGAGTGTGCGCAGAAGCACCCGGGCTGGTTCGGCAGACCCGCAAACGCGAGGGTGACCAAGGAGAATCCATGATGTCGACTGAGAGTATCTGCACCAATCCCTGGCCTCGTTTGGCCGCCATGTTCTCGCTGGCTGTAATAGGCGGGGCGCTGACCAGCAGCTGTACCAGGGCCGATGACGGACCTGCGCCGCCGTCATCGAATGCAACCAGTATTTCGGGCACCGTTGGCGTGGCCGGCCAGAGCGCGACCGGCGCTGGCCCGAACGTCGCGGCAAGCAGCGGCACGCCGCTGGTGTCTGTTCGACCGGTGTCGAATGCGGCGGCGTCCCATCGGTCGAGCAGCCAGGCGATCAGCGGCGATTTTGTACCGGGCGAAATCATCGTCAAGTTCCGGTCTTCGGCTCGGGCCAAAGCAATGACGCGTATCGAAACGCGCGTGAAGACAGGTGCGTTCGATCTAAAGCGCACCAAGTCGCCCGCGCTTCCGGCAACCGCAGTCTACCGCGCCGACGGTGCATCGCCTGCCCAAACCCTGGAGTTGGTCCACCAACTCGAAAAGCGTCCCGATGTGCTTTATGCCCAGCCCAATTACCGCATGTATCCGATGCTCGAACCCAACGACCAGTTCTACCCCCAGCAATGGCACTACCCGGCGATCAAACTGCCCGTTGCCTGGAACAGAACAACCGGCTCGAGCGATACAGTGGTGGCCGTGGTCGATTCCGGTATTTTATTCCACTCGACAAATACCGCTCTGCGCCACCCGGATTTTACCGGCAAGGTCGTGCCCGGTTTTGATTTTATTTCCGATCCCCAGGTCGCTCTGGACGGCGACGGCCGGGATAGCAATCCGTTTGACGAGGGCACCCCCGGAGAGCAGTCCAGCTATCACGGCAGCCATGTGGCCGGCACCATCGCAGCCGCCACCAATGACGGCAACGGCGTGGCTGGCGTCAACTGGGCGGCGCGGATGGTTCCGGTTCGCGCGCTCGGCAACAACGGCGGATCGCTGGTCGACGTGATCGAGGGAATGATGTGGGCAGCCGGGATTCCCATCTCCGGAGTGCCCAACAATGCCAACCCCGCCGACGTTATCAACATGAGCCTGGGCGGAAAGGGTGCGTGCTCGCCGTTCGCCCAGCAGGGGATCAATGAAGCCATCGAGCGCGGCGCCATCATCGTAGTTGCGGCGGGCAATGATAACCTCGATACCAGCCAGTTCACACCGGCGAGTTGTACCGGCGTGATCACGGTGGGGGCGACCGATCTGCGCGATAAGCGCGCGCCGTACTCCAACTTTGGCCTGCGTATCGACGTCATGGCCCCGGGCGGAGATTTGACCATCGACCGCGACAATGATGGTTTCAACGACGGCGTGCTCAGCGTTGGACGCGACGACACCAGACAAGAGTTTGATCAGTTTTTTCTGCAGGGTACCTCCATGGCCACGCCGCATGTCGCCGGCGTGGTCTCGCTCATGAAGGCGGTCGAGCCCGTCGGGTCGCCGCTCACTGCTGCCCAGGCCTTGACCATTTTGCGCAACACTGCCCGGCCGCTCAGCGCTGCGGCGTGCAATCGGTCTCTGGCCAGCGACTGCGGCGCTGGGCTCATCGATGCCGCCGCTGCGGTCGAGGCGATCGCTACCGGCCAGATACCTGGCTCGGACATCGCATTCAGTCCAGATCCGGTCGATATGGGCAGCGATCGCAACGACGTTGCCATTACGCTGAGCAATTTGACCGACACCGATATGACCTGGCAGCTGAAAGAGTTCCGCCAGTCCGAGGCCAATCCGGTCACCGCTCCGAACGGTGTACTGTCCATCCCGACCGGCTCGGATTCGAGCGGCATCATTCCGGCCAACGGCACCGCCACGACGCGAATCGCCCTGGATCGCTCGTTTACCACCGAACTCGGCACCTATGCCTTTGAACTGCTCTTTACCATCGACGCGGTTGAGACCCCGCTCTTGCTCCGCTTCAGCAACCTGCCGGCTGATTTCGGTCTGCCGGGCGGACCGATGATCGTGGCTGCTCTGATCGAAACCGGGCTGGAAGAATACGAGATCAGCGGGTCACAGACCAGCACCGAGTTTTTGTCGAGCTTCAGTTTCGAGGTCGATCCGGGCCAGAACTGGGTGGTGGCCTGGAGCGATGACAACGAGAACAACGAGATCGATGCCGGCGACTTCATCGGCGCCTACTCCGACGTGCTTTCGGTAACCGCGGGACAAAAGCTCGATTCAGTCAATTTCGATATCGGTCGGGTGCTCGACAACGAGTCGGTAGAGACGACCTGGTACCGGGCCATCGAGAGCATTGGCCTCGAAAAGAGCCAACGCGCTGTGTCCGAAGCGGGCAGGTGATAAATAATAAATACCAGCCCAACTGGCATGGATGCGACTAATCACTCAGCATTCCGATACCAGCGTGCGATGGACTAACCGTACTGTCCAGCATCACATATGGACGTTGTCGTCGCGCGACCGTCAGGAGGTTCCGACCGCGGTCACCAGGCCGGCGCCGACCGTCTTGCTGCCTTCACGGATCGCAAAGCGCATCCCGGGCTCCACACCGATAGGCTGGTGCAGCTCGAAACCGATCTCGACGTCGTCGCCGGGAAAGACCATATCGATGGCACCACCTTCAATGGTCTTGACCACCCCGGTGACATCCGTGGTACCAAAGAAAAACTGCGGCTTATAGCCGACGTGGAACGGCGTGTGACGCCCGCCCTCCTCCTTCTTGAGTACGTAAATCTTGGCATTGCCAGTTCGGTGCGGCTTGATGACGCCTGGCAGGGTGACGATCTGACCGCGAGCTACTTCGCCCCGCTTCACGTTGCGCAGAAGCAAGCCGACACTGCGGCCTGCGCGCGCCTCGTCGACGGAGCAACGGAACTCCTGCAAGTCGGTCACGACCACTCTACGCGGCTCGCCATCGTCAGCGAGACCAACGACCTCGACGTCCTGGCCCCGGGTTAAAATGCCTCGCGTTACCCGTCCCGTGATCACGGTCCCTCGGCCCGAAATGGTGTGAACGCTCTCGATGGGCATCATGAATGGAGACGTGAAGTCCCGCTCCGGATCCGGAATATGGGTGTCGAGCGCGTGGACCAGCTCACGGATGCACTCGACGGTGGGATCGTCGATGCGACCAGCCTCGATCGCCTGCACGGCGAGTAATGCAGAACCGCGCACCACGGGCACCTCAGTAAAACCGTGCTCGGCGAGTTTCTCCAGCGCCTCCATCTCGGCCAATTCGAGGATATCTGCATCGGCAATATCGGTCTTGTTCACAAATAGAACGATGTGCTTGACGTTGACCTGTTTGGCGAGCAGAACGTGCTCCGTCGTCTGAGGCTGCGCCCCCTGAGAGCCGTCCAGCAAGAGCACTGCCCCGTCCATCTGGGACGCGCCGGTGATCATGTTTTTGATGTAATCGGCGTGGCCGGGACAGTCCACGTGCGCATAATGCCGGGTGGCGGACTCGTACTCGACGTGCGCCACGTTGATCGTGACACCGCGCTTGCGCTCCTCGGGTGCGTTATCGATAGCGTCAAAGCCGAGGCCGTGGCCCCCATGCAGCGCTGCCATCACTTGCGTAATCGCCGAGGTAAGCGTTGTTTTGCCGTGATCAACGTGACCAATCGTGCCGACATTGATGTGGATCTTCATCTGGTTGTTCCTTATCTTACTCGCTACGATCGAGAGCCGCCGACCATCGGCGACTCGGAGCATATGCCAACACCGGGCGCACGAACCTCATGCGATTACCCGTCTTCGGGTCCCGGTAGAGAAACCAGTCCTCGGCCCACGTGCGTCTGACGGTTGCCGAAAACTGTGAGAGCCCTCAACAGCTACGCCGGAGGGCTCTCAGTGGCAGCGGCGCAGGACTATCTCGTACCGGATCCGACCGATCCGCGTGAAAGTGAGTCTGCTGAGCCGAAAATTGCCATGTCGCTTTTTTCTTAGCTCGCTTTTACCGAGTTGTCAACCGGCCGCAGCGTAGTGGTCCAACATGACGGCGCTGTGGCCGGATCTTCTCAACCGATCCTTGTACCGATCATACCTGAAGAGGCCGCGACTCTACTGCTCTGCTTCTGAATGGCACTGGGGAGGTGCGGATAAACTGCCCGCGGCAGGCAGAGCTCACTGCAGTGTTTCGGAGATAATCTCACCTCTTAACTCGAATCGAAGGTAGGCTTGCCGGCGATGGACTTCGAGTTAGTCGCCATTGCGCTCGGCGATGTCGTCTGGATCTCGGTTGCTTTTGCGCTGGGATTTCTCGCGCGAACGCTGGGGCTACCGCCGCTAGTGGGTTTTTTGGCCACCGGATTCTTGCTAAACGCGCAGGGCGTCACCACGGGTGCAATGCTAGAGAAGCTAGCCGATCTTGGCATCACCCTGCTGTTGTTTACCGTCGGGTTAAAGCTAAACCCCCGGACCCTGGCCCGGCCCCAAGTATGGGGTGTCAGCATCCTTCACATGGGACTAACGACGCTACTGTCGGCCCTGATGCTGACAGCTCTGGCCACGATGGGGCTGCTTTTTTTCGCCCAACTCGATGCCAAAAGCGCCTTACTCGTGGCATTTGCCCTGAGCTTCTCCAGCACCGTATTCGCGGTCAAGGCGCTGGAAGATAGGGGAGAAATGAACTCCCTCCACGGCCGCATTGCCATTGGCATCCTGATCATGCAGGACCTGGCTGCGGTATGCTTCCTAGTGGCTTCCAGCGGTAAATGGCCCTCTTTGTGGGCACCGGCTTTACTACTCTTGCTGCCACTGCGGCCGGTGCTACTGTACATACTCCAGCGCGTAGGTCACGGCGAACTGCTCGTACTCTACGGTTTGCTGCTCGCTCTGGGTGGCGCCGAGGTTTTCGGAGTGGTTGGCCTCAAGGGTGACCTGGGCGCGCTATTGGCCGGCTTATTAGTCGCCTCACACCCCAAAACCGACGAGCTGGCCAAGACCATGCTCAGCTTCAAGGATCTGTTTCTGCTGGGCTTTTTCCTGTCTATTGGCAGCTCCGGCCAGTTGACCGGCGCGGTCATCCTCGCAGGTGTGGCGCTGGTGCCGCTGGTGATACTAAAAACCGCGCTTTTTCTCGGCCTGCTGACGCGTTTTAAGCTGCGCGCCCGCACGGCGCTATTATCGTCGCTAAACCTCACCAACTATAGCGAGTTCGGTTTGATCGTCGCCGCCACCGGCGTGACCAGCGGCTGGCTCGAGACCGATTGGCTGATCGCCATCGCGGTGGCCCTGGCGTTCTCCTTTGTCATTGCTGCTGGCGGCAGCCTGGTGGCCGATACCCTGTACAGTCGCTACCAGACGTTTTGGCTGCGCCTGCAAACCGCCGAGCGGCTGCCCGACGATCGTCCGCTAGACATTGCCCGGGCCAAGATTGCGATTTTTGGTATGGGCGGCATCGGCACCGGAGCATACGATCGTTTGCGCGACGCCCACGGCGATACAGTGGTTGGCGTAGACATCGATCCGATCACGGTACGCAATCAACAGGCAACCGGGCGTAACGTCCTGCTCGGTGATCCGAGCGATGCCGACTTTTGGGACCGTATCCAGGCCGCCCATACGCTCGATCTGGTGATGCTGGCGCTGCCCACCCTCGCCACCAATCTGGAGATCATCGAGCATCTCAAAACAGCTGGCTTCAGCGGCCGAGTGGCCGCTACGGCCAAGTTCGAGGACGAAGAACAAGCGCTTCGCGAGGCTGGCGCGACCACCGTCTTCAATACTTATACCGAGGCCGGCGCCGGCTTCGCCGCTCACGTGACCATCCGCGGGCTCACCAACTAAGAGCCGGTCCAAAAACTCTCCGCGTCGCCAGAGCGCCGATCCATCACCGCCAGCGGGCTTGCTCGTCGGTCAAATACACCCGGTATTCTCCACTCCTCGCCCACCCACTGGCGGCGCGCCTCGTCGCTCTGGCTCGGTCCGAGGTTTTTGGA
>JAKSDA010000349.1 GCA_022360315.1 Pseudomonadota bacterium
GATTTGCGACGCGCTGCTGCTGTCCAAAATCTCGAGACCATCCAACGCAACTGGCAGCATGACTAACGATTCAACCTGTTTGGTGCTCTAGTTCCCTTGCCGCTTGCCGTGGAGTGAGTTGGTACTGCGCATATCTCATTCGCATATCGAGGCTGTCGGGATGATTGGGACCCAGGATTCGCTCTTTCTTGTCAGCCAGCTGTTTGAGAAGACGCAGGAGCTGGTTTGGATCGGCTGTCGCCATCGCCAAATTCGCTTGAAACTCAAGGACCTCCGGATGCTCGGCCGCAGGAGTCCCCCGTACAGCCGCAATGGCTCGCTCGAAGAGGCTTCGCGCCCGCTCGTACTGCTTGCGATTCCAATGGAAATTGCCGGTGTTATTGAGCACGAGCGCGTGCACGAAAGCACGGTCATGTGACAGAGCCTGAGCGATACGAGACAATGCGGGTACTACTTGCTCGTCGTCGCTGGTAACGCTCCGGACGTGGATAGACCGCGCCAGTGCTTCTGCTGCAATGCTCTCAACGCCTGCCTGCAAAGCCACGGTCGTCGCCCGGTCTAGAATCTCGATCGTCCTGGGACCAGCCGATTCTTTCATCATGCTTCGCCCCCACGCCAACAACAGCTCGGCTAATAGCGGCGGATATTCGAGCTTCTCAGCCTGAGAGGAGAGCTCCTCGGATAGCTCTCGGGCCTCGCGGTAGCGGCCGTTCCCTTCGAGGGACTCGACTCGCCTCAGACGTTGTCGCAATTCGCTCACTCGACGTGCGATTTCAGGATTTCCCGGTGGCGGGATCTCGGAGGTAAGAGCTTTGATGTCTGCGCAGTAATCGATGTATGGGAGCTGCTTCACGACATTGACGGCACGGTACAGGTGTTCCGCCCGGATCTCAGCCAACACATCGCGTGCACTCGCCAATGCATCACGCCTCTGGGCCAGACATGTCATGCGCTTGTCGAGAAGCTCGTCTGATTGGTAGCCACGCTGATGGGCCATGCACGCCTCATGATGCATTACGGTCCACTCTTTGGCGTATTTGTCGAGCCCTGGAGCAATTAGGGACCACGCTTCTTCCTTATACGGCAAGCCGATACTCATGATGGTCCGCTTGAGCACCGCGCGTCGGTCCGCGTTCCACACTGGGGCCAGTTCCTGCTCGGCACCCTGGCACACAGCTACACTCCCGCTTGGTTTCTGGTTGTAGGCGATAGTGCCGACCAGCGCGGTCACAATCAGAACTACCGTAAGGAGCCGAAGTTGTAGGCGCCGTCGCGGCCATGACTCGAGTACCGCTAGGAGCCCTGCCATGGTCGGGAACCGCTGGTCTTGCTCCGTGGACAGACCACGGCGTATAGCCCGGCGAATCGACGACGGAATTTCGTTTTCCCGCCTTGAGGTCTCCAACTTGCCAGTGCTAACCGCGGCTTTGATCCCGTCATAACTATTGGCTTTGAAGGGCAGGTCGCCTAACAGTGCTTGATATAGAGCAACACAGAAGCTGAACTGGTCACTATGACTGCTAGCGCGTTGCCCCATGAATTGCTCCGGCGCCATGAAAGCAGGTGTGCCCATGATTGTGCCTGACGCAGTGAGCAACAGTGCGGCCTTGGGAACCGCATCGGTCTGGTCTGTGCTATCTTTGTCCCCAGCCGGATCGAGCATACGGGCCAGGCCAAAGTCCAGCACACGCACGCGGCCGTCATCACCCACCAAGACGTTGTCCGGTTTGAAGTCGCGATGCACCAGACCATTCTGGTGGGCGGCCTCGAGACCTCGTCCTGCAGCGATAAAATAGTCGAGGATGGCACGCAGACGGGCTTGGCGCGGCAGTGCTCGCGTTGCCTTGAGCTTCTCGGTCAGGCTCACGCCGCGGATGTATTCCATGGCGATGAAGACCCGTTCCTTGAAAGTGCCAGCCTCATAGACTTGCACGACGTTGGGGTGTGATAAGACAGCCAGAACACGAGCCTCGCGCAGCAGGCGAGCTTCGGCGTCGGTGCCAGCGCCAGCATGGACAACTTTGATCGCGATTTTTCGATCAAGCTGATCGTCATATGCTGTGTACACCTCGCCCATGCCGCCGGCGCCGATGCGCTCAAGTAGGACATAGCGTCCTATCTTGATGGGGGTAGGCGCATCACCGAAAAGGCCCGCTATGACTTTATTCTTTCGGAGACCTTTGTCGAAGCCTCGCTGTTCACCCTCACTCATTAAGACTGTTACACGGCGTCCTTGATCCTCCACAGGAGGTGATGTTTGACGCGGTCGTGCCAATTCTGGCGGTGCGCATTCTGCCGGCACCATTTTGTCAAATTCCCCTGACATCAGCCATTCTCTTTCTCGCTCTACACCTGTCCCGTATGCTGGTGAAATGCCTGCACGTCACGGGACGAGATGTGAAGTGCCCTAACGGGCGAGGAGTCGCCTACATTCCATGGCCCACTTATCGATCTCGGTAAAGATACTGACCAACTCTTCGTTCAAGGGAGATAGTTGAGCCATTGCCACCTCGAGCAACTCTCGAGCACGCCGCAGGCGACTGCGTACTGTCCCCACTGGCAGATCGAGGATTTCAGCCATGGTAGTGGTGGTCATACCTTCCCAATAATGAAGCTCCAGGATTACCTGGTAGCCCACCGGAATGTGGCGCAACGCTTGAAGGAGGAGTCGCTGTTCGCGGCGCTTGCTCACCAGAGTCCCTGGACCTGGCGCTAGATCGCATACTGAAACGTGGTCGAAGTCGATCGATTCGCCGCTTCGATGCTTAGTATGATAGTGTTTCCGTAGCACATTGTAGGCAATCGAGAAGAGATACGACCGGAACTTGTTGTCATCGACGAGCCGATTACAGGCTTCCACGCAGGCAGCAAAAGTCTCCTGAACTAGATCTGCGACATCAGAAAGAAACCTTGTTGGCGAAGAATCTGTCGACGGCATCGTAGTAACGTTCAAACAGAATCCTGCCCGATGCATGATCCCCTTTTCGCCAACACTCGAGTAGCTCAGCATCGCTAGTCATTGCTGCAAGCAATGTTATCAGATCAATCGCCAGGGCGCGGCGAAGATCGCGATCCACCGGCGAAGTGCCAAGCGCTGCACAAGCATATGGTGGGTTGACACTCCCACGTATTTTGGCTGCAATTGTCTCAAGTTTGGGTCCTGTTCACCAGAATAGCGAGTCCAACGTCGCCGACGGCATCGTTCGTCGGACTCAGCGATTCAAGCTGAGGTGTCACCGCCAGTCGCACTCTGTGCGAAATAATCACACACCCTATCCTGCCATAGCTTGTGTTGCGGCGCATAGGCCATCAGCCATCGAGCCACCGGGATAGCACTCGGCCTGTTAAACGTAATGAAGTTTATCAAGTCTGTGATGGATGACGCTGGCCGATTTGACGCATCGTCTTGCTTCAGGTTTTTGTGATAAATTCCCTAAAATCGGTAAAATAATAGGACAGAGTTTTTACATGCAGCACCACAACAGAATCCAACGAGACGGTCGTGATCAGTGGACAGTAAACCATCAATGGATAGCAGGAAGTTGGCTCTTAACCTGCTTAATTACAGCAACGTTGGCTCTGGCGGGATGTACACTTTGGGATTCCGCGGATACACAGAGTGGCAAAATTACTGCATCCGATGACGAGTCTGGAGGATTACCATCGCTCTCTCAACCAGGTGACGACGAAATCCCTGGCCCACATGAGCTCAACCCGGGTATTCCTGAGGTGGGTGCGGATGATATCTCGCGTATCTGTGGATCTGATGGCTGGTGTTGGGATACCCCTTGGCCTCAGGGCAATTCGCTACGCGCGGTATGGGGAAGTGGACCCAATACTGTATTTGCTGTGGGTAGTGAGGGGACCATTTTGCGCTTCGACGGCGAGCGTTGGACACTGATGAACTCGGCTGATCCCGACCGAGTCGAGCCAGCGGATCAGCGCAGCGCTGGTGTCGAGAAGCAATGTGGACGGTATGCTCGCCCTCGGCCCGACCGGTGTCATGCCGGCTTTGCAAGCGCTCAAAAAAGACAAAAAGCTGGACAAGATCAAGCTGGCCACGTTTGACCTGTCGCCCGAGGTTCTCGCGGCCATTCGCGACAGCGAGATGTTATTTGCGGTCGATCAACAACTGTACATGCAGGGGTATCTGCCATCGTGCTGCTCAAGCTCTACTGCACCAACCTCAACACGCTGGGCGACACGCTCTTGCGCACTGGCCCGGGCTTTGTGACCAGAGAAAATGCCGAGCGGATCATCGATCTGAGCAAGAAAGGCACTCGATAACCACGAGGCGACAACACAGTGTGATCCCGACACCCAGCCAAGGCCGCCGGAATAAGTGACAAAACCCGCGCCGCTCGGTGACACATCCGGCCGATCGCGGTGTTTCACCCCATGATGAATACTGCAACGACGAGCACTGCGACCAAGAGCACTGCGACAATCACACGCCCGGCGACAAACCCGGTCGGTTTTTTCTGCGCCAGCCTGGCCTTGGCGATCGGCTCGCTCGGTGCCACTGGCTGCCTTTACGAGAATCGGCTGGTCGAGCGCTACGAAACCGAGCTGCGCGTGAAAGCAACGACGCAATTGCTATTGGACCACGACGCAGGAGAGCTGACCGTGATCGGCGATGCCGCGCGTACCAGTGTTCTCTTGGAAGTCGAGCTGCGCTCGCGCTATTCCCACAATGACGACGAGAGCGATGACGATGCTCGACGCGCAATCGAGTTGGCCAGCGGTCGGGTCGACGACCAGACCGGGCGCATCATCGCCGAACTCGACAGCGCTCCAGATGGCTACTCGCTCGATGTGACCGCGTACATTCCCGATCATTTCACCATGAAGATCACCGATACATCGGGTGACGTGTTTATCGAGGGCATCGCCGGCCTGCGCCTCGACGACAATTCGGGCGATACGGTCATACGAAATATCGCGGGCAACGTGGAAGTGCGGGACGAGGCGGGCGATCTCGAGGTGCTCGACGTGGCCGGGAATGTCTCGGTGACCGACAGTTCTGGGGACCTGATCGTGCGCAACGCAGCCGGTCGCGTCACGGTCGATGACGGCTCGGGCGATATCGAAGCAGTGGGCATTGGCGACAATCTGATCCTGACCGATGGCTCTGGTGACCTGACTGCGCGCGACGTCGAGGGCGATGTCGCGGTCGACGATGACTCGGGCGATATCTCGATTCGCGCGGTCTCTGGCACCGTGGTGGTCCGCGATGGCTCGGGCGATATCTCAGTGCACGGCGCGGCCGACGTCACGATCGAAGAAGACGGCGCCGGAGATATCGATATCCGCTGAACATCGAGGGCAATGGATGGTCTCAGGGCAGCTTGCCCGGTGCCGGTCACGGTCAGCGGCCGAGCCATGCCCCGACGATCTCTTTCCACGCAATCTGCACACCGTAGAAACCAGCCCCGGACGGCACCACGCCGACCACACTGGGCAGCGGCATGTGACCGCGAACATCGGCCGGAATCGGAACCGCGTCGAGGCCGTGACGCCCGGCCAGTCGCATGGCCCGACGCAGATGCCAGGCACTGGTCACGAGGCCGATCCGCTGCCAGCCCCGCTCGCCGGCCAGACGGGTCAGAGCGGCAATTTCGGCCCGGGTGTTGTGCGGACCCGGCACCTTGACGATGGCGGTCTCGGGCACACCCATGTCGATCCACAGCCGGGCTGCCTCGGCAGCGAGATCGCGTTGGTTTGCCTGGCGCAGTCCGGCAATAGAGCTACCGGTACAAACCAGCACAAAAGCGCGCTTGCGGTGATACAGCTCGGCCGCCACACGCAGGCGATCGCCAGACAAAGAGAGTTGTGGCTGGCCCCACGGAGTGAGGTCGGTGCTGCCTCCCAGCGCGATCACCGCGTCGAATCGGACAGGCGCCGCAGGTGGCCGGTAGCCCGCTTCGAGCCAGCTCAGCATGGCATGCCCGACCCAGCTGTTTCCGGCCAGCGAATAGAGCATCCAGCCGCACAAAACGGCGATAGCAGCGCGTCGCCGGCCGCGCAACAGCAGCCACCAGGCCAGGACAAAACCGCCCAGCCAGAGCAGCCCGGTGGGAAAAATCAGCCGCGCGAGCAGTTTTTCGACCACCAGAGCACTCGGCGCAGTTGCCAGTGCGGCAACGCCGAGGGCCGGACCCAGAGCGTGTAACCCGATCCGACGCCAGCCAGCCCCCAGGCCGACGTGCCAGGCCGACGCGGCGAACGCGGCAAAGAGGGCTGCAATAAAAAGAGCCGTGGACAGCATGGTCGGGTCACCGATGACCGGTCGTGTCGGCCGACTACTGGTCCTCGCACAGCGCGCGATACCTGGCGACGCGGCTGGCCAAATGTGCGTCCTTTGCCGAATTGGCCAGGTATTCCTCGACCAATAGGTGCAGGCGCCGGTAGATCTGAGGGCGCCTGGCCTCGATCTCGGCGCGCCGCATGACCAGTTCGGTGGCCTCTTCGGCCAGCTGCTTGTCGCGCGCTTCGGCCTCGGATAACAGCTCGGCAAGCCGACTTTCCAGCTCGCTGATCTGGTAGTCGAGATCGGGATCGCCACAGCCGCGGTCGCGGTCGAAACGCAGCTCGCCCACGGCAAAACGAAGCATGCTCTCCCGCTCTCGCCGAGCCTGTTCGGCTCGCGAACCACGCTCTGCCAGCTCGGCGCGCTCGGCGTCGCACTGCTCTATGCCGCGGTCGAGCGCGCGCGCATCGGCGACAGTCACAGTGAGTCGAACATCGCTTATCCCGCGGTCCAGAAACGCCTGGGCAAGCTCGAGTAGCAGGGCCTGGCGCTTCCCCGTTCGCCGGGTCTCTTCGTCCTCCTCGTCGGCCTCGCCGTTGTCCTGACCAGCCGGATCACGGCCCACAGTGCTGTGCATGGTGTCGGCGTCATATGACTGATAGAGGTCGTAGCGGGACAGATTGGGCACCGGGCCGGAATCGCTTGGACCGGTGGCTTCACCGTGCTGCGGGTGCAAAGTGACCAGATCGGCGAGCAGCTCGCCCCCGGTCTGATAACGTCTGGCCGGGTCTTTGGCCAGACAGCGCAAGATGATGCGATCGAGCTCGCGCGGCGCACCGGCGACCAGGTCGCTCACCCGGGGTGGCGCCTGTTCGGCATGAGCCATGACCACCTCGGAGATCTTGCCGAAAAACGGCGGCTCGCCGGTGAGCAGCTCGAACCCGATACAGCCGACAGCGTAGATGTCACTGCGCGGGTCGTGGTCGCTCGACTCGAATTGCTCGGGAGCCATGTACAAAGGGGTACCGAAAACAATGCCCTCCTGGCTCACCATCACGCTCTCGCGGTACTCGGGCGAGATGATCTTGGCCACACCAAAATCGAGCACCTTGAGCAGGTCGTCGCGACCCTTGCGCTGGATCAACATGAGGTTGGCAGGCTTGAGATCGCGGTGCAACACACCGCGCGAATGGGCGTGTTCAATCGCAGCGGCCAGCTGACTGATCACAATCAGCGCCTCGGACTGCGATAACCCATCCCCTTCGGCCAACACCCTGGACAGCGAAGCGCCATCAACATACTCCATGGCCAGGTAAAAGCGCCCGTCGGGCAGCCGGCCAAAATCGTACATGGCCACGATGTTTGGGTGGTTCAACCGATTGGTGGCACGGGCTTCGCGGCGAAAGCGGGCGACAAATCGCTCGTCCCTGGCAACCTCGGGTTTGAGCACTTTGACCGCCTCTTTGCGGCCGAGTTCAAGATGCCTGACCAAAAATACCTGCCCCATGGCACCTTCGCCGAGTAACGCCAGCACTTGATATCGCGGGCCAAGCCTCATCGGTCGGCAGTATGCCAGACAGATGGGAGCGATGAGACGACGCCCATGACCTCCGATCGACCGGACGTTCCGACAGGGAATGCGAAGCGAAGGAGGTACAGACCGGATGTCACGGCTTCACCAGAGGAAGCTGTATTCAGCGTCTTCGTCCTGGCCGCAGTTCGGTCACATCGATGCGTACCGCGGGCCGCATGGGACAGATTCCGGCCACCAGATCGAATTCCCAACCATGACGGGCACAGACCAGACGATTGCCCTCCACATATCCGTCGGACAGCAGTCCGCCATCGTGGGGACAGCGATCGGGCAGGGCAAACGAGCGTCCGTCCTCGAGCGTGACAACGCAGAATCTGCTTCGACCGCGACGCGCCGAAGTGACCTGCCTCGGTTTTGCCCTGGCCAGGGCCTGGCCCAACGTGGGACGTTCGGGCCGTTCATCGATGGGATCACCGCCGACCAGGTCGCAGGCCAACGCGTGAAGACTGGGTTCGACCACGGTGGCCACGCTAGCACGGCGGTGTGACATGAATGGCGCCAGCCAACCGCAAGGGCAGCTCCGTTCAGTCGCAACTCCGCTGCGCATTGCCCGCACTCTGGTACAGCTTTCGTCCGAAGTGCTGCGGTATTTTTGACCACTTGTCGCCAAATTTGATAGCGTTCACGGAGGTGGCTTCCATCCTGGTGTACATTGAGAGCGACGGGGATCGCCCGACACCAGAGTCGTTGCAGGTGCTCGGGGAAGGACGCCGGATCGCAATGAAACTGGGCGCTGCTCTGTACGGATCCGCGATCCTGCCGATTTCGGAGTCGGAGGGCGACCCGGTGGCCGCCAGCCCCCTGGGCATTCGGCCAACACCCACGCTGGGCAGCCATACGCGGACAAAGCGCGATCGACTGGTCCGCACCCTGGGTCTCGCCGGAGCCGACCGCGTGATCATCGTGCCAGTGCCCGTATTTGATGGCCCGGCCATCTGGGCGCGACACGGTCCAGCTCTGCACTCGGTATGTGAACACGTGGAGCCGCGCGCAGTGCTCATGGCGGCCACCCATACCGGCCGGGACATCGCACCTCGTCTCGCAGCACGACTGGGCGCTGCCTTTGTCGCCGAGCCGTCGGTCGAGTACGGACCCCAGGGCCGGATCATCCTGGCTCGCGAGATTCACGGCCCGGCAATCATCCATCGGCTCTCGCTCGAAGCCGTGACAGGCTGCGCAGTGGTCACTCTCACGCCCGGTTCGTATCGATCTGCCCGGGGTAGCGACAAGATCAGAAGTGTGTTGTTCGACCCGCCGGAGCAGTCCAACAACGGCATCGAATACCTCGACAGCGCGGCCGATCCCGGGGCTGATCTCGAACATGCCCGCATCGTCGCAGTGGCCGGTGGCGGATGCGACCAGAGCGGCTACGCCCTGGTCGGCAAGCTGGCCGATGCCCTCGGTGGCCAGCTTGCCGCCACCCCTACCCTGGCCGCGCGCGGAATCGCCCCACCCGATCGGGTCATCGGGGTGGGAGCCCGACAGGTGGCTCCGGAACTCTACCTGGTTTGCGCAGCCTCGGGCTCGCGCGAGCATCTCGATGCTGTGGCCCGCGATGCCACCATTATCGCCATCAACTCGGACTGCGAGGCGCCAGTCTTCCACGAGGCGAACTACGGAATCGTCGACACGATCGAACGCGCCATTCCCGCTTTCATCGACGCCCTACCCGCCGCTCGAACTTCTGACGCTGCACCGTGACCAAGAACTCCGTACATGTCGTCGTGCTTATCAGCCACCTGGAACAGGGACCGGCAGCCGCCGCCATTGGCGAGCACGAGGCACTGGGCGGCTGCGAGCGTGCAGCTCTGCAACTGGCCCTGCGCCTGCGCGACCAGCTTCACGGGACGCTCACCGCGCTCGCGCTGGGCCGCGAGGCCCTCCAGCGACCCATCCTCGATGCGGCATTGCGGGCCGGTTGCAACCGAGCGGTGTGCCTGGACCAGCCCGGCAAAACCGATCTCAACTGGGCCAACATCAATGACCTGTCCGCGGCCCGGGTGATATCAGCCGCCCTGTCACGCATCGAATGCCATCTCCTGCTCTGTGCCGATCACTGGCAAGACGAGCTGCGCAGCGCAATCGGGGCCGCAGTGGCCGAACTCCAGGGCATTCCACATCTCACCGGAGTGGTCGATGCAGTCCCCGACGGACCCCACAGCGTGATCGCCAAACACCGCGGCGGTGGACAGGTGCACCGATTTCGCTGCTCCCTTCCGGTAACCCTGTGCGTGCTCGCCAGCGAGCCGGGCGAGCCGGGCGAGCCGGCCCGGGACCCCGCCGCCGATCCGACAGGCGCGGTCACCCGGGCGTCCCGGCCGGAAACGCAACCACCCGGGCTACCACATCCGGCCGAGATCGAACGGCTTTCACCCACCGATCTCGGCATCGAACTCGAGGATCTGAACCATCACCAGGGCGACCTGATCCGGCCCGCGCGACCTGCACACAAAGCCGCCGTGATGGCCAGTGCTGCCGATTTGATCGCTCGCCTCGTCGACGACCATCTGCTGCGGTGATGGCGCGCCTCCGCGAAGCTGCTGCACTGCTCCGCGTGGCCCTCGCCATCGACGACGCGACTGCCGCCAGCGACGTTGCCCGGGTGCTCGCTGCACGCGGTATCGCAAGCGAGCCGGTCTCGATCGAAAACGTATGGGAAAACCCGTCGAGACCGACCCGCCACGTCATTGCCTACGCACCCGAAGACCCCCCAGATCCCGAACTCGCCGCGCGCATCGCTCCGTTCTGCCGCGCCACAGCAGCGGCCGGGTCTCCGGTTCTGGCCCTTTGCTCGTATGCCCGCGGGTCCGGCCGCGCGGCCGATGAACGCGCTGCCGCACTGGCCTATCTGCGCTGCTCCGGCATGGTGATCTGCGACGATCCAGATGTCTGGATCGAGTCGATCTGCCTCACCGCGGGGCACGGCTTGCCCGACGGTCCCCGGGTGGCCGTCGTGGCTCCGCCGGGTAGCTGGCTCGCTGCGTCGGCCTGTGCCCTCGGCAACGAAGCCCAGCTCATGGGCAATCGCTTTCCCATGATCGCCACATCGACCAAGCGCCTCGAACCGACCGACGTGGCTCTGGTCGATTCGGCCGCGCTCAGTCCAAGTACGCCCGACCACGTCGGCCAGACCCGCGTCGTGCCGATCGTCGCCCGCGCCGAGCTTCTGAGCGACAGCACGCGACTCCCCCTGGTCGGACTGCGCGCCGCCATGGGCGCTGTGGCCGCCGCAGGAGACCTGACCCGGCGAATGGCCGAAGGACTCGGGCCAGCGCCATCAACCCGGGACGATTCCGCCCAGCTCGAGCAATACCAGCCCGATCTCGAGCGGTTTCAGCGCCAGCTCGGCAAGCTGGACGCGCTCGATACACGCGCCGGTGACCACGAGGCCAAAGTACTCCTGGCGTCGTGGGGAATCGACGTGATCCGCCAGGCCGTGGCGACCACACCATCGGCAGCCACCCGCGTCGCCAAACGCGCCGGCTACCCGGTCGAGGTCAAGCCGTGGGGACCCGATCAGCTGTCCGAACGCGAGGGCTGCCCGATCCAGCGAGATCTCCATACCGCCGCCGATGTCCGACGGGCATTCGCCGCCGTGACCAAAGCCGCAGGACTGCCCGCCGGCGCCCCGGTCATCGTGCGCGCCACTCCTCCCCGGGGCCGCGAGGTCTACGCTCGAATCACCCGGGTCGGCCACCTGGGCTGGATAGTTCACGCGGTCATCGAAGGTGCGCCCGAACCCATCGCCGCACCGGCACCTCTCCAACTCATCGATGCGGATTCCATTGCGCGCCGCGTTGAAGCCAGCCGAGCGACCGATCCCGAACCCGACCGCCAGGCCCTGGCCGATATTCTCATCCGCGCCTCCCATCTCGTCGTCCACCACAGCGATGTGATCGAGGCACTCTACCTCCATCGCATCATTGTGACGCCACAAACCGAGACAACTCTTGTCGCCGATGCCCAAGCCGTTCTCGGTCCGCGAAAATAACCACATTTCCGCTCTGCCTGGACAGCAATCCCGGTAGAATAACCTTCAGAGCTGCGATCCAGCGGGTCCGGCATTTCCCAGCAAGGTTCGCGAGTGCCTCATCGACAGGTGTATTGCGCAGGGGATGGCTCGCTCCGTTGACTGTCGCACTCGGTAGCGGTATCTCTAACCTCACGACAACCGTGTCCGGGTCGAGCTATGTTATTGAAAAAAATAGTCCTTGCCGAGGATGATGACGCAATTGCCCACATGGTCAACATGACATTGGGCGACGCTGGCTTTCTCTGTTTGCGCGCCTCGGACGGTGAGGAAGCGCTCAATCTGGTGCGACTCCACGCCCCTGACCTTCTGGTCCTGGACGTGATGATGCCGCGATTGGATGGCCGGGAGGTGGCCCGGCGAATCAAGGAGGACGTACTGCTCTCGCGTACGCCGATCCTGATGCTCACAGCCCTTGCCTCGGTGGACGACAAGGTCGAGGGTATCGACGCCGGTGCCGACGCCTATATGGTCAAACCATTTGACCTACGCGAGCTCAGCGCTCAGGTCAAGGCACTCATCCGGGCCTCGACCCGCGAGCGGCAGCGCAACCCCACCACCGATCTGCCGGGAAGTGGCGCTGTCGAGGACCACATTCTGCAAAGCCTGGCCAAGAACGAGGACATCGCTGTCGCCCATATGACTGTGCGCGAGTTCGATACGTACGTGGACCAGGTCGGTTTCCCCCGAGCCGAAACGCTGATCAAGGCGTTGGGCGAGATGATCCTCGACAAGGTGCGCACACACTCGCCGGAAAAACCATTTCTCGGCCACCTCGGAGGAGCGGATTTCATCGCCGTGGTATCACCGGACAGCGCCGAACGCCTGAGTGAAGAGACCATTACCGTGTTCGAAAAAAGCCGCGAACAATGGGATCGCCGCGAGGACGACTCGAGAGCCCCGCTCTGCCTGGTTATCGGCGTGGCCGATAGCCGCGGCATCGAAAAAGACGACGCCGCGTCGATCACCGGTCGGGTTGCAGCTGCACTCAAGGCGGCCAAGGAAAAGGACGGATCGAGCCACGTCATCTGGCAAAAGGACAACGACTGAACTTTTCGCACCACCCCTGCCGACCGCGAGCCAATCGCCCGAAAAGCGCTTTCGCCAGATCGATGTGGGGTCGGTGCTCGACCGCTACGAGATCGTCACCGAGCTGGGCTTCGGCGGCATGGCGACCGTGTATCGCGCTCGCGATACCCAGTTGCGGCGCGAGGTCGCGGTCAAGGTGTTGTTTCCCCATCTGTGCCGGAAGGTCGATGTGGTCGCGCGCTTTCAACGCGAAGCCCGGGCTGCGGCCGGTCTCGACCACCCTCACATCGTGCGCGTCTACGACGTGGGAGGCGGACCGGCAAGCGAGGCGATCCCGACCGATCGACCCGGCCGCGACGACACGTCTCACTCCGGGTCGGAACGACCGGATAGCGCGCAATCACCCGAGCTCGATCCGCCGTATATCGTCATGGAGCTGATCCGGGGCAAAAGCCTCGATGAGATTGTCGACGCCCACCATCGCGACCACGGTGCGCCTATCGGCGAGGTGGTTGCCTGCATGGGTGCGGTCCTGTGCTCGGCTGTGGCGGTGGCCCATCGCGCTGGAATTGTTCATCGCGATATCAAGCCGTCGAATATCATGGTCGCCGAAGGCGGCCGGCTGGCCCTCACCGACTTTGGCGTCGCCCGGGTCGAGGAAGACAACCCATCCCTGGTCACGCAGACCGGGGCAGTGATCGGCACGCCGGCCTTCATGTCGCCCGAACAGGCCACTGGAAGCGAGTTCGATCATCGCTCGGATATCTATTCGATCGGCGCCACGCTGTACAAACTGGCCACTGGTTCTGTCCCGTTTTCCGGCCCTCCGGTGCGGGCGGTGGCCGAAATTGCCAGTGGGGACGGGCCTGTGCCGCCACTGAGGCGCAATCCCGCCATGGGAGCGGAGCTGGCTCGAATCATCGAGCGCATGATGGCGACCGATCCAGACCGGCGCTACCAGAGCGCCACCGAGGTGGCCGCGGCCCTGCGCGAGATCGCAGCAGCCGCCGACTTGGTCGATATCGGTCGGACATCCCGGCAAGCGATGCGAAGCGGCGTTGATACCGAGCGGAGCGGCGGCGCGACCGACCATTCGATCGATGGCGAACTGGCCGAGTTTTTCGCCGATCCCGGGGCCTATACAGCCGACCGCAAACCTCGAATCGCGGCGGTCACTCTGACCCGCGCACATCGGGCATGCGACGAGCGAAACGCTCCACGAGCCATGGCCCTGGCCGATCGCGTGCTCGCCCTGGAGCCAGATGGACCGCGTGTCGCCGAGGCACTGGCCCTGCTCGAGCGGCTCGGCCCGGCCCGACGTCGAGTGCGGATGTGGCTCCTGGCCGGGCCGGCGATGGCCGCGGCCACGATCGCCGCATTGCTTCTCTGGCCACACCACGACAAGGCCGCAGTCGCGCCCGATGGGGCACCCGGGCCGGCCGATGTCGCGAGCACCACGCCCACAGATGCCAACGGCGTCGGGCCGGTCAGCCGGACACCGACCACCCGACCTGACCTCGCCAGGTCCTCTGGTCCGGCCAGTGAAGCAACTGCTCGGCCGGACATCCGGTCCGGCAAGGCACAGCAAAACCGCCGCGCGGCTGCCCATTCGATCGCTCGCTCAGGACAGAAATCCCCGCACAACGCCCAGCGGCGGGCCGGCAAAACCAGCCGGACCGACAACGATCACCGGACCGGCACAACCGGCCATGGGCGGGCTTCGCCTCTGTCGACGACACGCCGCACCAATGCCCCGGGCCAGGCGACCCCAGGCCGGATCACCGGCGAGGTCGATGAGCCCCTCGATGCCGGTCGCCCCGGTGGCGTGGCCGGGCCAAAACAGGCCGCGACCGACGCGGCGCGGGCCCGCGCAACCGTGACGCTCGATATCCGACCGTGGTGCAATGTGCGAATCGATGGACGCGACTACGGCCGGGCCCGGCGCGATCGGATCATCTCGCTCGATCCTGGCCAGCACGAGATCGCGTGTACTCAGGGTCCGGGCCGGCCGGAATGGAAAACCAGTTTGAACCTGGAGCCGGGCCAGCATGTGCCGCTTCGCGGCAGCGTGCTCAAACCGGTGCAACTCCGGGTCTCGCTCGAGCGAGGCGATTCTCTGCAAGTCGACCGACGTCGCTACTCCAACGGCTCGTCATTGCGGCTCCTGCCCGGACGCCACCGCGTCGACCTGTTCTCCGGCGATGACCGGATCACCGGCGCCTGGGTCTCGATTCCCGCCGTCCCGGCGTGCACTCTTCGCGACGTGCCCGCCCTGGATTGTTATCGCTAGCCGTCGCCAACCCGTCGTTGCCGGGCCCGGAAGGACACTTCAAGGCCCTTCGTGTGCGACAGATTTCTGTCTCGATCGATGATTCGTCGACGATCGGCTTACCGACTCAGCTGATCGACCGGCAGGTCGAAGGTAACCGTGGTGCCCTGGCCGTGAGTTGTCTCGACCGTCACCGCGCCGCCGTACGATTCGACGATCTGCTTGACCACCGAGAGTCCCAGTCCGGTGCCTTTTTCGGACGGCTTGGTGGTGTAGAACGATTCGAAGATCCGCTCGAGCTTTGCGGCGGGAATTCCGCAACCATTGTCCTTTACCCGGCAAATCGCGCGCTCGCCGGCATGGCACAGGGTGATCGCGATACGCGGCTCGGCGCGCTCGGCCTCCTCGATGGCGTCGGCTGCGTTGCGGACCAGATTGACCAGGATCTGTTCGATGCGGGTCCGATTGACCCGGACCACGAGCGACGTCTTGGGCACGTCTACCGCGATGGCGACGTGTTTGGTCTTGCCCGCACTGCACAGCATGTCCAGGGTCTGCCGCACCACATTGGCGAGTTCGATTGGTTCGACATAATCGGGCCCCGGTCTGGCCAGATTGAGCAGCCGTTTGGCGTGGGCCATGATGTGCGCATCGACCGTGGTCAGGTCCTTGTGCAACTGTTCGGGCACAGTGCCCTCGGCGACCAGATCGCCGATCTCGTCGCTGCAAAAGCGCAGTACGGTCAGAATATTCTTGAGCTCGTGACCGACACCGCCGGCCAGGGTTCCCAGCGTGGCCAGCCGTTCGGCGTGGAGTAGCTGTTTGCGCGCCTCGTCGAGCTGGGCTTCGACGTGCTCCTTGGCTCTTCTCACCTCGGCCAGGAGCCGCCTGGTCTCGCGCAAATCGCGCGCGACCAGGACGATTCCCGACAGATGCTGATCGGAATCCAGCATGGCCGAGGCAGTCACCGAAACCGGGATGTGATCGCCGTTCTTGGCGAGAAACGCCACTTCCTCCTTGCGCAGTTCCAGACCCGGTGTGGGCGCCTGCATGCGGGTCGTTCGCATCACCGATTCCTGATCGGCAAAGATCACCGCGACCGGATGACCGATGATGCCGGCCCGATTGTAGCCCAAAAGGCGATAGGTAGCATCGTTGACCATGGAGATCAGGCCGTCGAGGCCGACCACGATGACCGCGTCCAACATCGCGCTCAGTACTGGCTGCGCGTAGGCCTGTTCCACCGACTCCGCGGGTTCGATGTCGTAGTGGTGCTTTTTTCTGAGTGCGTGAAAACTCGCCATTGCCCGAACGTAAAGCTCGGCAATCGGCGCCAAAACAGAAGGCCCAAAGCGAGGATTGGGCCGACAAAGCGCGCGGCAGGCCACGGAATGGACGACTGGGCGACGAGCCGCGGTGACGATGCGATAGACTGATGGGAGATGCGCCGTTGCCCCAAGTGCCATCGACGACTGTCAGCGAACTCCCGCTGTCCGCGCGACGGCACCGCCGCGCCGATCCCCGACGACGCGATCGACGACGCGGCAAACGGCGCGGGAGAGCCGGCCGAGGTGCCCGGCTACGTGGTCGGCGACAAACTGGGATCGGGTGGCTTTGCCGGGGTTTGGCGCGGCATGCGGATCCGCGACCGCGCGACCGTCGCGCTCAAGGTCGCCCATACCGCAAGTCATTCGATCCAGCAGCGGTGCGAACGCGAAGCCCGGGCCCTTCGCAGCATCGGATCACCCCATGTTCCCGAGCTCTACGATCGGGGCCTCGGGCGCGATGGACGGCCGTTTCTGGCCATGGAGCTGGTCGCCGACCCGACCCTGGCCTCCCATCTCGAACACCTGCCCGGGTCGCCCGCAATCGGCTGGGTCCTCGCCGTCAGCGATGCCGTGCTGACCTGTCTCGAAGCCGCACACGCCAAGGGCTTTGTTCACCGCGACCTCAAACCCGAAAACATTTTCTTGTCCCTGTCTCCGATCGCGACGCGGCTGATCGACTTCGGTATCGCCCGAAACATCTCCAATTCGCCGGACCCACGCATCACAGCTACCAACATGATCGTGGGAACGTCCGAGTACATCTCGCCCGAGCAGCTGGCCGGCCAGAGTACCGTCGACGAACGCAGCGACATCTATTCCTTTGGCATCATTCTATACGAGCTTCTTACCCTGCGAGTGCCATTCATCGGCGACCGCACGGCGATCGAACACGGACATTTTTTGTTGCGGCCAACTCGGCCCAGCAAGCTGGCCGACGTTCCAGAGCCGCTCGAGCAGGTCTGTCTGGCCTGTCTGGCCAAAGATCCCGATCGCCGTCCGCCCAGTGCAGCGGCGTTGCGTCTCGAACTGGCCGGTCTGCGCAAGGCGGCGCGCCGGAGCAAATCGCCCGACGGTTCGGCGTCGAGAAATTCAAACTCTCTGCTCACCGACGCACGCCAGCCCGTGGTGTTGCTCGTCGTCGACGTCGGCCTGGTGAGTTCAGACGTGCACGCCCTGATCATGCCGCGCAAGGGCGTGGTCGCCCGCCAGTGGGGCCGGCGCTACGTATGCGCATTTTCCGGGCTCATGGCCGAAGATCCGGCCCGGTCAGCAATCGCGGCAGCGCGCGACCTGGTGCGGCGCTGCGATGCCCGAGTGGCCCTGCATCTGGTAGGCCTGAAGGTCCGCCATACCGACGGCAATCCACCGCTCAAGGTCTATGGCCGCTCAGTGGAGAAGCCGGATGCCTGGCTGCCGGATGGCAACTGGTCCGGCGTGCTGCTCACTGGCGAACTCGCTCGCGCCCTTCCGGTCGGGCACGTGACGCCGGTGCCCGGAGCCAACAACTACTACAGCGTTCGCTCCGATCCCGACGAAGGGGATGACGAAGTGCCGCTGATCGGCCGCAACGACGTCTTGGACGAGGCCCACAAGAGCTTTGGCGAATGTCTGGAAACCTCGATGCCCGGCCTCTTCACCCTGCTCGGCCAGCGGGGTATGGGCAAATCGCGCATGGCCCATGCGTTTGCCCGGTTCGTCTCGACTGTGCATCCCGGCGTGAAATGCTGCGTCTTGCACGCAACTCGGGGCAGTGGCGATTATCGGGATACCACCGGGTATCAGTTGCGCGGCAAGCTGACCTCGTTCACCCCCTCCGAGGCGCTCGGCGACGACAACCATCCGCCCGATATGCGCAGCGTGGCCGATTTGCTGCTCGGGGCAGCGGGCACGGGTCCGTTCGCATTGATCGTCGATGATGCCCATCATGCAGATGACGCCACACTCGACGCCATCGAATATGTCACCCTCGACCGCGCCAACACGGCGGTGTGGATCGCAGTCACCGCTCATCCCAGACTCGAGCGGCGCAGACCCAGCTGGGGCCAGCGAGCCAACCGTCACGATCGAGTGATGCTCGAACCACTCGACGAGCAGCATGCCATGGAGCTGGCCACCGAGCTGCTCAGACCCGCCGAGTACACACCAGCAGCCACGCTCCGCCGGCTGGCGCGCTGGGTCGGCGGCAACCCGCATCTGCTGGTCGAGATCGCCTACGCGCTCAAACGGGAGGGAATGGTGTGTCAGCGGCCGGAGACCGGGACTTGGTATGTGGCCACGGCCGAACTCGACAAATTGCCGCCGTCGCCAGTCGGACAGTGGCTGGCCGCGCGCGAAATGAGCTCGCTGCCCATGGAGTTGGCCTCGTGCGCCCGCCTGTGCTCGGTCTTGGGCGATGAATTCACCGCCGGAGAACTCGAGTGGGTGATGGAGGCAGCCGACCAGAGCGGCGCCGCGTCCAGCCCGGTCGATGCAGCCGCCGGACTGACCCGGCTGGAGAAAGACCACAATCTGCTCCAGCAGGTTGGCAAGGGACGCTGGACATTCCGCCAGCCGGCCATCCGCGGCGCCATGTACAAAGCCCTGAGCTCACGCAACCGCGCCGAGTTGCACCGATTCGCCCTGCAATACTGGCAATCGCACCTGGTCCGAATGGCCGGACGCGCAGCCGCCGTGTCCGGCAACAAGTCGCCCGGACCGGGCCGTCCCAACAGCTCGGATGCCGGTCTGCTCGCCGTGGCCCGACACGCTGCGGCCTCGGGCGCCATCGAGCAGGCGATCAATGCCTATATCGAACTCGGCGACCACGCGGCCAGCCAACACAAACACGTCGATGCCGACGAGCATTACTCGGCTGCCCTGCAACTCACCGCCGTCGACGACCTGCGCGGCAAAATGCGTGCGTTGGGCAGCCGCGGCCAGGTGCGTTATCACATGCAGCGCAACCTGGATGCCCTCGACGATCTCATCGCCGCGCGCCGCATCGCCGAGGAACTGAATGACCGCCACGCGCAAGCCGATCTACTGCTCGCCGAGGCGACTGCCCTGGACTGGACCGACGACTACATGACGTCGCCACAGCGGGTCGAGGAGGCCCGGTCCTTGGTGCAACAGCTCGACGATACCCGGCTCAAAACACGCTATGTCATGGCCCTGGGTCGCTCGCGCTTTCGCCAGGAAAAATGGGACGAGGCGGCCTCGCTCTTGCGCCACGCTTCCACCGCCGCCGCCAAACTCGGCGACTACGAAACCCACGCGACCGCCTTGCTCCTGCTCGCGCCGTCGCTGGTCATGGAAGACAAACACGACGAGGCAGCCGTGCGCTTCGATGAAGTGATCGATCTGTGCTCGCGAGTTGGCGACAGAGTTCATCTCGCCGCGGCCTATTGCAATCGGGCCGGGGCTGCCCAACAACCGTCCCCCGACGTCGCCTGCGATCTCGAGCGCGCAGTAGAGCTGGCGCGAGAAATCGGCCATCCCTTTATCGAGCGCGTGGCCAGTTACAATCTCGCCGAGTACTTATTTCGCAGTGGCGATCACGCCAAAGCCCTGCCGCTGGCGCGGCGCGCCAAAGTGCTGCAAGAGCGCTTCGTGCCCGAGCCTGTGGTGGGCGATGATCTTTTGCTGGCCCGAATTCACGCCGCTCGCGGCGAGCTGAGTCCAGCTCGGATCTGTCTACGCCTGGTACAAAACCTGGTAGGGGCCGATGAAACAGCCACGTACCGCTTCATGATTCATGCTCTCGATCTCACTATTGGAGATATCCAAGATGACATGAAGCAGCAACTCGCGTGGGACAGTTTACTCGACGAAGCGCGCAGCTCTCATGTGCAGATTTTCGATTATCTCGAACTGCTATACTTTCGAGCCTGTGCTGCAGCCCGTGCCGAGCGATGGCAAGAGCTCGCCGAGGTGTTGCGAGACGCCTCTAGCCAATTATCAGAATATCAAATCTGGCGTCACAACTTTGATGCCATGGCAGCACTGATTCCCTAGTCGGGAATCAATGCTGCCATGAGTCTCTGCCGGGTCTAGCGCCTCAGATCTGGCTATTCAGCGCCCACTACTCTGTTCTCGCTTATCCGTCTCAGATTCTCGATCTGCCATTCAGGCGGTCTCTGATTGTAGCTGAGCGTTTTACTGATTTGGCTATAAAGCTCGCCTTCAATCAGCCGAATCATGCACCTCGGAGGGCAAGACGTGTATCGCCCCCGCACACAGTAGGGATACACCTTCGAGGAGAAACACAATGACCGCTTGTATCAATGGTTTTTTTGCGATTTTTATTATATATGCCTTTTCAGGATGTCTTCTGATCGAAGAAGAACGGCCTGTCGTGGGCAAAATCACTGACTACGCCAAGTTCTTGAACAATCTCAGTTACGACGATCTCAATAACAACAGAATAAGCATTGATGACAATCGTTTTTACCGAGACCCTCAGAATCCAAACACGATGATCTACGATCGGCAGATAGGGGTCGATCTGGCCACTGCAGATGGGGGGATCGAGGTCCTGAAACGCCTGGCCAGTTGCGCTCTTACGGAATCCGAGGTATTGCAGCTCGAGCAACGCCTGGCAGGTTATCCGGATTTTCCGGGCAAGCTCGGTTTCGCCCCCAGCCTGGGCTCCGGTTCCGCCCTCTCGCTGACCGAGCAGCGATTGGTTTCAGCCTGTATGATCGCTCAACTCAATGCCATGGATAAAGAAGTATGCATCTCGCTGCGCGCCAAGGATGCAGCGGGGAACACGGTAGTCGACACGGAGTCCGGTGAACAAACCGAATTTGCCTTCTACGAGGGTACGTTCTTCGGCAATATCTTCTTGCCGGCGTCGCAGGCCCTGGAATTGTACTCTTGCCAGGGGAATGCTCCCAACGATCCGGCAAATTATTCAGAAGATCGGGAGTACCGAGTCGGCACCGACGACCCCTCGGACCTCTTCATCGAAGTGCAGGGGAGCTGCAGCAACAGTAACGCATGCAATGCCAACAACGGCAATTACGGCCATACCAACTGCTCGGCCAACGGCGAGCTCTACAGTCAGACCATTTCGGTCTATCTGCGCAACGGTAGCCACGACTCCACCTGTGAAAACTAGAGTCCATCGCAATCGTCTCTCTTGGGCAAATCCCCCGGACGGCCGGACTCCCGGCCGGCTCGGCCGTTGGCCTTGCAACAGAAACACCTTGTTTGACCCACAACCAAGGTGTTTCCGTTCGGTCCGAGAGCCACAAGCGAGACGTGAGCAGGTAACGCAGTATCGCGCCGCGAGTCTCGGACCAGGTGAAACTGTATGGCTGCGTTGCTCCCTTCAGTACAACGAGTACGGGTACGAGAGGGTCACTCGGCCGATCCGGCTGCGCGACGTGCACTTGCGAGACAACCGCTTCACCACCGAGGCGGTTGTGAGATCGAGTGTAAAGGTAATTCGGTTCGCAACGATATATAGGGTATTGAGGTAACCAGATGCCCATTCGACAGTGGGTTGATTCGGCCGGTAATTCTCACAATGCGACGACCCCGACAATGCCAAAGAGAACCAGCGATGGACAGCGGAGTCCCGGAACGCCCGGTCGCTCCGCCCGGCAAGTCTTTGCCCTGCATTGCTCGCCGGAGCGCAAAACTTCGCTTCGCATTGCTCGCCGGAGCGAGCCATAGTTCGTGAAATTACCTTGTCCAGTATACCGAGACATAGGGGGGAATGGTTTGCAAGGCGAGATGTATAAGACATATCGATCAGATTGGGATTTCGATTCCGTGGCCGATACCGGCGAGGTCGAAGTCGACCGTGTTGCTGGTCGCTCCGACACAACCGAGCGCGGGTACACCGGGCGATCGCACGGTGCCCTCGCCAGCGAGGCGCACCTCGACCAGACATTGGCCGGTGAAGGTGTCGGCAATGAGAACCTGACCCCCGATATGCGAGTTGGCGACTACCTGCTCGAGGAATTTGTCGCACGCGGTGGCTTTGGATCGGTGTGGCGGGCGCGGCACAGCGAGACCGGTGAAGGGGCAGCGGTCAAGGTGCTCCACGAGGAGCTGCTCAGCTCTCCCCAGGTCGTGCTCCGCTTTCAGCGCGAGATCCAGGCCATTGCCAGTCTGTGCCATCCCAGTGTGGTCAAGCTCTACCAGTGGGATGAGCTGCCCGATGGCCGGCCGTATTTCGCCATGGAGTTTGTGACCGGTTGTGATCTTGCCGAGTACATTCAAACTCGCGGTACTCTGTCTCCGGATGAAGCGCTGTCCATCCTCGAGCCGCTGAGCGACGCTCTCGAACTGGCCCATGAACGCGGCATGATTCACCGCGATGTCAAGGCGTCCAACGTGATGCTGAGCGAACAGGACGGCGCACCGCGGGTGGTGCTGCTCGATTTTGGTATCGCCAAGCTGCTCGGCGTTGCCGGCCCGCAGCTCACCACGTCTCGCTGCGCCATCGGCACGCCTTCGTGCATGGCGCCCGAGCAGATGATCGGGAAACCGGTCGACGCGCGGGTCGATGTCTACGCACTGGGTGCGCTGACCTATCAAATGCTCACCGGCGAGCTGCCGTTCGCCAATGCGCCGGCGATCATTGCCGAGTATCTGCATCAGCACGGACCGCGGCCGCGGCCGTCGGATCGCGCCAATGTGTCGAGTGCGGTCGACCGCGTCATCATGAAGGCGATGAGCAAGAACCGCGACGACCGCTACTCCACGGTGGCGGCGTTTGTGAACGCATTTCGCCGCGCAGTTGGCGACGGGGGCTTTGCCCAATCGGCGACTGCCACACCGGGTCAATGCGAGGTCACACGGGTACTGGGCTTCTACCTGGTGGTCGATGCAGACGAAACCGAACTCGACGATCCCGATGACGAACTGCTCGACGATCTCGAATCGGTCATCCCGCTCGCCGCCGAGCAACTCCAGGAAGGCGGATTCCAGCTCGATCGCGAGACTGGCAACACAGCTCTCTTCGTGCGCCAGCTCAGCCGAGATCCCAGTGTCGAGCTCACCGCGCGGCGCAGTGCGATCGATACGGTCATCGACGCGGTCTCCGCCCTGGCCGATCGACCGCACCGCGACAGCCGGGTCCGGGTGAGCACGTATCTGCACGTGAGCGAAGCCAGTACAGCAGGTGATACACTCGATACCACACCTCTGCTCGAAATGGCCGAGTGGGCGCGCAAGACCGATCGCTCAGACACAGGTGACGGGCTGCTCGGCTCGCGCGACGCCCTGCAAGATCTCGAAATGCCGTCCGAGCTGGCATCGCAAGCACCGCTCCTCTTCCGCGTGCGACCGGGCTAGCCACTCATGGGACGATCATAGCTCCAGCCATTTGCACAGCCGATCGGCGTGGAACCGGGGCAGTGCGACCCCGAGATCGCGAATCTGCGGCAGGCTCGAGCCGTGAAAATCCGATCCCCCCGTGACCACCAGATCCAATTTTCTGGCCACAGAGAGCCATCGTCGGCGCTGCCGTTGGGTGTAGAGACCGTAGTAACACTCGAGTCCTTCGAGACCGCAGTGGCGATACCGGCGCAACAGCTCGACCGACTGCTGGCCGAGCGTATGAGGATGGGCCAGGGCCATCTTGGCTCCGGCTCGCTGGCCCAGGGTCAGCCCCTCGGCCACACTGAAATGGGCGAGCGGAACATCGGCCACAGCGCCGTCGCGGATGAACCGCTGAAAGGCCTCGTCGAGCGTGCCGACCACACCGGCAGCGACCAGCGCCCGGGCAATATCCGGCCGACCCACACTGCGCCCACCCGCCTCCGCAATGATGGCCTGAACATCGATGTGGATGCCGAGTCGCGCCAGCCTCTCGGCAATGGCGTACAGGCGATTCTTGCGCTCCTCGCGCAGAGTCCGCAGCTGCGCCTCCACAGCCTCCCATCGCTCGTCGTCGCAGACAGCGTCGTAGAGCAATACATGCACGGTGCGGCCGTCGTATCTGCAGGTCAGCTCGAGACCGCGCAAAACCCGGCGGCATATGCCCACAGTCGCCGGATAGCCCGCGCAACTGTCGTGATCGGTCAAACAAAACAACTCCACGCCCCGTCGAGCCGCACGCCTTGCGACCTCTTCAGGCGGTTCGCTGCCGTCCGAATGGGTGGAATGGCAGTGAAGATCAACCCACACCCCCCTCATCATACACCTAGCACGATACCATACACCTGGCACGATACCCGGGGTCGCTTGCCGGAATCCCCGACCATCTAATTGGTCATACCAGCAAAGATTGCGCGTAATCGGCCAAACGATATTCGTGTGAGGTACGTTATTGTCGCTTCATGAACAGCGAAGTAGTAGAACTAGCTATTTCTCGTCTTTCATGATCGGCTACAATTATTAAATGGGTTTAATTCGTTTGGTGATTTTCGTTACCGTTTTTGGGCTCATTGCAACTGCTGCGTGTGGAGGTGGTTCGGTGGGAGAGTCCCCAGATGCGAATGGGAATTTGTCAGACAGTGACGGCGACGGCTTATCCGACAAGCAAGAAGGGGAACTGGGCACGGATCCCAACAATGCCGATACTGACAGCGACGGTTTATCGGACGGCGACGAGATCATTCTCGGCACGGATCCCAAGAATCCGGACACCGATAACGACGGGATTCCGGATGGCGCCGAGGTCGAGGTTGGCTCGGACCCGACCAACGCCGAGGACGACTCATGTGCAGGTGATTCGGCCCAGGCCAACCAGACCAATCGCCCAGCGGATGTAATTCTGGTGGTCGACACCTCGGGCAGTATGCACGGTGAGTCGGACAAAGTGGAAGAACGCATCAACGAGGACCTCGCCGCCAGACTCCAGGATGGAGCGGTCGACTACCGGATCATCCTGCTGGCTGATTTTCCGCCCCACGACGGCCCTCCGCCCGACAATGCCGGCGATCCGCCCGACCCGACTCTGTGTATCGATACTCTGTCGCCACAGGTTTGCCCACCTGGGCCGACCCAGATGAAGCCGCTCGCGGGCCCGCGATTTTTTCATTACGACACCCACGTCGACAGCAACGATTCGCTCACCGTCATCGTGCACGAGTTCGATGATGCGGAGGGCGACACTGGACAGCACAGTGGAGCTGCCCAGTACCCGGACGGATGGGGGTCGCTCTTGCGGCCCGATTCGCTCAAATTCTTCATCGAAATTTCAGATGACAACGCCACCGACGGCAGCGGGGTCAACAGCGCCAGCGAGTTCGATAGCCAGCTCCGCCAGCGCTACGACGCGAAATTCTCGGCTCCGCTGCAGTATGTATTTCACAGCATCATCGGCATCAAAGACCATCCAAGCGGGGGAGCCTGGCCGCCCACCGATGCCCTCGAGCCCGAGAAATGCAGTGAAAACAACAATGCCATCAACTCGGGCAGCATCTATCAAGAGCTGTCGATCATGACCAATGGGCTGCGTTTCCCGCTGTGCAACAACGACAACTTCGACGCCATTTTCTCGGCCATTGCCGATGATGTGGTGAACGGTGTCTCGCTGCCGTGTACCTATGTCGCCAACCCAACCGGAAACGGCGATGTCAATATCGACCGCTCGATCGTGGTCTACCAGCCGGGCGACGGCAGTGGATTCGAGCAGTTCAAGCAGGTCGAAAACTCGGCCGGGTGCGTCGATGGCGGCTATTTTCTCAACAACGAGACCTTTACCCTGTGTCCGGCTACCTGCAATCGAGTGCGGCTCGACGAAACCGGCAAAATCACCCTGCGGGTCGGCTGTGCCGACGTCATCGTGAAATAGTCGGTCGAACACGCGGGATCCTCATGCCGGCACTTTGTCGCCCGGCTTTCTTGCCAGACGCCTGTCCGGCCCTATGATCTACCGATCTCCATGCCGGTTTTGGGAGCCAAGGATCTGGTCAAGCACTATGGCGAGCGAGTTGTGCTCGACCGAGTGGCGCTGGCCATCGAAGCCGGCGAGCGAGTCGGCCTGGTCGGGATGAATGGATCCGGCAAGTCCACACTGGCTAAAATATTGGCTGGGTTGGACGAAGCCGACCGCGGCCAGGTGACCTGCGCCCGCCAGGCGCGGCTGGCCTATCTCGACCAGGTACCGCGTCTGGATGGCGACCGAACCGCCCTGGAGCTGGTCTTGTCCGGCCTCGACGCCTGGTCGCGTGCAGTTGCCCGGTACGACCAGTTGAGTGCCGAGATCGCGTCGACGGCCGGGGCCGGCGAGAGCGCGGCCGGCGATTCGGACAATGACCGACTGACCGCCCTGCTCGCCGCGCAGAGCGAAGTGGGGGCCGAGGTCGAGCGGCTGGGCGGCTGGGACCTGCGCCACCAGGCCGAGGCGATGCTGGGCCACCTCGGCATTGCCGAGAGCGACCGGCGGGTCGACACCATGAGCGGCGGCGAAAAGCGACGCGTGGCCCTGGCCCGGCTCCTGGTCGCACAGCCCCAGGTGGCCATTCTCGACGAGCCGACCAACCACCTGGACATCGACACCATCGAATGGCTCGAGCGTTACCTTGCCAACCGATTTACCGGCGCGCTCTTACTCATCACCCACGACCGATATCTGCTCGACCGGATCGTCACCCGCACGCTCGAGATCGAAGACGGTGCGCTCTATTCCTACCAGGGTGGCTGGGAGCAGTATCTCGTCCAGCGCGCCGAGCGACAGGCTCATGCCGAACGGGTCGCGGCCAATCGGCGCAATCTCTTGCGGCGCGAGCTGGAATGGCTGCGGCGCAGTCCCAAGGCGCGCACGGGCAAACAGAAAGCGCGCATCGATCGGGCGGTGGCGCTCATCGACGGGCCCAGGTCCGGCCGGGAGGAGCAAAAGGCCGCGATCAAGGTCGACGCTGTGCGCAGCGGCCGTTCTGTGCTCGACCTCGACGACCTGGCAGTGGCCATCGAAGGACGCGCGCTAGTCGAGCGGCTCACGCTCAGCCTGGGCAAGGGCGAGCGGGTCGGCATTGTGGGCAAAAACGGCAGCGGCAAGACCACGCTTTTGCGGGTACTCATGGGCGAGCTCGAACCGGCGGGCGGTGTGGTCGCGCTCGGCAAAAACACCCGTATTGCGTACCTCGATCAGCAGAGGAGCGATCTCGACGACACCCACACGGTATTCGACAGCGTGGCCGAGGGTCGCTCGCATGTCCGGTTGGGTGGCAACGACCTGTCGATTCACGCTTATCTCGAGCGATTCTTATTTCGGTCATCGGATCAGCAAAAAAAAGTATCGAGCCTATCGGGTGGCGAGCGCGCGCGGGTCGCGCTGGCCCGCACCCTGCGCGACCAGACCAATCTCGTCATACTCGACGAGCCGACCAACGACCTGGACGTGGCCACCCTGGCCGCGGTCGAGCAGGCGTTGCTCGATTTTCCCGGCACGGTCCTGGTCGTCACCCATGACCGCTGGTTTCTCGATCGGGTAGCCACCTCGATTCTGGCCTTCGAGGTCAGTGACGACGGTCGTCCCGAGGTCGTGCATGTACACGGCAACTACCAGCGGTACCTCGACTACCGTGGCAACAGAGAGCAGACCCGCCAGCGCGCCGAGAGTGCCAGGCGCAAGCCCGACACCCAACCAGCGCGCGGTCAGTCGGGGGCTGGTGGCGCGGCCGCGGTCAAGAAGCGCGGCCTGACCTATGGCGAGCGTCTCGAACTCGACGGATTGCTCGACCGCATCGAGGCTGCTGAAGCCGAGGCGACCGAGCTCGAGGCCGAACTCGACACGCCGGGTTTTTACCAGCTCGACCATGTCGGCCAGAAACAGTTTCTCGACAAGCTGGCCGACAAGAAACGCGCTGCCGAGGCTCTGATCGAACGCTGGACCGACCTCGAGTCGCGCAATCAGGAGTCGTGACGAGTAGGCCGGAGGTCCCGGCCGGCAATGCGAAGCGCTGTTCTCACGATCGGGTTCGGATTCGGTTCAGGCCATCGGCTTGTGGTTTACCATCCGTCCCATGAGTGAAGGCGAAGTCATCCGGCCCCGCGCGTCGTGGGACGACTATTTCATGAACATCGCACAGGTCGTGGCATCGCGTTCGACCTGTCCGCGCAAATACGTCGGCGCGGTGATCGTGCGCAGCCGAACCATTCTGTCCACCGGGTACAACGGCTCGATCCGCGGCATGCCGCACTGCACTGACGTCGGCCACATGATGGAGGCGGGTCACTGTGTGGCGACGATCCACGCCGAGGCCAATGCGATCATCCAGGCCGCCAAAAACGGCGTGATGATCGATAGCGGGACGATATACGTGACTGCGAGTCCGTGTTGGAATTGTTTCAAACAGTGCGCCAATGCCGGAATCGCGCGCATCTGCTACGGTGAATTCTACCGCGACGAGCGCATCTTCGATGTCGCCGAGCAGATCGGCATTGAGCTCTGCCACATCGCCATCGACGAGGGCGAACAACCGCGATGATTCGGTGCCCTCAGCCGGCTCGACTGCGCTCTACCCAGACCGGTCGCGGGCTACTCGGGCAGCATGAACGTATCGCCCCACAAGCTCTGGCCGCCGTCGATGCGCAGAGTGATGCCAGTGATGTACTGGGCCGCCGGTGAGGCCAGAAATGCGATGGCTGCAGCAACTTCGTGAACCGTGCCGGCCCGTTTGGCGGGAGTGCTGCGTATGCCCTGCTCGAGAAGAGCCGGCGGATACTGTCTGGTGCCAGTCGACAAAATGATGCCGGGCGCCACGCTGTTGACCAGAATGCCGAATTGCGACCATTCCACGGCAAGACTCATGGTCAGGTTTTCGACCCCGGCGCGGGCTGCGCCGGTGTGGGCCATGCCGGGAAAACCGCGAAAGACATTGGCGGTGACATTGATGACACGACCGCGCTTTTGCGGAATCATGGCCCGGTTGGCCACTTCGCGGGTCATGTTGAACGTGCCGAGCAGATTGTTGCGCACCACGGCGGCAAAACCGTTGGGAGAGATCAGTTGAGCCGGTGAGGGAAACTGCCCGCCCGCGTTGTTGACCAGGATATCGAGGGTGCCGAATCGCTCCATCACGTCCTTGACAAAGCCAGCTATCGCCTCGGCCTCGCGGATATCACACGGAGCCGCATAGACGTTGTCCGGGCCGGTTACTGCGGCGATCTCGGGCTCGGCGGCGTGCAGCTTCTCGGCCGTGCGACCGCAGATGGCCACTCTGGCACCGAGTCGGCCCAGCTCGATGGCTGTGGCCAGGCCGATGCCGGTACCGCCGCCGGTCACCATCGCGACCTGGCCGGCCAGAATGCCCGGAGCAAAGATCTGCTGGGATTCGGCGCTGGGTTGTTCTCGCATGGGCCGAGCCTAGCCCAACTTCCGCAGTCCCGGCTATCGGCATCCGCGTCGGCTGTCGGCTTTCGGCTTCGGCTTCGGTTGTCTGGGTCGGATTCGGTTATCCGGTTCGGCCTTCGGCTTTCGCATTGTGCAGCCAGCATCAGAGGCCAGATTGCGATTCAGCGCAGTCCGCCGCGCGTCACTTGCCACGGGCATGGGCTGCCGCACCCGGCGCATGCACGCGTCGCGATCGCTGTGGGCCAGACCCCGGTCGGTACCCAAAAGGTGCTGCCGCAGAGCCACCGGCATGCAGTAGGTCGTCGCTGTCCACAACCGGGGATCGCCGGGTTCGAGGGAGTCGAGATCGCTCCATATCCGTACGGACTTGTCGGCCGAGGCCGATACCACCCGTTCGCCGTCGGGACTGAACAAGGCCGACCACACCGTATCGGAATGTCCCCGCAAGATCACCGGCTGACCAGTGCCATCGGCATTCCAGATCCGCACAGTCTTGTCCAGAGGAGTCACGATTCGGTCGCTCTCGTCGATCCTCCACACCCGCACGGTCTTGTCTCTCGACGCTGTGACAATCCGGGTCCCGAAAAGCACCGTAACCCGGCCCGAGCCGTCGGCATTCCAGATTCGCGCAGTCCTGTCTCTCGATGCGGTAACAATGCGGCGGCCGGGTCGGTATCAGGAGCGGCAGCCGATATCATTATCTGTATCGGCAGTCGTGTGTATCGGCAGTCGTGGTCGGCATCGGGATCCTTGAAAAACCAGCATTGTTACAATGGTATTACTCCACGCGTTGAGACTCGAACTCCATTACCATTCTCTTGGTACCGGTCACTTTGCCGTGATTGTTCTGACCGCTGGCTTTACCAGAAGAAACCACCCGAACTCGACGAGACATCCGGGTGGCCACCTCGACATCCATCTCACCATGTATTTTCAGAGCGAAGTGCGCGCTTCCACCGAAGAGTGCTTCTTTGAACGCCAGCGTAGTTTTTACTCTGACCATGCCGGGCGAAACACCCGGTTGCACAACCAGCTCGCCCGCCTGTGCAGTCCATGGAGACCCACGACCGAGTACACTCGCCATCCGTTCAGCAGGCAGACGGTACACTTGCCCAAAAACAACTTCCTTTGGGAGTAGCTTCACGAGCGGCTGACTGTTCGTTTCTGCCGCAATGTAGCGAAGAACAAAATCGCGATGCTGGGCAGACAGATCGACTCTATCAGCTCGTTTCACATCTACCTCCGCTCCTCGCATTGTGATCATGTCGTTGCTCAGGACTGCGACCGGCAAGAAGTGCCCAGTAGAGTCGATCCAGGCACCTGTGACCTGCCACATTGCGGGGTAGCATGGCCGTTGGTTGCAGATCTCGCCTGCTTCGGTCGGGTATACTGTCCGACCAGACGATGACCATTCGCGTACTGTTCTTGGCGGCAAGCCCGGACGACCGCGCAAAGCTGCGGATCGGCGAGGAAGTGCGGGCCATCAAGGGAAGGATTCGCAATTCCGAGCACCGCGACGCGATCCAGGTCATCAGCAAGTGGGCGGTGCGGCCCGGGGACCTGCCCGAAGCCCTGCTCCAGCACAAGCCGCATATCGTGCATTTCAGCGGCCATGGCCAGTCCGAGGGCATTATTCTGGAAGGCGACGACGGACAGGGCAAAACCGTGTCCGGACAGGCCCTGGCGGGTATGTTTGCCGCGCTCCGCGACAATGTCCGGGTCGTGGTCTTCAATGCGTGTCACTCGAGCGACTATGCCCGCGCCGTGGCCGACCACGTCGATGTGGTGATCGGCATGCACGGCGCAATGGGCGACGAGGCTGCCGTGGCATTCACCGCGGCGTTCTACATGGCGCTGGGCTATGGCCGCTCGGTACAGCAAGCGTTCGACATCGCCAATAGCGAGCTGGCGCTGCGCGACCTTCGCGATGACGATAAGCCGATGCTCTCGCCTCGCCAGGGCGCGCACGCCGATGACGTCGTGCTGGCAGGACCGGACAACCATGCCGCGAGCAACGCGGATGAAAAGCCAGCCCAAGCCGACACCGCGGCCGAGTTGCCCTGGGAGAACGCCGCAACCGCAATACATAGCAGTGTTCCAGCCGCGGTGAAATCAGGCGCCTCGACCCGCTCCGATCCCAGTGCGTCATCAGCCGCTCTCCGCGGCATCGAGCTCCTGCCGAGCTACGACACCAATGCTATCCGGACGCTGAGTGATAAGCTCAGAGAGGCCTACGCCCGCAAGGTCAATCTGGACAGGGCCGGGGAAAGCGACGATGAGCTGCTCGGCGAGATCTTGACTCTGAAACGAGCCATGCGAGAAGGCGGCCTGCTCCGGGCCGGAGATGTGCTGGACAAGGGACGCTATGTTCTTCTGAAACAGCTGGGCAAAGGTGGCTTTGCCACGGTGTGGCGAGCGCTCGATGAACGCACCAACACCCTCCGGGCGGTCAAGGTACTACACAGCAATCTGGCCGGTGATCGGATACGGCGCGATCGCTTTTTCAGGGGCGCCAGACTCATGGCCCAGCTCGACTGCGAGGGGGTGGTGCCCGTGCTCGAGCCGTATGGTGAAGACGGTGGCTATTTCTATTTTGTCATGGAACTCATCCCCGGCGGCACCCTGCGAACATCGGTGCTGAGCCGCCCGCCATCGACCGAGGACGCGCTCGACGTGATCGTGCATATCAGCAATATCGTGGCCTACGCCCACCAACGCGGCTATGTGCACCGCGATATCAAGCCGGCCAACGTATTGCTGACCGAGGACGGCGCGCCCATGCTGACCGACTTCGACCTGGTCACGGTGGGCGATACCACCGGGGGGACGCGGACCGGGGCGCTGGGCACGTTTGTGTATGCCGCGCCCGAGATGATGCGAAAGCCCCAGGACGCGAACGCCACGGCCGACGTCTACGGCCTGGCCATGACAGGCATCTTTGTGCTGCACGGCGATGAGCTGCCAACCATCATGATGCGGTACCCCGATCGGGTCATCGATTCACTGAAGTGCGGCAAGGCAGTCAAACAAGTGCTCAAGCGAGCCATCGAGTGGGAGCCGGTCGACCGATACGCCGATGCGCAGGCTTTCGGTCAGGCGTTGCGCCAGGCCAGAGAGCAAGATAGCGGGCAGATAAACCTCCATTCCAGTGTACCGGACCATGCGCGGACCAGGTCGGATGAGATCAGCTATGCGCTTCGCTTCATCAGTGGCCCGCATCAAGGAGACCTGCTTTCTCTTCATATGAATCGAACGATCACGATCGGGCGCTCGTCCGACCTCGATGTCGTGCTGGTCGAGGACATGGTGTCTCGCCGCCACGCTCAGATCATCACCACCGCAAACGAGGTTTACATCGAGGATATGGGCTCCGTGAACGGGACCTTCATCAATGGCGAGAAGGTGGGCCGGATGCGGCTCACCGAAGGTGATCGCATCCTGGTCGGCACATCCATCATCAAGCTGATAGTGGAGGACCCAGGCGAAGCCGAGGCCCGACGTCGCCTCGAAGCCGAACGCCGCCGATCCACTGTAGGATACCCCATGTCGGGATCTATCCGGGAGATACCACTGCCCGACCTACTCCGATGGATGTACCACAGCGGCAAGAATGGCCTGCTCATGGTGGTTTCCAGCGCCGGAATCGGCCAGATCTATCTGCGCAGCGGCCATGTCTACTTTGCCGCGATCAACGGCGATTTCAACCGCACGCCCGAGAAATCGATCGTTCGCATGCTGAGCTGGACCGACGGCACATTTACGCTCGAGACATCCGCGGCGATCGACGTGATGGAGGAGATCGAAAAACCCACTAATGTATTGCTCGACGAAGGGATGCAGCGTCTCGACGAGTTCCGCATGATCGAACCCAATCTGCCATCACTGCGCTCCGCCCTGGCCGTGCCGACTCCGCTGTCGTCAGGTCTCCACAAACTCACTCGGATAGAACTGGACATCTTCCGGCTGGTCCTCGATCACGGCCAATTCCAGGCAGTGCTCGATCACTACCCCGGCTCGGATCTCGACGCGGCCCGGGCGTTGATCAGTCTGTTGCGCCAAGAGCTCGTCGTGGTTGTTTGACGGCCACGACGAATCGTAACTCCGCCGAAGATTGCCGGCAGAGACGACCGCAACAAATGGTGCCGATTCCGGACGCGATGGATCCAGGCCCGGTGAATTTCTCGCCATAGCGGTCAGACCTTTCAAATCCGGTTGCGAACACCACATCTTACTAGTTATAGTAAGATATCAGCTTGTAATTGTTTACACTATTTATATCGATTTACAATATCAATCCCTCGATCAATCGGTATTGCAATTTCACTCGACGTACGACATGGCAGCAAGGGGCACAGCCATGCGTCTCGACGTGGTCAGCTTGTATTCTCTGCCCCCCCACAGGGCACTGTAATCCTACAAAAAATCCGCCGTGGCTGATGAACATGGAGCAATGGGACCTCATGAGGCCGATCTTCTGAGAAATCCATTACCAACGATTCAAAATGAATGATCGTTTTCATCAAAATTTCATATTATTTACTTTTACATTACATATCCAAAAATTTTACCATTGTTGTACCACTGGCAACTCTCAAGCAGAATCGAAGGATCTCGTACACGATGGAGAATTCAAGCAAGCACACGCGATCAAGGCGGTCAGTACAGGCGGGTATTGTCGTGATCTTCCTGGCATTTTGTGCGTGTTCTTACGAATCCGATCATGACGACAAAACTCTGTTCCAACCAGGGGAGTCCATTGCTGTGGTCATTACTAGGGGCCTTCCTGAATTCGACACTCAGCATGGCATCGACCTGATTTATATCGATCCAGAGTCGGCTCACTTTGGAAAATTCTTGCAGCGCTTTACCGATCTTCCCTATGAAGGCGGTGAGCCACCCCATCATCTCTATTACAATCGCGGTAGGCTCTACGCCACCAGCCTGGATCCGCGGTGTAGCTTGTTGGAAATCGATCTTCAGCTCGAAAACGGCAAACCGGCCATCAGTGGCACCGAATGCCTCCCTACCGGCGGGCAAGTCGTGGGTGAAGACATCATGTGGAGAACTGTAGGTAATACGGAGTATATGTATGTCACGTTCATGGGAGGGAATGGCAATAACGATATGGTAGGTCAGGGAAGTGTCGTGGTATACAATTCTACAACCAACGCAATCGTGGCGGTCATTGAAGATGCCGACGACCCGGACGACCCCGACGACACGTTTCTCAAGTATTGTCACGGTATTTCGGCATTCGACGATACCATGGTCATAGCGTCGACAGTCATTCCTTCTGTGGACCTGAGCCGGCCAACAGAGCATGTCGGCAATTCGATTTCCACGATCGATATGCAAACCAATCGGGTTACTGCGACCTATATTGTCGATAATTCTCCGAAACCGGTCGGTGAGCTGCCTTCCTCTCCGATAGAAGTCCTGTTTTTGCGGCCGGAAATCCACCCTGACTTAGAGCCGGGCGTTCTAGTCAATACCATGTTTGGTGGTGACATGTGGTATACTCCCTATCGAGAAAAAGATTCGACCTTGGGACCATTTCGAAAGGTCTACAGCGGTGCCGAGGCGGGCACTGGCGTGCCTCTCGAGTTTTACACCTACCAGGACAAACTCTATGTGAGCCATGGCCATCCCGGCGTGGTCAAACAATACGATCTGGCCACCCTGCCCGATCTGGTCGCTGCCGGGCCCGATTTCATGACCGACGCGGGTGCTCATCACCTGGCCTTTTTCGAGACCCGATCGGGCCGCAAGGTCATGGCTTCGCAAAACAACTTGCTCGACCTGCGAGACAGGCTGGGCGTGGAGTTGAGCGCCCATACACTGACGATTCACGATCTGATCAGCGCCGAAAGAATCGCGACGATCGATTTCTTGAACGACTACCAGCTGGGTCTGGCCAACATCGTAGGCGGATTGGACAAGGATGGAACCATTGGTGAAGAGTGGTTTACCCATCACCACTAACCCGCGCGAGACCGTCATCATGAAGCTCTGCCTCGTGACTATGCTGGCAGTGGTTTTGGCCTGCTGCGGCGCCGAAACGACCCAACCCAACCCGCTCGATGATTTCGTCACACCGTTCTATTACGGTGGATTCACAATCCCGCAAGACAACCCCTTGACCGTCGAGGGGGTCAACCTGGGCCGATTACTCTTTTACGAAAAGAAACTGTCGGCAGATGGCACTTTTTCGTGTGGCACCTGCCATCAACAAGACAAGGCGTTCACCGACGGCAGAGCCCGCGCCGAGGGTATTGGCGGCCAAACAGGTCCGCGCAATACCATGGCCCTGGCCAACCTGCTGTGGGGCCCGCAGCGCTTTTTTTGGGACGGACGGGCCGAAAGCCTGGAACACCAGGCCTTGCAGCCGATCGAGAATCCCGATGAGATGGGCGAGACCCTGGACAACGTGGTGGCCAAACTGCAGGCAACGCCCCCCTACCCCGCAGCGTTCAACGCGGCGTTTGGCAGCAAAGGCATTACACCGCTCCGCATGGCTCGGGCGCTGGCTTCGTTTCAACGGACCCTGGTATCGTCCAATTCGAAGTTTGACCAGTACCTGCGCGGCGCAATCGAGCTCGACGAGCAAGAGTCGTGGGGCCACCGGCTATTTACCACTCACCCCGACGCCAGAGCGGGGGTTCGCGGTGCCAACTGTGCAGACTGCCACAGCCAGTTCGCGACCAGCGGCTTCAGAAACCGCTTTGATGGCTTTAGCAACAATGGACTCGATAATGATGCCGATCTCGGTGCTGGCCTGGCCGAGGTCACCAGCAACCCGCGCGATCGGGGCAAGTTCAAGGTGCCGAGTCTGCGCAACATAGAGCTGACAGCGCCGTACATGCACGATGGACGCTTCGCAACGCTCGAGGAGGTCATCGACCACTACAACGAGCATATTCGCGATAGCGAAACCCTCGATGTACTCATCCGCGAAGCCAGCAACGATCTCGTGATTCCCGGCAGTCCGCCCGACCTCGCCCTCACCGATGACGAAAAGGCCGCGGTCATTGCCTTCTTGCGGACTTTGACCGACGAGGATTTTATCGCAAATGAAAACTTTTCAGATCCCAATTAGTGGCATATGTATGTTTACTATCGTGGTGTTTTTGGCCTGTAGTGACAATGGAGAACGAGCCGTCACCTCTGGCTCGGTGACATTGACATTCGAGGCGTTCTTCGCCGGTCAGCCGCTGCAGATGGACGGCACCCGCCAGGCCAATCCAACCGGCACAGGTGAGATCGAGATAACCGACTTTAAACTCTATCTCAGCAATGTCGTCCTCGGCACGTCCGAGACTGGCAACGACCACGTGGAGTCCGATAGCTATCACCTGGCCCGCTTCGACAACCCAGATTCCACCTACCGGTTCACGGTCGAGAATGTGCCTGAGGCGAGCTATGGCAGGCTCGAGTTTGGCATCGGAGTGGACGCACAGACCAACCTCAGCATAGACAATACGGGCGATCTGGACCCCAATAATCAGATGGCCTGGAACTGGAACGTGGGTTATAAATTTGTCGTATTGGAGGGTAATTACTACCCACCAGATACGACCGAACCGATCCCGCTGGTCTTTCATATAGGGTTTTCTGACAACTACAAAGAACTTTCGTACACCATGGACCGCGGTCCGCTCGATGTGGCGGCAAATAGCGATGCGACAGTGGGTTTCGAGATCGAACTGACCGAGTTTTTCAAAAACCCGACCGAGATCGATCTGCAAACGCTGTCCTCGGTCATGTTCAACCCTGCCGATGTGGCGATGGTCGCGAACAATTACGCCGACATGATCACGCTGGCCGGCCAATGAGTCGGGCGGTACGCATGACGGCCAGCAGCCAAATTGATGAGTGCTGCGTGCCATGGATGACAGCTGCCATGGCCGTCTTGGGTCTGGCCGCAGTGGCCTGCAGCATCTCGGCTGATGACGACTCTGGTGATCGAGTCTCTGCCAGTGGGGCCCGGTGGTTGCCCGCGATTCCCGCGCATTTTCCCACCGAGTTCACCAGCCCGGCCAGAAACCCACTGACCAGAGCTGGCATCGAGCTGGGCCGAAGGCTTTTTTACGATCCGATCTTGTCCGGAAATCGCGATATTGCCTGCGCAGACTGCCACCGACAATCCCTGGCATTCAGCGACGGCGTGGCGCTGTCCACAGCGGGCACCTCGGGCAAGCGCCTGCATCGAAACTCTCCGACACTGGTCAACCTGGCCTACGCGAAGGGCTTATTCTGGGATGGCGGTGCCAGAGATCTGGAGTCGCAAGCTTTCGGGCCGCTCATGCATCCAGACGAGATGGCTGCCGATCTGGCCGACGTGGTCGACCGGCTCACGGCTGATCCAGCCTACTCCAGGGCATTTGACCGGGCATTTGCGACTAAACCCATTGCGTCGGCCCATATTGCCAGAGCGCTGGCGCAATTCCAGCGCTCCATCATCTCGGCCGATGCCAAATACGATCGATTTGTGCGGGGTGAGGCAACACTGAGCGCCGTGGAACAACGCGGCCTGGCGCTCTTCGAGTCGAAACAATGCGCCTCCTGCCACACGCCCCCTCTTTTTACCGACGGCAGCTACCACAACAACGGATTGGATGATTCTTTCTCGGCAAACGAAGAGGGAATTTTTCGCGGACGGTACCGGATTAGCCACCGAGAGCGAGATATCGGACGATTCAAGACGCCGACTCTGCGCAACATCGCAAAAACCGCGCCGTACATGCACGATGGCAGGATCGCCAGCCTGGATGGCGTTCTGGACCACTACGGTCGTGGAGTGAAGGACTCGGACACCCTGAGTCCGCTCTTGCGCGGTCCCGAACGCCTGGGAATCGCTCTGAGCCGGAGTGAAAAAGCGGCAATCATCGCCTTTCTGCACACACTGACCGATCACACCCTGCTCCACAATCCGGCCCACGCCAGACCACGCTGAACATCCACAACTTGATTGCGCCGCTGCCCTCGGTCTTGCCCGTCGTGGAGACGTCGAGCTCGAGCTCGACCCTACCGACGCCCGGCGGTCACGGGCGCATGATCGGGCAGTCGATGGGCAGGTTGGCCTTGAGCTTGTCGCACGGCACAGCGTGGACGTTGTTTTTGCAGTCCTGCCAGCCCTGGCCCGTGACATCGAAGCGGCTGGGTTGGTCGCAGTTGACCTGTGCACAGACCATGGCAACAAAGTCGGCGACGCACTTGTCAACATTGTGTTGAGGTGCAGATGCGCAATGGTTGACGCGGAGACAGAACTGTTCGCCGATCATGGCCCAGTGATCGCCGACCGATGGGGGTCCGTCGCCGGGCTCGGTGGCCGATTCGGTGCGCGGCATTGCCGGCGTCGATGCCTCGGGGTCGGGGGTCGCGGGCGCTGGCCTGGCGGCACTGGGAGGCGCGGCGGGCTGGTTGTGCGGAGACCGCTGGGGCGTGCCCGAGGTCGTCGTGCCACCGCCGCACGACGTGGTCACAGCGGTCATGGCGAGTGCCATGGCCATGGCGAGAGACGAGCAGGTATCCATGGCGGGACGGTAGACCAGGCGGCGAGGGTACGCAAGCTGCAGGGGACACGCCGCTCGGGCACGCTGCCGGCAAACTCTGCGCATTGGCCTCGCAACAGAAACCCGTATTTGATCCACAACGAATGCGTTTCTGTTTAGTACATTGTGCCTGTGCCCGGCCATAGCACCCTGCAGGAACAGCCGGCGCCGGTTCAACAAACGGCGCGCCTCTTGACCTATGTCTTGTGCTACGACGACCTGCTAAAGCCCGATACCACCACATTTGCTCTCGACTCGGTCGATCGCCGCGTTGCCATCGGGCGATGCGATTCGGGTCCACCGCGCCTCGACACCCCGGCCCAGCTCGTCATCTGCGATCGCTGGATGTCGCGCCAGCACGCGATCATCGACTGGGCGGCCGGACACTACGTTGTGCGCGATGCCGGCAGTCGCAACGGCACGTGGGTCAACGGACGCGAGATCGGCGCCGACAGCGAGCACATTCTCAACAACGGCGACCTGGTCGAAGTCGGCCACTCGCTTTTGTGTTATCGCGTGGTCCCCCGCCAGGCCGCTGCCGCTCTGGCGGCCGAACGCAAGGCCACACCCTTCGGACCCACCCCCACGTTCTCGCCGGACATGGCGATGCTTCTGTCCGACTTGCGCCGCGTCGCCCGATCGACCGAATCGGTGCTGATCCTGGCCGAAACCGGGGCCGGCAAGGAGATCGCCGCCGCCGCCATCCACCAGCTGTCCGGCCGCTCGGGCGAATATCGCGCAGTCGATTGCGGCGCCATTCCCGACAATCTGTTCGAATCGACATTCTTTGGCCATCGCCGCGGCGCCTTCACCGGCGCCAACGAGCCCCGCATCGGCGAGATCACCCAGGCCGACGGCGGGACTCTCTTTCTCGACGAGATCGCCAACATGAGCACCGCAGCCCAGGCCAAGCTCTTGCGGGTCATCGAAACCGGCACGCTCACCCCGCTGGGCGCAGCCGAACCGCGCTCGGTCGATGTCCGCTGGGTCGCCGCAACCAACCGCGAGCTGTTCTCCGACAGCCGTTTTCGCCACGATCTGTTGCGCCGCATTGCCGGCTATGTGGCCCGCATTCCGGCTCTGCGACAACGGCGAGAAGATCTCGGCGTATTGACCGCTCATCTGTTGCGCCAGGCCGGTGCCGGGCGAGCCGACATGACCGCGCCGGCCGGGCGCGCTCTGTTCCTGTCCGATCTGCCCGGCAATATACGCCAGCTGCGCGCCGCTCTGCGCAGCGCAGTGCTCCTGTCCGGCGGCAGCAGTATCGATGTGATGCATCTGGGCGAGTTCGATCGCTCGCCACTTGACCAGGGCAACGACCGGGCTGATATCGAGCCAACGGCCGCTCCACCGCCCGCTCCACCGCGGGCCGGCAAATCGGACAAGCCATCGGCTGACGACGTGGCTGCAGCTCTCTCGGAAACCGGCGGCAATGTGGTGCGCGCTGCCGAGCTCCTGCACGCCCATCCGCGCCAGGTCTATCGCTGGATCAAGCGCTTCTCTCTGTCACTGGACAGCTTCCGCTCCTGATCGCTATCTGCCCGATGGCTGTCTCGGCCGCTGTCTCGGACGGTCGTCTGACAGACCCGCCCGGCCTGGACAGGACACCGACAAAACCCCAGTCAAGCACACATTGGTTACGCCGTGGCGGCCGGTCTTCCGGCGGCACGAGCCGTGCAGTCGCCGCTATCACCGAGCGGATCAACGACTCGCTGTTGGCTCGGTTTGGCGTCGCACCGCAGCCGGCCGACAGCGACGTCGGGGATACGTCGGGGATAATGACATCGGAACTTCTCGCCAACCCGGCCTGGCGCGACCATCTGCAAGCCGGCAACCCGGTGTTCGTACCATCTCAAAGAGACGTCACAGACCTGGTCAACTTCATTCTGTCCATCCACCCAGAAACTCCGGAGTTCCCCATCCCGGCCGTGTTCGAGGGCTGCCCGGCCGGGATTCAGTAAACCGGCCGCCGGGCCCGATGCGACACTGCTCGAGCTGGTCATGGCTTGACTGTGGTCGCTTCAGAGGCTTCGATCGGGGCGACGACTGGCGAGCCGCGTGCCGCGAGTCGCCCCGCTTTCCATGGACGCACCCGCCACGCAGCTCAAATCTGGACAGATTCTCGACAACCGATACGAGATCAGGCGACGGCTCGGCTATGGCGGCATGGGCGAGGTATACGAGGCCCGGCGCCTGGCACTGGGCGACCTGGTGGCGATCAAGTGCCTTCTGCCCGATCGCGACAATCCGCAAAACCGGGCTCGATTTTTGACCGAGGCGCGCGCCGCAGCCCACATTCGCCACCCCAACGTGGTCTGCGTCTTCGATTTCGGCGACCCGCCGGGAAAAACCCCATACATCGTGATGGAATATCTCGACGGGCGCACCTTGGGCGACGAACTCTCCGCGCTCGGCACGCTCGACCCGGCGCGCGCCCTCGGCCTCTTTGCCACCATCTGCGCCGCAGTCGGAGCCGGCCATCGGCGCGGTATCGTGCACCGCGATCTCAAACCGAGCAACATCATGCTGGCCGCGGCCGACGACGGCAGCGAGATCGTCAAGGTGCTCGACTTCGGCTTGGCCCGCATGCTGAGCGGTCCGGATCCCGGTCTCACCGAGCCCGGTTCCATCGTCGGCACGGTCAGTTTCATGGCCCCGGAGCAAGCCGGCCACCAGCCGATCGTGCCGGCCACCGACGTGTGGGCGCTGGGCGTGATCCTGTACGCGATGGTCACCGGGAAAACACCGTTCGAGGGCAACTCGGCCGCCGAGGTACTCATGCGCATCGGACGCGGCGTCTATCGCCCGCCCGACGAGCTGTGCCCAAACCTGCCGCAATCGATCACCGATGCCATCGCCGCAGCCCTGCGCCGAGACCCCGAGGAAAGACCGCAGAGCCCCGAACAGCTGGCCCGGATGGCTGTCGCCTCCGACCGCGAGCTAACCCCGGCGCAGGCCGAACCGAAACGGGATTCCGCACAACCCGCTCGACTGCCCGAAAGACCTTTCCAGGTCGGCGACAGCTCGGTATCGGCCACCGATCCCACGACTGATCTCGCTGCCACAGGATCGATCTCGGCACTGGCTGGACGTCCCAGCGGACAATACCAGGCGGAGTTCACACCGGGCCAGGCGGCCGGGCGGCCGGTGATTCGATCGGTTTCGGACTCGGCGCCAGCAGTCTCGGCCGGGCCCCGCTTTGGCTGCTTCGTGGGCCGGGAAAAGCTGCTCTCGGGCCTGCGCGAAGAGTATGCGGCAGCGACCAACGGCCAGGGCCGCATCGTGGTCGTGGCCGGCGAGGCAGGCGTGGGCAAAACCCGGCTGGTCGCCGAATTCGCGCGCCGGGCCAGCGACCAGGGCGCAGTGGTGCTCGGCGGTCGTTTCTTTGACTACGAGGGCAGTCGGCCACCTGCCCTGGACACATTTTTGGGCCTGCTGGCCGACGATCGCTCGCCTCGGCCGGGCGAACTCGGAGTATTGTGCCAGCAGGCCCAGCTCCACGGCTCTGCGCAGCGGGGAGAGAGCGACCGATGGCGGGTATTTGCCGCCATCAGCGACGCGCTGGCTGCACGCTCGGGCTCCCGGCCGCTGGTCTTGTGGTTCGACGATCTGCAGTGGGCCAGCCGGCTGGACCTGGACTTCATCGAGTATTTGCACCGAGTGCTCGGCCTGCGCGGCACATTGATCGTCGCGACTGCGCGCAGTGGCGGCGATGCCAGCGAGCTCGGTGCCTGGCTCGAAATTCAGACCCGCCGGCGCAATCACACCATCTTGCAAGTCGCGGGATTCACCCTCGACGAGGCCCGGTCATGGTTTCACGCAGTATTCGAAAACCTTCGCATCCGGGCCCAGGACTTGCGCCGACTGGTCCACGCGACCAGCGGCAATCCACACTATTTGACCGAGGTCGTACGCCACCTCTGGACCGGTGGTGCCATCGAGCAGAGCAGCGATGGCACCACCGTGCGCTGCGCCCGGCTCGACGATGTGGCCCTGCCCGAGTCCGTGGCCAACGTGGTGCGGGTCAGATTGGCCAGGCTGGACGATGATCACCGCACATTGCTCGAGATCGCGGCGGTCATCGGCGAGGAGTTTCGGTTCGAAACACTCGAGGAGGCGACCGGTGTGGCGGAAGACGCGCTCGAAGCCGTGCTCGAAACCGCGGTCGGCGAGCGATTTCTCAGCGATCGGGGAGTATCGGCCGGCAATGACTACCGCTTTACCAGCGCTGTGATGCGCAATGTGCTCTACGAGGATATGTCCGGCCGCCGGCGCAAACGCGCCCATCGCGCGGTGGTGGGGGCTCTGCACCGGCTCTACGATCACCGCGGCGATCGCTTCGCCCCGGTTCTGGCCTACCACCACCATGCGGTCGGCGACTGGCCCGACGCGTTTCACTGGGGCCTGCGTGCAATCGCCACCGCACTCGACCAGTACGATTATGACGTAGCCGAGATCGCCGTGACCCGGGCACAGCAAGCCCGCGCTCAGATGACTTCGACCGGCGTTCCGCCCGAGCGGCAGGGCGCACTGCGGCTCGATCAGCTGGCCGGCGCTCTGTATCTGCACATCGGCCGGCTGGAAGAAGCGCACACCCTGCTGACCCGGGTCACGACCGATGCCGATGCCGCGCAAACGCCGGAAACATGGCTGAGCGCGCTGGCCGACCTGGCTCGCTGTCACAGCGAGCGCGGTGACTTCGAGTCGGCCTTCGGCGCGGCCTGTCGCGCTGCCGACGAGGCCCGGGCTGCGGGCGGTCGCTCCTGGGAACTGGTCTCCCGCATGATCGCCGGCCGGGCGCTGAGCCAGCAGGGTCGCATGGCAGAGGCGACCGGCCATATCGATCGGGTGCTGGCCGATCTGGCCGACAGCGATCCGGCCTGGCTGCGCTCGCGGGCCCATCGCGAGCGCGCCTGGGCGTATTGCAAGGCCGGAGCGTGGAGCGAGGCCGAGCGCCATGCCGAGCTGGCCCTGCAGCTGGCTCGCATCGACGGCGACTTGCCGTCCCAGCGAGCGGCCATGAACACCCGGGGTGCCATCTTGTCCGAGCGCGGCGAGCACGCCCGGGCCGTGCCGATCGAGCGTGAAGTTCTGGAAATCGCGCGCCGGCTGGGCATGCGCCGGGTCGAGGCCATTGCTCTGGCCAATCTGGGCGAAACCCATTACAAGCTCGACGAACTCGACCGAGCCCTGTCGTACTTGCGCGAAGCTCTCGACATTCTCATCGAGATCGGAGACCGCGCCGGCGAGGGTGACTGCCGGGTCAACCTCGGCCGCGCGCTGTTGGCCCTCGGCCAGCACGACCGGGCGATCGCCATGCTCGAACAAGGGCGCGAGCTGTGCGAGGCCACCGGACGGTTCGAGTATGCGGGTATTGCCCTGGTCCACCTGGGCAATGCCTGTCTGCACAACGGTGAGCTGGCGCGCGCTGGCAACGCGTTTGGCCGAGCCGGCCAGCTGTTCGAAACCATCGATTCGCATCTTTTGTGGTCGGCCAAGCTGGGCGGGGTGCAGGTCGCCCTGCTCGCGGGCGACCGCGATCGTGCAGTCGAGCTATTGCAGAAGGCAATCGCCCACATCGAAGCCCTGCGTGCCCACTTGCCGCGCGGCGGCGACAGCACCGGCTTTGAACGCCTGGTTTCGCCAGCCTACCAACTGCGCGACATCATGGGACTGGGGCCCTCAACCCTCGGGCCCGGTCGCTGACGATGCGCGCTCGATGCGCGCCAACCCGGCCCGTCGCATACTGCGACAGCGCACCTCATAGAGTATGCTGTCGGGTTCCAATCTACTGTGATTCGAGGAGTAACGAATGGAGTTTCGACGAGTCTATTCCGGTGCCCGGTGGGAAACCGAGGTCGGGTACTGCCGCGCTCTGCGCGTCGGTGACCATGTCTATATTACCGGAACTACTTCGATTGCCGACGACGGCAGCGTGTTTGCCCCGGGCGACGGCTACGCTCAGACCATGCGCGCCCTGGAGATCATCGAGACCGCGCTTCGCAAACTCGATGTTGGGCGTACCGATATCGTACGCACCCGCATGTTCGTCACCGATATCTCTCGCTGGGAGGATTACGGACGGGCGCACCGAGAGTTTTTTGGTGAGCATCGGCCGACCGCGACCATGGTCGAGATCAATGGGTTGATCGATCCCGCCATGCTCATCGAGATCGAAGCCGATGCAGTGGTGCTGCCGTCCTGAGTTTGGCGAGATCATACCTGCACTAGATTCGGACCTGCACTAGATTCGGAGTTGATATCGATCGTGGAAGCGAGGCGGCGGGGGTGCAAACTAGCCAGAAAGAACCAGCTACTGCATGTGGTATTGCAGGCGCACGTAATAGAACCCCCCGTTGGGGCCGAACTGGGCGTTGACCGGGTATTCGACGACTCCACCGATCGAATTCGCCTGGTTATCGTACTTTTCGGGAAATGTATTTAAAACATTATTTCCGCCGATATGCACTTCCCAGCTGCGGTATTTGTATCCCACGTCGAGGTCGAAGAGGACCCGGGGATCAAACGTCTCGTCTCTTTCCTCGTCAAACGAGTTCCTCGTTCCGGTGCTGCCGTAATAATTGGCCCGGGCATTGGCAGTGAGTCCCTGCCAGCTCAATCTGGCGCCCAGGGTGCCCTTCTGGCGCGGCACACCGAATTCCCAGCGACCCCGTTCACTGCGGCTGATCACGATCTCCTGTAGCTCCTCCTCGTCGTCGATATCGAATTGCTCGGCCACCCCGCTGGGCAAATTGACCCTGTCGATGGTCAGGTCGCTGAAGTTGGCCGATGCGGTCAGACCAAGCTGAGCAGGGCCCACCTCGGTCGAGTACGAGACTACGACGTCGACGCCCATGGAGGTTGTGTCGAGCGAGTTGGTGATAAATCGGGCCCGGCTCACGTCGGGGAATGGAGCCAGAATCTCGGCTACTTGACGGTCGACGCTGCCCTCCTCGGCGGCCGGATTGGCGCGAAAGAGATTGGTCATGACAATGCGATCGTCGACCGAAATGCTGTACGCGTCGGCCGAGATGGTCAAGTTATCCAGGATCTGGGCCGTGGCACCGGCGCTCATATGGAACGAAGTCTCCTCTTCGAGGTCGGCGATGCCAAACTGCTTGGTAATCTCGCTCTGGTTGCTTGCCGTGATCACCTGCGTGGCAATGGTCTCCCCGGTGTCCGGATCGGTCACATAGAGCGTGCTGACGTTGCTGAACCACAGCTGGTGGAGCGATGGCGCCCGGAAGCCAGTACTCACCGCGCCGCGCAGCGCGATTCCGTCCACCACCTCGTAGCGTCCGGCCAGCTTGCCGTTCAAGGTGTTGCCAAAGTCGCTGTATCGCTCGAATCGACCGGCCACATCGACGGTCAACTTGTCGGTGATGTGGCTTTCCACGCCGGTGTAGAAGGCCAGGTTCGACCTCGATTCGCTGACCTCGTTTTCCGGCGTATAGCCGGGAAATACCTGCGAACCGGGAGTCTTGGGCAGTTCCAGCCCGTCGCTGTTGGTATAGGTCTCGTCGCCGGCGATATACGAGGTCCGGTCACCGGCGTGAATCTGAAAGTTCTCGTGGCGAAATTCGCCGCCAAACACCAGCGCCAGCGCCCTGAACGGCTTGATCTCGAGATCGCGAATACCATCGGCGTTGACCACGACCTGGGAAAACTGGAGCCGACCGGCGTCAAAGCTGGTCGGGCTGTCCGCCCCCAATGACGCATTGACGCTGTTTTCGACAAAATATTGATAGGAATTGCCACCGTAGGTGACACTGAGATCGCCTTGCCAGCCCCGGGCCTTGCCCTTGATTCCAAGACCTGTCGACCAATCCCGGATGAGTGGATTGATCTCGGGCAAAAAGCCCTCGGGATAGATCGTGAGATCGACCCGCTGGGTCTGATAGGGATAGCGATAAAAACCGGTGGCTCTGCCGTGCCGCTCGACGAACCCGCCAAAGCTGTACAGCGAGAGATTGTCGAGCAGGGGATACTTGGCGTTGTAGATCAGCGTGCCGACCAGTGCTTCGCTCTGGCCCAGCTTCATCGTATAGTCCTTGCGAGTCTGGCCGCGCCGTTCGAGTTCCATATCGGTCTCGGCCGCGTCGGTAATGCCGGGAAAGATCTGTCCCTGGTGTTCGCCCGCTCGATCGGTGCGCCCGCGAGCCAGAAACTCGGCGGTCAGATTGATGTAGCCAGTGCGGCCGAGCTTGCGGCCGATATTGGCCGAGGCCTGAACCTGCTCGCCGTCACCCGATGCAGTGATACCCGCAGTCGATTCCAGATCCAGTGGATCGACGTCGTCGTTGAGCACGACGTTGATCACCCCGGCCACGGCATCCGATCCGTATTGAGCGGCGGCACCGTCGCGCAGGACCTCGATCCGCTTGATCGCACTGGTCGGTATGGCATTGAGATCGACCCCCACGCTACCTCGACCGCGCGAGTTGAGATTCATCAGCGCGGTCGGGTGCCGCCGCTTGCCATTGACCAGGACCAGCACCTGATCGGGGCCCAGACCGCGCAAGCTGATCGGGTCGATGTGATCGGTGCCGTCGGCGAGAGTATTGTGGAGTGCGTGATAAGAAGGCGCCACGGCCGTGAGTAGCTGGTTGGTCTCGGTGTGACTGGCCTCCTTGATGGTCTCCTTGGAGAAGACATCGACCGGAACCGGAGAGCTGACAATGGTGCGCGGCGTTCGCGAGCCGATGCCGACGATCACGATCACCTCGCCGCGGATCAGTTCGACCATCAGCGACTCGGTCGCGCCCGGCTGGGCTTCGATGATCTGCACCCAATCCTGAAAACCATCCGCCGAGATCCGAATGGTAACCTCGCCCGGCATTGCAGCGAGCACAAATTCTCCGGTCTCGTCGCTGGTCGTGCTTTGACCGGTCTCGAGTATCGAAACCTCGGCTCCTGCAACTAACTCGCCAGTATCGAGCGACACAATGTTACCCCGAATTGTCGCAGTATTCTGGGCCAGAGACGGCTGGACTGACCAAATACCCGCCGTCATACCAACGACAACCACTCCGGATAGTATTCTTGTACAACGCATACGGCTTCTCCACTGCATGAGTACAGAGTGAATTGCGCCCTTCAATCGAAGGAACCGACACAGCGCAAGAACTCCGAGCAGAGCGCAGCGATGCACCTGCTGCGCACAACAAACAATCATTTTCACTGGCGGGACGCTTCGTGGGAACGCAGTATTGTATTGAGCGTCAATCAAGCCCGCTTTTGCAAGGTCGACATGGCCAAAGATGACCATTTGCAAAGATATTTCTCGCCGGGCAAATCGGCACCGGGCGTCAAGGCAGGCAGCTGCATACGGGTCATTCTCGCCTTTTTGGTATGACACGATCCACTCGAAGGGCCCGCCGCGCCGCGCCGTATGGACTCGGCTGCGCATTTCTTGCCGGACGTCCGGCCACAACGCTACTCGGAATCCGCTTTGGTGGGAACTGGACGGAGGTAGACATCGTCGATGCGCCACTCGTCGTTCTCCTTGCGCAGGACGATCTTGTAGCGCCTGCCGTCGCCGTCCCAGCGTATCTCTGCGCGGTCCTCGTTGATGGTTTCGATGGTGTTCTCGGCCCCGGCCAGCTGTTCGAGCAGACTGGTCACAAAGCGGTCGACTTGGTCGCTGATCCCGTCGCGCCGGCGCGTGGTAAGGATGCGCAGCACGCGGTTGTAGTCGCGCCTGGCCAGCGCCTCGGCAAAGATCTCGACGGCATCCTCGGGCCGGCCGGCGTGTATGCGCGAGACCATGGCCGACTCGACGGTCCATCTGCCACCTTCGCGCAACACATGCACGGCCTTGCCGTCGCGATAGATGATCTTGGCCCGCTCACCCAGGCCGGGCGACCCCTTTAGGCCCTCCTCGAGAGATCGAGCCTGATCGGCCCGCTCGCGGGCCGATTCTCGCCATTGAATGGCGAATTCCTCGAACGAGATGGACGCCTTGAGCTCATCGGCGAGCAGTGCGTAGGCGGCTGCGGGATCGTCCGAACGCAAGCTGTCGATGAACGATTGGATCCCCTGTGATGCCGGTGGCGTCGGACCCATGCCCGGGGCACCGCCACATCCGGGAACCGTGAAGAGTGCGACCAGGAGCAGCGCGCGCATTTCCATGCCTCAAAGCTATCCTGCATTGCGTCGTCACACCAACCGCAGCACCAGCTCGGATGTTGGTTCGATCGCCCCGAAAAAACTGAAGCCGCCAGAGCCGAATGCCCTGGCGGCCCTCCGTGAGGCGTGGCCGTCCGTCGATTGAGTATGCCCCGCGGAGCTATCGGCTACGGGCTACTGCGAGGGCAGTGCCACCAGGTCATAGAGCTGCATTTTCAGCTAGTTGGTCGTTTGGAGCTGGCGTGCCTGTGAAGCCGAGTTCACTCACACCTCTGTGAACTGGTCGCCCGCCCGCCGAGTTGCGTCACGGTGGCGGGCCGTCGGTCAAGTGCAGGATCGTGTCGCGGGCCCGAGAGTTTTTTGCCGGGTAGTCCAGCGTGTAGTGCAGGCCGCGCGATTCTTTGCGCCGGCGTGCGCTGTCGATGATGAGATGGGCGACCAGGGCCAGATTGCGCAGCTCGACGATGTCCGAGGTGACCTTAAAATCCCAGTAGTACTCGGCGATCTCCTGGCGCAAGAGCTCGATGCGATGACGGGCGCGCTCGATTCGCTTGTTCGACCGCACGATGCCGAGATAGCTCCACATGAAGCGACGGACCTCATCCCAGTTCAAGGCCACTACAATGGCATCGTCCGAATCTGTGGCATCGCCGCTCTGCCACGGGGCCACGTGATCCGGCCGGACCAGTTGAGCACCTTGCACTGCCCGGGCTGCCCGCGACGCGAACACCACCCCTTCCAAAAGCGAGTTGGAGGCCAGACGGCAAGCCCCGTGCAACCCGGTATAGGCGGTCTCGCCAATGGCGTACAGATTGCGCACAGTGGTCTGGCCGGTGCTGTCGGCAAGCACGCCGCCGCACAGATAATGCGCTGCCGGAACCACGGGTATCGGCTGCCGGGTGACATCGATGCCGAGATTGCGGCAGCGCTGGGCGATGGTCGGAAACCGGGACAGGACAAAGTCACGGTCCAGGTGAGTCATGTCGAGAAACACCGAGTCGGCGCCAGATTTCTTGAGCTCGTTGTCGACCGCCCGGGCGACCACATCACGCGGGCCGAGCGACCCCATCGAGTGATAGCCATCCATGAATGCTGTCCCGTCGGCGCGTTTGAGGATTCCCCCCTCGCCGCGCAGCGCCTCGGAGACCAAAAATGACTTGGCATGAGGGTGATAGAGCACCGTGGGATGAAACTGGATGAACTCCATGTTGGCGACCTGGGCGCCGATTCGATAGGCCATGGCAATGCCGTCGCCGGTAGCCACATCCGGGTTGGATGTGTAGATGTACACCTTGCCCGCTCCGCCAGTAGCCAGGACCGTGGCGCGCGCCACGATGGAATGGATCTCGCCCGTCGAATTCTCGAGTACATAGGCGCCGAAACAGGCCGGTTCGCCGCCGTATTTGGCCATTGACAGGAGATCGATCGCGATGTGGTCGTCGAGAACCCGGATGCGGTCGTTTCGCTCCACAGCGGCCAGGAGCGCCCGCTGAATCTCGCTTCCGGTCACGTCTTTGTAATGTGCGACACGGCGTTTACTGTGCCCGCCTTCGCGGGTCAAATCGAGCCGGCCCTCGTCATCGCGCGCAAACGCCACGCCCAAGCTGGCCAGGGCGCGCACCTCCGCCGGCCCTTCTCGGACTGTGAACTCGACGACATCCGGGCGACACAAACCGTCGCCCACAGCCAACGTATCGGCGATGTGATCCTCGAAGCTGTCGTCGTCACCGAGCACTGCGGCAATGCCGCCCTGGGCCCAGTTGGTCGCAGTGTCATCGGCCCTCTTCTTGGTCACCACCACGACGCGTCCGTGCTCGGCCGCGTGCAGCGCAAAGGACAGCCCGGCAATGCCGGAGCCGATTACCAGATAGTCGCACTCGCTGGACATCGGATCACCTCGACCGATACCGATCGGCGTATACGTTACTCCCTCGCTCGCTTTTGCGCGAGTTTTCCAACCTTGCTAGGCTGTTCCCGATGCCGCTTTCGGCCCGCATTGCCGCCACCCGCACCGCGATTCACCTCGCCGCCGGACTTGCCGGGGTGATCTGCGCGGGGTTTTTTGCCACTGCCAACGCCGACATCTACTCCTTTCGAGACGCCGATGGGGTCATACATTTCACCAATGTCAAACCGGCTGGCAAGGCCGGCAAGCGGTGGAAGCGAGTGCTCAAAGAAGCGCCCGAGCACGGCAAAGCAGCGGCGAGCCGGGGCGACTGTCCGCGCTGCGATGTGGTTCCATCGCGCGATAATTCGCCCGAGAGATTCCGCCGCTACGACGCATTCATCCACGAGGCCGCGGAGCTCTACCAGATCCCTGTGGCTTTGATCCGCGGGGTCATCAAGGTCGAGTCGGACTACGACCCGCGGGTGGTATCAGCCATGGGAGCGCGCGGGCTGATGCAGCTCATGCCCGAGGTGGTTGCCGACATGGGTGTGCGCAACGTGCACGATCCCCGCGAGAATATTCTGGGCGGGACCCGACTGCTCCGCATTCTGGCCAACCGATACGACGGCGATCTGGTCCTCACGATCGCGGCGTATCATTCTGGCATGGGATCGCTCAAGAAGTACGGCAACACCGTGCCCCCGTACGCGAATACGCGCAGATATCTGCGCATGGTGCTCGACCGGTACTATTTCTACCGGGACCAGGAAAAGAAAAAGGCGGCCGGACGCTGACTCCACCGCTCACCGTGACGCCGTCGCCAGGGTGCGAGCTTGACGTCGGCGCACAGCGCTGCGTTAAATTGAGCTTGCAGTGGGCGAACGGGACATGAATATCGAAGTGAAGCGGCTCCAGCCTCTCGAGCAACATCTCGTCGCTGGTGGCGACTTCCTGCGGCAAAACCGGGTTGAAGAAGCGCGCCAGGAGCTGGAGGCTGCGCTCCGCATCGACCCGGACAACCTCAAGGTGCTGGGCTTGCTCGGCCTGGCTTGTTTCCGCATGGACGACTTCAAGAGTGCGTTTCCGGTCTATCAGAAGCTGGTCGCGCTCGATCGCAACGACGCCTCGTTTTCGCTCAACCTGGGCCTGGTCCACCTCAGGCTGGGCAACTCTTTGGCCGCCATCGGCGAGCTCAAGCGCAGTCGCGAACTCGATCCCAGTCAGAGCCGAGCGGTCAGTTATCTCGGCCTGGCCTATGCGCGCAACGGCGACTACAAGGATGCGTTTCAGGCGTTTCTGCAGGCCGGAGAGGTCGAACTGGCCCGCGAGATGGAACAGTACCTCAGCGCGGAGCAGCGCCGGGCTATCGAGGAATCCATCGCCAACAAAGCGCGCGAGCAGTCGGTGAACAACCCGGCAGCTGCCGATGCTCCGAAGCCCGCACCTGCCAGTCTGCCGGCTCCGACAGTCGCAAAGAACCCCCAAGCCCACAGAGCGGGGCCGGCCGGCAAACCATCCGGCCAATTGCGCCGGGCGTCGCCGCAGACCGGTCGAAAGGCCACCCGGACGACCGACTCTCTGGACGCGGTCGAGATTCAGAATGCGGACCTGATCGAGGTCTTCACCGAGATCCAGGCGCAACAGGCGCACGAGGTCGAGCTCGACCTCGACTACGACGACGTCGAACTCATCGCCGAAGAAGATCTCGTCGAGACTGCGGCTGTGGTGCGCGCCGGGGTTCCCGGAGAAGGCCTTGCTTCGCCGTTTGCACGGGCCAGAGAAGCCGACCAGGAGCCGACCGCCGCGGCCGCGGCATCGAGTCGGCCTCGGCCCGAGCCCGGCCGTCCCGGCGAGCAACGGCCGGGCATCATCTCCCAGGCGGTGGAGCGGGCAACTCCGTCCACGGCGGCCACAGCTGGCGCAGCGCCGGTCGCAGTCGGTCACAAACCGCCCCAGTCGCTGACCGAGTTCGCCACCTCGCGGTTGATTCGCCCCGAAGATGGCGAGTATGCATTCGAGACCAGTGCCGCCGGTGTGTTGATCATCCGGGTCGACGGCCGGGTTTATTCCCGGACCGAAGGAGTCAGTATAACCGGGGGCGAATTGGCCTACGAAGTGGCCTTGCGGCGGTCGCGAGGCTCATCCACCAGCGAGGACTTTTCGAGCAACGGGCGCCGGATGTTCATCATCTCCGGCCACGGTCACCTCATCGCCGCGCCGCTCGGCGAACATTTCACAGCAGTGACCCTGGACGAGGACATTCTGTATCTACGCGAGGATCTGGTCTTTGCGTTCGAAGACCAGTTGCGCTGGGAAAACGGCCACGTTCCCGGTTCCGAGGGGGCGATTGCCATGGTGCAGTTCCGCGGCCAGGGTTCCATCGCCTTCCGCACCCAGCGGCCGCTTCTGGCCATCAAACTGGCGCCAGAACACGTCCTCTATATCGATGCGCAGGTTTTGGCTGGATGGATTGGCCGGGTCATGCCGCGCGCGGTTGCTCCTGCAGCGGGGGGCAGCAAATCCACTCTATTTGTCGAATGCACCGGGGAGGGCGTCGTGTTGGTCGAAGAGCAAGACGTCGAACCAGGGCGTGGGGCGGTGCAATACAACTCCGAGCGTCCAGGTGGCGATCTCGGAAAAGAAGGCTCGTGAAGACCGGGTCGGGTCCGATCTCGGAGCGTCGAGGGGATACGACGCCCGGCCCGAAAGAGCAGCGAGGCGAAACGCCGGGGCCGGGCAGCAGTCTGGATGAGTCGGCCGGTCATTCGATCGGGCGGAGCCAAATTCCCGCCGAGCGCGGCGGCCGGACTGGCAAGGCTCCATTTCGGCCGCTGGGCCAGGAGATCACTGATCTTCCCAACATTGTCACCCTGCTCCGCATCGGCTTGATTCCCCCGGTGCTCATCTCCATCGACAATTACGACCCCAGGCTGTCGGCTCTGTCGTGCATTCTATTTGTCATCGCCGCCATCAGCGATGCTCTGGACGGGTATCTGGCCCGGCGCATGGGACTGGTCACGGTGGTCGGCAAATTTCTCGATCCCCTGGCCGACAAGCTCATCGTGCTTTCCACACTGGTCGTCCTGGCGGCGGCCCAGCGCGCGCCTGTCTGGCTGGTGGTCGTACTCATGGCGCGCGAGCTCGCGGTGACCGGGTTGCGAGCCATTGCCTCGCAGCAGGGGCTGGTTATCGCAGCCGGGCGCGGGGGCAAGATCAAGACTGCTCTGCAACTGGTTGGCATCGCGTTTTTGTTGATTCACTTTCGGTACCCCATCATCGGTTTCGACTACGAGCTCGATTTTCACGTCGTGGGCACCTATCTTCTGTACCTGTCGCTGGTCATGTCTCTGGCCTCGGCATTGGAGTACTTCAAGTTCTTCACCGAGGCCGCAGCCAGGCAGGCAGCAGAGCTGGAGCAGCAGGGCATCACGCGGGCCAAAATCAAGGAGCGGGCCCGCCTCCGCAAGGTCAAGCTACGGGAGCTGAAAAAAGCCCGCAGGCATCGGCTGCGCGCCGAGCGCCGGGCCAGGCGACGGGCGCGCAGAGCTCCGGCCAGCTCGATCGAGGCCAGCTCGATCGGCGGCGCACGCGAACGTGAAAGCGGTGGAGCAGCGGGCCCAGCTGCTGGCGAAGCAATGGATCGAGAACCCGGCCGAGATGCCGACCCGGGCGCGGATCGAGACAGATGAGCACTCCCCTCGCCATGGCAGCCAGTCTGGCCGACCGGCCTGGACGGGTTTTCTTGCACAGCGGGCGCAATGACGACGGCTGCGGGGTCTGGTCGTTTGCAGCGTCAGATCCAGTGCGGTCCATCTCGGTCCGCGCTGGCGAGATCACGCTTTTCGACCGCGATCGCGGCATCGAGAGTCGGTTTGTCGGTGATCCCCTAGCGGTGCTCGAGCAGCTCATTGCCGAGCACAGTGCCGGCTGGGCCGACGACATCATCGGTCCGGTACCGGTGGCCATTGGTTACCTTGGGTATGAACTGGGTGAGATCATTGTGCCGATGTCGCGGCGCCGACTGGCCGAGCCGGGCACCGATGCCTTTGACTCGGTGCCCGATATGTGGTTTGGCCTCTACGACGCCGTGTGGCGTCACGACGGCCGAACTGGCCTGTGTGATATCCTCGGTCGAGATCCGGCGGCCAGACGTCGACTCGGCTCGGCCATGGCTGCTGGCTCGGCTGCTACCGGATCCGATATGGGAGCTGCTCCAGTTCTCGGTCCGCTCGGTCCGATCGACAGCGATGGGGTTTATTTGCGCAGCCTCGGACGCATTCTCGATTACATCCGGGCTGGCGATGTTTATCAGGTCAACCTGGCTCGACCGCTGGTCGCCCCCGTGGTCCGCGAGGGCGATGCGCTGGCCACCTATGCAGCGCTCCACGCAGTGTCTCCGGCCGGGTTTGGCGCGGTTCTGTCGATCCCCGATGGCCGCGATCCCGGCCTGCCGGGTCGACGCCACGTCCTGTCCGGGTCGCCCGAGCGGTTTTTGCATCGTCCGCCAGGCAGTGCGCGGCTGGAGACCCGGCCGATCAAGGGCACCCGGCGCCGCACCGGGGATGCCGAACGGGATCGATCTTTGGCCACAGAGCTGGCCGACGACGACAAAGAACGAGCCGAACACCTGATGATCGTGGACCTCGAGCGCAACGACCTGGGCCGGGTGGCGCAAATCGGTTCAGTGCAGGTAGAACAGTTCGGCTATATAGTTGAGTTACCTACCCTCTATCATATGGTATCGCGGGTGAGCTGTCGGCTCCGACCGGATGTTGGTTTAACGGAAATTGTCCGAGCCACGTTCCCGGGCGGTTCGATCACGGGTGCGCCGAAGATCCGGGCCATGGAGATCATCGCCGAGCTAGAGGGATTTCGCCGCGGTCCCTATACCGGTGCCATCGGCTACATCGGCCTTCGTCAGGCCATGGATTTTTGTGTCGCCATTCGCACTGCTGTTCTGTCGCCGGCCAACCTGGTGTTATGCGTGGGCGGCGGAATTGTCGCCGACTCCACGGCCGGACGCGAGTTCCAGGAGACCGAGGAAAAAGCCGCAGGATGGCGCGCGGCGCTGGCCGCGGCGGCTCCGGCCTGACCAACTGCGATATCGCGCAACCTGGGCGAGCCCCCGAGCCCGGTCGACCGTGGTGCATCGTTGGCCTGACAAGCCGTTGCTCTACCGTCCGGAAAACTGCGAAACTAGGTCACTGATGCACCAGGGTTGGATGCATGAAGGCATATGGCAGAAACGAGAATCCCACGACGCGATGACGAGGGCCTTCAACCATGTGGTCGAACGCCTCGGCATGCCCGAGCGCAAGCTCGATCTCTAGAAGCATCCGGTCCATGCCAGCAACCCCAGCGACCCGCACCAAGAGCAGGACTGCCAGCGGCGCGCTGGCTGCGGGCACACGAGTGTCGGTGCGTGGCGAGGAGTGGGTGGTCGAACGCTGCCTACCGGTTCCTACCGGCGGCTACGCGGTCCATGTCCACGGCCTCACCGAGCTGGTGCAGCACCAAAAAGCCATCTTTCTGACCGCCCTCGATCGGGTCGAGCCGTTGCGGCCCGAGGACACCACCCTGGTGGTTGATGATTCCCCCGAGTACCGCCAGACCCGGCTCTTTCTCGAGACTCTGCTGCGGCGCACACCGCCGACCGACGCGGCCATCCATCTCGGCCATCGCGGCGCCATCGAGGTCATGCCTTACCAGCTCAGACCCGCGCGCCGGGCCCTGTCTGGACTACGACCCCGTATTTTGATCGCCGACGGCGTTGGCCTCGGCAAGACCATTGAGGTCGGAATCCTGCTCTCAGAGCTGATCAAGCGTGGCCGTGGTCGGCGCATTCTGGTCGTGGCGATCAAGTCGCTCTTGGCTCAGTTGCAAGAAGAACTGTGGAACCGCTTCACCATCCCGCTCGTTCGACTGGACTCGCTCGGCATTCAGCGCGTGCAAGCGCAGATCCCGTGCAATCGCAATCCATTTTCGCACTACGACCGGGTAATTATCTCGGTCGATACGCTCAAGAACAATGCCCGCTACCGGGCCTGGTTGGAGCAAACCCGATGGGATGCCGTGGTCGTCGACGAATGCCACAATGTGGCCAATCGCGGCAGTCAGCGCGAGCGCCTGGCCCGCCTGCTCGCGGCCACCTGCGACTCGCTGATCCTCACCTCGGCCACGCCGCACAACGGCCGGCCGGAGAGCTTTGCCAATCTGATGCGAATGCTCGACCCGACCGCGGTTGCCGATGACCAGGACTTTACCTACCAAGACGTCAAGCACCTCTTCATCCGCCGGTTCAAGAAAAACATCGAGGGCGAAGCCAGTGAGTCGTTTAGCGAACGTCGCATCATTCGCCACCATTGCCAGGCTTCGCAAACAGAAGAAAAGGCCTTCACAGCCCTGCGGGCGTTGCGCTTGCACAACCTCGGCCGCAAGCGCCATGGCCCGGATCGCCTCTTTCCCTGGGTTCTGGTCAAGGGCTTTCTATCCAGCCCCCAGGCTTGCATCGAAACCATCGACGAGCGCCTCAAGCGAATCGACAAGGAACTCAGCGCACCCGAGCCGCATCCCTACGCCGACGTGCTCGCCGACGACGCCAACACGCTGCGCGAGCTTCGCGCGGTCATCGAAGTCTGCATTCCCGATATCGCCAAGCTGGCCCGGCTCATTGAGCAACTGCGAAAGATTGGCTTTGACGGCACCGCGGTGTCGCCGCGCGTGATCGTTTTCTCCGAGCGCATCAAGACTTTGGAGACCCTCGAAACAACTCTACGCGATGAGTTCGGCATCAGGGCAGACTCGCCGCTGGTTCAAGTTTTTCACGCCTCGATCGGTGACAAGGAACAGCAAGACATCGTCGACTCCTTCGGCAAAGCCGACGCCGAGGTCCGCCTGCTCCTGGCCTCTGACGTCGCGTCCGAGGGCGTGAACCTGCACTACTACTGCAACCAGCTCTTTCACTACGACGTACCTTGGTCGCTCATTCGCCTGGAGCAGCGCATGGGCCGCATCGATCGTTTTGGCCAGGCCAAGACGCCTCACCTGCACTATCTGCTGACGGTCACCGACGCGCGCGGCGCCGACCAGATCGTCATCAAGCGCCTTATCGAAAAAGAAGAAGAGGTGTACAGGCAGCTCGGCGAGGCCGGCGTGGTCCTTGGCCTCTATGACGCCGACGCCGAAGACGAGCACATCACTACAAGGCTTGCCGAGGGCGCTGAGCCGGCCGAGATCATCCGCGATCAGCTGCCCGAACCCAAAGCCGTCGCAACCGCAGACGGCAACGCCTCACTCGGAATCAACCTGCTCGATCTACTGGCCGAAGCCGACCAGGAGGACGCATCGGCCAGCGAGCCGATCACTGTGGCCACGGCCCACACACGCACGCTCTTTGCCCGCGACTACGACTTTGTCTGCGCTGCTCTCCACTATCTGCACAACGGCCAGCTCGCCGACAGTGAGCTTCAGTGGGAATCGAACGACGATCGCCAGGCCATCACCCTGTGGGCGCCCGAGTCATTTTCGCGCTGGCGCGAGCCGTTCTTGCCCGCCGAGGCCGTGCCGGCAGAAAATCAGCCCTACCGCCTGGTCGCCGAGCGAGACACTCTGTTCGCCGCCATGGCCAGAGCGCGCGAAAGGCAGGGCCAGTGGCCGGCCTGGCATCTGCTGTGGGAGCATCACCCCATCGTGGATTGGCTGCTCGACTCGCTCGCGGTGGCCTATGCCCGCAACGAGGCCCCGTGCCTGCGCGCCCTGCGCCTGGGCAGCCAGCGGGCTATCTACGTGCTGCAGACTATACTGTCGAACCAGAGCGGAACGCCCATCCACAGCGCCTGGTTTGGCCTGCCGATCCATTTGCGCGAGGGCACACCGACCTGGGAGCAGCCCATGGAGCTGGACCAGGCGCTCTCGACCAGTGGCCTGGCCGATGGCCTCACCAATCCTGGCAAGCCGCCCGATTACATGTCCCAGCTGCAAACGCTGGTACCCGATGTCATTGAGCGCGCGCGCGCGCATATCGCCACCCTGCACAAAGAAGCGCTCACCGCTATCCGCAAAGACGTCCGCGATGCCACCCGCCGGGTCGCGCGCTGGAGGACCGAAACTCTACAGCTGCTCGACGCCCGAGAGGCCAGCGCCGCGGCCGAGAATCGCGGCTCGGTGCCAACCCCGCTGGCCAAGCGGCTGTCCGATCAACGCCGCAATGTCGAGCGCCGGACCGCCGACCACGCAGGCTGGCTTGGCAGCCTGCTCGGCCACGGCGAGGCCTATGTCCGGCTGTGCGCTGTATTGGTCGGGGAGGGCTAGATTTCATGAACGCCGATCTCACGGGAATCGAAAACGTCGGAGAATTCTTCAGCCAGCACTATGTCGACGAGCTCCTCGTCGACGACCTCAAGGACCTGCGCGCGGTCTGGGCCCAGGCCAGCGGCAAGTCGCCGCCCGAACGCCTGCGCGCCCTGTCCCGCGATTTCATCCGCACCATGGGCGAGGCCACCCGGCTGTCGCGGCCCGAGCGGCTCTACGAGCTGTCTCATCCGGTCCAGGTCGCCATCGCCGAGGCCCTGGACTACGCGTATGCGCCCGAGCTGGTGGCCCTCGAACAGGGCCGCGGCCTGCCGGTCATTCACCGGGTCGATCGCCACGGCGAGCCGTACCTCTACGTGCTCGAGGGCCGCTGGCACCACGACTCCGAGGACGGTGCGCTCGACCTCGAGCCGCTCGATAGCCAGATGGGCGACGACCCCGAGCTAACCCGACCGCGCGCATCCGTGTCCGACCTCGTGCTGGAGGTCTTTGCCTGCGAGACTCCACCGCGCTGGATCTTGCTCATCTCGGGCGCCGATCTCATCCTGGCCGAGCGTCCCAAGTGGGGCCGCGGGCAGTATTTGCGCTTTGATCTCTCCGAGCTTCTCGGCCGCAAAGACACCACGGCCCTGGCGGTCACCGCCGGTCTCACCTGCCGCGATGCTCTGGTCCCGGACGACGGCGCACCGGTCCACGACACCCTGGACGAGAATTCGCACAAGCACGCCCACGGCGTATCCAGCGCGCTCAAATACGCCGCCCACAAGGCGGTCGAGCTGCTCGGCAACGAGTATGTCTGGTACCAGCGAACCACCGGCAAGAAGGCCATGTACAGCGACCGCGCCGCAGCCGAGCTCACCGCCGAGTGCCTGACCTATCTCTATCGCCTGCTCTTCTTGTTCTACGCCGAGACCCGGGCCGGCGAGCTGCGCTCCCTGCCCATGGACGCCGAGGAGTATCGCCTGGGCTACAGCCTGGAGGCTCTGCGCGATCTCGAGCTGGTTCCGCTCACCACACCCGAAGCCCAGGACGGGTTCTACATTCACGACAGCTTGCAGCGCTTGTTCTCCCTGGTGGACAAGGGCTTTCATCCCACCCAGCAGAAATTCGACCTGGAGGGTGTGACCGGTGAAACGCGCTTCCAGGGCCGCGGTTTTGGCATTCAGGGCTTGCACAGCCCGCTTTTCGACCCCGGGCACACGCCCCGGCTCTCATCGGTCAAGTTTCGCAACAAGGTCCTGCAAGAGGTCATCCGGCTGCTCTCGCTCTCGGGCGAGGGCGGCAAGAAGCGCGGCAAGCAGACCTTTGGCCGCGGTCGTATCAGCTATGCCCAGCTCGGCATCAACCAGCTCGGCGCGGTATACGAGGGTCTGCTCTCGTATACCGGGTTCTTTTCCAGGGAGCGGCTGCACGAGGTCCACAAGGCCGGCGAGGAGCCCAGGGAGACCGACCAGGCGTTCTTTGTGCCCGAGAGCGATATTGCTCGCTACTCTGAGGACCAGCGGCTGTTCACCGACCCCGACGGCGAAAGGCGCCCGCGCGTCTACGATGAAGGTACATTTCTCTTTCGCCTAGCCGGACGCAATCGCGAGACCTCGGCGTCGTATTACACCCCTGAAGTGCTCACGCGCTGTCTGGTCAAGTACAGCCTCAAGGAGCTACTGGACGGGAAGACTGCCGACGAGATTTTGGCCCTGACCGTATGCGAGCCAGCTCTCGGGTCGGGTGCGTTCGTGGTCGAGGCTGTCGATCAGCTGGCCGATGCATATCTCCAGCGCAAACAGGATGAGCTCGGCGAGCACATCCCGCCCGAGCGCTATGCGCTGGAGAAGCAGAAGGTCAAATGCTTTATCGCCACGCGCAACTGCTACGGCGTAGACCTCAATCCCATGGCGGCCCGGCTGGCCGAGGTGTCTTTGTGGCTGGCTACCATGCACGAGGGCCAGGCTGCGCCGTGGTTCGAGGCGCGGCTGGGCGCAGGGAACAGCCTGGTGGGTGCTCGCCTGGCCGTGTGGGAAGCAAGCGACCTAGAGACCGACCAAGGTCTGGCCAAGGCGATCAGCAAGAAGCTCAAGAGCCATGGCGAGCGTGATGACCTGGCAGATATCGTCGAGGAACTGCTCGCCGTGGCCGGGTCGAGTGCAGCCGATGCCGTGGCAGCGGTGCGCGAGGTCTTTGCCTCGGCCAGAAAAGCCGGTGCGGCGTTGGAGAATGACGGCGATGGTGGCGCTGAGAGCAACACTGGCGACCCACGCGCAGAGCTGGTCAAGGCTGTCAAGAAAGTCATCAAGGACTTCAAGCAGCCTCGGTATCAGCGCAAGCCGCCGACCGAGCTGTCTCTGCGTGACATTCTCAACGGCAAACATTCCACGACCAGCATCTATCATTTCTTGTTGCCCGACCCTGGCATGAGCCCGTTTGACAAGGACAAGGCCGTCAAGGAGCTGGTACCCGATGCGGTCAAGAAGCTGTCCACATGGCGCAAGACCCTGAGCAAGGGGTTCAACAAGGTCGACATTGCCCGGCTCGTGACCATGTCGCGCCACATCGACGAGCTATTGCGGCAACGTCTTGAGGAGCGTCAAGCCGCGCTGGCCGTATCGCGCGGGCCGGCACCGGTATGGGGGCAGGCTGGACAGGCGCCTCCACCCGGCGGCTGGCGCGGCATCGAGCGGCGGATGCTGGCCCATCGGCTGGCCAGGGATGAAAAGCGGGCATATGGTCGGCTGCGGCGAATCATGGATCTGTGGGCGGCGCAATGGTCCTGGCCGCTGGAGCATGCCGGTGCATTGCCGGCGTGCAACGATTGGTGGAGCCAAGTCGAGGAGATTCTCGGAGTCGAAACCGAACTGCCCAGGTTGACCGAGCAACTCGAGCTCACGCCGCTGCGCGATGATTTCCTGGTTGCCTGCAATGACGACGATACGCCGACCGAAACTGGAGATCCAGGAAGCCTTGCGGTCGCGCGTCTGGTACCGTTTCACTGGCCGCTCGAGTTTCCGGAGGTGTTCGCTGCACGCGACGGCTTCGATCTGGTGGTCGGGAATCCCCCGTGGATCAAGTTGCAGTGGCATGAGCAAGGGATTCTCGGTGACCTCGATCCGCGCGTTGTGCTTGCTGGGTTGTCCGCGGCACAGGTTGCCAGGCAACGAACAGACATTCTCGGCACTCGAGTATTCACCTACATGGGTGACTTCGAACGTCTCGAGGGGACCAAGGCGTTCCTTAACGTCGCAGCAAATCACCCTCTGCTCCAAGGCGTGCAGACCAACCTCTACAAGTGCTTTATTGAACAGGGTTGGAGGCTTGGCGGAGACAATAGCGTTCTTGGCTTAATCCATCAAGATGGTGTATTCGACGATCCCAAAGGTGGTGAGCTTCGAGCGGCTCTTTTCTCCCGTCTTCGACACGTTTATCGATTCAAGAACGAACTAATTCTGTTCGCTGACATCGATCACCAACGGCCATATTGTTTGACGGTCTCGGATACAAAGCCCCGCAGTTACCTTGGTGTTTGGCTTCAAGCAAATCTGTTCCATCCAAAGACCATCGACGAGTCATGGCAACACAGCGGTGAAGGGCAAGTGCCGGGCATCAAGACCGAAGACAACCAGTTTGAGACTCGGGGCCATAAGAATCGACTGATACGCATTGGTGAAACCGAGCTTGCGTTGTTTGCGTCGCTTCTTGATCCACCTGGCACACCGCTACTTCAGGCGCGATTACCCATTGTGCATAGCCGAGAAATACTCAACGTCTTGGCCAAGCTGGCCCGGCATCCCCGGCGACTTGCCGATCTTGGTGATGACGTTTTTGGCACCGAGTTGTGGCATGAGACAAATGCTCAGAAGGATGGCACGATCCGACGCGAAACTCGTTATCCAAAGGATGCCAGTGAATGGATTGTCTCTGGACCGCACTTCTACATCGGTAATCCATTCAATAAAAGCCCACGCGAAAACTGCCGCCATAACCAGGATTACGATGTTATCGATCTACAGCAGATTGCCGACGACTATCTGCCGAGAACAAACTACGTTCCAGCCTGCTCACCGCAAGAGTATCGTGAGCGGATTCCGAGGTTCAAAGGCAAGGCGGTTACTGACTATTATCGGCACGCACACAGAACAATGGTAGCCATAACGGGGGAGCGCACAGCCATTGGTGCTATTCTACCTAAGGGTATTGGCCATGTTGACCTGGTTTTCTCTGTCGTCTCATCGAGGAAAAAAGAGCTCTTTACATGGGCGGGCATGCTCGCTTCGATACCGGCTGATTTCATTGTGAGGGCCACTGGGAAGGGGCATCTCCGACAAGACGTCCTCCGTAATCTACCATTGCCTGGCAATGATTCAGTCGTAACACCCCTGCTATTAGCTCGTTGGCTTCGACTCAACTGTCTGACGATGCACTATACAGAGCTGTGGAATACGCTGTGGAACGAAACGGTAAAGGACAGCTGGTCTGTGATGGATGTAAGGCTGGATAGTTGGCCTGTGTCAGGTGCAGAATGGTCGTCCTCAGTGAGCGTTCGGCATTCATACGGGCGTCGTCAGACACTTGTCGAGATCGACGCCTTGTCCGCCTTGGAACTCAGCATAACCGCCGATGAACTATGCACCATCTACCGCACCCAGTTCCCGGTTCTGCGCGACTACGAGAACAACACCTGGTATGACGCCAACGGCCGCATTGCCTTCACCAGCAATCGCGGCCTCCCCGGCGTCGGCCTCAAGCGCAAAGACTTCGAGCGCTGGCAAGCCGCACTCGAAGCCGGCGAGCCAACACCACCCGACATCGACACCCAGGGCCTCAAGCCGCCGTTCGATCGCCGCGACCGCGAAGAAGATATGCGGCGAGCATACTTCTTCTTCGCCGACAAGCTCGGCATCGACATCCCCGAGAACCACGGTGACACATGATCCCATCTCTGGTCGCCGGTGAGATTCGCGAGGCCCTGCTTGATTATCTCAAAACCACCTGGGCCGCGCGAGGAGATCCGTGTGGTGCCGAGTGCTGGTCCTGAGTTTTTTGTCTCGCTCTTCGCCTACGTGGCCTATCCCGACGTGCTTGACTGGGCACCGGCATTCACTTCGCCTCGCCCTGGCCTGTGCTGTGAATACGTCGGGATCAACAGATGTAGGCACCTCCAGCGTTAGGTTTGGTCGGCATCCTGGAAGCGCGCGCTCAGTTGCTCCACCTGAGGTCTCAGAGTCTCGATGCGCTCGGACACTGATGCCAACGCATCAACGATTTGATCCGCATCGACCGCCAGACTATCAGGCACGTTGCGGGTGCTCAAATCATCCAACAGGTTCAAGAGGCCGGTCGCCAGGTCTTCGTCAGCCGTGGCGTTTATCGCCATTTGATGCTGCGTTTTTGATCGGCGTCAACTATTGGATCACCTCTTCGGCGACCCCGGGGCCGATGCGGCCAGGAATGTGGTCGTGCCCTCGTGATCTCTATGAAGCCAGAGATTGCCATCACTCGATGCGTAGCCATCACGCAGTGACGTCAGATGACCTCGCCGAGCGCAGGGCCCATCTCGAAACGACCAACAATGACCCCCTGGCGTTCTCGTCGGTCCGCCCGAGTTCCAAGCCAGGACATTTTTTGACCGACCCCATTCCTTGTGGGTCCTGGCTAGGACCCTGGCGCCTTCTCGCCGGTCCGCTCTAGCCCAACGACCAATGTCAACCGGTCTGACCTCTGGTCCTGGACTGCAAGCTAGGACATTTTTTGACCGGCCCCATTCCTTGTGGGTCCTGGCTAGGACCCTCCGGCCTTCTCGCCAGTCCGCTCTAGCGATCTACGTGATCTACGTGACCGACGAGCAACGCAGTCATCGGCGGGCTGGTCGGCCCTAATGGGCACTTAAAGTCCCATGGCTTTACTCATATCTGTCCTCCGCAGCGCTTCTATCTTGAGTTCCGGCAACGTCCCAGTCCCTGCAATGCTCCTCCTAAAGGATGCGATCAAGTCGATAAGAAGGTATAGATCGTCGCTAGACGCGGGCAGTAGCGACACGATTTTTCGTCGCCCTTCGCCGTAGATGTCCACATAGTTCACTGGCCTGACGATATCGATGGACATGACCTCGACAAATGTCAATCGTTGCGTTCCGTTGGGACACGCGAACGCGATGACTGACTCACTGCGGATCCCCGCCACTCTCGGCACCTCCCTCTGCGTACACACAAGCTCCGCATAATCCTCACCGAAGGTGACGTCGACGACTGCCGGGCTTTGCGAGCGAAGCAGGACTGCTTTTAGCTCCATGGCGGCTTGCGTGACACCCGACTGTACAAGCAGGTCTGTCCTGGGAGTATAACTTGGAGCACGGTAGCAACAGAGGAACAGCAATGCAAACACAGCGAAGAAAGGTGTATTCATGGGCCGCATGCACGAACAGTACACTTGAGGTAGATTTTTGTCACTCAAACGGCAGCGAATTCTCCTCCCACGGCCGCGCTGTGGCACGGGCGAAGTCGACGCCATGGCAGGTCCAGATGTTGACCGACGAGCAAGCCCGCTGGCGGTGATGGATTCCACCCATTGGAGTGTTGATTGATGTGCCTCTGGTATAGCGTCATCACCGCCCCTGCTTGCTCAAAATTCACCTCTGACTTGGCCTTGATGATGCCCCCGGCCGCTTCATGATATGCGAGAAGATAAAGTGTTTTAAAAACATCTCCTACAACACGAAGCCCCAACTCGCGCAAACGTGTGGACGTCCGGCCCATTGCCGCTACATTGGCGTTGCTCTTGAGCCGAGCTAGCTGCTTCACATGAAGCGCGCTACCAACTCCGTGGCGCGCCCCGACTTGCCCAGCCAGACCCCGACACGGTCGCCAATGGCAACGCCCAGCCGGCGCAACGCAGACGCGATCTGGCTGGACAGTCGATCCAGTTCGCGATAGGTGAGATCACCGTCTGGCCTGCGTATTGCGACGGCGTCGGGGAAACCTGCCAGCCGCACGGATGACCAGATCGTGCAGCAGCGTACCCGGCGTGATTGGCGAATGAGGTTATCCGTGCCCGAGCAGTATGGCGGCATGGGATTGGCGGCGCTCTCCACTGCCCGGGCCATGGAGGCGTTTGGCCGCGGCTGCCCCGAGATTGCGGCGGCCGCGAATTGGCCGGCGCGCTCGATGTCACGACCTGCGACAACGATCGGTGACGCATCCCTGCGCACTAGTCCGCGCACCACGCGCGCGCCCACATATCCATAACCGCCGACGACTGCGATGCTGGTCAAGACTGTTGCCTCCTGTCGATCATTTCCGCGCCCGAACGCTCGGTCTCGGTACCCGCGTATTGTCGACACGATGATCGCTCAGCGCAAAAACTCGCCAGTGCAGCTGGCGAGCTTTGGTTCTGAGCTTTGGTTCTGAGCTTTGGTTCTGAGCTTTGGTTCTGAGCTTTGGTTTTGAGCCGACGTAATGTCCGGGCATGACATCTGGCTCGTCGCAGCTTAGACTAGTTCCCGTCCCTAAATGCCCGTTTTGCCTCGTAAAACGGGACCGGAGAACGATATGGGAGCCACGTTGGGCGCGGGTTGCTGACCGCGATGGCGACTTATATCAGCTCGCGAGTACGGTCTCGAGAATCAGAC
>JAKSDA010000144.1 GCA_022360315.1 Pseudomonadota bacterium
GTCTCATGGGGCCAAAACGACCTCACGTTGAGCAACGCAAAGCCAAACCTGTACTTCCCGACTAGATTCAACTTCCAGATCACGCGGCATCTTGTTTCTCCTCTCGTCGAGCACGCCGCGGCGGTGATGCCTTGGCGCCCCATCTGCCCTCGCAGAATTGCCGCTATTTTGCTTTGGGTGTTGTTTTGTTCGCCATGCGGGGGAGCATGTGCGTTCATCCGCATGCCTGATACCCGTAGATGGTCGGGCGGATTCGTCCAGATAACACAGCCGCAATCCATCCTGGTCTAGCGGAGCAAGTGACCACCGCGATAGGCTGGCGCCGATGGAGCGTATTTCCCGCCGCGAGCTAGAGAAGGTGCTCGAGCAAGCACGTGACGAGCGCTGGCACGAACTAACACTATGGGGGCCAGGCTACTGGCTTCATGAAGGGGAGGGCGAGGGGGAGCGAATCTACTGGCTTCGCGATTCGCTCGGCGATGAAGGAGCGCGGGCGTTGGCATCGCTCAGCAGCCTCACCTCCCTGGACCTTACCAACAACTACATCGGCGATGAAGGAGCGCGAGTGCTGGCAAAGCTTAGCAGCCTCACCTCCCTGCACCTTCGCCGTTTCCCGGGCCTTACCAACAAGATCGGCGATGAAGGAGCGCGAGTGCTGGCAAAGCTCAGCAGCCTCACCTCCCTGCACCTTACCAGCCACAAGATCGGCGATGAAGGAGCGGGGGCGCTGGCATCGCTCAGCAGCCTCACCTCCCTGCACCTTAGCTTCAACAACGTTGGAGACGAAGGAGCGGGGGCACTGGCATCGCTCAGCAGCCTCACCTCCCTATCCCTTACCGGCAACCAGATCGGCGAGACAGGAGTCGGGGACGGTGTAAGCTTTTCAACTTGAAGACCCGCTCCTACAGCGGCGCCAAGTTGCAGTTTCCAAGTCCCATCCACCGGGGCAAGTGAGTCGGTTTGGCAACGGCTCGGCCGAGGGGAGAGTACGTCTATTCCCGCTGATGGCCCAGGTGGGCCTCATCCCATATGGATCGGTCCGCGCCGCCGAGGTTCGTCCATCCGACTCAATGTAGGCATGGGCGGCCCCAATTTTGGCCAAATGCTGTCACACATAGGCCAAGGATTGTCGCACATAGTACTATGTTCACTTGTCGGACGCCCGGCTCGGAACAGCGAGGCAGATGAAGGTACTGAGCAAAGTCAGGCCAACGCCTGAGCAGTTGAAGATCCTGAGCGATCTGAATCCGGGGGTAACATTGATCAGGGGAGCGGCCGGGAGCGGAAAAACCACGACCGCGATCCTGCGGCTCAAGCAGCTCGTTGGATCGTGGCAAAAGCGGGCTCAGAGAATGGGGCGCTCCACTCCTGTGCGAGTCCTGGTGCTCACATTCAATCGGACTCTATGCGGATACATCGAGGCACTCGCGCGCGACAACGTTCAGCACGGCAGCGGCGTGGAGCTGCACCTCGAAACATTTTCGGGCTGGGCCAAAAAAACCCTGAATCCGTCGCGTATCCTGGCCCGGGATGAGAAACGAAATCGACTGCGATCACTCATCTCGTCCATGGACTTTGATAGGGAGTTCTTGCTCGACGAGATCGAATATGCACGCGGACGCTTCCTGCCAGATGCGCGAAGCAATTACCTGAGCGCCAAGCGGATCGGTCGGGGCACGTCGCCGCGATTTATCCGCGCGGATCGAGATCGACTGTTGCAGGTCATCAAGAGCTACGAGGACGGGTTGCAAAATGACCGCTATGTCGACTGGGGAACGCTGGCTGTGGCCATGGCGCAGGGCCAACATTGTCCGCCCTACGACATCATCATCGCCGATGAGACCCAGGATTTTTCGGCCAACCAGATCCGTGCGCTCATGAAACACGCCGCTCGCGAGCATACGGTGACGCTCTTGATCGACGCGGCCCAGCGCATCTATGCCCGGGGCTTTACCTGGAAGGAAGCGGGCGCGCCGATCCAAAAAATTCACACACTCTCGCGCAACTATCGCAATACGCGCCAGATCGCCCGATTCGTAGAGCCGCTTCTCCGCGGTATGGAACTGGACGGCGACGGTGTACTGTCACGGCCCGAGGAGTGTCAGCACGACGGTCCCATGCCCGAGATCGTCGAGGGGCTTTACAGTCAACAAGTTGATTACACGCTCAGATACATTCATGGGGCGATCGATCTGTCGAGTGAGTCAATCGCCTTCTTGCACCCCAAGGGGTGGTTTGACCATCTCGAGAGAGCATTGCATTCGCAAAATCTCCCCTACGTCAAGCTGACCCGGCAACGAGACTGGCCGGCTGGAGCAGAAAATATCGCCCTGTCGACGATGAACTCGGCCAAGGGGGTGGAGTTCGACCATGTTTTTATTGTCGGGTTCAATACCGAGACAGCACAGCACGGTGACGACAGGAATGACACGGAATTTCTCCGCCTGCGGCGGCTTCTCGCGGTCTCCATCACGCGGGCACGCCATCGCGTCGTCATTGGTTATAAACCCTCAAACCGTCCGTCCCTGGTCGATCTCTTTGAGCCCAATACATATCGAAGAATACGGCTTATGAGGCAGCAATGACCAAGACTGTGGCCGATATCATTGCCCAGCGCCGCTTGCGCGAAGTGGTCCATTTCACGACCAACCGCGGGCTTGTCGGCATCCTGGATTGTGGCGCCGTATTGCCGTACAGCGAGCTGGGGCAGGACGAGCGGCTCGAGTTCATTCTTCAGTACAACTGCCCCACGCGCTACGATTCGGCATGGCTTGCCTACGTGAATCTATCGCTGAGCGATATCAACGCCAATCTGTTCGAGATTGCAAAGGACAAATGGCACGCCGGGACCGACATTTGGTGGTGCATCCTGGCCTTTGCACCCACGATCATGCAACGGCCTGGCGTCTATTTTGTGACCACCAACAATATGTACCCGAGCGCCAGGCGGGCACTTGGCGCCGCCGGGCTTGAGTCGCTCTTCGCCCCCACCGTGGCGGCGCAATACGGGAGAGTGGTCCATCGCAGCGCTGGTTTGCATAGGTCGCAAACCACATGCGAACAGGCCGAGGTGCTGTATCCTGGGCGCCTGCCGCTCGATAAACTGAGCAAGATCTACGTGGCTACTGACCACCACTACGACGCCGTGGCAGGGCAACTCAGCGCCTTGGAACGGGATATTCCCATCGACATCAACCCTGACAAGTTCTATCGTCGCTCTAGCTCCTGATATGTTGGGGAATCCATCACACACGCATCGACAGATCCACGGCTCCATGCTGTGGGCAGCCTACGGCGACGCGCTCGGATTCATCTCAGAGCTGGCCGATCCCGTGCGCGTCGAACGGAGGATCGGCACGCCGTGGGTCGATAAGCTGGTCGCCTGGAAACGCCGGGTTGGGGGGCGATTGGGTGTGGACGCTCTGTTACCCGAGGGCACGTACTCCGATGATACCCAGCTCCGGCTGGCCACCTGTCGCGCCATTCGGGGCGACGGAGTGTTCGACATGGAGGTACTGGCCAAGGTCGAACTGCCGGTATGGCTCTCGTACGCCCTCGGCGCCGGACGCGGAACCACTGAAGCCGCGACCGCCCTGTCCCGTCCGAGCAATGCGTGGATGGGCAACTTCTTTTCGAACACGCGGGCGCAGTACATAAACGGCGGTGGCAATGGCGCCGCCATGCGTATTCAGCCGCACGTATGGGCCACACCGCTTTCACGGTCCTACGAAGGGGTGCTGCTCGACGTCCTGTGCAACGCGATCATCACTCACGGTCATCCGCGAGCGTGGGTCGGAGCCGCATTCCACGCCCTGTCGCTGCGTACTGCGATGAAGTCCGGGACACCGCCGGGACCGGATGAATGGTCCACCATCCTCGAACGGCTGGATGCTCTGCCGCAGATCCTGAGAAGCCACGATGATCTTAATTCGCTGTGGGCGCCGCTTTGGGAACAGCATAATGAGTGCAAGCTCGACCATGCGATCCGCGCGGTGCTCGGGGAGTGCAAGGGGCACGTCGAACGCATCGGGAAAATCCGAGGTACCCCCCAGGAGCATTACGAAGTAGCTGCGCGCGCCGTTGGCGCCCACGATCCGGCGACCAGAGGCGCGGGGACGGCAACGTCTATCCTGGCAAGCCTGGCCAGCTGGCTGTTCCGCGAAAATCCACGCCACGGCTTACAATGCGTCGTGAACCTCTTCGGGACTGATACCGACACAATTGCCACCATGGCTGGAGCGGTTATGGGGGTCAATATGGATCTCGATCCTCCCGACCAGGTGCAAGACGCTCGCTATCTATGCGTCGAGGCCGACCGGCTGGCCACGATCGCGCAAGGGCGTAAAGCCCATACGTTGCGTTATCCCGATCTGTTGCACTGGCAACCACCGGCGACCAGGCTGGACGCGGTGGGCAGCCACGACGGCGCACTGGTCGTCGCCGGATTTGGTCCCGCCCGACCTGTCGGCGAACCCATCATGCGCAAGGATACGTGCTGGCAGTGGATGGAGCTCCAGTTCGGCCAGCGGGTATTCATCAAGCGACGTCGGGAGCTGTCGCCGCTCGACCGATCGGCGCTGCCGGTTGGGCTCACCTCCGAGCAACCTCACCCGCAGCATCCAGGTGGCCAACAAGATCTTTTTACCAACTATGAGCATCAATCCGAACGCCCCCGGCGTTCTGCTCAGCTATCTGACCATGTGGCGGCCGAGCAAGCGCACGAGATATCAATTCCCGAGATAACAATTCCCGAAATATCGATCGACGAAGCGTACGAAAAAGCCTATCGCAACGGCTTCGATGCCCACACGATCGGCGCTCTCTTGCGCCAGCTCAGCGAGCAACGCAACGGTGTCGACCGAGCGGTCGCATTTGCGGCTCTGGTGGCCAGGGCCATCAACGAGGGCTCCCAGCCGGCACGAAAACGCGAAGCTGGCTCGGCCTGAAGTCTGTCGACAACACATTGAAGCGTGGTATCGGGGCGGGAAAGCGGCTCAGTATCGTCGTATCCAGTCGCCGACCCCTCGCTTATAAGGCTGCCGCGGCCGCCTTGTGCGGCCGAGACGCAATTCGGACGCGTTTGCTCGGCCAGCGCACCAGCGATGCTCGCCCGGCCTTTCATGCCGGACGCGCGATATATGGAGCGGGAGTGGGGGCACACCGATGGCCGGATAGAAAGATGGTATGGAAGCCAGGCTGCTACACAGGGCGCCCCGGGCCGCGTATCCCGGCTGGACGTGGCCAGACGACCCGGTGAGCGGCGTCCCCGGCCAGAACCGGCCAGGACTGGCTAGCTAGTTCCCGTCCCTAAATGCCCGTTTTGCCTCGTAAAACGGGACCGGAGAACGATATGGGAGCCACGTTGGGCGCGGGTTGCTGACCGCGATGGCGACTTATATCAGCTCGCGAGTACGGTCTCGAGAATCAGAC
>JAKSDA010000291.1 GCA_022360315.1 Pseudomonadota bacterium
GAACTCGGCTATTGGGACTTCTTGGAGCGCCTCGGAGCCACTGCCACGCGCGCAACTAGCTGAAACGGAATGATTTTCACCCCCATTCCGCGCTTACCATTGCGCTCAGACAGTGCAAAGTTGTCACAGCTCTTGTCCTGGTAAGTGCGACGGTTTGGCAACAAGGGGCTCGTGAGTGGCTGGGACGGGGATCGCACCGCGGATGTCGATCTTGCCATCGGGCCAGATGACGATGCCGAAAGGCTGATCGCCGGGGATGACCGATTCGATGATGGCTTTGCGATCTTCGGTGGCTGCGGCTCGCACTCGGTCTTGTAGCTCTTCGAGCTGGGTTTCTACTTCGTCGATGGAGATGGTGTTGACGTCGGCGGCTGCAAGCTGCTCTCGGGCTGCATCGCGGTTACGTTCGAGGACGCGACGGTCGGCTGCGATCTCTTTGAGCTGGGCATTCCAGGCATCGGCGCCAAGGTTGCCGCGGCGGAATGCTCGCGGGATCTCGTTTTCGCTGTCGGTGAGGCGCTGCAAGAGCTCTTCGCATCGGGCAAGCTCTTTGCGGTGCGGTTCGGCGGAATCGGGTTGTTCTGCGATCGCTTCTCGTAGAATCTGCGGTTGGGTGATCGCCTCGGCGACCGTTTCCCATATCACCGGGTCGATATGATCCGCTCGGTGCGTGACGGCGTACTCGCAGGGCTTGCCGCCATAGGTTCGCCGCCAGCGATCATGACGGGTGACGCAATAAATGTACTCTTTGTCCCTGGAGAGCCGGACGTAAGCGCGCTGGCCGCAAGGGCACCATACTCGGCCTACGCATAGACTTTGTGTACTCCGCGAGCGACGGCGTCGTGGCCGCACATTCAACGCATGCTGGGCTTTGAACCAGGTATTCTCATCAACGATTGCCGGTACCTGGACCGTCAGGCCCTCTTGGGTATGTTCTCCGCGGTACGCCGGCATCCGCAGTATCCTGGCGACACTGGATTGATGCCAGCGCTTCCCTTGCGAGGTAGGGATACCCCGCGCGTTCAGCTCGCTGGCGATGGTTCCCACCCCCTGGCCATCGAGGCAACGCTGGTACATCTCGCGGACGATTTCTGCGCGCGACTCGTCAACGCTCCACTCGCGTTGGTCGCGATCCCAGTCGAGTCCGTACGGGACGAACCCCGCACCGCTGTATCCGCCATCCGCCGCGATGCGCTTGCGGCCTGCCTGGGTCCGCTGGGCGATCTTGCGGCGTTCCTGCGCCGCAAAGAACGTGCGCAGATAGTAATCGAGTTCGCCCAGCTCCTTGCGCGGGTCAATGACGCGACCGCTGCAATCCACGATGACAGCGTCCGCCTCCCGGGCGATGCCGAAGATCGCCAGCCGATCACGGGGGTCGTCGGCACGGGCTCCGAGGCCACGGTCGACATCCCAAAGACGCAGCTCGTCAAACCCGTCGCCTGCGAGTTTGAGTAGCTGCTGGCCCTGCTCCGTTTGCTCCAGGGGAATCGCGGCCGATACGGCCAATGCTTCGATCCGCGCGATACGAACGCCGGGACGGGTTCGAGCCAACCGATCGAGCGATCGCCGTTGCGACTCGGGAGTCTCCCGCTCGACCTGGGTACGACCGCTGACGCGGATCAACTCAACGTATCGGGGCCCTGTGGCTCGCGGCTGGCCAGACTCCGCAGAATCTCGAGGAGCCGTCGAGGATTCGGTAGCTGTCCCTGAGCTCTCCAGGTCGCCCGATAGTCGAGCCTGCTTTTGCCGCCTTTGCAGCGGATTGCGCGCCAGCACTCGGTCTTGAGCCTCGTGGGCAACTCATCGTGGCGCTTCCTTGGTGTTGTCGTCAAGACACCGATGCCTGGCGAAGTGGTGAACGTATCAAGTGCTTCGTGCGATGGCATTAGCGATTGACAGCGGGCTGGGCCGGACCAGCCCAAAGTGGCCAGTTTGTATCGACCGAAATCCAGCTCGAGGTTGGAGCGCTCCACGCTGCCCTGCAGTTGCGCTTCCAGCCAGCCAACGAAACGCGACCCGTCGCTGGCGCCTACGCCTGCGCAACTAGGGATTGATGCGCTGGCCCATAGCTTTGCTCGCGTGTTGTGCATTCTCCTGCGGTGACAGTGAGCTGTGTTCCCCGCTAGGAACCTACAATATGGTCCTACTCTGGCAGGGCGGCAACTGTAATAGATTAGCTCCCCGAGCCGTCACGTTCACAGTCATAGTCAGCACTCAGAACGACTCCGGCTACACGTTGAGCACCGATAATGATGCAATGATCGAAGGCAACGTGATAAGGGATCGAGAGGAATGCACACTCAGCCTATCAATCACTGAGCCCGATGGCATTGGCCTCGGATTTATTGGGACCGCACGGTCGGATTACAACGTCGTCGAACGCAACAACGACTTGGAGGGCAGCGGAATGCTCACTGTAGGTCCCCCTGAAAACTGCCTACAAGCGTTCTCGATTGAAGGCGACAAAGAAGGCCTCGAGTGATCTTACCGTGCATCCGAGCTCTCCCGGCAAGCTCGGAGCTATCATTTGCCCAATGGAGTTCCTCCCCTGGGCAACGATTCCAACGATACGTCAGATGATGGGCAGATCACCCGAATCATTGGGGTGCTCGTAGTTACGGACGATGGTGTCATCAGAGCCTGGATGAACGTAATACCGATGTACACACAGAATTTCGCTCGAAGGCCTCCGTGTGCGGACATGGCTGAACGCGGCGGCAACGGCTTTGCGTTCGGCGGTGGCGCTCTTGGGTAGCTTGTTGCCGAGCCGCCGTGGCTTATGCCAGACAAGATCGATGGCGCTCAACGAGGCAGCGCATGTCAGGGGACCTTGCCCTCCGCGCCAACCGAATGATCGAGCCGGACCAGGAGCCCTCGATCCGTCACCGAGCGACCGTCCATGATACCCAATGGAGTTCCCACGTTTCCATCACAGAGCGTGCTCACAGGAAGCGGGTTTCCATCGATTGGCCTGCTGACCTTGCTCACATGCCCGGCTTGAGCTTGTCGAGGACCGCAGCCAGCTGCGCCGGCTCGAGGTAGGTCTCGGGGTCGTCCTGGCCGACCAGAAGCAGGCGCCCCTGGCCGTCGCAGTGCGCGCTAACGTGAATGACGTCCGGCTGCTCGCGGTCGATTAGCTCTACCACCTCTACGGAGCCAGCTTTTGCTCCTGAATATGTAATGCCCGAATGCCTGACGAAAGGTTCAGTCCCATGGCTATTGGCACGATATCGTTCGCGCCTATTTCCAGCCTGGGTGTTTCGCGGCTGGCGAGGCGAAGGTCCCCGCGGCCGCAGCGCATGGCCCGCGGAGTTATTGATGGCACTATTGCTGTTGCGCTGGAGTGAAGGGGGAACCTCCCTATGCCTTTGCACACGTCGTCGCTGCCGCAATGGTTGCGCGGGCTGAGAAGTGTTACGCAGGATGTGCGCGGTACTGCCAGTCGCCCGGACTCACGCCACGCATGTACCTGGCGCGCTGAGTGGCCGTGGCCATCCGCGGTCAGTTTCGGTGGGACGGCCACGATTCGATGTGGCCGCGCCGGGCAAAGTACAGCACCGCGTCGGAGTGGTCATCGTCGCGAATGTGGATGAATCCGTGAGTATCGAACGGCGGCTGCTTGGGAATGGCGGCGGTGGCGTGTTCGCGAGCGTCGAGGTCGGTCCAGCTCACCTCGAGCCGGCACAGCGTCGAGCCACAGGACAGGTCGCGCAGCTCGCCACCCCGCAATGCCGGGCGGGCCAGGGCGTCGGCTACCTCGATTTCCATCTCGGCGGCGCGACCAGCTCGAGGTGAGGCGTCCAGCGGCTGCGATCGAAGACCGTGGCCAGGTCGATGGTAGGGCCGATCGCGCCCACCGCGAAGATGTCGTCCGGGCCGGTACCCCACAAGCTGGTCACGTGCCAGCGTGGCTCTGCGATCATGGACTGCCATGCTGCATCGCACCGGCTGCAATCGGTCGCACAGCCATCGCCGGCCCGGACATTGCCGTCGTCGCAGAACTCGCCGTCGGCTCGATCGACCACGCCGTTGCCGCAACCGTCGGGCAGGCACACTCTCTGGTCGGCGGCGCACTCGAACTCGGCTGGACACAGAACCTGGTCGCCGCACGATTGCAGAGATTCCAGGGTGGGACGACAACCGGCGATCGCAAGGGCGATGGCCAGAACGGATAACGATCCGCGCCAGGCGGGCGCGGTTAGCAGAGCAGTAGTCATGTTGTTCTCCTTCAGAAACGGCCGCTAACGTCGAGGCTGAGGCCGACGCCGACAGTCGCAGGTGCGTTCAGCGGCGATACCCGCACGACTGGATTCTGAGGTTCCCGCCGGTTGGCGTAGAGCATGGTGAGTCCGGCCAGAACCCCGGCTGCGCCGATCACATCCGCGGCGATGGCACCACGCCACAGGGTCATGGCGCGATCGTCGAAATGGACGGAAATCTGGCTCTGAATACAGGTCGGCGAACACCGGGCCACGGCGTCGTTGTGGGCCCGCGCATCGACCTGGGAGCGCCAATGCAAAACCACCCCGGTGGCACCGGCAGCGAGGCCAATGCCGAGAACAGCCCATGGCTTCCACTGAGCCCAGTGCCGGGTGCCGTCGGTCAGTTCGAGCGGAATCGGCAATAGCTCCAGCCGAACGGCATCGCCCGGCCGCAGCACCAGTGTCCGGGTCGCGCTGACATGGCCCGGCTTGCTGGCAATGATCTGATGGGCGCCGGGCCGTAGCCAGTGGCTCTGGCGGGCTGGCCCGGTGGCGACCCGGCGCTGGTCGATGACCACGGTTGCCCCGGGCAGGTCGCAATGGACCTCGATCATCACCAGCCGCTGCTTGCGGCGCTGGATATATTCGGGAATCTTGCGCAGATGATCGAGGGCGATCCGGCGCACGACGATATGCAGCCAGGCCCGAAAATAATCGGCCCGCACCCCGGTGCCGCCGGTTTGCAAAAGCGCCCTGGCCTTGTCGCTGTCGAAAAACTGACGCAATACACGAAAATCGTCGCGCTGCAGCTTCTCCCAGGTCTCCAGCAGCACATCGCGACAATGGTCCTCGCCCTGTCCTGTGTCCTTAAAAAAGGACACTTTTTTGGTCCACGCGGTGACCGGGGGAGACAGGGCAGTCCACAGCGCATCCCAGTGCGCACGATCGCTGGTGAGCGCCCGCTCGGCCAGTTCGGTCAAATACTCCCAATCGGTTTTCGCTCGACAGCCATCCATATGCGGATGACGCCATTTGCCCCGTGACAATGCTATCGATTTCATCGCCCATCCATGTTTTCGATCGAATCGACCATTCGCTCGCTTGCCAGATCCGGACCTTCTGCACCTTCCTATATCTAGATACACGGCGGTTCATCGAGATCCGCCACAGGAAAATTCGATTTTTTCGAACCGGGCGCGCCGGTGGTACCCGCGGTGGCTTCCGGGCTAAGCTGGCCTCATGAGTACCTCTACAACGAGTACCATCGAGATCCGTCCCGGACAGCCCGAGGACGCCAGTACCATTGCCGAATTTCAGATCGTCATGGCGCGCGAGAGCGAGAACCTCGAACTCGATCCCGCCGTGGTCGACCGCGGCGGGCGTGCGGTGTTCGACGATCCGAGAAAGGGCCAGTACTTCATCGCCGTCGATGGTGACAAGCAAGTCGGCTGCCTGCACGTCGCCCCCGAGGCCCGGCGCCGGGGCGTCTTTCGCTCCCTGTACCGCCACCTCGAGGACATGGTCAAAGCCAGCGACGACCTGCGCGGCCTGCGCCTGTACGTCGACAAACGCAATCATCGCGATTGCCAGACCTACGAGGCCATGGGCATGGACGGCGAGCACTATCATCTCTACGAGTGGCTGCCCTAGCAGCAACGGCCGGCCCGGCTATTCTTCGGCGATGAGGTTGGTCGAGAAGGCCGCGATGAGCCGCTCGAGGGCAGCGATCTGGGCCCGAATCTCGGCCCCGCGTTCGGTGTCGCCGATGATGCGAGCAACCTCGAAGCGCTGGATGTCGCGCACCTCCGGAACGGTGTCGGCGCCGTGTTCGAGGGCCTCGGTGACCGATTCGAAATGGTGGTGCTCGGCCAGCCGGGCACCCTCGCAGTCGAGGATCAGGGTGTAACCGCGATCGCCGTAGGCCTCGGAGAATGCGCCGTCGATGGTGATGGCCTTGCGCGACTTTTTGAGCGGCTGCTCACCCCGATCGGGCTTGACCGGCACGTGGCCGTTGACGATCATGCCCATGTCCGGGTCGGCACCGAAGCCGGCCAGGATCTTTCGACAGAATTCGGGCTGATTGAGAAGTTTGAAATAGGGATTCTTGACTTCCTTGTGGGTCGCCTTGTCGGCTACGAAATAGCGCTCGAAGGTGGTCATCTTGTCCTTGCCGAATAGTGGCGAGCGCGGCCCGGTCCACAGATACCACAGCCAGTCGAGATCGCTCTCATTGCGCTGTCGCACCGCCCGTTGCACCACCGCCGACAGAGCGTCGAACATATCCCGGCCGGTGCGCTCGGCGCCGTCGATCGAGAGCGGCAAGTAATTGCCGCCTTCGTCCACCGGCACGGCACCGTGAAAGATCAGATGGCCGTCGCGCACCAGGTAGGTAGAGCCGACCCGGGCCCATAACTGAATGTGCTGCCACAGTCGCGGACTGTCGAGGAACGACTGGCGCAGTCACTCCATACAGGCCAATTCTTCGGCCGATAGCCGGGACGGATGCTCGGGATCGACGGTGGGTAGATGGCTATCGACCAGCGGATGCTCGACACCGTCGATGGTCACGGCGCGCGCCATGTCGAGGTGATTCATGATGGCGCGGTGGCCCAGCTGCCACTCGGGATGGCGATCGATGACCTGGGTTTCGAGCTTGAGCTGCATGACCGCAATGGCTTTTTCATGCGGGCAATGGCCAGGGGGTGCGAAATCCGCTCGCCCTGGCGGCGAAGCGCTCGGCCGGATCATCGCCGTATTGTTGCCGGGCCAGCAGCTGCTCGAGGGGGGCAATGGATATGCCGTAGCCGTCTTCGAGCTGGCCCAGAGTGTGGTAGCGCAGGCATATGCGCAGCACGGTAGCGATGAGACTGCTCAAGCACTCGGCGACGGCCGAGAAAGGACTTTCCCTCCCGCCGGGCCTTCTGCCGAAAATACTCCTCGCGTCTTTCAATTGCCGTCTGGATCATTCCGGCCAGCTCCTCATCGGACTTGTCCTTGTACCCAGGCGGTCGCGAAAACTCGAGAATCGCCGTCTCGGGCCATATGCCACCGTCTTCTTCACTGCGAAAAAAATTCTCGGGCCGTCGTACAACACGCGGTTTTGCCGGCCAGGCCGCGCGAACGCCTGGCCAACTTTTACCGTGCGCCACCAGCCGAGCCTCAACAGGGTTGGCCATGGAATACGCAATCTTGGCGATCATATCGCTGGGCTCTGCGCATGTAAGATGGCTGGTCTGCTCGGTCGACCACAGGTTCTCAAAGTCGCCGTGAGCCGCATTGACCGCTCGAGCAATAAACGAATGACAATCCCTCGTGAACTCGCAAATACGCCCTTCGGGATCAGAGACACATAGATGCCAATGGTTGCTCAATGCGACCAGGCATAGTAACTCGATCCCTGTACGCTCTCGAATCACTGCAACCACGTACCGAATAATCGCGTTGGTCTTGTCGCAAGGACGCAGCCGAAATTCCCGCCCTTGGGCGCGCCTGGTGATCATCAAGTTCACCGACTTGTACACGAGCCTGGCACGAGACACTTGCTATGCAAACAGCAAATCAAGGACCAGCCCCAACTACCTGAAATAGAATCTCTAAGTCCGGCCATTCGGACATGTCAAGAACCGTGCCGGACAGTTGCCGGGGCACCGGACAGCCTCGACATGGCTCGAAACAGGACTCACAGCAGCAATCCCTGTCCGCCGAGCAGTGACCCGGCGGTCTTCAATGGTGAGGGCAACTACATGGCACTCAGCGTTGGTGGGGGGGCACGGTCATCGAGGCGGCGAGACGAACAATGTAACCATATAAAATGGAATAGCTTTCTGACGATTCGCAAAGTTGCCAAACTGTCCTGTCTGCGCTGAGAGGGTGTGAATCACCACAAGAAACCATCCAACTTCCAAGCTCTTAATCTCTCTCTCGAGATCATTAGTAGTCTGCGCCCAATCGTGGCACAAATCCGAACACGCGATGGCGATCTAGCCAAACAATCGCACCGGGCCGCAAACTCGATCGCTCTGAACCTCAGCGAGGGTAACCGCCGCGAAGGCGCCGACCTGCCGCATCTGTTTCGCATCGCCGCCGGCAGCGCAGACGAAACCCGCGCCTGCCTGTGGGTCGCCAATGCCTGGGGTTACTCGAACGAAGACACAATCGCTCAGCCGCTCGAGCTGATCGATCGCCTGCTCGCCATCCTGTGCCAACTCACTCACTAACACGCAAGACGCCGCAACTGCGGCAGTCGCGCGGCCGTCCCTCCCGCCAGCAAGCCTTCGCCAACATGCCGAGGCTCACGGCCGTTTTGGGTTCTTTGAGGTTTTGGGTTCTTTGAGAACAAAAATTTTAGCCAGTGGTCGCTTTGGATTCTTTGAGAATCAAAAATCGGACCCGTGGCCGATTTGCGGTTCTTTGAGAATCGACGATCCCCGTTTGCAGTCGATTTTTTACGAATTTCATACCGATTTGAGACGATGCAGTCGTTTCGGATTCTTTGAGAACCGAGAAATTCAGCCGGCAGTCGTTTTGGATTCTTTGAGAGCTGGAAATCTGGCTTGTGGTCGATTTGCGGTTCTTTGAGAACTTTAAGCGCCTGTATTCCGTGCGACCGGGCATATCGAGACCTGGAATTCTCGCCATCGGCCCGTGCGGGCTGCTCTTTTCGGGTCCATAACCGGTCCAAACTGCTCGGGTTGCTCGCCTACTCCTGGCGAATCAGGGCCAGGAGCTGATCGGCAGTCAGGCGAACGCTCTTTTCGGTTCCCTCGAGCAGGCGGTCGGCCAGCTCGCGCTTGTCGGCGTGAAGGGCGACGATCTGGTCTTCGATGGTGTCGGCCGCAACCAGGCGATAGACCGTGACCGGGCGGGTTTGGCCGATGCGATGAGCACGATCAGATGCCTGATCCTCGACCGCAGGATTCCACCACGGATCGAGATGAATGACGTAGTCCGCTGCAGTGAGATTGAGACCCGTGCCGCCCGCCTTGAGGCTGATCAAAAATAAATCGCCTTCGCCGGCCTGAAACGCCGCCACCCGCTTTTCACGCTCGCGGGCCGGCGTGCTGCCGTCGAGGTATGCATAGCGGATACCGCGTTCGTCAAGCCGACGCCGCACAATGGCGAGATGGTCGACAAACTGACTGAACACCAGCGCGCGATGGCCACTCTGGCGGAGCTCCTCGAGAAGCGCATCGAACGCCTGGTGTTTGGCCGACTCGATGGTCTTGTCACCACCGACCAGCTTGGGATGGCATGCGGCTCTTCTCAGCCGCATGAGCTCGGCCAGAATGACAACCTTGGACTGGGCGCGGCCATCGTCCTTGTCGAGCCGCTCCACAGCATCCCGCCGCAAAACCTCGTACAACGCCTTCTCGTCTCTGCCCAGCTGTATGCGCAAGGTTGTCTCGGTGCGCGGTGGCAGCTCTTGGAGCACCTCGCTCTTGCGCCGGCGCAAGATGAACGGACGGACCATATTGCGCAGACTCCTCGCAGCCAGCTGATCGCCACCGCGATGGATGGGGCCAGCGTAGCGCTCAGCAAATTCGTCTTCGCTGCCCAAGAGCCCCGGATTGAGCACCGCAAACAAACTCCATAGATCGCCGACGTGGTTTTCTACCGGCGTACCCGTCATGGCCAGACGAAAATCGGCAGTGAGCTCGCGCGCCGCCCGCGCCCGGCGAGTCCGCGCGTTCTTGATCGCCTGGGCCTCGTCGAGAACCAGCGTGTGCCAGTCGCGACCGGCAAAAAGCTCTCGGTGCTGGGCCATCAGAGTGTAACTGGCAACCACCACATCGCCCGCCCCGACTCCGGCAACCAGGACATCGCGATCGGCGGACGCAAACTCGTGCATGCACAGCGTCGGAGCAAAACGCGTCGCCTCGTACATCCAGTTGGCGCATACCGACGTCGGCGCCACGACCAGGGCCGGTCCGCCCACCGCACGCTCCAGCAGCAATGCCAGAGCCTGCACGGTCTTGCCAAGCCCCATATCATCAGCCAGACACGCGCCAGCCCCCCAATACGCCAGGCGCATCATCCACGTGTATCCCTGGCGCTGATATTCGCGCAACTCGGCCTGCAAGCGGGCCGGTACCTCGGGCTCCAGCTCAGCTGCCTCGCCAACCCGGACCAGCATGTCGCGGATACGCCGGGTCGCGTCCACCGCAGCGCCAGCTTCACTCCACCGGTGCATGGCCAGAGCAGCCAGTGGATGCAGAGCCACAGCGTCGCTGTTGTCGTCCGAACTGGTCTGCGCAAACGGCTCGAGCTCGGCCAGGCGCCGCTGCAAATCGCCGGTGAGCGCGATGAACTCATCGTCGCCGAGCCTGATGAACTGCCCGCTCGCCCGCGACGACGCAACGAGAAGCTCGCGCATCTTCAATACCCGCTCCTCGTCCACCGCCAGGTGCCCCATGGCGTCAAAATAAGACCCGCGTTTGCGCAGTTTCATCGTCACGTCGGCCATCCCCCGGCGCCCGACAACGCGCAGCGGCTGTCCGGCCGCCCATTCGATGACCAGTCCCTCGCACTCGCCGAGCGACAGCAGAAGCTCGAGACAGTCGTTGAGTTCGGCAATTCGATAGTCGCGACCCTCCCGGCTGACCATTGCCAGGATCGGACAGATGTCCCGGATCGCGTCCATCTGCTCGCTTTCTCGTTTGAGATCGCGCACAGTTGCAACCCGGGCTTCATCGACTGTTGCGATCACCCGAGCAGCCCCGCTGCCCGGCTCGAAACCAGGCCCGCCCCGGCCGAGGGGATGGACATTGAGGCGCAATCTCATACCCACCTTGTGACGCCAGAGCTGGGCATAGATCGCGGTGTCTGGCTCGCGCATGGCGACCTCCTCGGGCGCGCTGTCGAGCTCGGATTGCAGTGGAACAATGGTCGAAACACGGCCGAGCACGGTGTTTACCCTGGCCTCAGCGTTGGCCGGTACCTTCAGGCCATCGCCGACAAAGGCAGCTAGTTGGCGCTGCCTGTCATCGAACGAATAGACCAGCAAACGACAGTCGCCATCGGCCACGACAACTGTACGGCACTCTTCACGCATCTGCGGCGACATGTGCAAAACCAGGCTCTTGCCGCGTTTGCTGACGCTCAGCTCGGGCTGAACAGAAACCACATCCACTGCAATGGCCGGGTTGTCGGCGAAAAACACCAGGGGGTGCCCGACCAGGGCGAGACCCGGCTCGTCCAGCTCGCACACCTCGTGGCCGCCCCAGTCGGTGCGCTCCACCGTGATACGCGAGGCGACCCGGCGATCGAAGTCGGTGAACCAGGGTTCGTCGAGACTCGAATCGACCAGGCGGCGGAGCGATACTCTGCGACCCGTGGTCCAGCCCGATTTTTTGTTCTTTTTCTGTAGCCTGGGCTCGGCGGAAACCTGGTCGCCATGCAGCTTCACGCGCCAGACCAGACGCTCTTCGGCTGCCGACTGCCCCGACTCGGGCCCCGCACACAGCGCTTCAATACCGTCGAGAACCAACTCCCACCGCTCGCGCGGCTGAATCAGACCGACGAGACACGACGCGGCCTGCTTTTTGGCCGACTTGCTCAGCAAAGTGAGCCACTCGCGACTCAGCCAGTGATAGCGGTTTCTCTCTGCCCAGGCAGCCAGATGGGAAGCCCGCCGGCGCGCGCCCCTGGCCAGCTTTCCGCCGACCCAGTGACACGCCAGGTGATCGAAAAGGGCGACCTGCCACACCGCACTCAGCGCATCATCGCTGTCGTCGTACCAGAAATCCCGGGCAACATCGTCATCGTCCAGCATGTCCCACTGGCCGGGGGGAAACAATCGCGTCATGGCGGCATAGCTCAGGCGGACTCTGTCGATGGATGAGGTCAATCCGGCCGTGATACAGGCTGCAGCGAGGTTGCGCTCCTGGGCATCGCCGCGGGCGATGAGCGCGGCGACAAAGAGCGGACCGCCGATCCCCATCATCGCGTGATCGCACCGGCGGCGCCTGCCCAGCCCGTCCAGACCGCGCTTGCCCGCGTCCACTGCGGCGGACAGATCACCCGCCGCAACGCTCGCCAGTACCCGGGCCGACGCGGCCCGCAGGGTCGCCGCTCCGCCCACAGCGCCGTCCAGTATGTTCTGCGCCAGTTCCAGCTCGTCGCCCAAGATCAGACACTCGGCCAAAAGCGGCGCCCAGCCCCGACTGCCAGTCGGGTCGGCGATGGCCAGCTCGCATGCAGTCGAGCGGACCGAGTCGGGCACGGGCTGCAAGAGTTCGACGCACATGTACAGTAGAGCCGACAAATACGCCTCGCGATGGTCATCGGTTAAATGCTGCAATGTGCGCAGCGAGGGCGCCCTGCCGACGGCTTCGACGAGTGTGAGGGCACCCGCCGGTGCCGCTAACACGGCGAAGCCATTCCTGTACGTCTCGTGCTGCAGCAATTTGTCAGCTAATGATTGGCCAGAAAAAACCTGCACCCGAAGATCGCGGACTAACGCATCGTCGCTCCAGTGATCGTGGAACATATGGCAGGCCGCCTGGTAGTAGCCGCGAACCTGCCTGGTATCGACCGCCTCCCACATCGCAGCATCCATCACCCCGGGTGCGCAAGTGACGCACTTGTTATTCAGTTTGTGGACGATACCCTCCTCGAGCCAGCCATCGATAAAACCGGTCACGGTTTCCTCTCTGTGTTTCCGCCCATGAGAATCGCGCAGGCAGGCTGCTTCTATCAACTCGTCCAACTGCGAACGCAAGAGCGGCGTCGCGCAAACTGTCAGGACCTGCAGGATCTCTCGCTGCTCGACCGGCAGGCGGCTGTAATCCGCAGCCGGAGATGCCGCCGGCATGACCACTTGAAACGCTGGATTCGACATGCCAGCGAACATACCCCAGGGGTCTGACAGGTAGCACGATTTTCGTCCAACCCCTCAAACCCAAACGCCAGATCGGAATTTACTCTTTGTGATTACAATACGCTAGACGATTTCTGCTGAGTAAACGGTAGTTTTTAATCATATATGACGATGCGACAAGACAGGGAACGCGTTTTCTGTTCAACTGCAATCGGCTGGGCACGAGTTTTTGGTTTCGTCGGCGTCGCAGGTACCGTTGCCGCAGAAACACGCACCGGCGTCGGCCGCGCAGGTATCGCGGGTTTCTCCGCTGTTCACGGTGCCATTGCCACTGTGGTAATGTTGATTCTGAATGGCGACTCAAGACGTTTGGTCGCCATTCGAGTTGATCAGGGCACAGCCGACCAGGTGATCGAGGATCTGCTCGAGTTCGGCCTCTTGCTGGGTATTCAGCGGCACTGCAGATGCAGGATACGATAATCGGCCATAAATCGAGATTCTTGAAAAAGTATTGTTTGCCATTTGAGATTGTGCAGCTGCGGTCCTTGCCAGGACGGCTGTCTCGTTGTACCGCTTCAAACATGTGATCTCCTCTCCTCACGGAAGCGAGCTGCGGTCCTTGCCAGGACGGCTGTCTCGTTGTACTACCCGGCCACGACACTCCGCCGATCGCAATGCAGCGCAATCTCCGCCTATATCTGGTCTACCAGGTAGCTCATAACGGGTACTTCTGGCTACCCGTGTTCTTTCTGTACTTTTCGTCGATTTTGCCGGCCGGCGAGGTGCTGCTCCTCGAGGCGATCTACTTTTTCGCCGTGGTCGTGCTCGAAGTGCCCTCGGGGTATTTTTCCGATCGGATCGGCCGGCGACTCACCCTGTTGATCTCGGCCGGAGCGACCGTGGCAGCCGGGGCACTGTTCGCGCTTACCGCGTCTTTTTCGGCGTTTGTCGCCGGCCAGGCGCTGCTCGCCGTGGCCATGTCGTTTAATTCGGGCACCGACAGCGCCCTACTCTACGATTCGCTCGACGCCCTCGACCGCGGCGGCGAGATCGGCGAGATGGAAGCGCGGGCTCATACCTGGGGATTCGCCGCTACCGCCACCGCAGCGTTGATCGGCGGAGCGCTGGCCGGGTGGGATCTTCGCCTGGCCTATGTCCTGTCCGGGCTGTCCGGACTGGTCGCGTTTGGCTGCGCATGGCAATTTGTCGAGCCACCCCGGTCGGGTCGCCGCGCTCTGCCGCCAGCGGGGCAGCTGCGCGCCGTGCTGGCCCGCCTGCGCAACCCGTTGCTCGCCTGGCTCTTTGCTTTTTCGGTCGTGCTGGTCGTGGTGGCCCATGTGCCCTACGAGTTCTTTCAGCCCTACCTGGCATTTCTCTTCGCCGACCGCGATACAGGTGTATACGCGCCCACGCCGCTGATCGCGGGGCTGCTGGTCGGCGCGGCCACGGCCACTGCTGCGCTGGCCAGTACTCGTGCCATGGCGCTCGATCGCCGTCTCGGCACCCGCGCCGCTCTGCTCGGTGCGCTGGCTTTGGAAGGATTCATCATCGCAGTCATGGGCTGCCTTGTGCACCCGCTGGTCATCGCACTGATCGCTCTGCGCAGCGTACCCGTGGCGGTGAGTGGCCCGATCGTCAATGCACGCATACATCCGCGAGTTCAAACCGAGATTCGAGCCACATATCTCTCGGTGCAGAGCCTGGCCGGCCGGCTGGCATTCTCGGCTGCACTGGCTCTGGCCTCCTCGGCAGTGGGTGGCGCGGTCATGAATGCACCGATCATGAGCGACGTGCTGCTCGCATTTGCCGGGGCCGCGGCACTTTGTCTGGCGGCCCTGGCAGTGACGTCCCGATGTGCAATGCGGTGACATCAAACGATCTCGCCCAGCGCACCGCATTGCTCGCCCGGGCTGCCAGACCTGATGTTACCGGTATTACAGTAGCACTCTGCCAATGTGCACTACAGAAGCGCACAACTGTGCCGAATACCAGCATGCTGTACACTATCTGATAATGGCGACGTGCCCCGAATGCCGCACTGTGTATTCTGACGATCAGAAAAACTGCGAGTCCGATGGTACCGAGCTCCTGCCCGACGCGGCGTTTACTGCGGCCGACCGGGAGCTCGCTCGCGACGACAAAGTCGGCGAATACCACATCGTGAGCAAACTCGGCGAAGGTGCTTTCGGAACCGTATACAAGGCGGTGCAACCGCTCATCGGCAAAGAAGTCGCGATCAAGGTCCTCAAACGCCAGTTTGCGTCCAATCCCGAGATCGTGTCCCGATTCATAGCCGAAGCGCGGGCGGTCAATCAGATTCAGCACCGCCATATCGTCGACATCTTTTCGTTTGGCACGCTTGACGATGGTCGCCAGTACTACGTCATGAGCTATCTGGCCGGGCAGACACTCAAGGATCTCCTGGCCAATCGCGGCCGGCTGCCAGTTGCTGTGGCGCTGCCCATCTTGCGCGCCGTGGCCGAGGCTGTGGATGCGGCCCACAAAAGCGGCATCGCCCACCGCGATCTCAAGCCCGAGAACGTCTTTGTGACCAAAGACGGTGACGTGAAACTGCTCGACTTTGGCGTCGCCAAGCTGATGACGGGCGATTCCCAGCACAAAACCCGTACCGGCGCGATGATCGGCACGCCGCAGTACATGGCTCCCGAACAGTGCAGCGGCCGCGAGGTCGACCATCGAGCCGATATTTACGCCTTCGGCGTCATGACGTTTCAACTCCTCACCGGCAGGGTGCCTTTTACCGGCCGGGACATCATGGATTTATTGTTCAAGCACTATTCGCAAGAACCGCCCAGCCCGTCACAGACATACTCCGAGTTGCCCGGCTCATTCGACGAGCCGATCCTGCATATGCTCAAAAAGCAGGCCGCAGACCGGCCGGCCACCCTGAGCGAGGCCATCGAGGCAGTGGCCAGTGCAGCCGAACGCGCCAATATCGAGGTTCCACGGCCAACCAGCCGTGTTGCTGTCACGCTGCCCGCTGCTCCGCCCACCCCCGACCGAGCGCTCGAGCTCGAGCCCACTCTGGCCAGCGATAGCGCGATGCCGCAGGCCTCAGCCTCGACCATCATGGGAGCCGAATCGCACGCGGCCGCTCGTCCGGGCAAGAGACGCAAATCGGCTGTCGCGATCGCAGCCGGGGTGTTGGCTGTGGCTGCCGTCGTCGCCTTCGGGTTTTTTGGCATCGGTGACCAGACCGACACCATCCCCGCCGAGGCCCCGCCGAGTACCGTGACCGCCCCGGCTGCAATCGAGACCAGCAATCCGGTCAAACCATCGGCGCCCACCATCGGGCAGCGCCCGACACCAGCTGCACTCGGCAAGGCGACAAAAACCGATGTCGCGCCGGCGACAGTCGAAATCGAGATCCAGGGTACGCCGGACGGAACCACTGTCATTGGTCCGGACGGCAAGAAGATCGGCGTTGCGCCCGGCATCATCGAGCTCGAGCGCGGCGACCAGACCATCACACTGAGCTTTCGCAAGCCGGGCTATCGCTCGGCCAGAACGACATTGACTCCGAGTGCCGACCGAATTGTCTCGATCGCGATGAAAAAACGTGCCGCCCGCAAGAGCACGTCTGACAAAAAAGCCGCCGTGAAAAAGCCGGCCGTGAAAGAACCATCGCCCGACGACATCGAAGAGGCATTTTGAACAGAAACGCCGCGGTTGTGGATCAAAAAAGGCGCTTCTGTTGCAGCAGCGAACTGGCGAGCTTTGCCGCTCACATAGAAGATTGCCCACTGCGGCGGCTCACATGACGAAACTGGCACTTCAACCGAGAATATGATGGGGAATTATGTCCGGATACCGGAATGCATGGAGCGTAGTTGCACTCGCCACGGCCGTCTTTGCCTGCGCCGATCTCCAGCGCATTCCATCGGGAGTGTGTGGCAATGGAGTGGTCGAGTCTGGCGAGGACTGTGATCGCTTTTCCGATCCCAACCGGGGCGACAATCTGACCTGCGGACAGGTAACAGATGCACCTGCCGTGCAATGCCGTTATTTGTGCTCGGACGGAGTGAGCCAATGCCCTCGCGGCTGGGCCTGCAACGTCGACGGTGTGTGTCATCACGGATCGCGCACGTTCCAGGAAGCGCCGAATTCACCGCTCCCTCTGCCGGCCGAGACCATCGGCTTGGCCGACGTGGACAGCGACAGTTCGCTCGATCTCATCGGATTTTCGGACAGCGAGGTCACGGTGCGATTCGGCGCCGGCAACGCCCAGTTTCCCACCGAGTTTTTATTTGCCACGCTTCCCCAACAGGGCCCTCCGGCTGCGGGACTGTTCAACACCCCGATGCAAGATCCGCGCAATGCCGACTACGCCGCTCTGATCCCACTCGATTTCGGGCTCATGGTTCTGCGTGGTCAGACCGACCAGAGCATGATGCCAGTGCCGTCGATCGCCGAGACTCCTCCGGATCTTCCCGATGCGAATCGGGTTGTGCAGGTACCGCTGCCCAGGCCCGATCCGTTTTCGCCACCGCGCACCGGTCAGCTCTTTTTATTCCGCGGTCCAGACGGCTTTAAATTTCAACTCGGCGCAGGCCCGGTTGCCGATCTATCCGCAACCGCCATGCGCCACAACCTGGCCAATCTGGCCGCTGTGCCGGTTGGCGACCTGGACAGCGATGCCGACAATGGCAGCGATCTTGCCCTTGCGTTTGACGGCGACAACCGCGTATTTGCGATCGGCATAGTGGGCGGCCCGATGGGCGTCGCCCCCACCGAGCGCGACGCGGTTTCGCTGGCCGGGCTGCCCTCTGGCACGGCAGTGGCCAATCCCACTGCCGACGATCCCGGCGATGGAAACCCGCTGGTGACATCGAGAGTTGTATTTGCCAGGGTCGATCGCAACAACACCACCGACATGTTGATCTCGGTGGCCGACAGTGGCGGAGAGCGGCGGGTTGCCCTGGCGACCGGACAGGGCAACGGCACCTTTGTCGATCCAGCTGGATTCGAAAACCGTTTCGATCCCCTGCGCCAGGATTGTCTGGACAGTGGTGGCGAGCAGACCGAGTGCCCGCGTTTTCCGGTCGCAGCAGGTGATTTTACCGGCGACGGCGTGGCCGACTATGTCGCCTCGCACGCGGTCTATGTCACCAACCCGTCTGATCAGCTGACCATGACATCCAAGCGCCAGTCGTCGTCGCCGTGGATCGAGGCCGCGATCGCCGACTTCAACGGCGACGGGGCTGCCGACGTGGCTGCTGCATCGGCAGATGAACGCAGCATCGAATTCCTGCTGGGCGACAACAGCGGATTTTTTACTCCGGTGACGATTACTACCGAGGGCATACCGTTTTCGCTGCGCGCCGGCGATTTTGACGGCAATCAGGTCCTGGATCTGGCCTTTGCCGAGGACCTGGGCGCGGTTCATGCCGCATCGATCGCATTTGGCGAGTCCTTTGCACCGCCCGATCGGCCGACCCGGATCGGCTTTTTTGGCCGGGCTCGGATCGGCTACTGTGAGACCGCCCGGCTGGAAGATCCGGCTGATCTCACCGACGATCTGGCCATTGTGATGAACGGTGAACTGATCAGCGAGGAGCCGGGCAACACGCGACTGTCGCTCTTTGCGGGAACGGCCCAGCGGCGTCTGGTGTCTCCGCTGGTCTTTTTTATCGATCCGGGCGACAATCTGTCCGTAGACGCGGCGCTACTCGGCCGGTTTTTGGCCATTGATTCATCCAACCAGGCCGACGTGGCAGTGTTTACCGGCTTCAATTCTACCCCGCCGGCGCCCCGCTTATGGCTGCTCGACCGGCCCAACGAGGGCGACAGCCCGCGGCCAACCGACCGGGTTACCATTACCGGCGACGATCTCACCGGATTCGATTTTCCCTGTGCCCGCTGGCTGTCCGGCGACGTAAACGGCGACGGACGCGATGAGATCCTCGCAGTGGACCGCACAGACAGATGCTACGAGCCGGGACAGGCAGCGGCCAGCCCACAGCTGCTCATCATCGAGTCGGTCGGAATGCCGCCGATGGCGCGCGCGACAATTCGCCCCCTGCTGGGCGGCTTGACCGTACCCCGACAGCTCACCCTGGCCGAGCTCGACGGGGACGACGGGGTGGAGTTGATCATCGCCTATGCCGGCGCATACGAGGACAGCGAATGCACCCCCATGGATCCGGCAGCAACCAGCAATGCGGGTGTGATCGTATATCGGGACGCGACCAACCTGGACGACCACGTGACTGTGGCCAATCTGCCCAGCACTGCGATTCCAGCGGTCGCCACCCTCAATGCCGACGGCGATCCCGACCTCGAGCTGGCCATCTGGCACGGCTCGGCGGTCTCACTCGCCGACTCGGAGTCAGCCGGCGCATTTGCCGTCCAGGTGACTGGATCGCAGAGCTCGTCGCCTGCGTGTGATGGCCAGATTCTGGCCGGTGATATCGACGGCGACGGCCTCGACGACCTGCTGCTGAGCGGCGGGGGCCAGGTCGAGCTCCGCCTGGCCGTGCCCCACACTGCAGTCGATACCGTCGCCCCCACGAACCAGTAGCGATGACAGGAGACGCCATGAATATGCTCGAATACCCCAGACAACTCGGTTTCAGCAGCATTCTGGCCAGCGCTCTCACCCTGGCCGTATGGCTCATTCATCCCGGCACTGGTTGGGCGCAGTCATCGTCGCAACCCGATACCAAAACTCTCGAACAGGCCAAAAATTCGTTTGAAGCGGGCCGAGAAGCGTACAACACCGGACAATACGAGGCAGCGATCACCTTGTTCGAGGAGGCCAACAAGCTAGCACCGCGGCCCGCCATTGTATTCACGCTCGCCCAGGCGTATCGCCGCCAGTATTCGGTCGATCTCGATCCCGGCCACATCGACAATGCGCTGCAACTGTACAAGCGATACCTCGCCGAGGTACCGCAGGGCCGGCGCCGCCACGATGCGGTTCAGCACATCGAGACACTCGAGTCGATACGGCGCAGCTTGCAGAACAACAGCGCTGCGCAGCGCAAACGGGCAACCAGGCGTCCGGCGACCACCCAGCTCATGGTGAGGTCTGCGACCGAAGGAGCGCGCGCATCGATCGACGGCGGCGAACTGTCCGACATGCCGCTCATTCGCGAAGTGACCCCGGGTACTCACGAAATTCGTGTCGAGGCGCCGGGATTTTTTCCCAGGGACAGCAAGGGTTTGGCGGTGGAAGGGCGCCTCATCGTGGTCCCGATCGATCTCGAACCCAGACCGGCCGAAGTGTCATTCCGGGTGCCGTCGGGGGCTCGTATCGCTATTGATGGACGCACTGTGAGTGGACAAGAGGCCCGCGTGCCTGCCGGCGTGCACCTCGTGACCGCAGCCAAACGCGGTCACTATCTATTCAGCCGTGAGTTGACTCTATCGCGTGGCCAGAAAATCACGGTCGATGCGTCTCTTCGGAAGACGACCAAGCGCAAGGTATCCTATTATTTGCTCGGTGGTGCAGCCGCGCTGGTACTGGCCAGTGCGGCCACCACAACCCTGTCCATCCAGGCTCAGTCCAGAGCGCAGGACATTCGCAACCGACTCGACAATGACGGGGTCAACCTGACCGACAGCGATGCCAGCGAGTACAACGGACTCATCAGCGATCGAGACAACTACCGCACCACTACCTATCTACTTCTCGGCGGTGCCCTTGCTGTGGGCACTGCTGGAGCGCTGCTCTACTGGTTTGACGATCCCCGGGCCCAGGCCACGGTCGAAAAAAGTGGCCTGGTGCCGACGGTGAGCGCGAGTGAAGTCGGCGTCACCTGGGCGGGCCGATTCGACTGACAAAAATTGACCAAAACCTATTGTCGTCCGATACTTTGCAAGGTCGGCGCGGGCGAGCAAATAAAAGTGGAAGGAAGCGCTGTGTGGCGACGTCTCTCCCTGCGTGGCGACCGAATTCTTCGGCGCCTGCTGGGCTGGTTGTTCAGTGGTCACCCTGCCACCGCGCCAGTGAACCGGCATTCCGCGTGGTTATCGACCAACCCGGGATTTTTGATTGTATGTGACATTCGCTATTTGGAGTATCGAGGTGGAACAAGCCAAACTCATCATCACGGCAAGCAACGTCCGGCCAGGTCAGCCGGTACACCGCAAGCTACCGGTCGACCCGAAGACCCTGATTCACAAACAACTCCTCGAAGGACCGTTTTGGCAACGCATCCCCGCTTATAGCAGGGTTTCCGAGAAACAATTTTTCGACCATCGCTGGCAGGCGCGCAATTCGATCACCAGACTGAGCAAGCTACTCGCCGTCCTGCAGGCCATGGTACCGCAACGTTTCTACGACGACGTAGCCATGGGTTTTCGCCACTCGCCGATGAGCCTGCGCATTTCTCCGTATCTGCTCAGTTTGATCGACTGGACCGCGCCCCAGCGCGATCCGTTGCGGCGGCAATTCATACCCCTGGGCTCGCAGTTGCGCCCCGACCACCCCGAGCTCACCCTCGATTCCCTCGCCGAGCAAGCAGATTCACCTGTGCCCGGTTTGACCCATCGCTACCGCGACAAGGCGCTTTTCCTGGCCCTCGATACCTGTCCGGTTTATTGTCGGTTCTGCACCCGCAGCTACGCGGTTGGCATTGATACCGACAAGGTCGAAAAAATGTCGCTCAAGGCGCGCGAAGAGCGCTGGAAGGCGATCTTTCGCTATATTGGCGAGCGCCCCGAAGTCGAGGATATCGTCATATCTGGCGGCGATACGTATCAGCTCAAGCCCCGGCAAATCACTCTGATCGGCGAAACTCTGCTCGACCTCGACAACGTTCGGCGCATTCGATTTGCCACCAAGGGGCCCGCGGTCATGCCGCAAAAACTGCTCAGCGATACCGAGTGGCTCGACGCTCTCACCTCGGTTGTCGAACTGGGACGCCGGCGCCACAAGGAGGTGGTCGTACACACCCATTTTAACCATCCCAACGAGATCACCGATATTACCAGGCAGGCCATGAATGTGTTTTTCGAGCGCGGCATTACTGTGCGCAGCCAATCGGTTCTGCAACGCGGCGTCAACGACAACATCGCCACCATGCAGCTCCTGGTAAAGCGGCTGGGTTACTGCAATGTCCAGCCTTACTACGTCTATATGCACGATCTCGTCAAGGGGGTTGAGGATTTGCGTACCACGTTGCAGACCGGGCTCGACATCGAGAGGCACGTACGCGGCATCACCGCGGGGTTCAACACACCAACGTTTGTGGTAGATATGCTGGGCGGCGGCGGCAAACGGGCCGTTCATTCCCACGACCATTATGATTGCGAGACAGGAATCAGCGTATATAGCGCTCCATCGGTCAAGTCGGGTTACTTTCTGTATTTTGATCCAATCGATCGACTCACGCCATCGGTGCAGGCGCGCTGGCAACGTGCGCGGGACAGGAAGCGCATGATCGACGATGCTCTCGACGCTGCCAACGTGCGTCGGGCGACCACTGCCCGGGCCAGTGCTGTGCGCGCAGAGGGTAACGCGGCCCTGGACTCGGCTGCGTCCTCGAAAACAACACCGGGCTAGACAGCGATTTCAGTCGCCGTTACCCCGACTGGTCTGTGGGTGCAGTCAGCGAATTGTCGGTACATACAGCTCTTGCTCGGGATCGCCGATGTGGATGTTCTCGATGCGGAATTCCTCGTTCGGCCCGAGATTTTTGAACACCTGGGGAAACTTGAGCCCGTTGACCTCGGTCCAGTTGTCGAGAATAAACGCCAGACTACTGCCCTCGCTCTGGACCCGCTCTACCACCTCGGGCAACTTGGTCTCCGGGCTGATATAGACGTGGTAGAGATCCGATCCCACCTCGGGCACGAAACTGACCTTGATGTCCAGACAGGCGGGCTTGCACTTGCCCTTGATGTCCTCGCGTTCGCCGACGTATTCCAGCTTTACCCCCGGGTCCTTCAGCTTGTGAAACATTGTCAGCTGATAAGAATCGCGCTGCCATGCCCGAAACGCTTCCTCGACAATGCGATCTCGATCTTCCGAGTAAGCCTGATTGGCCGGGGTGTTGATCCGCGCCGAATCGGTCACATATCCCTTGCCCTGATGGTCGTAGAGGTCGTACATGGCGATGGTGAAAATTGGCGGCTCCTTGCCATCGGACGCTTTGAACTGCTGAAGAGTGGCCGAGCCGATAAACTCGTAGCGGTGACGGCCGTTCCAGATATCCCACGAATGGCGCACCCAGCCCATCAACTCGTCGTTCTGGAAGTACTTGAGCTCCCAGCGCAGCTGCTTGACCTGGGACCAGGCAGCTGCGCTGCCCAGCGCGGCGACCATTTCATCGATCACGCCGATTGCCTTGGCATCCGAGGTGCTGGGATCAAAGGCAGCGGGTGTGGTCTGAGTCGCTGCAGCTGTGCGAGTGGGGGCACAGCCCGAAAGATTGGCGACCAGATATGCCAGCAAAGCGACGACGAAGACTCGAACCGGTACTCGCTCACTCATGGTGCGGCGGACAATACGCCCGACTGGCAGCAGGCTCAAGGCCCAGCTGTGTCTGATATCACTGTGAGGTGCCTCGCTGTTGGCCGGGGGGGTCAGAAAGTGGTCGCCGCGAGGATTTGGCAGTAGCTTCGATACGTGATGAGAAAACCACTGGCCATCTGGCTGATCGCTGTTGCGCTTGCGGTCGCTTGCTCGACCTCATCGCCGGTCTCGCGCGAGATCGGTGCGCGCTGTCAGGGCCACGACGATTGCGATGAGATGTGTTTATCCGGCGACGACTATCCGGACGGTTTTTGCTCGCAGAGCTGTGACAAGAGCGGCGATTGCGCCGGGGACGCAATCTGTGTCGACATCGATCAGGGAGTGTGCCTCTTTTCGTGCCAGAGTGCAGCAGACTGTGAGTTTTTGGGCCCTGGCTGGACGTGCCAGGCCAAGCCGAGTCGACCGGCAGGCGATACAGAGGTGAATGTATGCGTCGGCGACTGAACATTGCCCCTGGAGGGGTGGGCCGATTCCGCGCTCTGGCGTTGATGGGGTTGACCTGCGCCGCATGTGCCGTGGTACTCGGCCAGGCGGACCCAGTCAGCGCACAGGCGCCAGGAGCCGATGCGCCGGCTTCCGGGATCGACAGGGAAAAACCGTCCGGGTCCACGGCCGCCGACGAGTCTCAGCCCAACGGCAGCGCTCGAGAGCTCGGCGTTCACCTCGGCCTCACGTCTGGTGGCCGGGTTACTGCTGGTGGTCTTCGCATCGGAGGATCGTACCTGTACCAGCTGTCGGCGGTTGATTGGTTCGAGGGCAGCATCGACTTTGTCATCGGTGGCACCAGCGCGGATTGCTTCACCGATCGCACCGGCGAGTTGTTGTGCAATCACGGGGCGCTGAGCGGCCGCTCCGGTGAAATCTCGGCCGGGATCCGGCGTTTTCTCACCCCCCAGGGCTCATTTACTCCGTATGCACGGGTTCGGCTCGGTCTGCGCGCGGTCAGCTTCTCCGGCGACGATCTGCGCGGCCTCGCCGCGGTCGTGATCGCCGGTATCGGCGTGCGCGCCCGGGTGCACGAGCTGGTCTCGATCGGCGGTGGCGCGATTGTCGACGCCGGTGCGGGTATTTTTGGCCGGGATCTGGGTACCGAGCCCCAGTTTTCCCTGGCCATCCAGGGCGGCGTCGAGTTTCTCTTGAAATGACCGTGCCGGCCCGGCGACGCCGATCGCCGAGCACCTGGCGAGGAGGTATTGTCAAAGGTTCCCGGCAGATGCAGGTGACGTGGTGAGCGACCGACCGGCTGACTGACTATGGGCTTTCGGGCACGAAGCTACCCAGGCCAAAGTGGCTGGCGTAGCCCAGACTGAGCGGACCGCGAATCGGCCGGGCAAACCTCAGGCGCAGGCCGAGAGCAACGGGCATGGGCGGCTGGGGTTTGTCTTTGTGTCGCCTACGGCGAAAACGGCGCCATCTGTGCGAAAGGACCGCGGTTGGCTCCGCCCGTGCCCGGCCCTCATCGCTCACCAGATCGTCCTGCGCAGCCGCGTCGCCCCCCTCGCCGCCACGCAGGGCCACAGTGGGCAGATATCGAGGGCGCCATAGAGCCCAAAAATCGGCTGCATCCCGATAGGTGATTCCCGATGCAGTGCGAATCTCGACTTCGATGGATTCGACCGATTCGACAGGGACCGCAATGCCGCGGCTGGCCAGTTCAGCGCATACCTGACCGACCAGACTGTTGCGACCCCGCGGCTTGAGAAAGCGCGGCGGGACGAACGGAGTTTCGCTCACCCACACCCGTGAACGGTTAAACTGGGGAATATCGTTCTCGAAGTCAGCGCGCCGGCCGATATTGACCACGGTCACGAATAGACCCGGGTGATTCTTGGCATAGGTTTTCCGGGTCGCGCGCAATGCGACCAGGGCTGGTTCGTCGAAGCCCATGGGCGTATGCACGGCAATGTGATCGATAGAGCGACGCTGTTTGCCCGTACCCGGGCGCTGTTCGAGCTCGAGCGGAATCAGAGTGGCGTGCTGATGACCGAGCAGCGCCTGTCCGCTTTCATCCATGCCGGTAAAACACGGCGACAGCGACAACGCGCTCTTTTGGCTCGTATTGCCCGGCTCGCCAGCGCGAGTTGTGGCTTTTTTCACCAGGGTCTGGTGGAGCATTTCGCAACGGGCCAGGGCATCCTCGAGTCGTGGCAGATGCGGGGCTCGCCTGGTATCCGGGACCAAGGCGAGCAATGCAGTGTCGTGGTTTTTGCCAGTCGAAAGCGATTTCTTCATCGGCGTGTTATCCAGTGCGCCTTGCGGGCGCAGATAAGTTACCCAGCGACTTCCCGGCGGTTGATTCCATCCCCCCTTTTGCAGATCGGCTGTGTCGACACAGAGGGCATCGAGCCACGATTCGGGCAATTCGCGTTCGAGGTCTTCGCGGTCTTTTTTGCTCAGCTTGCCAGGGGGTCGGTTGCCTTTCTGCCGCGCAACCTCTCGTTTGCTCTCCAGGCGGCGTTCTTGCTCGCGAGCCAGCATGCTCTGCCGCCAGTGCGGAAAATCGCCCGGCACCACCGGGGCCAATAAGTCGATTCTGTCCTCGCCATCGTCTCTGTCCTCGCCATCGTCGCCCGGCTCGATCGGTGCACAGCGGATCAGGCCGTCCGGCACGCTGTCGATACGCCGTGCCTCGATCCACGACTCAGCACGGCCCAGATAGCTCATTTTGCCAAACAGGGTTTCGACCAGCTCGACTTGCTCGCCGTCGATGGCGACTCGCCACTCGATGACCAAAAGCGGCGTACGCCCCGGCGAAGCGCGTCCGGGATAGGCAAATGTATCGATCACTTTATCGGGCGAGCCCTTATAGACCGGCATATAATGCCGGGTGTGGGCTTCGCTGGCGACGGGCAGGTGGAATACCGGCAAATGGCCGGCCAGCACTGCCAGAGTCTCGGCTGCCCGATGTGGAATTGCCGGCCAACCCAGTTTGCTAAATCCGGTGGCGACCAGCGCTCGCATGATCCGCCACGGGCTGGGCGGCCATTCGATGGCCCCCTCATTGACATGCCGGCCCCACGGAGTGGCGTGATAGCGACCCGACGAAAACTGCACGCCGATGCAAACCATGGCCATTTTCCGGTCAATCCTTGAACACCACGCGGGTCACCCCGCTGTCGCCGGCAAACTGTTCTGCGCACGCCGCGATCCAGCCGGGCAGGGCCTCGCGCAATGCATCGAGTTCGGGCAGTACGTATTCCTCCGGTCGCTTGACCCGGATGTTGTCCACGTCGAGATCGCATGCCGTGCGCAGGCGCAGATTTCCGGCCAACAGAGCACGAACCTTGTACAGGGCAAGGCCAATCAGCAGATCGTCGACGGCAGGGCCCATACCGTAGCCGTGGATCTGTGCCAAATCGACATTAAAAAATGCCGTGATCGCCTCGGCGGTATACTCGTCACGGGCAAACGGTACGTTGCCAAAGCCTTTTTTGGTGTCGCCGGACGGATCGACATGGTCGTTCTTCACTCCACCCGATGCCGCCACGCGCACTCCCGATGCCTCGATAAAACCGGATAGCGCACGGGCGATACGCAGCCGGCCTCCAGCCAGGTCTTTTTTGGCCAGAAACAGCCCGTGTAGCAGTGCCGAGGAGTCGTAGCGCAGCACGGTCCTGGCCAGTCGAGCCCGATCGATGGGACCTTTTTCCAGCCCGTGGACTTCGTCTTTTAGCGCGTTAAAAAAGCTCTTATCCTTGCTTTCCAGGATATAGGGCGAATTGAGCCGGTGCGACTCGACAATACTGCTGGTCAGATACTCGCCATCGGATTTCTCGACTCGCAGATACGACAGACCGCGCAACGGCTCGACCAGCTCTTCGGCCGCCTCATCCCAGCACACTCCTTCCATGCGATTGGCCATGCTCTGCACACTCTCCACCAGAAGATATGTGCCCCCGGGGCCGTCGAATACAGCCGGGCCCAGGTCGGGAAACCCAGTCGGCTGAAAGCGCTGGCCTTGCATGGGTTTGAGGTCGGCCTCGATCAAGAGTCGAGACGATGATGAAATGAGATCTCGAAATTCCATATGATCGGTCCTGAATTCGATGTATTTGCTCACGATTGATCGGTTGATTCGGCGGTATCCTCTGGCTCGCTCAGACACAGGCGTTCGCGCAGCCAGGTGAGATCACCGGACTCGATCGGAAAGCACAGACTGGCCGCCAGGCGCTGGGCATGGGCCGACGAGCCGAGGGCGCGGTACAGTCTGGGGCGCCCGTAATCGAGCCGGATTCGGCGCAGGGCTTGCCGAGTCGCTTCGCCGACACGCCCGGCCAGGAGCAGCCGCAAAGGCTCGGGATCCAGAGCCACCAACTCGCGATTACCACCCGGTTGGCGCGGGCGATAGAGCAGACGAAACAGCGCGTAGAGCGGCGACGGAACGGGCCTATCAACTCTGTCGCGGGCCTTGCTGGCTGTCCAGCGCACTGCCATGAGCGCTCGCGCGATGCTCGCCAATCGCCAGTCGTCGAGCTGGCCGGCGAGAAATTGCTCGATATCGGCTAAATCGGCAAAACGGCGGCCGCGCAGTTCGAAACTGCCCGTCCCGGCGCCCCGGCAGTCGAGCAGTCGGCGCATGGCGATCGCGGCCATATCGGCAACTGCGTTTCTACCGGTCCACACCACCCGTCGATCCCGGGCCAGACTCTCGGCCGCAGTGGCAAAACGCCCGGTGTAGCTCTTATCCTGGCGCTGGCTCAGAGGCAGGCAATGCACGCGGACCGGCCCCAGGCCGAATTCATTATCGCGTGCTGCGTACTGCGAGGCCAGGGCCGCGGCGAGACGTACTTCGGCAGTGCCATCGTCGGCGGCGTCGAGCCAGCCGGTCGACAGGACGGGTAATGGCTGCAAGCCCTGCGAGAAGGTCGATTTCGGCCGCGCCAGCAGGTTGTCCTCGGCCCGGCCGAGGGCGCCGAGAAGCCCGGCCCAGCGGTCTGTGCGACCACCCTCCTTGCACACCAAAAGCATCGCCTGCTCGATGATGCGGACATCGGTGGCCAGTGAGGCCGGTGCGCCGATGGCACGGCTGGCCCGGCGCAGACTCTCGACCCATGGATCGATCTCGTCGAGCAAATGCACGTGTGGCTGGGGGCCGACCTGCCAGTGTCCCAGCGGCACGGCCAGGTTGGCCTGGCCATTGCGCTCGATAAAACCAAACCGGACGAATGTGCGCACACCGCGGGCCGCACCCAATCGAGCCACGGCCCTGGCCGCGTCGACAGCGCGCTGGGCGGGCCGCCGGCCACTCTGCAGCCGTCCCTCGGCAAATAATGTCCGCACTTCGGCCAGAGTCGCCGGTGCGTTCCACAGTGGCATCCACTGCTCGCCGCGGGCCGATTCATCGGCTGCGCTGGCACTGGCGTAGCCACCGGCTTGAGAGCGCACGGCAAAGGGCGCCGAGGCCTGCGGCAAATCATCGCTGTTCAATCGCCGCACGGCAGCTACCCGCAACAGCACTGCGCCTTCGAGCATGAGCACGAAGTCCCACGGATTGATCAGACTATCACCGCCGAATCCGGTCGACGCGTTGGCACCGCCGGCTGCCCCGGGTGCGAATTGGCCGATCGCCGCCTTGCTGATCAGGCCGGCTGCGTGGTCGCCGAACAGCGCTGCCCGCAACAGCGGCTCGGCGTTTGCCCCCGGCTCGCCACTGTCGGGCGAGAACAGCCCGACCAGGCGTTGCATTTGATTATTCGTGAAGTCGAGCCGGCCGTCGTTGCCACCGGTGCCGAGAAGGGCCGGAAAACGGACTTGA
>JAKSDA010000219.1 GCA_022360315.1 Pseudomonadota bacterium
GAACTCGGCTATTGGGACTTCTTGGAGCGCCTCGGAGCCACTGCCACGCGCGCAACTAGCTGAAACGGAATGATTTTCACCCCCATTCCGCGCTTACCATTGCGCTCAGACAGTGCAAAGTTGTCACAGCTCTTGTCCTGGCAGGTGGGACGGTTTGGCAACACGGGGCTCGTGAGGGGCCGGGACGGGGATGGCGCCTCGGATGTCGATCTTGCCGTCGGGCCAGATGACGATGCCGAAGGGCTGATCGCCGGGAATGACTGATTCGATGATGGCTTTGCGGTCTTTGAGGGCTGCGGCTCGTACTCGGTCTTGTAGCTCTTCGAGCTGGGTGTCTATGTCGTCGATGGAGATGTTGCTGGCACCTGCGGCTGCGAGTTGCTCTCGGGCTGCTTCACGGTTGCGTTCGAGGACGCGACGATCGGCGGCGATCTCTTTGAGCTGGGCATTCCATGCACCGGCGCTGAGGTTGCCGCGGCGGAAGGCTCGCGAAATCTCGTTTTCGCTTTCGGTGAGTCGCTGCAAGAGCTCTTCGCATCGAGTGAGTTCTTTGCGGTGCGATTCGGTGGAATCGGGTTGGTCGGCGATGGCTTCCCGTAGAATCTGCGGCTGGGTGATGGCTTCGGCGACCGTATCCCATATCACCGGATCGATATGATCCGCCCGGTGCGTAACGGCGTACTCGCAGGGCTTCCCGCCGTACGTTCGCCGCCAGCGATCGTGGCGGGTGACGCAGTAGATGTACTCTTTGTCCCGGGAGAGACGGACGTAAGCCCGCTGGCCGCAAGGGCACCATACTCGGCCTACGCATAGACTTTGCGTACTCCGCGAGCGACGGCGCCGTGGCCGCACATTCAACGCATGCTGAGCTTTGAACCAGGTGTTCTCATCGACGATTGCCGGTACCTGAACGATCAGGCCCTCTTGGGTATGTTCTCCGCGGTACGCCGGCATCCGCAGTATTCTGGCGACACTGGATTGATGCCAGCGTTTCGCTTGCGAGGTAGGGATACCCCGTGCATTCAGGTCGCTGGCGATGGTTCCCACCCCTTGCCCATTGAGGCAACGTTGGTACATCTCGCGGACGATTTCGGCGCGCGACTTGTCAACGTTCCACTCGCGTTGGTCGCGATCCCAGTCGAGTCCGTACGGGACGAATCCCGCGCCGCTGTATCCGCCATCGGCAGCGATGCGCTTGCGGCCTGCCTGGGTCCGCTGGGCGATCTTGCGGCGTTCCTGCGCCGCAAAGAACGTCCGCAGATAGTAATCAAGCTCGCCTAGCTCCTTGCTCGGGTCAATGACGCGTCCGTTGCAATCTACGATGACTGCCTCCGCCTCCCGAGCGATACCGAAGATCGCCAGCCGATCGCGGGGATCGTCAGCGCGAGCCCCAAGGCCACGGTCGACATCCCAAAGACGCAGTTCGTCAAACCCGTCGCCTGCGAGTTCGAGTAGCTGCTGGCCCTGCTCCGTTTGCTCCAGCGGAATCGCGGCCGATACAGCCAAAGCCTCGATCCGGGCGATACGGATGCCGGGACGGGTTCGGGCCAATCGATCGAGGGATCGCCGTTGCGACTCGGGAGTCTCGCGCTCGACCTGGGTACGGCCGCTGACGCGGATCAACTCGACGTATCGAGGTCCTTCGGCTTGCTGCTGGCCAGATTTCCCAGAATTTTCAGAAGTCGTCGAGGATTCGGTAGTTGTCCCTGAGCTTTCCAGGTCGCCCGATAATTGGGCCTGCTTTTCCTGTTGCATTGCGTACCTCTTGCCGATTGCGCACCAGCGCTCAAGCTGCACTCCCGTCGGCAGCTCATCGTGGCGCTTCCGTGGTTTTGTCGTCAAGCCGCCAATGCCTGCCGAGGTGATGAACGTATCGAGTGCTTCGTGCGATGATGGGGATCGGGCCGAGCATGGCGGACTCCTGCTGCGCTCGAAGCGCTGATCAACACTCTGAGACTTCACATCACAACGTTAGCCTCAAGCCGTGCTCTGGTAAGAGCACATCCCGACGATGTGACCTATAGGACGCACAACCCAATCATTCGCCGAATCATTTGCCAAACCATTTCGCGAATGGCTCGTTATCCCCCTTAGGAAGCACGCAGCGGCCTGTTACCTCGTTTCGCGAACCATTTGGCGCCGGCATCCGCACCACCATAGACCCGAAAGGTGCGTCTATCGGAGCCTCAAGAGGTCTGCAAAGGACCATTCGGACGCTCGATTCGCGTAACAAAGCCGCATCGTTCGCGCTTTCGGGTCGAATCGGACGCTGCTTTACTCGGTCATGCCGCGAATAGTCGGACTCTTCGAGACAATGACCCCGCGATTCGAGCAACGGAGGGATTGTTCCAAGAGAAGCCACGGCAATCTCGCGATATTCGGCAACCCGCCCCCTATGCAAAGGTAAGGAAAGATGCGAATTGTGACTCGGTACGAAGGGCAAAAACCACTCGCCAGTCGAATTCATGGGCCAGCTCAATGCTTACGAGCAGCAGTCGGGTTGCAATAAACTCCTGAGACAATCAAAATCGAGCCATGTCTCGCTGGCTCACAAGTAGTCTTCTCCTCATAACCTCTGGATGTGTGATGGGACTTGCCGAACCCACCGAGAGCGTCGTGCAGGGATACATCGGATTCTCCCATCCCATCGAGGGGGCTTGGATTGCGGCTTACTTCATCGATTCTGAGACAGGAGAGCGCGATCTTACCCAGGACGTCTTTACCGCGACCAGTGCGCCGGACGGAACGTTCACGTTCACGGTGCCTGATCGTCTCTTTGATACGCTGAAGGTGACTGCTTCGGGTGGCACGACGATGGAGTATTGGTCGCCAGGACCATTGCAGCTCCGTGAACGAATCCATTCAGCGGCGATTATCCCGTATTGGAGAGCCTCCAGAGCCCGCAATGTGGTTATTACGCCATGGACTACATTATCAATGAAACTCGGTGAGAGTTGGCATGTGAACGGAAAAGAGCCGTTCTACGCGGAATCGGCAATGGAAGCGAATCGACTTATGCACGCGCATGTAATCGGTCCGCCTTTATTCGAGAAAGAGGACGACGCATGGTGGCGTTGTGCATCAGATTTGACCTGCATGAGGCCAACGGATATCGCGAACGACGAACACCTACATGAAGTGGATAACCCTGCCAATAATGAGTCAGTGCTCTATGCCGTGAGTCTTTTTTCGCTCTCGGCACTGTCTATTCAACGACACCGTCAGAACGATTCATTTGATGATAATGGCTGTGGGACAGAACTGACGGTCATGGATCTGGCCAAAGATGTCGGTGATAATGGGCTCTTTGATGGTAATACAGAGGCGAGAACGACCGTAGAAACACTGCGTGCAGAGTTCATTGATGCCGCTGCGCGCGATTACTGGAACAGCGAGCACAATCAGTCCCCAATCACTATGGGGGAGTTAGGGCGTCAATTCTGTCGAATCGTCCACAATCACGAGACTGAGCTATTTGGCAGTACTGCTCCAGCTGGGCTGGACTGGCTTTGTACGGATTCGTCTATTCTGCGCAGGTAATTCCGGGTTGCGGTTCGACAGGCCAGATTAGGGCATCCGGAAACGCAGCGCGGAGAATGCTAAGATCCTCGCAAGGTGAGTCTGGATTACTCGAAAAGAATCCCTGCACCAATCGAGTCATCGATACAAACGACGCGATCCCTGCGGTGACACCCGACCCCTGCAAGTTGATGCTTTTCATATGCACCAGGCGATTTAGTGAGGTGACATCGCCGAGGTCATTGACAAAATCAAGATTCAGCCACTCCAATCGGGTTAGCTGGGCGATGATGGCCAAGTCGTCGTGTCCTACGTTGCTCTTGCGCAACTCCAGGTCGATGAGGGACGGTAGTTGCAGCAACGGAGTCAGAGAGCCGAGTTCCTTACTTTCAACGACCGAGAGGAACTTGAGGCCGACCAACACTTCGATACCCGTCAGATCGCGGATGTCGTGGGCCGGCATGCTGCACTCCAGTTGCTCTACAAGCGAGACATCCCACTCGCCACGGAATCCGAACGTATCCTGTTCAAAACACTCTTGAAGCTCGGGGTCGGCAAAGGCGACGTCTCCAATGGTAAGGCCGCCGTCCATGGAGTCATTGCCACAGGCCAGATAAATAGCGAGTAAAAATGGATTGATACGTAGCATGGATTCCTCGTGTCTTTCGAAGAGACTATGACGCGGGTGCCTCCGACAAGCTCGTTGGTCGAGCTCCGCGACGCGTAGCGCGGATCGCTGCACGCATTCTTTGGAAATGGCGCTCGTGAACATTTTATCGGCGCCTGGATAAGTCCTCGCAACTTGTTGAAATAGTGGAATCTTGATGACTTCAAGATTATATCGACCGTGTCGTCACGGCGCTGCAAGTACGACGAAGTAAGGCAATATCTCACTTCGTCGAATTAGATTAAGGTCAAATGTCATCTCCATGAACCCAGGCAACATGATCAGACTCCAACTCGGCGGGTGATATACTGCATCATCCCAAGGACACGTGTGTTCAGGGCCGGAGCATGAAGGAATTTGAACGGCGTTGGCGTGGAGCCCATGACGGCCGACGACGTCGGCTTCCGCGGGAAATCTACGAAGAGGCGACGCGATACGGGATCACTGACCCAGCGGTCGTGGATGCACTCTACGGCCGGGCCTGCTACCTGGCGGTACAAGACTTTTCACCGGTTAGCGACGTCTATCGCGAACTTCTCGAGAATACCGCAGGTTCATCGCGCATCGCCCCGGGTAAGCGTACGCAAGCGGCGGCCGTCTGTGGCGATCCAACTCGCTGGGGAGCACCGAAGACGGGCGTTGGACCTTGCATGCGCACTCGCACCATGACGATAGAGGAGGAACAGGCCAATCGTCAGCGCTTCCTGAAGATGAGAGAGCAGATCCAAGAATCTCGCCGCAGTGGCACTCCTCTGCCAGACAGCGTAAGGCTTCCTCATTACCGAGAGGTCATGGCGATCCGGGCCACTATTCCGACGCCGCAAAACGAGCAGCTGGGCCGCGATGAAGACCCTTCTGCCCTCCAGACCTCGACCGCCGCCGAACTAGAAAATCAGCCCGAGCATGTCCACCGGTTGGAGGCTGGACAGCCGTTGGCCGATTCGGTGAGGTCGCGCATGGAGGGGGCTTTTGGTCGTTCCTTTGACGACGTCACCGTCTACGAAAACAGCCCTGAAGTCACTGGTAGTGTACGCGCCTTTGCCCGGGGGCGCGAGATCCACTTCCGCGACGGTGCGTACGAGCCAGGCACTGCTCAAGGAGATCGGCTCATCGCTCATGAGCTGAGCCATGTCGTCCAGCAAGACGCTACTACGGCGGCAACGCGCACCGGTGATACGTCGATGCTCGAGACTGAAGCACACATGGCAGCCGATGCGGTGATACGTGGGCAATCGGCGCGTATTCGGATGGGGGCCTCGTTCGGCGCCATGCAGGCGTTCTCGGATGGCGATGATTATGAGGCCAACAATCCAGACAATGATGCGACTCATAAGCATACTGGAGAAGCCTCCGACCACGGAGCGCCGCCAGAGGTACCACAAGGTCAGCCGGAACCGAACGGCCAGTCACAGCCCGGGGACCAAGCCGACGCGCAGGGCCACCCAAGTTTGCAAAGCCAGCAACCGCCCCAGGACCAAGCCAGTCCGCAGGGCCAGGGTGCTCCACAGGGGCAGACAGGCCCGCAAGGCCAAGCAGGCCCGCAAGGCCAAGCAGGTCCGCAAGGCCAAGCAGGTCCGCAAGGCCAAGCAGGCCCGCAAGGCCAAGCAGGTCCACAGGAGCAAGCAGGCCCACAGAGCCAGACAGGTCCGCAGAGCCAAGCAGGTCCGCAGGGCCAAGCCAGGTCTCAGCTCGCAGATAGCGACCTGGGAACTAGCCCAGCGTTTGAGCAGTTCAAACAAGCCGCCGAAGCTCGCAAACAACAAGTCGAGCAAACCGGTGAGCAAACCAAGGCCGATCTCCAAGCAGACGCCCAGGCTCAGCGCGAGGCCGTGGAGCAGCTGTTCGAGGCCAAACTTCAGGCCCTGGAAGAGAGCCGCCAGCAGGCTCTGCAACAGCTTCAGCAAGCCGAAGACAGCGCGCGCCAGCAGATCGCCGTCGCGCGCGACAGCCAGATCGAGGTCGCGCGCGGCGCAGCGACCACGGCATTGGGCGCGCTTCGTGAGGAAATTACTCAGCGCCAACAGGGATTTCGCAACGCGGGGGAGGAAAAAGCCCAAGCTGCCATCACGGCGGGGGAGACCGAAGCACAACGGGCCACGGAAACGGCCAATCAGAAGGCCACGAGCGCCCGCTCCGCTGGCTCTGGTGCCTCGGGCGACGTCAGAGGCGAGGCATCGGACCTGGCGGGCGAGGCAGCCAGCCGCATTGCACGAATCGGCAGCGACGTGGCCCGTCGAGCGCGCAGCGATGCCGCCGAGTTGGCCGCAAAGTTTGGCTCGGAAGCAGCCAATATGGCCGCGGAATGCGAGGAGTCCTACAGCAGCGGTGCCCAAGAGATCCTGCGAATTCGCGATCAGGCCACTGCCGATGTGCAGGCTTTGGCCGAAGGGGAATTCGAGCAGATCGGCGCCGGCGGGGCCGATGCACGCGCACAGATCGAGGCCCATTTCGATGAAGCGCGGACCCAGTTGGAGCAACAACGCCCTGGTGCGGTCCAGGCCATCGAGCAAGTCACCGCCAGCGCCTGTGTCGCCATTGATGAAGAGACCGCATCAGCCCTGCAGACCATCGACGATGCGATTGCGGACCTGGAAGCTGAAATCGGGATGTATCCAGGTGAACTGTCGGGCGAGAACCTGGCTGCAGCGCAGCAAGGCCTCGACCGCGCGGTGGCCGAGCACAGCCAGGCCACCGCCCAAGTCGTGGGCACAGCTGGCGAGCGGTTCTCGGAGATCGGCACGCAGATCGACAGCGAACTCCAGCAATTGGTCGAGAACACAGTCGCGGGTGCAGAGCAGATCGGGGCCGGGTATACCGAGCAAGTATCCGCTCATGCTGGTGGCGTGGCTATGCGCATGACAGAGGGCGTCCAGCAAGCCACAGCAGGCATGAACGATGCAGTTACCGAAGTCGGCAACCAGCTCGACGAGGCGCTCTCCGAAGCGATCAGCGACTGGCAGGGACAGTTGGACGAAGGCATCGCGCAGATCCACCAAAAAGTCAGCGATGGCTTGGGCGAAGCCGACAGCATTCTCTCCGATCTGACATCGCGCATTGCAGAACTGGAGGAGGAAGCGCGATCGAGCGGGATTCTCGACGCCATTGGCAGTGCTATTGGCTCGTTTTTCGGCGGTCTATGGGATGCATTCACCGATCTTTTGTCCGCCATTTGGGATGCTATCGAGCTCATCCTGATCGCGGTCATAGTAGTCATCGCGATTATTTTAATCGCGGCGGTTATAGTGGCATTCATCAAGGGGATCGCCATTGTCGCGGCGATCGGCTTGGTGCTCAGCGCCATCTGGTCAGTCCTGCAGGTCGTTCTGGCCATTGTCGGCGTTGCCTTTGCCATCTATGCGGTCATCAAGTTCGTGGTCGTGGCCATCACGGTGATGCTTGACGAGAACATGACCTGGGAGCAGCGCTTTCACGCCATGGGCTACGCGTTCTTCGACGTGCTTTTGTCCGTGCTTGACCTCATCCTCTTGGCCAAGATTCTCGGTAACTTCGGAAAACTCACACGACTGGTGCGATCGCCAGCGGTTCTGATCTGCCTATTCCGCGAAGTCGGCGACGTCGGCCGCTTGATGACTCTGATCGGCAAGGTCGACGACGTGGCCCAACTGGTAAAACTACTCGACCGCGTGGGCGATGCTACCTCGCTGGTGCGTCTGCTCAACAACGTGGAGAACGCCGCGGAGCTTACACGTCTGCTCAATCTAGTAGACGCCGGCAAACTGTCCGGGATTCCCCAGCTGCTCAATCTGCTCGATACAGTAGATGATGCGGGCACTCTCATCCGCTTGCTGGACAAGGTGGCCGATGGAGCCCAGCTGGAAAATCTCCTGCAGACCGGCAAGATCCGGAACTCGCAACAGCTCTTGCAGCTGCTCGAGCACGCCAAGGTGGCCAATGCGGCAGATCTGGAAAACCTTCTGCAGAGCGCCAAGGTGTCCGACGCCGCTCAGCTGGAAAACCTGCTGAACAGCGCCAAAGTGACCGATGCCGCCGAACTGCGCAGACTACTGGACCTGGACAAGGTCAACGACGCGGCCTCGCTCCAGCGGCTCTTGGACAACGCCAAGCTGGGCACGGTGGCCGACCTGGAGCGACTACTGCAGAATGCCAAGGTGGCCGATGCAACCGAACTGGCCAATCTGCTCGAGAACGCCAAAGTTACGGATGTCACGACATTGGAGCGCTTGCTTGGCAACGCCAAGATCGCCGACGCAGCCACGTTGGAGCGCTTGCTCGGCCACGCCAAGATCGCCGACGCAGCCACCCTGGATCGTTTGCTCGGCAATGCCAAGCTCAAGGACGTGGCGTCTCTCGAACGCCTATTGGCCAATTCGAAGATCACGTCGGTGGCCGATCTCGAGCGAGTACTTGGCCACGCCAAGATCAAGGACACCGCAAACCTCGCCGACTTGCTAGATATCGTCGACGACCTGCCGCAGCTCGAACGACTCTTGGCCAGCGCCAAAGTCCCGCACGGCGTGCCCCTCGAGAAGGCCCTCAAGCTGTGTGACACCGCTGCTCGATTCGAAAGCATGCTGGGACTATGCGACGACATGAACCAGCTGTGGAAATTGCTACGCGGATCGGGCACGGGCGGGGCAGCCAAGCTGGAAGAAATCCTCAATTTCGTCGGTGCTGGCAATGCCAGCAAAGTCGAACGGATGGCCCGCGTGGCTGGCGGCGATTCGAATGCGTTCCGCCAGATGGTGGATTGGGCCAAGCAATTGCCATTGCAGCCACCTCCGGCCCCGCCGATCCCCGCGCCTCCGGCGGAAGTCGCAGCCCATGGGTTCCACGGTGTGGACTTCCTGCACATTCTCGAGGGCCATACCTGGGAGTACCTCAACATCGCATTGCGCACGGGCAAGGACACTACCCTGATTCCCAGAGGCACAGCACCCAGCCAAGTATCGAGCTGGCTCGGCGATGTGCTCCGCGGCCTCAATCCGCCGGGAACCACACCACCCAAGCCGATCCCATGGTCCCCCGAGGTCGGAACTGCTGGCGGGATCAACTGGCAAATTGGTTCCAATAGCGCCAACGAGATCGGTCAATTCTTTCCACTGAGCGGCACAACCATCCCCTGGAACAAACTCGAGGCGATCCTCGACGTGTTACAGTGACCTCCCATGAACGCCATCTGGACATTTCACCGCTTTGAACGGTCCGAATCGCGTTGGATCGACATCCCCGATGTAGAGGCCGACGCAACGGCTGGCGTGCTAGCTCCCATCCGTCCCGAAGTAGAGGCCACACTCTCTCTCGACAACGCGCTGGTGATCCGCGATACCGTCTGGCCTCTGGCCTGGCGACTGTGCCTCGAACCCATTCGCTCGCTGCTAGCAGACGGCCAACCCGAGTGGCTCTACAGGTGTGTTGAATCTCCGAATACATACACCCTGCGAACACAGGGGGACACCGTTCACATCCGCAAGAACCAGGACGCTGAAAGCGAATTTCCGGCCCGTGAATTCTGGCCCGCGCTGATCGCCGCTGGCGTCCGCGTGATCGCCTTGGCCGAGCGCGATCGAGGCTCGACCGACCGGGATGTGGCGTTGCTGCAGCCATCGCGGACACAGGCCGAGGCCATATTGCGCGAGCGCGGCTGGGCGCCATAAGGCTGCCCCAGGACCAGCGGGCCTACCATTTCTGCGAGCGCTGATGGGTATATTAAAGTCTCGGCTCATGAATTGGCGTGCGCAACCAACTCAGAAGCTGCAGCGTGGCGCCGCCCGCTCGCGTCAGTGAGGTCCTAATTGCGTGGGCGTGGAACCAACCAGAAAGTTGTCTATTTGATATCGTCTCTCCGTTCCTTACCCACTGTCCCTTCCTCCCGTCGTAGCTGATATATTTGCGCTGCTCGCGACATCGGCGTTGCGACGCCCTAGCGTGACAGGTCGCTGGGCCTGGCGAGATTGCCTCTGATGATAATGACTCCGATTAGGACCAGGGCTCCATTCGGCTGGTTCGGTGGAGGCACACGCTTGAGCACGATGTCGTTCACAACCGAACCCGGTGCCTGGTCCTTCGAGCTGTTATCTAGCACACACAAAAGCCCGAGCCTGCTATCACTCCCTACGACATACTGGACCGTCTGTTGCAGGAAGTTCTCGACGTCTGTCGGTGTTACGGGCTGACTATCGTATTTGAGTTCGAGGCGTACCCCGTCTAGTGACAAGTCCGTGATACCGCCACCTGCGCGAGGGTGCTCGTCGAGATGAGAGCCTATCCGGGGCTCAAGGCGCAGGTAGTCGCGCAGCTTCTCCTGAAACGATGCCTCGTTGGTACAACTATTGAACAGAGCGTCCTGGAGAGACTGTGCTGCGGCCGCCCCCAACCGAGCCAGAAGCAGCATGAACGCTGCCACTTGCCGCGACCCAAGACCCGAATACGATCGCAACTCATCCATCACGGATAGCAAACGATTGTCCACCTGCTCCCAGCCGGTCACTGGATGCAGTGCGGCGTCATACGAGCGAAGCTCAATTCGCTTCTGACCCTCAAGTTTCAAAGACTTCTCACCATCTGGGAACTTGAACCAGCCCGTGAATGAGAACTCCAGCGGCGCGGTCCAGAACGCTTGCGGGGTCTTGAGCAACATCGCTTTCGTTTGCTCCAGCCTGTGCGGTGGCATTCCCTCCGGTCGACCGAATTCGAACCGCGGCAGATCGTAATCACCGGGCTGCACGACTGTCAGCGGTTCAACAACGAGTCGAGTCGCGTGCATGGGCCAACCCGATAGACGCAGCGCAATGGAAAGGTCATGGGTGATGTTCGGTGCAACATGATGCCGATTCGCAATCGGCTGACCGGCAAGCGAGAACTCCACAATGCCAACCGGAGTTGGTGTTTTTGTCTCGCCCCTCGCACCGTTTGGTGGTGCAGACTTCAGCATCGTCTTCTGCGGAAGCGGAAGCCCCACGATGGGCAGTGGGAGAGGTGTACCCAGGATCGGCTGAATCACCCGGTCCACGCTTTCCAAATCGCCTGCTGAGCCTAGCGCAGTCAAAACTTGGTCGACAGGATTCGCCCAAACCGTCGTCAGGCCGGCATCAACCAAGTCCTTTGTCCGAATCCGCCCGGCTCGAAGAAAACGGTCAGCGTCAGGTTCAGCCCGACGTACCGCGAGGACCCATTTGCCTACGAAGGCCACGATGCCGAGTAGTTCTTGAAACACGGCGTAGTGGCTGCGAGTCGCCGCAGAACCGAGTCGCGCCACAACCGAGCCGACTTCCTGGGCTACCGATTCCAGGCGTTGAATAAGCTCATCGGTGAAACCGTTTTTCAGGATTTCGGCAAGCGCAGAGAGACTTTTTGCACGCGCGGCATACTCGCGCTCGAGCGACAGAACAGAAGGCTCTGGCAATCGTCGACTAACCATCGCCATCCTCCACGAAACTCGCCCAGGCGTCCGCGTTCGTCACACTGGAATCATCGCGTACAGGCAGACCGGCTTCGATCTCCACCGCCGTTTGAAGCCTCATGGCCATGTTTCGGACTCTCTGGTCCCAGGCGTTCTCTTCATACCGATTCGCCACCCGCTGCGTGAAGATCTTCGCTGCATCCCAGTGCCCCGCCCTCGTCAACATGTCCAGAAACATCGATGCCTCGTAGAGCCCTCGGCCCGCGCAGACTGCAAATGCCTTCCAGACTCTCTCCACGTCGACAGATGCCTCAACCGCATCCACGTGGGGAAGGAGCTTGATCAGGTCTCGCTGGTTGTAGTCATTCAGAGCCGGATCACCGAGTAGGTCAACGACAAACGCCGAGAAGCCCGGCACGTCGCGGAAGGCTTCCCAGCGATCTTCGAGGACATCGAAAGCTGCCGGCGCATGCATCATCCGAAGCACCCCAAAAAGTTTCACTAGCAACTCGGCAGACAGACTACGCCCAAGCCTCAGTGTAAGGTAGAAGACCGTATTGATGGCTTGGGCCAGAAACTCGTCGTCAGAACGCGATCTCGCGTAGGCTGCGACCCAGCCCCACACCGCATTGAGGATACGCTCTACGTATTCATCGGGAACCGTCCATCGATAACGCAAAATCCGCACCGCTGCCTGGTGCACGATGACATAGGAGTCGCTCAGGAGCGCCAGAAAGCAGTCGCAGAACGTTGCCGGCAGGTCGTCCACATCCCACGTGGTGAGTTCCTTGACTACTTCGATAGAGGCATTGCGAACTAGGGGACTCGTATCCAACATCGCCCGATAGAGGAATGGCAGCAGTGCACGTCGGGCGCAACGCAACGAGGCTGGTCCCTTGAGGCACTTGACCAGGTATGCGCGGAGTAGACTTTGGCCGTCGTCAACCGAGTCGAATGTCGATTGGACTTGCTTGATGACTACGTCTGGGCTTCGGACAGCAGCACCAGAGACGGCGTCGGCGGCAACTCGAAGACCGCGCTGCAATCGAGAACGTTTCGTCATTGCGTCGAGTACGGCCGCCCGGTCCGGTTGGAGTTCTATGACAGTCGTTGATTTCGCCTCGTCGAAGCCTTCCAGGTCCGATGACAGCAGAGCTATGATGCCGGTGAGTGCGTTAATCCGGCCAACGTTGAGCGGACAGCGGCCAGCCACCGAATCGAAGTAGTCGACTGCCTGTACGAAGACATCGTCCCCGGACCGTGTCGCGAACTGCTCCACAATCCGGTCGTATGCGAGATGGTACACATCGCCGGACACCGCGTCGGGTTCGTGATTGTTGCGCCACCAGTCGTCCAAAACCTCCACGTAGGCTTTCAGGAGCCGCGCTTTACCTTTGCTCTGCGCCAACGCAGCAGCCTTCTGTATCACCGGATCCGTCGACCGTGGTGAAGCAATAAGCGCCGCAGCCAGCGTCTTCGCTGCTTCGTCGGCTGCATAGCCACGATTGTATACGTCATCTGGCAGCTCGACCGATGAGCAGACATCGGGAAGTAGTCGTTCTACCAGGGATAGTTCGGGGGTCATGAGAGAACGTAGGCACTCTATCGCCGAAGAGCGTTGCTCTTTGTTTCTGTCTCGGATGAGTGATCGGAGGACTGCTTCCACCTCGGATGGGTACATCCGTGCCAGCGCGAGAAGACCGCCACTCCTCGGCGGCAGGTGGCTGAGACCAGGGTAGCTACGAGATGCAGCAAGAAACACAAGATAAGGGGTCGCAGACCGCACGAGCTTCGGGTCCAGGCCCGGCCGCACTTGGTGCTCGACGACTGCCGATGCTGGATCACCCACTTCGCGCCTGGCAAGCGCATTGAGAGCTGCTTCCAACACCGCGGGAGAGGACGCACCCACATCGTGAAGTATCTCAAGGCTGGTGGATGCTCGCGGGCGTCCTCCGTCGTTACCAAGTTCGACGAGCAACGCTTCAACCTGCGAACCGAGACCACCGGCGGCCTTGACGACTTCTTTTAGATGCTGGCCACGGTCGCTCGAGGGGTCGTCGTCGAACTCGGCGAGGGCATTCAAAACAGCCAGCTGGCCGGTCTCGGTAGTGCCTTTCCGGACCTCCTCGCGCCGTGCTTTTCTGGTGCCCAAGCGTTTTGCTTCTTTGGCTTCGTGGTCCCTACGTAGCTGATCTTGTTGCGCTTGGCGACGGTCGCGTGCCCCCAACAGCTTGGTTAGATTCGGCAGTCGGACAGGAGCACGCTGGTCACAGTCCCTGCAATTGTCGTCGTGAAACTGGAGTGCGAGACCTTCAAGGACCGCACCTTCCCAGCCTCGATTACTCGCGTGGGGGCATCGAATCCGCCGGTGGCCGATGGGCAATCCTGTCTGCATCTCGACGAGGCCGACACCGGAGAACTCGGAGCGCTCCACGACGAGGTGGGAACACCAGTTCTGCAAGAGCTCAATGACCTCCTTGTTGGCTTCTCCGAGCCGAATGGCTCGTGCGATCTCTTCTTCCATTTGTAGCTACTGAAGTACCACAACACGGGCTACCCGTCGCGATGAACGAATCCGCTCGCGTTCCTCGCCCGGGCCGGTACGTCGGTTCATCAGCGTCGTGACCCGACGTACCGGGGCGCCTGCTTAGCTTGCGGCAGCTCTTGGGCCAGTGTCCCCGGTTGCTACAAACCTCGATCTTAATCGCGGTCGAGAGCATTCACGGGCTACCGTACTTCTTGAGACGTTTCCGTTTTTGGTATTGATCGTGCAACTAGCCGAAATGGCAACACCTTCACGCCATTTGCCCGGTTGCCAATCTGTCCCGTCTGCCCTGGCAGGTGGGTTGGCGGCGCAGATTGCCGAAGTGAATCTACCCGGCGATGGCGACTAACTAGTTCCCGTCCCTAAATCCTTAATGTGCTGATATTACAAGAAAATTCGCCCATTTTGCGCCCTTTCTGTGCAGTGTGATTTGGCCGAGAACAGCACAATTGAGCAATTGAGGCGAAATTCGGAAAAATTTTGTAC
>JAKSDA010000336.1 GCA_022360315.1 Pseudomonadota bacterium
GATCGAGGCCGCAAATCCGATGTGCTTGTGCGAGATCCAGCCTTCTCGAAGGAGGGTGAGCAAGGTGTGCTCGTAGTCGTTGAGTGCATGCGCAGCGCACTTGGCTTCGAGGATCTGCCTCGCATGCTCGCTCAATGCCTTCGCTCGCTGTTTGTCCGTCTCCGTGGGAACGCGGGTATCGAGGTATTCGCGGGTTGAGTCGGTTCGTTTCATGAACAGGACCTGCCAGGCAATATCGGCCGAGGCCTGGTCCTCGAAGGAGTCTCTCGCAGCCGTGCGACTGAGATATCCATCGATGCGAATGGTCGCGGCCACGTAGGCCAGGAAGTCGGCGACACTGGGCGTGCGGGGCGCCATGCCCTCGTCTCCTTCGTAGTCGGAGTCGCGAAGCAGTGCATCCAGCTCGACGAGCAACTCCGCGGCCCGTGCCAGCGACTCCGGGGACTCGTGGCCCAGATAGTTTCGCAGGCAGTTGCGCCCAACTTGCCGGATCGTGCCGCTGGCTTCGCGGATGAGGAACGTGTGCGTTCGGCGGCCGTCGCGCCGATGGCAATGATCACAGCGCGTCGCATCGGTGTGGCGAAACGCGACCAGCTCGTCTTCACGCAGCTCTGCGTTCGGCACCGGTCGAATCAGGTTGCCGGTACGGAGGTGCTCGAGCGTGGCGACAAACTCATACCCGTCAATGCGCGGGGCCTTCCCGGTCACGACCACCCGGTGGTACCGGCGCTCCAGAGACCGACCGTCGCAGGTCTCTCGCTTGGTGAAGTGACCCACGATCTCGAGACCGATCTCGTCGCATCCCAGCCGGCGTGCCCGTTTGGCCAGTCGGTATATTTTGCTGGTGAGCCACTCGAGCCGCTCGGCCGGTACGTGGTACTCGGTGCGCTCTCGCCGTGTCTCCTTGGTGGCAACCATCGCCATACCGTTCTCCTCGTTGCATGTCACCTGGTTCCGCCAGATTCGGTGTAGACCCAACTGCCTACACAATCAATTTGTGCTCAATCAAGAATTTGTCAATGGAGAAACAGAGCAAAACCAGCAGGTTAGCGGCCACCCTGGACAGCATGAGGCTCAGCGGCTGAGCCATCGCACGAGCGGATGGCAACCGCCAGGCCCGTATTTGCGACGAACGATTCTGCGGCCACCACAAGGCGCAGAACGGGCCACGGCTGCATGGAACACGCCTGGCCATCACGTTGTGGCCACGGACGGTATCGGCCAACAGGCGGCCGCTGGGGATGTCTCATGGGACATCACCGAGGAGGCGGCCCGGTGTACGCAACGAAGCAGTCTACATTGGCCCGTTGCGATGGCATGGGACCAGCCAGTTCCGTATTCGGCACTCTCATCGCGCCGGCGTATGCGCGTGCACGGGGGCCGTCCGGTTCGTGCCAGCTAGTGGAGCATGCCCCAGAGGGCCAGATAGAGCACGGCGTACACGAGGAGCCCTGCGCTCAGCGCCAATGCTAGCAGGTAGAGAAGGTGTCGCATCATGGCAATTTCGAGCGCTTCACCGGTCGCGATTTAACAGCTGCTTGACCACAGCGGCAGGCTTGAACCGAATCGTGAATCGGGCCGGAATGGTCAGCTGCTTGCCGCTGCGCGGATGACCCACGCGACGCGCCGTGCGCCTGGCCAGAACAAAGGTCCCGAACTCGGGCCACCAGAAGCGCGACGAGGTCCCATTGGGCGTCTGTCGGAGTCGTCGATAACGGCGCGCACGGCCAATGAACTCATCGGCGAGGGTCGCGAACACGGCGTCGACAATGGCCGCTGTCTGCTTCTGTGTCAGTCCCCGTTTCGCCCCGACCCTTTCGTAGATGCGGGCGAGGAACTCGGCTTTGGTCATGCATGGGCCTTCGCCAGTTGATGGGCCTGCTTGAGGTCCAGCGCCGTCCCCTTCACCTGCCAGTAGCCGTCCTTGGGCTCGAGAACGTACAGGAGTGCGTGATCGCCGTCGGCCAGGGTCGCGTAGATGCGGCAGTCTGCGGCCTCATCCATCGGCTCTCCGCACATGGCCATGATGGAATGCGCGGACACGATCTGCCGAAACGCATCGCTCGGATCGTCAGTGTCGCGTGACACGGCGATGTACGGGCCCCACTTGTCAATGACATGGCCGCGTACCGCTTTCTCGACGAATGCATCCGTGTCGGGGTCGAGAAGACGCGGACCGTCCTCGAGCTGCACAATGCCGCCGGCTACATGCCAATTTTCCTCGCTGGCCAGCTGCTCGTGACTCAACGTCTCGAATGTCAGAGTCTTGACGTCATCACACGTGATGCGCACGCACATTTGATCGCACGCGATGAGAAGTCGGGTCTCGGTATCGCTGATCACGTCGCCCGAGACGTTGCCAGGGCGGGTCAGGGTATCGTCGAAATATGGATCGTGTGGTCTGTCTGTCAGTGGTGCCATGGGTGCTCTCCAGAAAAACACCAGGCGCACGATCGCCCTGATCGCCAGGAGAATTTCGGACAATCGTGACGCCTGGCGTCTGTCGTCATACCCGCCTCTGGTATCGACGCTCAAGAGGAGATCGGCCACCCCATGCAAAGAGTCAGATAGTCGGACTACCACGGTGATATGTCAGAAATTCGCCCTACAACTGGAGCGGTACATCGAGCCATTCCTTCCCGAGCAACAGGCGCAGCGTCAGGCGCTCCCCCCGCCAGGCGGCTTGCTTCTCGATACCGACCATGGCCGTTCTGGCGGCATCCCCGGTCACCACGCGAGGCAGGCGCGCATGGACCGCATGGGGCTTGCCCTCATGGTAGAGCGTCGCCCGATGAACCGCCACGCGTCCTCGTCGCCGTCGATGCTCCAGTCTTAGAACGACAATGTGAAAGGAGCCAAGTTCGACGATCCGCTGGATCGTGGCGATGACGCCGCTGTCGGTCCTGCCGAGGCCGCGCACGGTTTTGACGGCGACGTGCCGCTCGACGGCGTCAAAGATCGAGTCCATCGTGCGTGTGCGGATCGTGGCCTCCAGCTCGGCCCGGGCCTTGGCCAGCTCTCGGTGTTTGGCATCGTATTCGGCCTGGAGTGTCTGGCGTTGCGCTTCCACCGCCGCAGCCACCCGTGCTGCAAACCGCGCCTTGAGATCGACATCGACCACCTGGACCACGGCCGGGATGGCCTCGTCGGATTTCGCAAAGGTGATCTCGACGGCGATGACCATGTCGCCCAGGTCCACGGATAGCGCCGTGGGCATCGGTGGGATCTGGTAACGGCGGGGCTTGATAAGAACAAACTCACCCGCGACACCGAGGTGGGTAAACGGCTTGCCGTCGGGCAACCCATAGGCATCGTTGACCGGCTTGCCGAAATGCAGCGTCGTGGACTGCCGCCAGTGGACGCGGACGGCACAGGTCGTTTGCCCGAGTTGCTTGGACACCTCACAGGTAGTTGCATCAGCAGTGCGAGACCATCCGGCCATGATTCCGATTAGGAGGCCGAAAGCGACCCATCGCGCCCCGGGCGAAATTCGACTAGCGCTTGGGTAGGCGAAACGGGGCCCCGCTGTCTGCCGCAGTGCGGTTTCGCTTCTTTGGGCGTGGTGTCTTCTCTGCTGATGCATGGTCGTTCTTCTCTGCGTCTGGCGGTTGAGCGGGCGAGGCCTCATCCGGTTCGGGAACGGCAACTTCTGGCTGGGGATCGCGATCCATCGCGATTGGCACGACGGGGTGAGCATCTCCGCTGGGCGCGGTTGCGATCGGTGCGGACGCCATGAGGGCGTGACCGGCCCATCCTCCGATGAGTGCGACAAGAGCCAACGTGATGACCATCCAACCTCGATGTTGCCAACGCGACGCCCCGGGAAGGGCGATCGGGAGCTGCCGGGGCATCGTGGGACAGGGGCGTGTGACCACGGGGTCGCATCGTGGGGGGTCGAACGCTTCCGAGTTCGTTGGCTTTGCCGGCACACCGACAAGCGTTGCCTTCTGACTGGTCATGGCCCGGGCAAAGGCAGCGAGTTCGTCGGCGTCGGCGACGGCATCAGACCGCAGCGCATCGCGCATCTCGCGGGCTGAGCGAAATAGACGCTTCTGGTGAAGCATGGTGAGCTGACCCAACACAGCACGCGCGATGTCGTCGGCCATCGCCATGGCGAATGGGGCAGGAGCATCGCCAGAATACATCCGTGTGCGGATCGCTGTTGTATCGCCGAGCCCATAGGGAGGCGCCCCGGCAATGCAATGGTACGTGGTCGCGGCCAACGAGTAAAGATCGACCATGGGCTCCAGTGCTCCGTCCCATCGCTCCAGCAGCAATTCGGGCGCCATGTACGGCGGACTGCCGCCAATGCGCCCCGTCGCGTCTGTAGTCCGCTGCGCCACGCCATAGTCGAGGAGCTTGACCACGCCCGCATCGGTGATCATCACGTTCGACGGAGAGATATCGCAATGCACGATCGATTGTGCATGCAGCGCCGCAAGACCCTCCAGCGTGGAATGCAAAACGGCACGCAGCACGGACTCTGTCCACGCATGGCCGATGGTGTCCACCAGGAGAACGCCCGAAAGCCGTTCCATGACGAGAAACGGCACACCATCGCGTGTATACTCGAGTGCGTGGATACGGATCAGATTCTCGTGGTCTTGCTCCATGCCAAGAGCCCCTTCCCGCTCGATCAGCGCCACATACGCCGGATCATGGCGAAGCTCCGCGCGAAGCACCTTGATCGCGACTGGCTTGCCTCCTATCGATGCATCATAGACGTGGGCAATCCCGCCAGAGCCCAATAAGCCATGAATCTGATATTCACCTCCCGTCATGACGACTTCGAGCGATAGTGGGATCGCAACCGCTCGGGCAAGCCCTTCTTGCGCCAGCGATACCAGGTGTCCTTGGTGGGGCCGCAAAACCGCTTGGCCGTTTGCGCCGGAGTGAGATACCAGCGCAACGCTGCCAGCATGACCCTGGAATAGGTGGGGCCAGAAATATCGATGCGTCGGCTCGCGCCAAGAAACGCGCCGTCCGTGGCCCCCATGCGCCATCGAGCTCCGGCAAGGAGATAGATTCGTTCCACGCGCATGCCGTTTATGTAGGTCCCGTTCGTGGAATGGTCGACGAGATACGGCCCATGGTCCGGGTCGAGCGCGATCTCGCAGTGCACCCGCGATACGTACGGATCGTCGTCGATCACGATATCGCACCGACGTCCCGAGCCAATCACCACGTGGCGCTCTACAGGAATGAGCACATCGCGTCTGCGGATCCACACGTGCGTAATCGGCTCACTCGGCTCGTCTGGGACAGAATCCCAAAGTTTAGTATCAAATGGAAACGTCGTATCGCGGGCCATATCAGCACCATACCGCTGGATTGCCATGAAGGATACCGCGCATCCCCGCATGTCCAGAGGCCAGAGTCAGGACAGTAGTCACGACTCCAGAACACAGGGATGGGCGGTAAACGCCGTGTAGCAAACTCTCGGCGGACGGGACAGAAGATTGTGCCGTCGTGATGCAAAGAGTCAGATAGTCGGACTCTCTGCATACGATCCGTTCAGGCCCGAGTCCGATGGCCTGACTTTCGCGGGCTCCTCGTCGATTGCACTTCCATGGCGCACCTGCCCGTGCATAGACAGACGGCATGCCATTTCCCGAGGTGAGCCCCTCCCGCTACACCGTAAGTATGATCGACCATGTGGTCGACCATCGCGATTATCTCGAGATGCCCGAACCCCTGTCTCATGCACAGCTGCTCCTGCTCGTGCTCTGTGAACAGGATCGCCGAGCCGTGGAACTCAGTTTCATGATCCGACAGACGCGCAGCTCGGTCTACTGGGAGCAATGGTCGTCCTTGATCAGCCAAGATCGCATCCGCCGATGCCTCACCAGGCTGCACGAGCGAGGACTCATGATCCGGACAACGGGATCGCCGCGACAGCATGTGTATTGGCGAACCCACGAGTCAATCGCGCGGACGATTTTTCAGCTGATGTATCCGTACATGGCGACCCAAGACGATCGCGAGGGCCGGCTCTGGCAAGCTCGATGGCAGCACAACATCCGCCTTGTAGAGGTGCAGGCTGTGCTGACGCGCCTTGGGTACGAAAGCGAAGCCCTATAGGTCGAACATGGTGCACGAGGTATACACATTGCACCGCCCCAGTAATTTGTCAGGGATTTGGCAAGCAATCCGACGGCGAAGCCGGTATGCTTCTTAAGCGAACAACGGATGACCCGAACCGGGCGCGATTCTATCCGCCCACCGCGCGGATTTCGTCGGCGCGATTCGGGCGGATGTCGATCCAGGCTTCGAGGAAATGCACGGTGAGCAATCCTCGGTCCAGGATCTTCTCTGCAGCCATTGCGGCGTATTCGTTTCTCGAAGTGTGACGCGGATCTGCAAGATCGTCAGTCAGGTTGCTTGTGAGGTGCTGTCGGAGAAAGCGGCGCAGTTCACCGGGAGTGAACATATCTCCGAGAAGTCTGGCTAGCTGGGTCTCTTGTTTGTCTCGCGCTCTACGGCGGTGAACGCGTGCTGTAGAATCGGCAGAGTCTCCATGGATATAGGCCTGTTCTCTCGATTGTCCATCAACAATGCTCTTCTTATTTCGACCGCTTTCCAGCATATCCCGAAGCTGGCACCAGCCCTGGCGCCGTATAGAGCGATCTTGCGCCAATAGAGAGGCGATCGTGCTGGAAAAGGCAGGCGCTATGTTTGCGATTCGGGCGGCGATTTTCCCTCCGTCGATCTCTAGTATTTCCTCAACAAGGCCCGCAATGCTAGAGGTTTGCCTCTTTAGCGGATGTTCACGCAAAAAATGCTCGGCCAACAATATTCCAACGACAAAGTAGTCTGCTTCGACACATACTTCACCCCGAACATGTTCTGGCGACATATAGGCCGGCGCCCCGACGATACTTCCTTCGGGCCACAGAGCCGTTTCCTCGCCGTCAAGCCACCGAGCATGTTCAAAGTCGATCAGAACCAGTCTTTGGTTCGTATCGATAAGAATGTTGTCCGGCGATAGTTCGTAGTGTGCAAGCTGGCACCTATGTAGATAGTCTAACGCTGCAACGAGCTGTTGAAAGGTATTTACAGCGATGGAGTCGAGGGCTTGTTTGCCACTCAGATAATGCGTGAGCGTAGTCGCTTCGCTTATATACTCCATCGCAAAGTAGGTTCTCCCTGTCGATGTAAACCTCTCGTACACCTTGATCACGTTCGGATGATCGAGCTTACTAAGGATTGTAAACTCTCGGTCCAGATAAGGAGATGGTTCTCCAACAACAGTCTTGACCGCGACTCGCTTTCCAGCTCTACGCTCGAGAGCAGAATACACACGCCCGGTTCCAAGCAATCTGTGTATTTCGTAGGGGGCCGTAGAAATTGTGTGGGAAAGGGGGTCAGGCAGATCGCGGCTCATGCTCATCGGAACCGCTTTATCCACCACAGCCGAGGCGCGACTTGTATCGTTTTGAGTTGACACTGACGCTCGTATTTGCTTCTGTGATGGTTGCGGTCTTTGGACGCTCATCCCAGGGCCAAACAAATCGAGGATATAGATGCGGCCTGATGCATCACCGCCTAGGACACGGTAAGACTTACGATCTGTGAATGTACAAGTCGTCATCGGATATTCTGCTAGAAACGAAGCGACGACTGAGCCGGTGGCTAATTCCCACACCTTGAGCATGTTATCTGATGATGCGGATACCGCGTACCGTTCGTCCTGCGCTAACGCCACTGCCCTTACCGGATCTAAGTGACCTGCTAGTGTGTGACATACCTGGCCACAGGACAGATCCCAGACCTTAAGTGTCTTATCTGATGAGGCTGAAACCGCGTATAGTCCGTCTGATGTCACTGCTACCTGCCTCACTTTGTCTGAGTGACCGGACAGCGTACGGAGGTTCTTTCCAAAAGTTACATCCCAAACCTTAAGCGTATTGTCATATGAAGCTGATACAGCGTACTTTCCATCAGATGTCACAACCACAGCCACAACTGAACTTGAGTGACCGGAAAGCGTATATATTTCTTGTCCAGAGGCCAGGTTCCATACTTTGAGCGTATTATCAGATGAGGCCGATACCGCACGCTCTCCATTCACAGCCACCGCCCTTACATAATCGGAGTGACCGAAGAGCGTGCAAAGCTCCTGCCCAGAGGCCAGACTCCAAACTTTGAGTGTTTTGTCGTACGAGGCCGAAACTGCGTGCCTTCCATCCGGTGTCACTGTTATTGCCACGACAGGGCCTGAGTGACCAGAGAGTGTATGAATAATCTGCCTCAAGGAGAGATCCCAGACCTTAAGCGTATGATCGTATGAAGCGGAGATTGCGTATTTCCCATCCTTCGTTACTGACACCGCGGCAATTGGGCTTGAGTGGCCAGAAAGCATGCAAATCTCTTGTCCTGAAGCCAGATCCCAAAGTTTGAGTGTACTGTCATATGAGGCCGATATCGCCTGTTTTTCATCTATTGTCACTTGCACAGCTATAACCGAGCTCGTGTGAGCAGATGAAAGATTATTTTCTAGCTCAGACGCGATGTTCCAGAGTTTGAGCGTATTGTCAGATGATGCTGAGATAACGTGCTTTTCATCGGGGGTCACTGCTACTGCCATTACCCAGTTTGAATGACCGGACATTGTGCGGAGTTCTTTCCCTGAGGTCAGATCCCATACCTTAATCGTATGGTCGTATGACGCCGAGATAGCACACCGACTATTCGTAGCCACCGCCATAACCCAACTGGTGTGACTAGAGAGCGTATGCAGCGCCTGTCCAGAGGACAGCTCCCAAATCTTCAACGTATTATCATCCGAGCCTGAGACAATGTGCTTGCCATCAGATGTCACAGCCACTGCTCTTACATAGTTGGTGTGGCCACAGAGTGTACGAACTATCCGTCCAGAAGCAAGCTCCCAAATCTTCAACGTATTATCGTCCGACGCCGAGATAGCGTGCTTTCCATCTGGTGTTACAGCCACCGCCATCACCCAATTTGTATGACCAAAGAGTGTGAGCAATGCTTGTCCGGACTCTAGCTCCCACACTTTGAGTGTATTGTCGTCGGATCCTGAGACAGCGTGTTTTCCAGATGGCGTTACCGCCACGGCCCTTACATAGTCGGTATGACCGCAGAAGGATCGGACTTGTTGTCCAGACTCTAGATCCCACAATCTGAGTGTTTTATCTGAGGAGGCGGATATAGCCCGTTTTCCGTTAGGGGTCACAGCCACCGCCATCACCCAATTTGTGTGACCATCGAGTGTATTTAGTGTCTTTCCAGATGCTAGCTCCCACACCTTGAGCGTGTTGTCCGAGGAGGCAGACACTGCCCGTTTTCCATCCGGGGTCACAGCCACCGCCATTACCCAGTGCGAATGCCCGGAGAAAGTGCGCACTAGCGGCCCCCCTGGGGGCGTCAAACTGGCTGTGCGTGGGCAGAGCCAATAGTATCGTCTCTCGGCGCGTGCACAATCCACGAGTGCAGCGATCTCGTTCCCGTCCGGCTTGCCCACAGTTACCTCCAGCCGACCGACAAGCTGACTTGGCAACTTTTCGACGTCGCGGGCTAGCACGTGACTGCCAAGCCGCAAAGCTCCGCAAATTTGCTGCAGAACCCGATCGTCATGGAAATAAGCGTAGTCTTCGATTACAGCAGCTGGTCCGAGAGCACGCAGTTTCGCATCGATCCAGGCATACGTAACAAGTAGCTGGCGCAGTTCGTCGTCGCGTTGCGCAGCATGCAAATGATAGGCGAGATAATGATACGCATACGTCTGTTCTGCTCGTAAATTCGACCAATAACCATTCGTCGGGCGGAACACGTCGAGCAACTTGTCGTGGAGCCTGGCCAGCTCAGGGCCGTGACGTTCCACCAAATAGTCTCGGAAGACGTCGTGCAAACGGATCGTCCTCGCTGTTGCATCGAACCGCTGAAGAAGGGATAGTCGAGAGAATCGGCGGCAGAGCGTCTGTGTAGACTTGTTCGTGGGCATCGACCACAAACGCGCAACGACAACCATTGGAATGTCCACATCTTCGGGAAACACGGCCAGCATTTCGTACCGCTGGCGTTCATCGATGTCCAGTCGTTGCAAGCTCACGGCGATCGTATGCTCGACGGCGCTGCGGCGCTGCGTCTCATCGTGTAAGTCGAACGCGGTGACACCCTGATTATCGAGGGATTCGTTCACATCGCGGATGGCATCCTCTGCCGATAGACCATCTTCATCGATCAACTCGCGCAGCTGACGATTGACCAAGTCGAGCAAGAGCGGCCAGTGACCCAGACGCGCAGCCAGGACATCTAGCTCACCGCGCAAGCTCGCGAAGGCAATCTCCAGGCCCGCGCCCAGCAGCGAGATGGACTCATCCGCTGCCATGGCGTCCACGTCAATCCGTTTGCATCCCTTGGGCAGGGTTTGCCGATCCCGAGTGGTCGCCAGCACAGCGTTGCCCGCGCCCAGATCCAAGAACGGCGCCAGGTCGATGCTTCGCCAGACATCGTCCACGATGATCAGCACCTGTTGACCGGCGAGACGTTTGCGCAGTTCAGCGCTAGCCATGCTCACCTCGGCGAATGCAGGTGGTTCCTCATTGGACCACCAACGAAGCAAGTCGAGGACCCGCGCAAGTCGCCCGCCGTCGGTGACCTGCTCGCCCATGGTCACCCACAAGGTGCCCCCTGGGAACGCCCGCTGTACCCGCTCCTCCTGGCAAAGCGCCTGGGCCAGGGTCGTCTTGCCGAATCCGCCCGCACCACGCAGAGCGGTCGTGATGCCTACACTGACATCGCTGACCGGTGTGATCGCCGCGGCGACCAATAGCTCGACCAACTCGCCGAGCTGTCGTCGCGGGACGAAAAACTCAGGAGAGCGGGCCATGGAGCGATAGGCTGCCGGCTCAAGGCGGCCCTTGTCGTCGTTGCGCTCGTTCCCATGATGGTGGACATGCTTGTCGCCGTGGACCTCGTCCCCCTGCACGATCTTGTCACGACCGGCAAAGTCGCCACCTGCTACGCTCACGTTGCCGGCAATCGTCGCCCCGCCAGCCGGGTCGATCGGTTTGTCTTTGCTCATGAATCGCCAGCGGCCATGCTACCGGGCATATGATAATGCCGTCCAGGGACGCGAATCGGTACTGAGAGGACGCGTTTACGATTCGCGACTCAACCGTTCCTCTCGGCTCACCTGGCCAGATCACGTGGACACATAGTGGACACGAAAGCTCAGAATCTATCGGGCCCAAACGGAACGAAACGGAGTCCGACGAAACGACGAACGGCCCACAAGCCCTGGGGATTCTTGGCAATTCTGGTGCAAGGCTGCGGAATGCCAGTGGTTGTTGATTTCGGTGGATGCGGGTTCATGTCCCGCGACGCCACAGCGATCGAGCTCCTGTTGCTGACGCTCTGACAGCGGTGCATCTGCGACCGCTACGCTCGCGGCCAGGGGCGGTAAACGGCGCGCGCCCAGCCTTAGCGGCCGTGGCCTGGCGCTGCGTCAGGATGAGAATGCTTGGTCGCTTCATCCCGGTGTTCGTCGGTGGCCCATTCCGGCCAACGGGGCGGGGTGTGTCGCCGCGGTCAGGCTCGGGATGCCTCGCTTGATTGCTGATCAGCCGAGGGTCCTGTTCATTGTCGGTGGGCTGGGCTCCGCGCCTGCATCGCAATTCTGGCCACGACGGGCACTGCCGAGTTCGTACTCTCGCTCCACAACGGCAGCCATGTCGGGACCCTTGAGATACGGGCGATCCAGCGCAGGCGCTGGTCGTTCCAGTTTGGGTTGGGGCGTCGCCAGTGCCCACGCACCCAGAAGCGCTTGCGTATGGAGCGACTGGTGTCCGGCTGCTTTGCGTTCTTCGCCGCGGACTCGTGGCTGATGGGGATCTTGCCGGGCAGATAGTAGACCGTCTCACCGGTGAGTACTTGCCCCGTCGTGTGATCGAGGGAGGCCCAGGCGGTCGCCGCTCCTGGCGAAACCCGTCAGAGGTGGTGTAGAGGACGGCATTTATGAGCAGATGCACCAGCTTGCGCAGCTCGGGAGTGTAAAAGAACGGGTCCTCGATGCCTTGGGGGTGACTGCCAAGGATTTCTTCGATAGAGCGGGTGCCGATGGTGGGGATCTCGCGACTGACCAGGTAGGGCCGTGCGCCGGCGAAGGCGTCGCACAGAAACGTGACACGGACGCCGGACTCTCCCTCCTCCTCCGGGATGGGGAAGACATACGCGGTGACCACCTCAAACGGTGGGCACATGGGAGCGTTCCCTCGTGTGCCGTCGGCGATGGTTCGCGCGAGGTCGAGGGTCGGCCGGTCCTTGAAAATGAATGCGCACGCCGGGAAGGGGAGTTTGAGGAGGTCGCCCGAGATATCGAGGGTCGTATGGGTGAGGAGCTCGATGAGCTCGGGCGCGACCCAGAAGGCTTTGCGTCCGCCGAGCACGAAGTTGATCGCGCACTCCATATGGGCCCACAGCTGCTCGACCTCGGTGATGCAACTCTCGTGACTCCAGCCGTTGCGGTCACGGGCCAGAAAGTATTTTAATTTCAGGAACTCATCGACTTCGGGAAGCGCCAGATCCCGTTCTTTCATCAGCTCAGGTGGAGCGCCGGGAGCGCGCTGCAGCTTGCCGATAACCGCCTTGACGGCACGGCGCATGGACGGCTCGACGGTGAGCATGGTCTCGTGACCCAACTGCGGCGGATAGCTCTGGCGGGCGCGAAGTTTTTGTCTGCGCCGACGCGCTGCCTTTGCGTGCTTGTTGTTCTGCTTGCGCCCCATGTCGAACCGTCTTTACGCCCTGCATTGTAGGTGCTCGCAGCGTCCGCCGCTACTTCCAGGATAGCGCTGTGGTTGACCCGAGCATCGACGCAGCGCCCATTCGTCAGCGGTGCCACGACGAATGCGCAACCGGCTCTGGCAGGTGTCAACCGACCCAGTACGTCTGCTTGCGGCCTTTGGCCTCGTTCTGCACGTCCCGTGGCCGGTCAACCATCGCTCGATACTGGGCCGAGTCCTTCGCCTCCGCCAGGCAACGCTCCACGTCGGTCACGAAGTCGAAATCAACGGCGTTGACGGGAGGTAAGCGACCTCCCCATGCCAGAGCGGCTCGGTGATACAGTCTGGCTCACCGCAGAGCATGGCTGAACGCTCCGGGACTCACGCCTCCGGACACTCGGCGACGCCGTCCAGGAAGCGAATCCGCACCGAGAAACCGTGCCCGCCATGAGCGGATCAAGTGGTTCTCTCGGCTCCCGTAACCACGAGAACGTTCCCGCCAATTTTCCCGTTTTCTCGTTACATCTGGCCACGGCTGGCTACTGATGGTTACAGTAAGATGTGAACGATTTCAACGGGATGGGAGTGGTTCTGCTTGCTTGGGAGGCGTTGCGCGAATTCCCAACGTCTTGCCGAAAATACCCCCGAAAAGTCAGCAAGCCACAACCTGAGCTGAGAGGAGCGGGCGCCCATTGGACCGGTCATCGGCCGGTCCAGAGGAGCGCTCGATGAGCAGAAGAAACAAGAAGGTAAGCCAAACC
>JAKSDA010000500.1 GCA_022360315.1 Pseudomonadota bacterium
AACTGAATCGCCAGCTGAACATTTGCTCATATGCGTCCGGCACACCGCGCACCTTGCGCGGGTAATCGGCGCGATGGAGGCGGCCTCCGCAACCACGACAGCCCTGCTTGCGCACGTGCTCTGCTAACTGCTGATCGGCTGAAAATAGGGCTTCAATAAAATTCTCTACGCTATCCAACTTGTGCCACACTGGCTTCCTCCGTTTTTTGCAACGTTGGAGACCATCCCCCCGAAGGCTTGATGGTCAAATTTTCGGGGGGTATGTGTGACTGAGGACTACGAACGTAGTCCTGGGCTTTGAGCAGCTCAGCTGCCGAGCATCCGAACGTGGTTGCTATGAGTAGATCGGTATCGCGTTTCCTACTAGGAGCACGAAGCCGGTCGGCAACATTCTGCCCGTCGGCAATGTGCATAATTCATGAGGGACCATCAGGGGTGTCCCTCAAAAAGGTTGCTCGGAATCCCGGCTATCTCCATCAATCTTCATGCTGCTACTCAACTTGCTAATGATGGGAGCCGAGGTTCCTCACCGGGGGATGGATTCAGGTTGAATTCCGTGGCGACCTGGAGACGATGGGACGGTCGAGGTAGAGTTCGCTGAGCCCCCGTGCATGGGGTCATGGGTCTCGTAGAGCGGCCGTCCCTCGCGCGTCCGTGGTCGCTGCGAGGATTCGTGCGAAACTCAGCTGAAGCTGGCTGGAAGCGAGATGAACGAGTTCGTCCAGATTGGTTGTGGTCTGACCTGCGAACTCGCGAACCTCCAGCTTGACTGCTTTCTCGATCGAGTCGTGAACTCGACACAGCCAGCGCGCGGCCGTGGCCCGATGGACATTGTACATCCTGCCAATCGCGTCGATCGTGAGACCGTGAGAGAAGTGAAGTCGCAGAAGCGTCCGCTCCCGACGGCCCAGCCGGCGAACCACGCGCTCGACCGCGTCTCGGAGAAGTTGCGCCGCCTCCCGTTGCATCAAGCTATCGAGCGCGCTGTTGGCGACGCACACGTTGTCGAGCATCGCCTGATCTTCGTTGTGCTGTCGCCGCTTTTCGGTGCGCAACAGGTTCAGGCCGGTGCGCACGGCAACGACCCGGAACAGGGCGCCGAAATCACCGCGCCCGACCAGCGTGGTAATCCGCGGGGGGGCGCCGTTGGTGGGCAGAAGTAGGCGCTCGCGCACGGTTTGCAGCGCATCGTCAATGCTGGAATCCGACAATCCCATACGCGCGAGACGGCCTCGCTGGGGGTGGACATACGCCGATTCGAAGGCGGCCATGGCGTCCGGATCGCCGCTCCAGAGCGCCGCCGTCAGGTAGAGTTCATGCGCGTTGGCCGAGGACAACGCGTCGGGCTCGAGTTCGGCCGCGATCTTCGCAAACTGCTCCAGCGTGCAGCGAACGAGCGGCCAGCGGGTTGCGCCTCGCTCGTAGAACTCCGCGATGGCTGTCACGTCACAAGTGCCAGTAGACATCACCTGCTTTTGTTAGCATCTGTGTCTGCTCATTTCTAGCAACGACGTGTTACGAGTGTATAAGGCATTGGAGTGGGCGGTGATCACAGGGAACTGCGATTCGTTGGCGAGGCGCGAGGGTGAAGTTTGGTGTGGCCAAATGACCAACGAGCAATCCAGACAGACCGAGGACCTGCCAGGAGGGTTAATTGCAATGCATTGCGCACTTGGTGACTTCGAAGCCGACTGGCGGGAGCGGCCGGCGGCGTGCCTCGACGACCTCGAGATCGTCGCGCTCTTCGCGGGGAATTTAGAGAGCCGACGCGCCGCCACTGCTCGCGAGCACATCGACCAGTGCGGCGATTGTCGAGCGCTGGTCGCTGCGCTCGCTCACGAGCCGATGTTCGAAGACACCCAGTCCGACGGCGGAAAGAGCGAGTCCATTCGCGCGAGCCGAGCCCGTTACGCGTTGCGTCGGGAGTTGAATCGAGGTGGGATGGGCCGCATTCTGGTCGCCTACGATCACAACCTGGGCACCGAGGTGGCGCTCAAGTGCCTTCGCGAGGGCCGCGGCGATTCACAGCGCTTCGCCAACGAGATTCGCCTGATGAGCAAGCTGCGGCACCCGGCCATCATGCCGCTTCAGGATGCCGGTTGGCTCGACGGCGACTTCCCTTTTTTCGCCATGCCGCTGGTCCGCGGTTCCAGGCTCGACCAGGTCATCGCCGAACTCGACCCCAAAGGGCGCATTGGACTGCTCGGCAACGTCGCCGCCATCGTCGACGCAGTGTCCTACGCACACTCGCAGGGAGTGCTTCACCTCGATATCAAACCGCAGAACATACTCATTGGGGAGTTCGGCGAGAGCATTCTGTTCGACTGGGGACTGGGTCGGCACACGGCCGACAGCGATTGCCAGGGTGAGGTGACCCCCGTCGCCGACGAGACCGTACAGCCCGTTGCCGCGACCGTCGTTCGCCAGCTGGCGGCAGGTGGCGTCGCCATCGGAACCCCAGGATACGCTGCGCCAGAGCAGCTCGGCGGTGCGCCGGTGGACGAGCGCGCCGACATCTACGGCCTCGGGACGGTGCTCTATCACGTGTTGACCGGTCGGCCGCCGCGCACATCGAGCGGCGAATCTCCACCCCCAATCGAATGCATCATGCCGCGGCTTCCCCGCGATCTGACGACCGTCGTCGATCGCGCGATCGCCGACGATCCGGCAGAACGCTACGCGCGAGCCCAAGAGCTGTCCGACGATCTCCGCCGGTTTCAGTCGGGCCTGCTGGTCGACGTCTACACCTACTCGGCACGGGAGCGCCTGGCGCGGTTCATCGCGCGCAACAAGCCGGCGTGCGCAGTCGGCGCCGTGGCGCTGGTGGCGGTGATGCTGATCGCGACCGCTGCCGTATATCGCGTCGTCGGAGAGAGAGATACTGCCCGCGCCGCGCGCGACCGCGCCATCCACGAGAGGCGGTCGACCGCGGCGCTGGGGATGTCGCTCCTCACTGATTTTCACATCCGTTTGCGCACCGGCAATCGCCTCGAAGTACTCGGAGAACTCGGCGACGCCGTCACCTCGTACCTCAACTCGCTCCCCGCAGAAGAGGAGCACGACCCGCCGATCGACGCTGCGGATCGGCTCGAGTTGCGCGCTCGCATGCACGAGCTCAAAGGCGATCTCAACCGCCTGCAAGGGACACCTCGCCGGGCCGTCGAACACTACGAGAGCTCGCAGGCGTATTTTCAACGGGTATTGGCCGTGCCCATCGGCTTCGACCGGCGTTATCGGGTCGCCTACGATTTCTGTCGTGCCTCGCTGCGGCGCGGCGAGTCGTTCGTCGCCCTCGGCGATAGTCAGCGAGCTGCTCGTGAATACGAGCGGCTGCTCGCCATGACCGACGCATTTCTGCCGCTCTCGAAAAACAACCGGTGGCTGGAGATGATGGTCGCCGGCGAACTTGCCTTCGCCACCGTCGAGCAAGCCTCCGGCGAACTCGATGCGGCGATCGTTCGGGTGAAGCGGACGCTGGCCCGACTCGAGGCGCTCGGCCCGTTTGGCAGCACAGGGTGGTACCCGTCCAGCCGAGGCCTCGTGCGCATGCGGCTGGGAATCTTGCTCCGCGAAGTCGGCGAGCATCGCGCAGCCCTCGCCGCGCACCGCACCGCTCTTCAACTCTATCGCTCGCACGGTGCCGACAACCCGAAGACATTCAGCTGGGAGACTCTCTCCTGGTTGGTGACGGAACTCGCCGTAACCGAGTCATCGGCCGGCAACCAAACCGCCGCAACCGTGCTGCTGGCTGAGGCCGCCGACCGAATTCACCGCGCACTCGAACGCGATCCGCAGAATCCCGACTTGTTCGAGCTACAAGCCCGGATACTCTCGCTCCAACGCCGCATGGCGCCGGACATGATCGACCCATGGGCGACCCAGCAGAAGGTGGTATCGCTGAGGCGTCGAGTGATCGCGGTCACGCCAGGGTCGATCGCCGCCCATCGAGCGCTTGCCGACGACCTGCGCGCACTCGTGCAAATGGTGCCCAGTGGCGCTCATGAGCGTTCTGACGAGGTTTGTCGAGATTGGGTCGACGCACTCGTAGAACTCGACCGCCGCAGCCCGGTCGAGGACTCGGTCGGCGATGAGGTGGTGGCGGCGCGAAGAACGTGTCGGGCGCTAGCCGAATCGCAATAGTCGGAGGGTGCGTCCGCGCGTTCAGGTTCAAGCAACAAGCCACGACCCGAGCAGGGCCGCCAATTGTCAATTCACCAGCCGTGATTTCACCGCACGGCTCCAGTCCGCCGACGTGAATATCAGCATGAGTTCTTTGTAGACGGGATCCATTTTCACAGTACGCAGTTCGGGTAGGCCGCCGCGTTCATATGCGGCCCGGGCGGTCCGATGCAAGGGTCTTGTGGAGTACACTGCCACCATGCGACGTGCCAAGATCGTATGCACGTTAGGACCTGCAACCTCCACTCCGGAGCGAATCAGCGAACTCATTGAAGCCGGCATGAAGCCGGCATGGACGTGGCCCGACTCAACGCCTCGCACGGCGATCAGGAGGCTAGGGCCGAGAGAATCCGTCTGGTTCGTGCAGCCGCCGAAAAGCACGATCGCGCGGTGGCTGTTTTGCTCGATTTACAGGGGCCCAAAATCCGCGTTGGAAGGTTCGCCCAGGGCTCGGTCCAGCTCGAACGCGGTCAGGAGTTCGTGATCACGACCGACACCGACGTCATTGGCGACAACAAACGGGTGTCGACCACTTATACCGGCTTACCCGGCGATGTCAAAATCGGCGACCAGATCCTACTCGACGACGGGTACCTATCCCTGGCGGTCACCGAGGTTCGCGGTCACGAAGTCAAGACCATGGTGCTCTCAGGTGGAGTTCTCAAGAACAACAAAGGCATCAACTTGCCCAACGTCGAGGTTTCGGCGCCCGCGCTCAGCGCCAAAGACAAAAGCGATCTGGCGTTCGGCTTGCGAATGGGCGTAGAGTACATTGCGCTGTCGTTCGTGCGCACACCCGATTGTGTTCGCGAGGCCCGTCACCTCGCTACTATCGACAACAGCCACGTTCCCATCATTGCAAAAATCGAAAGCCTCAGGCTTTGGAGCGGCTCGAAGAAATTATCGAAGCTGCAGATGGAATCATGGTAGCGCGCGGCGATCTCGGGCATCCCGGGTCCACAGACGGTGGGCCCGGCTCAGGGAAGCTGGCTATCGCGGCGGCATATGGGCACTGGGGAAGCAGTGCAATGATGGTGATGGGAAGCCCGAGGATGGGCCCATGGAGACTCGTGTGTGCGAGTTCCCCTGCCCATTGAGGTCTCTGGCGCAGCTACTCGTCTAGATGACACAAATTGGGCTCCAAACCATAGCCGGCGAAACCCGCCCAAGTTAGCGCCTACCGGCAATCCGCCGCTCCTTCATCCGTAGAAGTAGGCCAAGGCTGTAACCTTCTCGATCAAAGATCAAGGTGAATCGATGCAAGTACGGCTCGGCCTCCAAGTCGTCGGCAGTGGGCTGGCTGGGGACCTCCTTTTCCAGCTGAGGAACAATGTCTTGTTCGATAACCTTGATAAGGCCCGGATCGACGGCTTTATTGATCATAAAGAATGGCTGACCGTCCATCGCGTTGACCCAGTAATCGGCTGTAGCCCGCAGACAGAGCCGTTGCCGGGCAATATAGTGACGCGGCAACTTGGTCTGACTGCCGTAGTAGACCCGAACATGGCCATCCACGTACAGCATGCTGGCCTCATCGGGCGCCGTCTCCATCCAGTCACGACAGAGCTCGGCACTCCACTTTGTTGGCTGCTCTGCGTTCGATAGTAATTTGAGCTTTGCGCGCAGTGTTCGGACTTCAGGGATACGGTCCAGTCCCAACAGTTTGCCCCACTCGCCGGGTGGGCAATAACGGAGGCTTTCGACGTGTTTGAGCCGGGCCAACGCCATAAACGCCAACAATAGGAAGAGCGAATCGAGGCGATAGTAACCGGCTGGCAGCGAGAAATGTTTACCCGTATGGCGCAACAACCCGCATGCTAGCAGCGCCGGCAGAGCGAGCAACACGCCGCCATGGGCAACATCCAAGGATCGTTCAAACTTGAGCGCTACTCCCTGCACAAGGCCCATACTCGCCGCCACTCGGTCCAGCGTATTGGTCGCGCCCATGCCCATGGGCGCCTCACTATCTTCGCTACTACGACTGCTCTTGGTACTACTCAGCGGCTCGTCATCTGGCGAGTCTTTTTTTAGTGGGTTTATGAAGACGACCAGCGCGCACGGCCTTGGCCAGCGTATTGCGCTTGATGTCGAGGGCGTCGGCAACCTCGGCGACGCTTAATCCCTGATTCAGCTTCTCCTGCGCCTGTTCCAAGATCGGCGGTGTTAGCACAGCCGCGCCCCGGGTCCGACGCGGTGCATAGAAGCCCTCCGGCCCTTTCTCGCGGTAGAGCTTCACAGCGCGTTTTGACGTTGATCAAGGTGATTCCGAACGCACGCGCTATCTCTGACTTGTTTTGCGTTCCCATTGACGCAGAACTGGCTCGTGATCATCCGAAAGGTACGGATGTCTTTCTCATCGTGCGCAAACACGGGCATCGAGCCGTTGAGGTACGTCACCCGGCCGCCCTCTTTTTTGAACGCTAGCTCCGGCGTGATGTGAGTGACTCCCTCCGGGAAAATGGGCAGTTGCATTTGGGGCATGGGCCCCATGCTCGGTATCTTCGCAAAATCCCAAGTCGGGTCAATGAACTACTGCCTGATATGCATGCTGGATTGCCCCGAATCCCCCCGGGATCTCTCTTCTACGCCAGTTTGTTCACCGCCCGGAGCCGGTATTGAGATCAGGTGGTCTGAGGCTCGGTGCTGTCCACGTCGGCCCAGGGTCTATCCATGGCCATCCTCGGCATAGCTATCCCAGCTACAGATGTCTTGCATGAGCCGCATATGTGGCCTGGATTGCCCTTGGGAGCACTTACGCATCGCAACCCATGAGGTTAGGCGATTGCGATCGCGCCCAGCAAGGACAATTCCGGAAAACCCTGCTGTCAAGCCGGAACGGCCAGCCCGAAAAAGCATTCTCCGGGCCTACTCCGGGGCCTATTTCGTACTGTTAGGTGGCGTGCGCCACGCGGAAAGTAGCGACCAGTCCACGTGCTGGTCGCGGTCAAAGGGCGTGGTATGTGGAGGCATCTCTGTCACGCGCTCCGGAGCGATATGGCTCAATAACTCCTCGTAGCAGGCCATCTGTACGATGTAATCATCGTCGTACTCTAGTCTGTTCACGAACAGCTGAAGAATGCGCTCCCGATGTAGCCCCGTGAGCTCAAGATAGCCTGACAGGGCGCTGATCGCTGCCCCACGCACCCCCGGCTCTGCATCGCCGCGCGACAATGCAATGACGCGCGCGATGTCTTCGTCAATGTCGGGCTCGCCACGAAAGTAGATCAACAGCTTGCTCGTCGCCGCTTCGCGAAGCACGGGTTCGGAATGTGCGAGCCATTGCCGGGTCAAGGGTCGATATTCTCGACGGCCATCGGCCAGAAGGCGACCGAGTGCGGATCCTCTCTCGACCGGGTCGGCGGCCTCGTCGATGACAAGCTCTTCGTCTCCTTCGCGGGACTTTCTCCGTAGGCTCATTGGATCTCCAAAAAAGACTTGATGCGTCTCTGTGTCTCGGCCATTTCATCAGCAGCCTCGGAGAGCATCTTGTGCTGCGCACTGCCGGGGGTCAGTCGATGTAGGTCGCGAAGCACAGCGCGACGTGCATTCACTAACGATTTGAGGCCGTCATTCACCTCGCCGAGGTGGTCCCACTCAACGCCAGAGCCAGATTTGCGCACGGGGAGGCCGAGCTTGTCTCGCAGCGCGCCGGCAAGATCGTCCGGCTTCAGGTGATCGTGTAGCGTATTGCGTGCTGTACGAAGGTTCGCGCGGGCGCCCACGGATAGCCCGTCGTCGGCGAGTAATAGCTGCCAGCGGACGAGCAACTCTCTCCGCGCCACTGCCAGGTTCGTGAGCTCTCGCGTCGCTCGCGCAGCCGCCTCCTTGCTGATAACTTTGCCAGCGCGCTTCAATCCGCTCTTTGCCGTGGCGCTCATGCCCTCTTCGGCGGCCTCGGCTAGGGCCTTGCGCCCGGCTTTCGAACCACCCTTGAGGAAGTCGAGCCCAGGAATGATGGCGACGACGGCGATGCCGAGGCCAATCCAGGCCCCGGGCTTGCCGCTGCCCACATTGCCAATCGAAGCGCCTATATCTCGGATGTCGGCGATCTGGCCGGCGATGGGAACGAAGCCCATCGCCGTCTGGCCGCCAACTGCACTCCAGGAGTTGTTGTCAGACAAGTCGCCAGCGATGGCGCCTTCGAAAAACGAGCCGATTCCTTCCTCCGACCCCGACGATCGACTGTTGCCCGTGGCGTCGGAGAAGTCATCGATTGCGCCAAATTCGCCCGGATCCGCTGCCAGGTATTCTGCGATGGGATTTTGTGATGGCGATACGGGAATGCCATCTGCCAACCCGGCGTTATGCGTCAGTGTGCCATGTACCGCCGTGCCATCATCGGCACGGAAGTCGAGCGAGGCGACGAGTGTTCCCGATGCTGAATCGTAACGAGTCTGCAGCAACAGCTGCGAAGTCCCGTCGGTCAACTCGTACACCGCGGTCTCCACCGAACCGGACGAGTGCTCGGTCCTGAGCTGCACGGTACCCAGGGTCGCGGGAAGTGCGTCACCATCCTTGCTCGTCGCGGCGATCCGCGCGATGAGTTCGAGCTTGTCCAGCGATTGCCCCATCTGTAGCTCGGTCTCTGAAGTCAACGCCGTCGGATTGATGCCGAATACGTTGAGGAGCAGATGCTGTCGCCTTGTCAGTGGTGACGCGCCGTTTTCTTCGCCGGGCTGCGTTGCGCCGCGCTCGCGCGCGATCATGAGCCGATGTCCAGATGCGCCGCCAACAGGGCCTACCCCAACAGGGCCCTCTGTGCTGGATTCCAGGACGACTCGATGCCGCCCGGACTGCGCTGCGACAAATAAGAGGTTTGCGGTCTTTCCTTTGGTTGTCGCGACCATCCTCCCGCTGGGATCAAACACCTGGATGGTCACGGCAGATGCGCTAGATCCTGCCGAGAGTCGCAGGGTCTCTCCCTCGGTTACGTGTAGTGTTCTGACGGATTCGTGCTCGTCTTCGGCTGTGTGACTCGAGCCGACATCGGGCGTTTTGCGCTGGATAGGGCCGTGATATGGTGGAGCCATGGTGCCAATTTCTGCCAAGCTGCCGCGTAACACCGGGCCTTGGTATAGATCAGGGCGCAATGCGACGTCGGTCCAGTCTTCGATTAGACCAGAATCATGCGATGGGGGAGGTTGCGATGGCGCCTGCTGCTCGCTGTGTATCGGCGTTTCTGTAGACGGCCGAGGCGTGGGTAGCTTGCCGCTGCGGGTGATGCGTCCCTGGGCCGTGGCCCGACGTTGGGTATCGGCCACTCGCTCGCTGGCATGTTTCAACGACTTGTCGTGATGCTTCCTCGACGTACGCTCAAACGACATGGCAATTGCCTCCACCGATTCGATTACGAGTCGCTCACCCGTACCACAGCGAGCAGTGGTTCCTAACACAAGCCGCAGGCGCATGCAATTACACCACATTACACGCTGGACCAGCGCCACCTACGTGTGAGCACCCGAGGCGATCGCGCCCAGCAAGGACAAATCGGGCAAAGTCCCCCTGCCCGGCCGCATTCGCCGGCCAAACACCGCGATACGGCCCACAGACGGCACATTGCCCGGGCCTACTTCGCGATCGGCTCGGGCCTACTTTGGGGCCTACTTTTTGGTGTCGAAACGAGTCGCCGTGACACGTCGGGACACGGTAAGTGGTTGAAAGGTTAGCTAGTGCCTGCCCCGAAATGCCTAATTGCTTGAAAACAATAGACAATCTGGCATTCTGCTGGGGAGGCTGGGACTGGTCATTTCCCGATTAAAGGCCGAATTCGAAGGATTAGGCGGCTTGAGGGGGTAAAAACTGGTATCGGGAGGGGACGTCAGTCGTGGAATGGGGCGGGTTAGCTGGAACTGCGCTCCACTGCCATCGCAGAGCTACCTATCGTGCGAGATACTGACCCAAGATGGAGTCGCGTCGACGGCGGGCTCGGTTTGTGGCGGATGGTTTGTCAGACCAGCGGTCCTCGGATGGACGACTCTCAAGATCCGCCCATCCTGCGGTCCGGCAGGTACCGTCGCTCAGCCTTCGCCTGGCATCCGGCGACAGCTCAAAAAGATCTGAATCGGCATAGATTACACCTATATC
>JAKSDA010000550.1 GCA_022360315.1 Pseudomonadota bacterium
GAGGCTCATCGCCAGGTCGGGCAGATACCGCGCCGGATTGCCCTTGGCCAGCTCGCGACGAATCTCAGCGGCCTCTTGGATGGCCTGCAGCGCCTCCCCCGACCGCCCCGCATCGCTCAGGTGAACGGACAGGTTGTTGAGGCTCATCGCCAGGTCGGGCAGATACCTGGCCGGAGAGATCTCCGCGTCCGATCGATGAGCGGCGACAAGAATCTCACTCACCGCAACACCCAGTCGGGTCAATCCAATCGGCAGATTGCTTTCGTACGTGAACGCAGCCATGGCTCGCGCCCGCTCGATGTTTCCTCGGACCATGGCTGCGAGAAGACCATCCAACCGGCGCTCGTCCGAGCGAAATCCCTCGATGGCGAGCGTATCGATGTCGAAGCACAGTCGCCCGAGTCGGTCGATGAGAGCCTCTACCTCACGGTCTTGCATCACAGTCCACAGCCACTCGCTGGCCAACGCGGCATCCGGTTCATCGTCGAGAATCGTCTGCAACATACCCGCTGCAACGAGATCCGGCGACGGTGCATGCAGTACATCGTCCCTCCAGTGAGGCAGCTTGGTGACGACACGAACCGCGTCAGGGCCCGATGGCAACCCGAGCGCCAACTCCTCGCCAGCCAGACGCTTGACCGCATCCACACCGAGTCCATCGGCGGCGAGCACGGCCAGTCCACAAAGGCGCGGCACCGCTCGTTCGTCCAGACCGAGTGCTTGCCCCAGCGGACCGAGCCGAGCAATCTCGCGCTTCACCAGCGCAGCGATGATGTGACTCCCGCGAAGCCCCAAGGCCCGCTCAGGTGCCAATACTGCATGCACAGCCGCAGCCGTGACAAACAGCGGTTGCCCATGCACTGATGGATCGCGATTCCGCCACTCTGTAATGGCCGCGGCGTCCACCTCGGACCAGGACAAGTCATAAGAATCAGCGTAGCCGCGGCTAGCTTGCTCAAAAAGTGCGACGCACTCCTCGGAGCCCAGGGGACCCAGGTCGCGCAAGAGGGTTTGATCGCAGAGATGCGCGACATGAGCGCTCTGGAGGTCCTGTTCCCAGTCCTCAAGACCACGACGGCTCAAGAGTACTGCGCGAATCGGCTGCTCGCACTCAGACAGGTCGGCCAACAACGTCATCCACTCCAGTGTTCTGGCTCGATTCTCCTCGGGGTAATCGAGCACAAGACACAGCCCGCCACCGCCATCTGTCCTGGGCAACGACACAGGGTCGCGCCAGCTGACAAAGCCAGCCGTCCAGCCGCGTCCGCGCAGTGTCTCACACAATTCAGCGGCAAGACGGGTTTTGCCAGAGCCACCCCGGCCGCACAGCCAATGCAGCTGCGGGTCGGAGTCCTGGCCCTCAGCCCAGGCGAGCAACGCATCGAGCTCGTCATCTCGACCGATGGTCGGCGCCAGTCGATAGCGCCAGGACAATATGTTGTACAGGCTGCCATCACGAGGCAGCCTGCCCTTCCAGGGCAAGCGCAGTCCTCCGAGAGTATCATTGCCCCCGTGAAAGTGAACATCGCGGGCTGCCTGGACCTGCATGCTGTGAGCGCCGCCATGCTGTGTTTGCATCGCTACGCCGTCGGCTATTTGTCGCTCCGTCCGAAAGGGTCGACTGTGGTCTTACCTCCTTCGGAGTGCGATGGCGTACGTGCCTGAAAGTCGTTGCCAATCGTGACGTCTCGGCCGCCCTGTATCTGTACGGCGTTGTCACCAGCGTGTTGGGATTGTGCCCCTTTGCGCACCCACAATAGCCTGAGAACCGCACTGACAATCGCCACCCCGACGCCACTCAGAATCCATTCCTTATTCTCCAGTAGCCAATTCATCACCATACTCCGCATCGAGTCGTACTGGTTGCTTGCCCACTCTGAGACGAGTCTACTACGCTTTTGCAACCACCGCGACCAGCCGCTCGATGCCGACGTTGGCCAGGGTGATGCACAACTGCCGCACTGCGGCCTCGACTTCACTGCGCCGGGTCTCGTCGAGCTCAGGCACCAGGCGGGCGATCTTGCCGGGCAAGACCAGACTCACGGCTTGGAGCTCGGCCCGCGCTGCGTCGGCTAAATGCTGTATGGTCTTTTCGACGTTCTGTGCCTCGTACAGCTGGTCTTTTTCTCGGGCCAGCCGGAGCTCGGCCAGCTTGGCCGCAGCGAGCTCTTTGCGGCGTTTGGCTTCCTGAAAACTCGTGGTGTCGCCAGGGTCGTCCTGGAATGCCTGTAGCTCGGCCTCGGTGTAATCGTCGATTTCACCGGTCTCCTTGAGCCGAGAGGCGGTCCGTTCACTGATGCCGGCAGCGCGCGCGAACTCGTCGCGCGTGAGCTCGCCATTGGCAGGTTTGGCAGCGGAGCCATGCGGTTTCTTTGCAGCCAGAAAATCGTCCAATGACTGTGCATCGACCATGATGTGGCCACTGCGTTTGACTGAGCGTACCCGACCCCGGCGCAGCCAGCTGCGCATGGTGTTGTCGGGGACCTTGGCACGTTTGGCCGCCTCGGACACGGTGAGGTAAATCGGAGTAACGCTGGCTGCCATGACTCACATGATTGGGATTCTCGGGAGATAAACTCTTTTCCTCAAATTCCTATTGACAATAACGCGGGTCCTCCCTATAAATCCCATTATATGCGGGGGCTGCGCGCCGCAAAACTTCACAAAGCAGTGCGCGAAAAACGTGTCACACGAAAATTGACTCAAACGGAGGGAATCCGCCCTGCCACGGGGTGGTTGACCTTGTCGACCTGCTCGTACAGTCCGATGAGCCAATCGTGATAGCTCGACCCGTACTGGCGCTGCAGGAGTTTTCGCGCTCTCGCGTCCACCCGGGCGCGCACGAAATCGAGCGCCTGGGCCTGGGCAACCTGTGATAGACCACAGCCAAATCCATGAGCTGGGAGTGCTGAGAAGACGCTGTCCAGATGAGGACTCGGCGGGCCGACACACTGGCCACGACGCTGGCAGCCAGCGTCCCGGTGCAAAGGATGACAAGAGCAATGGGAAGTATTTCACTCACGATCAAGACTCCTCGGCAGCTTGAGAAACAGATCCGGTTTGCCGCCAGCCGGGCGATAAACGATGCGGCCTTTGACGTCCGGGCTGCCCTGGTCGACTCGCTGGAAACGTCGTTCACAGTGCGTAACACATACAGTGCGCGGGGATTTCGAGTGCAAAAGGCAAAGCGCTCGGACCTCACAGCGGTGGTCGGGCAGCAACGAGAATACCTGGTCGAGCACGTGGTCGGTGGTCGCCGGCGACGGGGTGCGATACCGACCTGGGCAGTCAGGCGCAACCCGAAGCGCGCGGTACGCAGGTCGCGCTGGCCCGGGCGTCTGCTCGAGCAACTGCAATAAAATCGACAAACGGCAGCCGATGATATGCTGTGACCGATGACTCACCTCCCCTGTGCAATGGATCGGCGGCTCCTGTCATACCGCGCCGCTGTGCTGGTACTGGCGCTCGGCGTCGCTTTAGCTGGCTGCCATACCGTGCTCGGACTCGAGCCATCTCTCGCGGAGTGCGCCGGCATCGGTGACAGCGACGGTGACGGCGTGTGCAATGATGCCGATGTGTGCCCCGATGGCGATGATCGGCAGGACAGGGATGCCGACGGCGTGTCTGATGGCTGCGATCGTTGCCCGCTGGACAAGGCCGACGACAGTGACAGCGATGGCTTTTGCGATTCGAATGACACCTGCCCGACCCTGCCCAACCCCGGCCAGGCCGATCAAGACAACGACGCCGTGGGTGATGCCTGCGACAGCGATCCCTGCGATAGAGCTGTGTGTGCGGTGAGCTGTGCCCAGCTTCTGACCAGTGGTAGGGGCACGCAGACCGATCTCTACGCGCTCGATCCAGACGGCGCCGGTCCGGTTGAAGCGTTTTTGGCGTTCTGCGACATGAACACAGAAGGGGGCGGCTGGACGTTGATCATGGTGGCGAGCGACGACGGCATCGATACCTGGACCATGGTTCAGGCCGCTCGTTTCACTACAGATACCACTCCAATCGGTGACGTCAACATGCGCCACCGCGACTTTAAATCACCGGCATATCACACACTCGGGTTTACCGATTTGCTCTTTGTCCACGCGCCGTCGGGTGTTACGGCCGAATATGAGATGGTCGGCGACAGCAGTGGCGCTTTGGGCGCATTCATCAATGCCACACCGTTTCCCAATTGCAACCATGCTCTGGCCGGCAATGGGTTTCCCTTGACCGGCGGCACATTGACGCTCGGTGGCAACCTATGCGACACCGATCTCTATTTTAATCTGGGCGATCACGAGACCAGTGAAGCCGTATGCCTGGATCTCGACGGAGCGGCCAACCATGCCACGGTCGGGCCGGTTTGGAGCGCCCAAAACAATAACGGCTGCCCGTTTGATGATCCCGGTTTCATAGCTGCGCTGGGCCCGTCCAATCAATGCGTCGGGTGTCCAGCCGGAATCGAAAGCCAGGAACAGCGGACGCTCGGCTTTGCCTTTGCGCTCGGACTCAACACCGGCGCCGCGGGCACGGCGGAAAACTTTTTGCAGGTCTACATCCGCTGAGGACGCACTGCGGGGCGCCTTGTGTTGCCGCGAAGATCGAGGCCGACAACCGAAGAAAGACGCGGCTGCCAGCTTGGGCGCGGATAGTGCGGGCGCTGATTATCCAGTTATGGGATGCGGATATGACCTCCTTAAGCTCTCGTACTCGGTTTGAGCCCATGAGCTGCCTTTGCGCAGATGCCCAACGTCTCATAGCAAGGCATAACGTCTCATCGGTAGACTGATTTCTGTCGAATTGCCAGGCTGCGATATTTTCGAAATATGGCAGCGCCAACAGCTATCAATACGAACTACTATATGTTCTTGCGGGAATGCCCGACAATGATAACGCAGCGATCCTCGTCATGGCTGACGGCACCGAGGATACCGAGTCGCGCGAAGCGGTCTTGTGTGAACTCGATGAAGCGGTCGTCACGGTCGACTGTGGCGAAAAAGCTCCCGACCAGCTACAGCGACGCGATTTTGCCGTTGCGCGAGCGCTGCAGCGACGTGTTGACAGAGCTAGAGCGACAGCATCGAGCGCTCTTCAACAGCTACCAGACTCAGCTCGTGGTCGAGACTCCCAAGCCGTTTCGGGTCATGAGTCGCATCACCGAGTGCCTGGCGATCATGGCGCTGGCCCGCGCGATCTGCTCGATCTGCACATCTCTGCTCTCGACAATGCGACGCGGGGGATCGGCGAGATGCGCGCACAGGCTATATGGTCGATGGTGTCTGCTTGCCCTGGACACGATGGGTCGTTTGGTCGATTATTACTGTTTGGGGATTTGCCGTTCAGGCAGCGAGGATAACATCTCATGATGTACCGTCTGCGCCTCTATATCACCGGCCAGAGTGCCTACTCGTCGACAGCCATCAAGAATCTGGAATCGCTGTGCGCAAACGAGCTGCGCGGCATATACAAGCTAGAGGTCGTCGACATCCTCGAGAATCCACAGCTCGCCGAGGATGAAAAGATCGTCGCCACTCCAACCCTCGTGCGGCTACTTCCGCCGCCGATCCGCCGTCTGGTCGGCGATCTCAGCGACAAAACCGGGGTCCTTCTCGGCCTCGATCTAGTGCCCTATAAGCGCGAAAAAAACGAGGAATGAGGATGAGTTCAGAACGGAAAGCCGTACAGAAACTCGTATCTGGTATTCCAGGGTTCGACTTCATTTCGGAGGGCGGATTACCCAGGAGTAGGACCACGCTGCTCACCGGTAGCGCAGGTAGCGGCAAGACCGTCTTTGCCCTGCAGTTCTTGGTCGCCGGGATTCGGCAGTATCGGCAGCACGGCGTGCTGGTTACCTTCGAGGAAGAGCCCGCGGAGCTCATTGCCAATGTCGCTTCTCTGGGTTGGGATCTCGAGGAGATGATCAGTGCCAATGCCCTGGCCATTGTCGACGCGTCGCCAGTGCCGGGTGAAGTGGTCGTCGAGACTGGCAACTTCGACCTGGTCGCGCTGCTCGCACGGATCGAGCACGCGGTCCGCCAGGTCAGTGCGCAGCGGGTCATTCTCGATTCTATCGGCGCGATATTTGCCCAGTTCCACAGCCCGCACGCGGTTCGCCGCGAACTGCAGCGCATCGCCGTGGGACTGCGCCAGATGGGAGTGACTACCCTGCTCACTGCCGAGCGCACCGATGAATACGGGGCCGTGTCTCGCTTTGGGGTCGAAGAGTTCATTGCCGACAACGTGGTGATACTGCGCAACCAGCTGGAACACGAAAAGCGCCGCCGCACGGTCGAGATTCTCAAATATCGCGGTACTACGCATCAAAAAGGCGAGTATCCGTTCACCATCGACTCGGCAGACGGAGTCACCATCGTTCCCCTCTCGGCCATCAATCTCACCCAAAAGTCGTCGGAAATGCGCATATCTTCCGGCAATGAACAAGTCGATGAGATGTGCAGTAATGGGATCTTCCGCGATTCGATCATCCTGGTCAGCGGGGCCACCGGTACCGGAAAGACTCTCATGGTCACCGAATTCATCAAGGCGGCGATCGCCGACGGCAAACGCGCACTCTTGTTTGCTTTCGAAGAGAGTCGCGAGCAGCTGCACCGCAATGCACTGTCGTGGGGCATCGATTTCGCTGACGCCGAAGAGCGCGGGATCCTCAAGGTCGTGTGCTGCTATCCCGAGAGCATGAGCCTGGAGGACCACTTGATTCACATGAAGCGCTACATCGCACAACACGATCCTCAGCGGATCGCGGTCGACAGCCTGTCGGCGTTGGAGCGCGTGTCGAGCACGAGGTCGTTTCGCGAGTTCGTCCTCGGTGTTACCAGCCATATCAAGGCCAAAGAAACCGCCGGTATGTTCACCAACACCACCCCGGCACTGATGGGTGGAGAATCCATCACCGAGACCCATATCTCGACCATCACCGACTCAATTATTCTCTTGCGTTACGTCGAGCTGCAGGGCGAGATGCGTCGAGGGATCGCGGTCCTCAAGATGCGCGGCTCATGCCACGACAAAGATATTCGTGAATACGTGATCACCAGTAATGGAATGGAAATAAAGGAAAAATTCCACGGAATAAATGGGATTCTGGCCGGTACTCCGGTATTCAGTCTGGCCAGCGAGCGCCAACAGCTCGACAGTATGTTCAAATACGACACCCGCCGACAGGATCGGACAAGAGCGACTGACACACCATGAGACTGCGGCACCGGACGCGAATCATTTCGGTACATGTGACACTTGTACGTGCGGAATTGCATTTATGGGCCTTGCCAAGAATTCCCACAGCCAACCAGACCTCCTCTGAGGGTAACACCTAAAGTCTCTAACTTCGGTGCCGATCACATTCCCTGGCACCAACAAAAACAGTTTTCCAGTCTCGGGGCGACGCGTTTGTGACCAGAGTGCGCCTCGACGACGCTGGATACGTTTGTTACCCAATTGCAAGTCCTCGCCAAACGGGCCATTCGATGGAGACGTGAGCAGTATGGGATTCTCCACACAAAACGAACTCCCCCGGGTTCTATTCATCGACAACGAAGAACAGATTCGCAATGCGTTTGCTCATATGATGAAATGGAGAGGATTTACCGTGGACGTTGCTGCCAGCGCCGGCAGCGCCATCGCGCTCGCCACGAAAAAGCGCTACAAGGCGATCGTCACGGATATCAGCCTGCCCGATATGGATGGCATGGATCTCATCGAGCGACTGCGATCCATGCAGTCCTATGCCTCATTCTTGGTCGTCACCGGCTGCAACAACCTGGACCCGCCTACAGGTGCGAACGTCGACGAAGCGATCACGGCGATCATAACCAAGCCATGGGATAGCGACGACCTGGAAGCCAAGCTGCGCGAGGCCATTGTCCTTCACGATCGCCGGACCCTGTGCAGCGAGGAACACCCACCCACACTACTGATCGTCGAAGACGACTATCACAGCGGCTATAGCGTGCAAGAATACTTCAAGGCCAGCGGGTTTCGCACCATATGGGTGCGAAATGGTCGCGACGCGATCGCCGCGTTTCAAGACAACCGCGTGGATGTCGTTCTTCTGGATATCATGATTCCGGAAATCGACGGTTACAGCGTTTGTCGCACAATAAAATCTGATTGGCGCACTCGCGCAGTCCCGGTCATATTCATGACCGCAAAAGGCGCCCCGGAAGATAAGGTCCTCGGCTTTGACGCCGATGTTGATAGCTATGTCACCAAGCCCTACGATCTGCGCGTTCTCAAGGCCGAGGTAACCGCGCGGCTCAAGGCGCGACAGCACTACAATGCGCTGGCTGCACAAACCCGCATATTTCGCCAACTGGCAACTATCGACGAGCTCACCGAGTTATACAGCCGCAGGTTCTTTCAAGATCGGCTGACCTACGAGCTCATTCGCGCCAAGCGCTACAAGCAGGACTTGTCACTCCTCGTCGTGGACGTCGACCATTTCAAGCGCGCCAACGATACCCATGGCCATCTCTTTGGCGACATGGTGCTCAAGCAGGTGGCCGACCTGATACGTTCCGGTTTGCGGCGGGTTGACATTCCCAGTCGATGTGGCGGCGACGAGTTTTCTATCATCCTTCCCAGCACCGGTAAAATCGGCGCCGCAAAAGCCGCAGAGCGACTGCGCAGGTTGGTGCAAGATCACGTGTTCTCGATGAAACCACCGGCGCGACAAGGGGGCGCTGTGGGCGCCGCGAACGAACATCTCCGCGCCCGGATCACAGTGACCATCGGAGTGGCGACGTGTGTCGACGACCGCTATCCAGGCAATCAGGACGAGTTTGTCGATTGGGCGGACAAAGCTCTGTATCGAGCCAAGTCCATGGGGCGCAATCACGTAGCGTTTGCAACTGCGCGGCACGGGGCGTGGTGTGATGAGGTATCACTCATCGACTCGCGACCGGAGAGCGAGGTAGGCTCACGGTGAAGGTAGTTCCCTCGCCCTGTTGGCTACACACAGCAATGGTGCCGCCGAGGAGCTCGGTGAGCCGCTGGGAGATGCTCAACCCCAGGCCAGCTCCCGGAAAACGCGACGTCACTTCATTGTCCACTTTTATGAACGGATGAAAGATCTCTTGCAGATTTTCCGGGGCAATGCCAATTCCCGTGTCCGAGACCGAGGCGACGACCCGGTTGGTGGTAGACTGTGCGCGCAGGCAAATGCGTCCGCGGCTGGTGAACTTGATCGCATTGTCGAGCAAGCAAATGAGTATTTGCCGCAGTCTCGTCGGATCGGTACGAATGTCCGGCAATCCATCGGCCACCTCGCTGGTCAGCTCAACGTTGGTGGAGGTCATCAGGCCGCGACATGTGTTCATGACGTCGCGACAGATTTCTGAAACGTTGACTGTGGCGTAAGCGATCTCTATGTAACCAGCTTCGACCTTGGCCAGATCGAGTATGTCACCGATGAGTCGCCGCTGATAGCCGCAACACTCCAGGATCCCCTCGACAGCGCGATGCTGCGACTCTGTGAGCGGGCCGTAAACCCCTTCATCGAGAAGCTGGGCGTAGTTATTGATGGCGTTGAGAGGAGTGCGCAACTCATGGGACGTATTGCTGACAAACCGACTCTTGGCCATACTGGCGTCGCGCAGTTTTTGGTTGAGTAGGTGCAGCGCTTTTTCGTCCTTCTTGCGCTGCGTGATATCTCGTAGCGTGGCCAGATGAGCAGCCTGTCCCTGCCACTCTGTATCGATCGTACGCATTTCCGCCAGCCGGTGCTGGGGCAGTTCGACCTCCATGATTTTTCCTCCCACCACAGGCAGACCGAATTCTTGCCCGAGCAAGCTGTCGGTGGGGCGGTTCAACAACTCGCCAGCGGCAGGATTGACGAACACGACGATGCCGGCGGCGTCGACCAGCACGACTCCGTCCGGGCTCAGGGTGAGAAGTTGCCAGGGATCGACGCTGGTCGGCTTCTGCTGCCACCCGGGATTCGCAGTGCTCGGTGCGGGCGACAGCCCCAGGGCGAGGAGGAACTCATCGCCGCCGGACAGATCGCCGATGATGCGCCGTTGCGGCGGCGGAGACAGCTTGAGCAGCGCCGGCGTGGTGAGCACTCGGTGCTCCTCGGCGACGGCGGGTCGCTCGATTACATCGACGACTTCGAGTTCGTAGTCGGCGCCCAGGTGAGCGTCACAAAGGTGATGTAGATTGTCCAACACTCGCCTGTGGTGGGGATTTTTTCCGGTCACGAACACACGCAAGCAGTACTTCATGACGATCTCCCCGTGCCCCCGTCGTCTTCTTCGAATCCCGAACGGCTGATGCCGGTGCGATAATAGTCGACGAGCAACCCCATCATCTCCAGTGCGAGCAGGCGTCCATCCACCACGCATGCCTGGACACGTGTACTGTTCTGTCCACTCACAACGCTATCGAGAGCGCTCACGTGAAGGTCGATCAGGTCCCTCGGACTACCCCCGAGATCGCCGAGCCGCGACGCGATGCGGTTCATTGTCACCTGCGGTTTCGATGCCTCGACGATCAATTGTCGCAGGTAACCGGCGAACAGCTCGACATATTCATTCCGTAATGTGTCGAAGTCAGCCGGAGCGCGGTCCTTGACTGGCGCTGCACTCGCAAGCGATTGGGTGACGGGTGTGGGTATTGCAGCAGACGACATTTCTCGATACCGAGACAGTGTATGCTCCAGTTCCCGAATGCGTGTTTCTCGAATGCGTGTTTCTCGGGTCCGAAGCACAGCGAGCCCGATCGCGCGCCGCAAGGTTACTGGACCGATTTCTGCCTTTCTCAGGTAGTCGTGTGCACCGGCGGCAATACAATCGCGCGCGAATTCCTCATCATCGATCTCGGTGAGGACTACAAGAGGAACCCCCGCTGAGGCCGGGCGGAGCTGGTTGACCGTCGCGATGCCGTGAGTATCGGGCAGATTGAGGTCCACGAGTACGATATCGAGAGTTGCTTTTCGAAGCATGTCCACGGCAGCAGCACAGTGCTCCACGTGTGTTACCGCGTAGGATAGGTCGGGGATAGCTTCCAGGTGCTTGCACACCAGACGCACATCACCCGGATTGTCCTCGAGCAGCAGCACTCGAGTGGCGCTGTCCGGTGTTCGACCCATATCCTTTATCATGAATTCAGTAGACACGTTTACGTTCTCTCGGCTCAGTACAGCTCCTCGCAAAGAAAGTGCCCAGTAGGGTCGATCCAGGGCGTCGAGGGCAAGGCGTCGAGGAGGGAGCATAGTTGACCTACGTGACCGACGAGCAACGCAGCCATCGGCGGGCTGGTCGGGCATACTGGGTACTTTCTTGCGGGGAGATGTACTTAGTTTACGGAGTAAAGAGCCGATATGTACACAACCTTCCTCTCGTGTTTCAGAGTAAAGTTCGACAATCGCCCTGGCCAACCCCGGGCCCGTGCAGTCGGGTTACCGGGACGGCAGCCGCACGATCTGGATCCAGAAGTCCTCGAGTGTCTGCACGACCCGTATCAACTCACTGACTGAAACCGGTTTTTTGATGTAACAATTCGCGTGCAGGTTGTAGGCTTCAAGCACGTCGCTCTCGGCGTTCGAAGTGGTCAGGACGATCACTGGAATGCGTCTTAGATCGGGATCGGCCTTTAGCTCAGCCAGCACTTCCCACCCGCTCTTTTTCGGTAAGTTCAAGTCCAGCAAGATCAAATCTGGACGCACGGCGGGACCATGAGGCTCGGATTTGTGCAAAAACGCCAGCGCCTCGATGCCGTCCTTGACCACATGTAAGCGGTTTTGTAACTTGGCTTTCTGCAGGGCTTTTTGGGTCAGACGAATATCGCCGGGATTGTCTTCGACGAGCAGAAGCTCGACCGGCGCACCCTGGGGCTGTTCTCTCGTTGTCATGCTGGAGCATTGCCTCGCTGTGGAATTGCAAAGTAAAACGTCGAGCCAATCTCCGGCTGCGACTCCAACCAGATGCGGCCGCCATGGCGTTCTACGGTTTTCTTGCAGATGGCCAGGCCGATGCCGGTTCCCGGATAGTTGTCTCTGGTATGAAGGCGCTGAAAGAGAACAAAGACTCGCTCGACATATTCTGCCGCGATTCCTATACCATTATCCTTTACCGAAAATACCCACTCATCGTCTCCTCGCTCGGCTGAAACATGCACCTTTGGTGGAACCTGGCCGCGGAACTTGATGGCGTTGGCGATGAGATTTTGCAACAATAAGACCAGCTGCTCTTTATCGGCCATGATCGTGGGCAGATCATCGCGAGTGACCTCGGCTGCATTTTCCGCGATAGCCAACCTCAGATTGGCTATCGCTCGATCGAGGACTGCATTTGCATTTGTCGGCTCGAATGCCTTGCCCCGCGTGCCCACCCGCGAATACGTCAAAAGGTCGTTTATCAGGCGCTGCATGCGTCTGGCGCCATCCACGGCAAAGTCGATATAGTCCCGTGCTTCGTCATTTAACTGCTCTTTGTACTCGTCCTCCAACAGGCCCATGAAGCTCGTCACCATGCGCAGGGGTTCCTGCATATCGTGCGAGGCCACGTACGCGAACAATTCCAGCTCGGCGTTGGAACGGGTTAGCTCTGCTACAGTCTCTTTCATGAGCGCTTCGCTGTTTTTTCGCGCGGTGATCTCAGTGTCGCGCTCTTTCACCAGCCGTTCCATGCCGACGCTATGCCCGGTCACGATGAGCAAGACAGCGCCCAGGAGACCGACAAATAGCAGCCCCGCGGTCAGGACCAGCCAGTGCTGCCAGACCGGCTGTGCTGCCAGATAATGTCGCGTCGGAGCGAATCGCAGAGTCCACCTGCGTGTGAGCAGCTCCAGGTGGGTCGAGTGCTGCTGCTCGTCCACCGTGGAGTTGTCCTCATCGACCGAAGCTGCGCTTGCTGGCTCATCTGCGATGCTGCTGTCGTAGAGTGGGACATTGTCTTTCTCCTCGGTCTCGTCGAAAATCCGCAAGACTATGCCGCTGGGCAGCAGGTGTCGCAAGTCTGTCTCCACCAGTAGTCCGACCCGGAAGACCCCCAGGACAAAGCCCCGCAGGGCGCTGCGGCGCTCTTCTACCGTGCGGAGTGGCCGCTCGCTGTCGTATATGGGCATGAAGACCAGAAATCCGAACTGATGGCCTCTCTCGTCCAATAAGGTGACGCGGCCACTGGCCACCACGAGTCCTGTATCGCGCGCTTCCTCGAGCGGCTGCCGGCGGATGGAACTCGAGGCCAGGTCGAAGCCCATGGCTGCCGTGTTGCTCGCGTATGGCTCGACGTAGTAGACCGGGAAATACTCATCCCGCTGCGCGGCTGGTATCATCTGGCTACGGGTTCCCCGTTCCGTGATCTGAAAGTGAGAAAACCCGTCTCGTCGCGCCGCTTCTTTGTATGCGGCCCGCTCGGCGTGCGGCACGCGTGGAATCCATTCCAGGGCTTGAATACCGGGATTGCGCGCGATGAGAGGAGTCACAAAGGCGTGGAATTTGTCCCGCTCGAGTTGCCGGGTCATGCCGTACAAGCTCGCTATCGCATAGATCTCGGCCAGATAGACATCGAGGCGTTCGCGCAGCGTCTCGGTCAGGGTGTGAGCTCGGTGCTCAAACTCGCCTGCAATACGTTCCGCCTCCCAGCCTCTGGCCAGCACAAACACGGTGACCGCCGCGGCCAGGGCGCAGCTCAGCGGCAGGGCCACGGTCAGCCGACGGCGTTGCCACACATGGCGCGGCCGACCAGCCAGCACCAGCGCAAGCGGCGCGAAAATGAGCACGCCGATGGAATCTCCGACCCACCACCTCCACCAGCCTAACAAGAGCTCCGACCCTGGAACGATCCCGCCGATGAAGAGAGTCAGCATTCCCAGAGTCGGGCTGATCAGGCAGCTGACCGCTGCGCCCAGGTACAGAAACTTGCCGATACTATTGGCCTGTTCCAGGACGAGAGGATGGCCCACATAGCGACGCACCAGAAATGCGCCCATTACGGCTTGGAGTGTCGCACCCAGCCCGATGCTGGCCAAAAAAAACCCAGACCTGGCCAGCGCCGCCGAGCTGCTGGAGTCCAAAAAGTTGCTCGCAGCTACGCAGATCGATCCCAACACGACACCGGGCCACACCCGATACCCGAGGAGCAAAATCGCTGCCAGGGCGACTCCCGAGGGCGGCCATAGCGGAGCAGCGAACCACGGCGGGATGGCCAAGAACAGTGCCAGCCAACCCGTTACGTAGTAGCCAATGGCCAAAATGAGCACTGCAGCCACATGGCGCAAGGCACGGGAGCGGGCGAAACGAGGTATCATATCACGCCTGCTTGCTTTCCATGCCGTGCACGTTGCTGCTCGAGACATCTCATTTGAGGACGTTTTTCTGTTGATTCTGAGTTTATTAACAATAGCAGATACGACACTGCATCGGAACCGACCGCTGCTATTCGAGCATCAGAGCATCTGAGATGCCACTACACCTTTGCCCTACATGGTGCGGATATCGGCTCCGCTCTTCGGTGATGAAACGGCGGGCCGAAATCGCCGACCATTGTCTCAATGGAACTCCACCATCGCCTCGACGGCTGGCCAGATTATGCGAGTCGGAATGTCGGTCGATTATCGGCTGTTCAAGAGAAGAATGGACCGATACAAAGAACCGCGTATTGGCAATTTGACGGTCCAGGACACGGATATAAGCGATTGTGACCAACTCAACCCGTCGCTGGGTCGGGTTTCGCTTACGACAATAAAGCCACGAGGAGCAGCGTTTGATGACATCACAGCCAATCGAGTTGCATTGGGCAATCGGGTGGGTGATCGAGCGCAATATCGCAGTGTCTGGATAGCACCTGAGTGGCCAAATTCTCTCTGATTCAAAAGGCCGTCTCGGTACGATCGGTGCTAACAAGACGCGAACGAGGACACTTGCCAACAACGGGACCGGACATGTCACAGTTTGAGAAGGCGCCACTGCACCGCGTACCAGCGGTAAAGATCTGACAGATTAGCGACACGGCTTGCCAAATTCGCGATTTCGTGACGGATTGCTGAATCAACTGTCCGCAAAATCATAGTTCATGATAGTGTTGTAGTATGGTTAATTGAGTGGTCGGTGAGCCAGTCTGTGGACTGTGTGGCACCAGGCATGTGAAGAGCCCAGGTAGGCAGGCAAGCCAGCCGCGGGACGAGGAAGCGGCGCCTTCTCGTCGCCGTCTCGCGTGCCCTGATTACCACCGGGACGAAGAGACCGATAGTGCAACGCATAAAAATAGAAGACATCAAAGTAACCAAAAAAACGATACTTACACCGGGCCATCAAATAGCGTTGCATACTATAATCAAATCAAAACTCTCAATCATGGTCGACCTTGATATCAGTTCCGGGGCCGTCGCGGGGTCGGCGATTCATCCATCTGAATCTGGCACAGCTGTGCTCGGGCCGCAGCTGGTATACGTTGAATATGATTGTATTCGGCCGAGTACCGCCTGTCCAGCTGTAGTCGAGAGAGCATTGGTCGCGCCATCGATAATCCGGGACAGCTCGATCGTTTACTCAGTCTGTTATAACCGTGATGGATATGGAAAATGGATTGGCGGCCGATAGGTAATAAGGTAATGCTGACTATTTCCCCACAAAGAAAGAAATTTGATTTGAACGAGGAGTCCGTGAGCATCTGCTCGGGGCATGAGTCGGAGGTCGGGCAAATTTCGACATTTCGGGACGGCGCCGGCAACACGCGCGCCAATCTGAACGCGGAAAACCCGCCCATGAGTTGCGCCGCAGCGCAGAACTCGGAGCTGGACGGTTTCTATGAACTGGTGTCCACGCGGACCACTCGGTTGTCCAACAGCATGGAGGACGGCGGTGGCGGCGATCTCGAGCCCGGCTCGGAGATCGGCCCGTTTCGCATTGTCGAGCGGATCGGTCAGGGCGGCTGCGGTGCGGTTTACATCGCCGAATCGCGCAACCAAGACCGGCGCGTTGCCATCAAAGTACTACACTCCAACTTGGCAACGTCACCCAAGCAGGTGCGTCGCTTCGATCAAGAGGCCAGGGTGATACGATTGATAAATCACCCCAATATCGTGCAGATCTATCATGCTGGCCGGCTCATGGACGGCCGGCCCTACTTCGTCATGGAGCTCATCGATGGTCATCGCCTGGCCGATGTACTTCGGGCGCGCGGGCGCCTCACTCCGTACGAGGCCCTGACTTTCCTGGCGCCGATATGCGACGCATTGGCCGCGGTGCACGATGCCGGCATCGTGCACCGCGATATCAAAGCCAGCAACATCATGATCGGAGGCGAGCCAGAGCGACCTCTGGTCAAGCTTCTCGACTTCGGCATTGCCAAGCTACTCGACAGCGATCAGCCTGGATCGGAGTTATCGACCATGGGAGTCGTTCTCGGCACTCCGTATTCGGTGGCTCCCGAACAGATCCTTGGTCGCAAGATAGACCGGCGCACCGATATCTATGCGCTCGGAGTCCTCCTTTACCGTCTTATCACCGGACAGTATCCATTCGAGAGTCGCGATCGAAATACCATCGTGCAGATGCATCTGGATGCGCCACCGCCCCGACCGAGCCGCGTCGCGCCGGTTCCAACCGCGGTGGACGCAGTGGTGCGACGGGCCATGGACAAGCTGCCGTTCCACCGCTACGACGATGTCCTATCGTTTTTGGCCGCGTTGCGCAATGCTCTGGACTGGACGAGCGCCGAGCCAGAAATCCGCAAGTCCATGATACCGGTTTTGGCGATCTATGTGGAGGTCCGCGTCGCTGCTGCGGATGAGCTCAGCGACAGCGACTTCGAGGCCATGGTCGACATTCTGGATATATCGGGCGAAGCGTTCGAGCGCGCCGAGCTAGACACACTCATGGAGACCAGCGAGTCGATCCTCGGTGTCGTACGCCTTGATGGCCCATCGGAAGGAACCCGCCGACGTGTGATCGAGAGCGCGGTGAGGCTGCGTGGGCACATTGGACGACGCCTGGCCGACCGCGACAACCTGCACGTCAACGTATGTGTCCACGGCGGATGCGCAGCGGTGCATCCCGGTGCGCATCCGCAGCTTTCCAGCTCGGCCGGTTCCATTACCGACGTGGGCAGCTGGGCGCCAGAACGCGACATCGATGGGGTTTGCATCACCCCGCAAGCCCTGCAAGAGAGCAGCATCATGACCACTGCTGCGGTGCGGTACGATGATACTCGCTACCTGATCATCGGCGACAACCGCGAAGTGATCCAGCACTATTAGCGAGCCAGGCGGCCGGAGAGCACCATTGACGATCGAGCCGGGCGAGAGACTCTTGCGATCCCTTGCCGGCTACCACATTCACCGGATACTGGGTACAGGGGGGTTTGGAACGGTTTTTGCCGCTACCCGTGAAGCCGATCGAGCGACTGTCGCGATCAAGACCGTGCGTGTCACCACTTCGGCATCGCGTGCTCGTCTGGCGGTCGAAGTGGCCGCGCTGCGCGCGATCGGCCCGCCGTTTGTGCCAGAAGTGTACGAACACGGTTCATTTGACGATGGCGCTCCGTACTTTGTATGTGAGCTCATCGCCATACCAAGTCTGGAAAATCAGCTCGGCAAGCCGATGGGACAGGACGAATTCTTCACCATTGCCGGGTCCATTCTCGACGCCATTGAGGCTGTCCACGCCAAGGGTTTTATCCACCGCGATCTCAAGCCATCCAATATTTTTGTCTCGGTGGCACCGCGCGCGGCAAAGCTGATCGACTTTGGCCTGGCCAAGCCGACCACTGCTGTGATCGAAAGCGCGGCCGACACCAAGGCCGGCACGGTGCTGGGGACTCCGGCCTATATGGCGCCCGAGCAGTGTCAGGGCCTGATCGACCTCGATTGTCGGGCAGATATCTATGCCGTTGGAGTCGTGCTCTACGAGATGTGGACCGGTCGGACGCCGTTTGTCGGCACCGGAGCCGACGTTCGGGTCTGCCATCTGTCGCAGCGACCACCGCCGCCATCGCGTTTTGTCCCGGCATGTGGAGCGGTCGACCGGGTATTCATGCGCTGTCTGGCCAAAGCGCCCAAACGACGCTTCCAGAGTATTGCTGACCTGCGCCGGGCCCTGACCGATGCGCTGGCCAAAAATCGCGCTGGATCCACATTCGTCGGGGCCGGCGCCGGGCGCGCCAAGGCGGGCCGTGGTACCAGAGATACTCGAATGCGCAATGATAGATACGAGCCGGGGCGGAGCACAGATGGCGCAGATGCGATGATATTGGCCGGTCTGCTCTTTTTCGAGGCAATTGCCGACACCGGTACGGTCATGCGCATTGTCGAGGAGTTCGGCGGGCGCCTGGCTCGAGTGGCTGGCAAGCAGTGCGTCGCGGTATTCGGGCTCGATGCCGGCGAAAGCCCGCTCGACCGCGCCCTGGCCGGTGCCCGAGCGATTATCGCGCAGACAATTGCCGTGCGGGTCACCCTGGACCGGGATCGGGTTCGGGTGTACAGACGCCGCGACGGCAGCGAGCGCATCCTGTCGGCGTCATTGCACCGGCGCAGCAACTTTGCCCAGGCCGGTGCTCCCCACGGTGTTTTCCTCACGCCCGGGTGCGCCCATTCGTTGACCGAAGTAAAAACCAGGCCGGTGACCGGCACAGACCAGCTACTTTACGTCCTCGAGCCCAAATCGCCTCCAGCCCGGGCGGCCGCCGCCAATCGGGTCATTGTCGGTCGCGAGCGCGAACTCGGCCAGCTTTTCGAGAGCGCCAGCCGGGCGCTGGACCGTCGTCGGCCGGCGATCGCCACTGTGATCGGCGAGATCGGATGCGGCAAAAGCCTGCTCGGTGCGGCTCTTGCGGTGTACTTGCGCGAACAACTGCCGGCCGCACAGGTGATCGAGATCCACGCGCGCGAGTCACTCGGCGGCGACAGCAATCGGACCTTGCGGCAGCTATTTGGCGCGACGCTCGGCCTGTCCAACAGTGTTGAGCCGGGCCGGTCGCCCGACTGGGCCCGCGCTCATATAACCGGTCGGCTGGGTAGTGAGCTGGGCCAGGCAGTGTGGCCGGCGGTGGCTCTGATCATGGGATGGATCGGAAGCGATGCCCCCGAGGTGCGCAAACTGCGCGCCGCGCCGGCGGCTCTGCGAGCGGCCGCAGTGGCAGCGGCGGGACGATCCCTGCGTCGACTGGCCGAGAATCGCCCATTGTGCTGCATCGTGGACGATGCCCATTTTGCCGATGAAGCCACCTTGGACGCCCTCGAGTTCGCCACCCTGGCCGAGACTGCATTGCCCATATGGGTGTGTGTACAGGCTCGGCCCAGTTTTGCCGATGCCCGGCCGCAGTGGGCAGGGCGCGCTGCTGACCGCTCGACCATAAAGCTCGTATCGCTCGGCGACGCCAGTGCTGCGGAACTTTTTCGCCGCCTGCTCCGGCCAGCCGAAGAGGTCCCCGACCCGGTCATTGCCCGCATGATCGAGCAGACCGGGGGCAATCCACTGTTCATTCACGAGCTCGCCCGCGGCGTCAAGCGGCAAGGTCTGATCCGGCGCCGCAAGTGGGGTGATACCTGGTATCTGGCCAGCGACGAACTCGCCAGCCTGGCCGAGCTCCCGCTGGTCGAATGGCTGGCCGAGCGCGAGCTCTCGTCTCTGCCCGCTCCGCTCGCCGACCACACTCGCCTGGTCGCTCTCGTCGCACCGGAGTTTCGCCACGCCGACATCGAGGGCGTACTCGGCCAGCTCGAGCACGACGGGTTGGGTGATATATTTCTGCTCGATGCCTGGGTGGGCAACTGCCGCCTGTGCGAAAAAGGCATCTTGATCGAACGCGAAAAGCAGCGATTTTGCTTTCGCCACCCGGTCATCCGGCAGCAGGTCATTCGGTCCACCCGAGCGGCCTTACGCCAGCAGATCCACGACGCCGCCTATCGCTATTACTCCGGCGCCGTGGAGTTGGCCGAGGACAAGCGCCTGCCGCTGATCGCGCACCACGCCCGAGAGAGCGGGCGGGCAGGAGTCGCCGCGGCGATCTATCTGGAGCTCGCCGAAAAAAACCGAGATCGCCACGACTATATCGAAGCCGAACTCGACTACAGCTGGGTACTACAACTGCTGACACCGGGCGACCGCCGGGCGCGGATACGTGCGCTCAGCGGGCGTGGGCTCATGCGCTACCGACTGAGCCGTTTTCAGGATGCACTGGACGACATTCGCGCGGCACAAACCATCGCCGAGGACATCGCGGATCGGCAGGCGCAGGCCGAGCTTTTTCTCGACGAGGCCACAGTCCTCGACTGGATGTGCGACTTCGAGGCAGCCCAGGCCCAGGCCGAGAAGGCCCGGGCGGTGGCTCCCCCGCAACCGTCGCCTCTGCTCGCGGCTCGGCAGAAGCTCGCTTTTGGACGCGCGCTGCTCCGCCTGGGCGATCACGACGGAGCGCAGCGTTGGCTGGACAGAGCAGCGGCTGAGGCGAGCCGCATCGGCGATCGCGGCTACGAGACGCTGGTCATCGCCCTCATGCTACAGGGCTTCCGATTGGCCGCGGAAAACCACATCGACCAGGCCGAAGCACTCTTCGACAAAGCCGTGGCCCTGTGTCGGGATCGCGACGACAAGCTTCACCTCGCCGCAGTGCTAAACAATCGACTGAAACTGCGAATAGTGAAAAAAGACATCTCTGGCGCGGTAGCTGATGGTCTGTCGGCCCAGTCCATTGGCCGGGAAATCGGACAGATCGAGATCGAGTACATCACCTCGTACAAGCTGGCCGAACTGTACTACTACACCGGCGAGTTTGCCGCGGCCAGGCCACACATCGAGCGGGCCATTGCGGTCGAAAAGACCTGCTCTGGCAGACCATTTGCGCTGCTACTCGGCGCGCGGATCTCACTCGTCTCCGATCGCATAGGCGAGGCCCGTACCGCACTGGCCGAGATCCGAGCCGCTCAACATCGGACGCGCGAGAATAACGACCGCAACGCCCGGTTCGCCGAATCCGAAAAAATCGCGTGCGACGCGCTCGAAGTTGCAGCGGCGCGGTCCCCGATGAGCCAGTGGACCGAGCTCAGGCGGCGCGCCGAGGCGTCATTGCGACCGGTCGAATTGGCGGAGTTTTTTGAAATTGCCGCTCTCACAGCAGAGCGTCGCGGCGAGATCGCCACCGCCGAGCGTCTTCTCGACCGCGCTCTGATAGCCCTGTCGGGCACCAGCCACCTGCTCGAAGACCGGGTGCGGACCCGGCGGGACAACCTGGCGCGCGGTTGCAATACCGCCAGTGCAGATGGCCGAAACGAGCCGACCAGGCTGGAAGCCTCCGAGCCAGAAATCAAGACCAAGGGCGACAGTTGAGTCGAGTACAGCCGCGCCGAGCCAGGTAGGCCCGAGCCGAGCCGCCTTATGCGATCTGCCCCGAATCACCGAAAATTGTCACAGAGAAACCGGCGGCAGGCGCTTGCCTCGACCTGTACCCACCGCTATACCTAATTTCTCAGGCTCGACCTTTCTCAAGCCTGACAAACGGGTTGCGCTCGGAACACCCGGCTTTGCGCTCCCCTCGGCTCTGGTCCCTAAAGCGAGCCGCTCGGTGGTCAATATCTCGGACTTTTTGCGCGGGCTGATCTCGGGCGCTTCGGGGCTGGAACGCATGGAGCGAGTCATGCTTGGGGCCGATTCATCGGCCGGTCCTGCGACCCGGACGAATACACAATCGAGTGGCGTCGACTTGCCCGGCTTGACGCAAGAGATCTGCTTTCGCGACGTCAGTTTTAGCTATAGCGGGGCAGAGCACGAAGTCATGCATCTCAACTTTGCGGTGCCGGCCGGGTCGTCGATCGCCGTGGTCGGGCACAGTGGGTCGGGCAAGAGCACGTTGCTCAAGCTGCTCTTGCGTATATACGAGCCCAGTACTGGCTGGATATCCATCGACGGTGTCGAGCTATCCGCGGTTGGACGCAGCTCTCTCCACGCTCAGATCGGTGTGGTCCTGCAAGATCCCATTTTGCTCAATACCACGGTTCGGGACAATATCGCCCTGGTCAAGCCCGATGCCAGCGACCCCGAGATCGAGGCTGCGGCCCGGGCGGTTGATCTGCACGAGACCATTGTCAGCTGGCCCCAGGGATATGACACAGTGGTCGGAGAGCGCGGTCAGCGGCTCACCATGGGGCAAAGGCAGCGGGTCGCGCTGGCCCGCGCCATTGTGCGCAAGCCGGCTATACTGCTCTTTGATGAAGTGACGGCGCATCTCGATCCCGAGACCGAAGCGGCAGTCAACGCCACCTTGCAGCGATTGAGCGCCGGGCGCACCATCATCTCCATCACCCATCGACTGGCCAGCGCCATGGACGCGGATCGCATCCTGGTGATGAATCGAGGGCAGCTGGTCGAGCACGGCAGTCACGAAGAGCTTCTCGGGCAAAAAGGGATGTATTTCAGGCTTTGGCGGGCCCAAAGTGGATTTGCGATCAGCGCCGACGGGCGCCACGCCGAGATCACCGTGGATCGTATTCGAGCCATTCCACTCTTTGCCACACTCGGTGAGCGAGCATTAAAAAGCCTGAAAAAACGCTTTATCACCGAGTACTACGACAGTGGCTCGGCCATCGTCACCGAAGGGGAAATCGGGGCGAAGTTCTATATCCTGGTGCGCGGCGTCGCGTCGGTGACGACGACTGGCTTTGATGGCAACAAGCTCCGGCTGCCGGACCTGGAGGACGGTGATTACTTCGGCGAAACCGCCCTCATGGAAGGCGGCGGTCAGCCCGCGACAGTGCGGGCTCAGACTCCGTGTCTATTGCTGTCGATCAAGGGAAAACGCTTTTTTAAGCTGATTCGCAAAAAAGAAGCGCTGCGCGAAGAAGTGGAGCAAACCGCGGTCTCGCGCAGCCTGGACATGGTCGTACGCCGCGGCCGCAGACCGCGGACCAACTCATCGCTCTACGACTATTTGCTCGACGACCCACCCGACGACCTTGTCGCCGACGACCCGAGTCGTGGCTAATCGCTCACCGCGCCCTACTTGATGGTCACTCGCAAGGGCTCGGCCCAGTGTTTAACCCTACTTGATTAGGCCTGTTTCGACCAGCTTGACCAGTGCGCGCATTTCCGTTCGGTGCTGGCGCCGTGATCAGAGTACACGCGCAAGGTGTATTCGCCGCCCTGTACCGACGGTGGCAACACAAAGTCATTGGTCGCCACACCGGCTTGAACCAGCAGCCGTTTTTGCAGAACAGTGGCCCCTTTGGGACTCACCAGCTGCACAGTCATTCCGTGATGGGCCCGACCACTGTTCAACGTCGCTGTGGCCAGCTGCCAGATTCGAAACCACATCGTCTCCCCTGGCTGATACAGAGGTTTGTCGAGATGGACGTAGAGCCGCTGCGAGGCGGTGCGTTGAAAGTAGTGATCGATGGCTCGAGCGAGGCGTTTTTGCGTGTCGGTTCTGCCGCGTTCATGTTTGCTTTGGTCCTTGAGTCACGGGACAATCGTGGGCGTGCAAACGCATTGCTCGCGCCGACGATCTGAAAGTGAACTGATATAGTCACCCATCATCTGGACAGGAGACACCACCATGATATCGGGAACACACGTCCACGTGGATATAGCCGTGGCCCTGGGACTTGCTGTACTATGCAGCGGTTGCCTGCTCGCCGGCAACTACCATTCGGCCAAAACCCTGGCCAAAGGCGAGTCGTCATTTGGCCTCAATTTTTCGGCCACTACCTACGAATTCACGTCCAACGATGATACCGACCGAGTCACCCTCCCGGCCTTACTACCCGAATTGACCTTTCACGTCGGATTGCAGGACAATCTGGAAATAGGCGGCCGAGTCGGTTTTGTCCAGCTCGCGCTCGAAGCCGACCTGAAGTATCGCCTGGTTCGCTCGCCCCGGTTCCACCTCGCCGTGGCCCCGGCTATCAGCGGGCAATCTCTCATCTTGATCAGCGGAACGTCGGTCAAACTGCCTCTCATCGCGACCTACGAACTGGCCGATAATATCGCTATCACCGGCTCGATCTTCGGATCGACAACCCGCTACGGCGCCGTCGACCCAGACGACGCCGACGAAGATCTGGCCAGATTCAGCGGCAACCTGGGCGCGACAGGTGGGTCGTTTTTCTTCGAATTCTCGGGCGAGACCTTTGCGATCCGCCCCGGCGTCGAGTTCACTCGCTACTCGATCGATTTTGACGACGAGGACGATTTCGAGGAGTTCAACACGATGAGCATTATGGTGCACCTCTCCTGGATCCGCGGCCGCGAAAAGCAACAGCTCGACCGCATCGAGAACAAGCTCGACCGCATGCAGGGCTACCCCCAGCAGTATTAGCCCTGGTGCCTGATCAGAACGCCGTGACGACCGCCAATCCGGTGCCCACCTGGCCATGAATCGGCAGCAGGGAGACTCTGTGGACAGAGCGCCTTGCGCTGGCGTCGCCGGCCCCCGCATTCCATCAAAGGTCTGCGCGTAGCCGCAGTTGCCCGTAGCCGCATCGGGCCATACGTTGAATGACCCCGCCGCTGCAGTACCTCGAGTCGCGGCGCACGCGCCATTGCTTTCGATCCGCTCCTATGCCTCCGAACGCGACTGTGACGATGACCATCTGCTCGTCACGTATCCGAATCGCTCGATAGACCCGGGTACTCTGACTCAGATAGAGTACATAGTTCCGCAATTGTATCATTCTTGGACCGGTTATCGCATTCGAGTCGAGACTCATACTAAGATCGGGCCGGATTCCGTCCTCGAATCCGGCCCTCGAGCTCCGACATGTATCGGCTGATTTCCGATCATCCGCAGAAATGCCATAACAGCGCAAATTATATTTTTGTTGCTTGATGACTTATAGCCAAAAATACGGCGATATGCCCAGGACTGACTCATCTCGAGATAGTGTACTGGCAGCATTCCGGACCGAGACGCAATATACTATTAGCGACAAATTTTCAATTTATCCATACCTGGGGTTGCGGACATTTCCCGTATTCTGTATATAGAAACCCACACGAGGCACTGTATGTTCTGGTAGTGGTGAACGCGGGCCGTGAGTCGCGAGTTCCTCGCGCACCGCCACGATCTGGCTGCAAGTCCCCTGGGAGTCGGTAATGCTTGACATTGAAGTTCAGAGAGAGCCGGGCCACCGCAGAAACGATATCGTTCGCGTCGACACCGAGGCGGAGGCGGTTGCGTACTACATGAAGTTTTTTACCGAGCTTGCGCAACCAAACAGGCTATTTGATTCATTCCGGGATGCCGTACCCGAGAAGACCCCGGAGCGGGCCAAAATCGTCGGCTCACTCTGGTATCACCTGTCGGAGGCGATTGTCGACGTTTTATGCCTGGCGCTCGCCAAGCTCGAGAATCCCAGGATCCGCCACTTTGTGGTCCAGACGGCCTATGAAGAGCTCGGCGAATCCTCTGAGAGCAAGATTCATACGGATCTGCTCCGCGACAGCTTGCTGGTCGCCGATGTCGATGAAAACGATATTCTGGCCTGGAGCGGCTATCCAGATGTTCGAGACGCGATCACGTCGCTGCGAGACAACCTGGACGCCTGCACGTCTGATGCAGAAATCTGTGGTGTCTTGCTGGGCATGGAGCTGATCGCATACGAGAACATCGGCAATGTCGTGGACTATCTCAGCTACTCGGACGAGGTGGCCCGACTGGTCGCGGCCACCGAGTGGGTTCGCCTGCACAACACCCTGGAGGAAGCGCACATCGAGCGGTCGGTGAGCATTTTTGTCCGGTATGTCACCAGCTACACCGCGCGGCGCAAATTCGTCGGCAAGTTCATCCAGGTGATGCACTTCTGGGAGCGCTTCTGGGCGAGCATCGCCCGGGCGGCGACCCCGGCCAAGGCTTAGTCGGGCCGCCGGTGCAGCCTGCGAGCAGGAGATCAAAGGGTATGCAAGTCGAGCTCGATGGAAAAGTCGCCCTGGTATGCGGTGCGAGTCGTGGCCTTGGCAAGGCGTGTGCGGCCGAACTGGCCCGTCATCGTGCCAGGGTCGTCATCTGCGCTCGCGACGGGGTGGCGCTTCGCGCCACGGCCAGGGACATCGGGTCTGCCAGCGCGGCCACGGTCGTTCCCGTGGTATGCGACACCAGCCGCGCCGACGATCTGGCTCGCCTGGTCGAGACCACGGTCGCACAGCTGTCATCCCTCGACATTCTGGTCGCCAACGTCGGCCACCCCGAAACCGGCGGTTTTTTCGACCTGGCCGAGGACGCCTGGCAGACTGGTTTCGAGCAGATCTTGTTGGCCACGGTTCGCCTGTATCAACGGGTTCTTCCCATCATGAAGGCACGGGGCTGGGGACGTATCGTCAATATTGCTTCCTCGGCGATCCGTGAGCCAAACTCCACCTATCTATTGTCCGGTGTATTTCGCTCTGGCAGCGCCTGGCTGAGCAAGGCGCTGGCCAACCAGTTCGGGCGCGACGACATTACCATCAACACGGTATGCCCGGGATTGTTTCGCACCCAACTCGGCAAGGCCATCCTGGCCACCGCGGCTGCCCGGCAAGAGACGTCACTCGCCGACGCAGAGGCCGATCTGGCTGGTCTGACCGCTGTGGGTCGCATCGGCGAGCCCGAGCAGCTGGCCGGATTGGTCGCCTTCCTGTGCAGCGATGTGGCTGGCCACATCACTGGCCAAACGATAACCATTGATGGGGGCAAAGCGCGTGGTCTGTTTTAGCCAGGCAAGGTCGGAATGATGAACGCACAAGTCGATGTAAATCGCGGAGATGCCGCCCGGACGGATCGCGATCAGCCGAGATGTCGAATTCTTTCTGATGAGGCGAACGCCCGCTATCGGCGGGATGGATTCGCGGTGGTCAAGGGCTTCTTCGATGCCGAGGAGATCGCACCCATCCGCGCCGGTTGCGGGCGAACCGCTCATCTCTCGAATGTTCAAACCCAGGTGCGCGACGGCGCCGGGCGCAGCTACGGCGTCGCGATTTGGACCCAAATCGACGACTCGCTCCTGGGCATGCTGCCGTGCATGGAGCGGATCGTGGTGGCAGTCGAGTCCTTGCTGGGCAGGTCTTGTTACCACTGGCATTCCAAACTTCTCCGCAAGCAACCCGGCGATGGGGAGGTTGGCATCCACCAGGATTATGCCACGTGGTACGAGGACGGTTGCCTGTTTCCGCATCTTCTGACCTGTAGCATCATCATCGATGCAAGCCATCGCGAAAATGGCGGAGTCTACTTCATCCCCGGCTCCCATCGCATGGCTCGGATTCACCGCGTTTTGCTGGGCGATACCATCGATCAGCACGGCCCCGATCCCGCGGCTGTGCAGGCTGCTGTGCAGCGTCTGGGCCTGGTCTATCCCACCCTTTCGGCAGGGGACGCGGTCTTCTTTCACTGCAATACTCTGCATGGCTCCGACCCCAACACATCCGATCAGGCGCGCACCGTGATTCACTGCAGCTACAACGCAGTGGATAATCAGCCGCTGTCCCGGCCGGGGCAGGAACATCACCGGTATCGACCCATGCGGCGGGTTGCCGATGACTTCATCGTGAAGCGGCGTTATTCCGCAGTACTCCGCGAGGCCAGTTTTCACCCTGCCGAGAGCGAAGACGACGTCGGTGCAGGTATCTTCTTTCGCAGCTGTGACAGAGACGTTGCATCACCAACTCGATGAGTCTCCTCGTTGAACGATACTGGGCGATGTTCGCTCATGACCGAGAGCTCGCCGAAGCTGCCCGGAAATACATGCCTGATGGCGTGTCGACCGATAGCCGGATCTTGATACCATTTCCGATCTATGTCGATCAGGCGAGCGGATCGCGAAAAGTGACAATGGCCGGGCACGAGCTTATCGACTATTGGGCAGGCCACGGGGCTCTCCTGCTGGGCCACGGCGCGCCGGCCGTGACTCGCGCGGTGGCCCGGCAACTGGCCCGCGGTACTCATTTTGCCGCGTGTCACAACCTCGCAGTCGACTGGGCTCATGCAGTGACCCGGCTGGTCCCCGGGGCAGACCAGGTGCGGTTCACGGCCAGCGGTACCGAAGCGGTATTGCTGGCCATCGAGCTGGCCTGTGCCCATACCGGCAAGACCGGAGTGCTGCGGTTCAGCGGCCACTATCACGGCTGGCACGGCTCGATCCATTGCGACGATGAGACGAGCCAGGACAGGGTGGTGGTTTGCCGGTCTCACGACATCGCTGCTGCTGCCGACTGCCTGCGTGCCGACAGCGATATCGCGTGCATTATCGTCGAGCCGACCGGACCATGTTCGGGGGTGGTTCCGTATGATGGCGCATTTATCCGCGAGTTGCGCGCACTGAGCGCTGCACATGGCGTTTTGCTCATCTTCGATGAGGTCGTGACCGGGTTTCGGGTGGCGCCGGGCGGTGCCCAGGAACTCTTTGGTGTCGTCCCCGACCTGACCACCCTGGCCAAGGTGTTATGCGGCGGATTGCCCGGAGGCGCCGTGGCTGGCCGACGCGAATTTCTCGCCCCGCTGCGCAAGCAGAATACCAGCGTCACCAGTCATCGGCCGCCCATCGCGCATATGGGGACCTTCAGCGGCAATCCGCTATCGGCGGCAGCGGGTGTTGCGATGCTGCGCGAGGTGGCGACCAAAGGGCTGCACGAGCGACTCGACAGCTTTGCCGGGAAACTGCGCAAGAGGCTGAATCAGGTTATCGATCAGCACCGGCTCGACTGGGTCGTTTACGGTACGTCATCGTGCATCAAGTTTCTGATCGGGCATGGTCAGCGGGGCCTGAACACCGGCGATTTCGATCCTCGGGCCTGCGCGCCTGCCGTTCTGCTCGGGCGAGGCGATGCCGAGTTGATTCGCGGATTGCGATTGGCCATGCTGGTCCATGGCGTGGATATTGCGCCGAGTAGCTTTGTCACCTCGGCCCATACCGAAAAGGATATAGACGAGACCGCTGCCGCACTCGACGCATCGATCGAGCTTCTGCGGCGGGATGGATTGATCCGGTAAACCGAGGCTATGAAACCGCGTTTACTGCGACAAGACGCTACCTCGTTCGCGCTGATGAAAGGAACCGTTTTGGATGAATCTCCGTTTCCACCTGTCCCGGATCGGCCCGATCTATACGATTGGCTATATCGAGATACCGACAAAGACATCGACATGTATCGGCGTTTGACTGCCGGACACGAGTGCATTCTGGAATGCGCCGTGGGCACCGGCCGGCTGGCCATCCCGCTGGCACAACAGGGTATCGAAGTCCACGGCATCGACAATTCTGCCGCGATGTTAAACGAGTTCAAGGCCAAGCTGGAAGGGTTTCCACCCGAGCTGGCCCGGCGTATTCATCTGGAACAGGCCGATATGCGGCAATTCGACCTGGGTCGCCAGTATTCGTTCGTGTTTATACCTTTTGGCAGCTTCGTCTATTTATTGACCCTGGCCGATCAAAAAGCCTGTCTGACCGCGCTCAGGCACCATCTCGCACCGGGCGGCACCATGGTGATCGATATTCCGACCTGGGCAGAAGCCAGAGATGAGCGCTGGCTCGACAACGATTCGAGGGTGATGAAAGTGCAGCAGTCCATCGACGCCGACAGCGGCACAACCACTGAAATGTGGAGCACCTTTCGCTTTGACGCGACCACGCAATTGATGGAGCAGGATCGTCACTTTCGGATCTACGACCGCGAGGGCATGCTGCAGAGCGAGCGGGTGGTGGTATGGCGCAGTCGGTTTTTCTTGCCGGGAGAGTTCTATCTGCAGGCCGATGCGTGCGACTTGGAAATCACTCAGGTGTACGGCGACTTTCAATTCGGCCCGTTTCGCCATGACAGCGAGGTCGCCGTCATGGTCATGCGAGCCAGCTGATGGCGACTTCTTGCATTGTTGAAACGGCTTCCAGAAAGAGAGGATCGGTGCGATGCCCGCCATGTTCGATATGCCGATGGAGCGGCTCCTGGACTATCAGGGCAGCAATCCGCGACCGGCTGACTTCGCTGAGTTCTGGGCTGCCGGGCTGGCCGAACTCGATGCGCTCGACCCCACTGTGGACCGAAAGCCGGCCACATTTCGGGTTCCTTTTGCGTCGTGCGAGGACCTTTACTTCACCGGAGTCGGAGGTGCGCGGGTGCACGCCAAGCTGCTCCGGCCGACCGCACAGCGACGTCCCGGGCCAGCCGTCTTGATGTTCCACGCCTATGCGCAAAGTGCCGGCGATTGGACCGAAAAGCTCGCCTACGCGAGCATGGGATTCACGGTTGCTGCACTCGATTGTCGTGGCCAGGGCGGAACTTCGCAAGATGTCGGCGGGGTCGCGGGCAACACCTTGCGCGGCCATATCGTGCGCGGCCTGGGCGGCGATCCTCGCCGACTACTCTACCGACAGATCTATCTCGATACGGCCCTTCTGGCCCGTATCGTGATGCAACTCGACAGCGTCGATGACCGGCGGGTTGCCACTCTCGGCCGCAGCCAGGGCGGCGCACTGGCGCTGGCCTGTGCGGCGCTGGAGCCCCGTGTCGCGCGCATCGCGTCCATCATGCCCTTTTTGAGTGACTACCGCAGGGTATGGGATATCGACTTGGCCCGGGACGGCTATGCCCAGCTCCATGAGTACTTTCGCCTCTACGACCCCTTGCACGAGCGCGAAGAGGAGTTGTTTACCCAGCTCGGCTACATCGATGTACAGCATTTGTGCAGCCGAATTCGCGGCCGCGTGCAGATGACGATCGGGCTGATGGACACCATCTGCCCGCCGTCGACTCAGTTCGCCGCCTACAACAAGATCACGGCCGAAAAGGCGCTGCTTCTATATCCCGACTTCGCCCACGAGACACCGCCGGGCCATTCCGACCGCGTATTTCAGTTCTTGGCCGAGCTGTCGCGACCGGGCGAATGGACCGCTGACTGACCGGCCACGGAAGGAAGTATTGTCTTGCACCACAAGCTCGACTATCGCATTACCCATCGCTATTCGGGGCTGGACATCTCGGCAAGCGAGATCAAACGGCTCTTCGATATTGCCAGCTGGAATGGTGTCGTCCCGAGGTTTGCCCGTCCGGGCAGAGTGGCATGGCATGCGCTCGAAGAAGAGGTCTCGCTCCTGGCCGATCCCCGGTTGCGCTTCGTGGCTGCCAAGCTCAAGGGAGTGGGTCTGTGGAACCCAAAGCTGCCCGGACGCTACTCGGGCAAACTGCACGATGTCTACAGCAACGAGCCCGTTCCGCCGCTGAGCACGGTGTGGGAAGATCTCTTGACCTACCCGCATATGGGAATTACCGATGGTGGGGAATATACCTTCGCATATAGTGCGCCATGCCCCATTGGGGGCATTCTGCACAACCGCGCCCACCTGGAGTATTGCGCGGCCGAGCGCCTTATCGAGAACGGGGTGCCGACCATCGCCCCATTGGCGGTCATCGAGTACGGTCAATCACTGCAGTTTGAAGGCAGGCCGATGGGGGCTGTGATCACGCTCTCGCCCGAGCTTTCCTGGTATCGGGTCTCGGAGATCCTCTACGGTGCGGCGCTGAATCGGGGGAGCAATCCCGAAGTCGATGACTATTACGACGCCATGCGAGTCTCGCTCGGCATCGACGGTGACCCCGACGACGAGCGCACCCGGTTGCGAGTGATAGGCGCCTTGGCCCGGCAAGAAGGCAAGCTGGTACACGATTTCTCGATGGCGGGTTTGTACCGCTACTCGGCCGATTGGTCGAATTTTCACTACAGTGTCGAACGCGGTGAGGTATTTCTCATCGACCTCGACTCGGTTCAGGACATGGACAGCATAACAGAGCCACTCCGTGCGATGCAGGCGTGGCGAGACCTCAGTACTGCGATATACCGCATGGTTGCCAAGATCGGTTATCCGACCGCGCTGGACAAATACACGCTGAACAATCTACTCGACCATGATCCGGTGATCGAACTGCTGAGTGGCTATTTCCCCGAAATTCCGGTTGACGAGTTCAGGCCGATTTCTCGCCGTCTATGGAATTATTTCATCCCGCACCTGTTTTTGCTTCGAAAACACAGAGAGGCGATTCGCCGCGATTGGTGCCGTGAGCGCCGCAAGAGCTACAAGATGGACCATGACATATTCTACATCATGACTCTTACCAGCCTGCAGCCGTTGTTTGCGACATCGGATATTGGCAAGCGGTATCCCAGTGAGCTCGATGCTGGGGATATGTGGGCCAAGGCGGAGCGTTACCTGGGCGATCGCTTCGAGTACTTTGCCTACCTGATGGGCGAGACCAACCCGAAAGTTGGTTGATCGCGTTGCGTGCCGTGGTAGCAGTACTGGATATGCTCCCGGGCAAGCACTTTGCCTCGGCAGACGTCGAGCAAAAGCTGCTGGGCGATTGTGCCGATGTTTCTCTGTACCGGGCCCACACAGCTGCGGAGATCGCGGGCGACATCGCCGGCGCCGAGGTGCTCATCGTGTGGAGCCGTTTCGCCCTGGACCGGTCGATCATCGACAAGCTCGAGGGTTGTCGGGGGATTGTCTGTGCCTCGGTCGGTTATGAACACGTAGACATCGCCGGCGCGGCGGCGCGGGGGATTACTGTGTGCCATGTTCCAGCATACGCCACCGAAGAGGTCGCCGATCACACTCTGGCACTGATGTTGGCGTTAGTGAGAAAAGTGGCTTTGTTCGACACCAGGGTGCGTCGGGGCGAGTGGGATTGGAAGGTGGCGAGACCGATTCCCCGCCTGCGTGGCTTGAGGGCCGGCATCGTCGGATTGGGCCGCATTGGCACGGCCGTGGCGCGGCGTCTGCACGCCTTTGGCATGAATATCGGATTCTACGACCCCTACCTTGCCGACGGCGTGGAGAAAGGGCATGGCATCGAGCGCTACGAGAGCCTGGACGAACTTCTGCGCCAGTCGGGTGTGGTTTCTCTGCACGCGCCTTTGACCGCCGAGACCGAATCGATGCTCGGCCGGGCACAGCTTGCACTGCTCGATTCCGGAGCGATCTTGGTCAATACGGCGCGGGGTGCTCTCATCGATCAGCAGGCGCTGATCGAAGCAATACAAGAGGAGCGGCTCGCCGGCGTCGGTGTCGACGTGCTGGATGGCGAGCCGGTCGTGCCCCCTGCCCTGTTGGCGTCGGAACGGGTGATCGTGACCCCTCATGCGGCCTGGTATTCAGCGGCCGCATTTGCCGAAAACCGTTATCAATCGGCAATGCGTGCACGCGATATCGTGCTGGGAAACAGGCCAAGAGGAGTGATTTCTTTTCGCCCCACGCCTTTTCCGCAGCGGGCGGAAGAACCCGCGATCACGACCACGTAGGCGGGAGTTCGCGGCCTTTGCCAGATAGAACCGGGCATCGTTCAGGTGTCTGAAACATGGAAAGATAGGATGGGATATGAGCTTTGAAAGCATACAGGAATGGTTCGATATCGCGTGGTTTCGCTTTGTCGTTGCCGCTGGCGGCGGCTTGCTGGCCGGTCTATTCATATCGAACCTGGTCGGCACGATCGCAAAACGAACCCGAAATACCCTGGTGAGTGACAGCGCTGCTCGGCTCAGCGCCCTCATTTTCGTGCTCTGTCTCGTCCTCGGCCTGAGATTCGGGCTCGAGTCCTTTGAACTAGAGCCCGACACCAAGCAACTGCTCGGCAAGATCTTTGTCATCATCATCTACGTACTGGTGACCTGGGGCATCACGCGGTTCTACGACGTTGTTCACGAGCAGATCCTGCAGCCGTGGGGACGGCGCCAGGAGAACATCGCGATCATCGATGTCCTGCGTACCGTCGCGATTGTGATCATCTGGATGCTGGGTGTCCTCAGTGCTGTGAACAGTGCTGGGTACAACGTGTCGGCGGTGCTGGCGGGCCTCGGCATTGGCGGGCTCGCAGTGGCACTGGCGGCGCAGGATACTGTGGCCAATCTATTTGGCGGCGTCATCATTCTCACCCAAAACCCGTTTAAGGTGGGCGACAAGATCACGATCGGTGGAAACACAGGCTGGGTATTGAGTATCGGAATCCGTTCGTCGGTTATCGAGAATTGGTATGGACACAAGATCACGGTGCCCAACAAGGTATTCACCGATGGTCATGTCATCAACGTCGATGCCCGCACGGTCTACTGGGAGGGCATGCAGCTGAAGCTGCGCCACGACAGCACACTGGAGCAAATCGAGCGGGCCATGGCGCTGGTGCAAGAGGTGCTCGACAGGGCCGATAACCTGACCGAGACCACCTGGGTCGGGCTGTGCAACATCGGTGAGGGATACGTCGAACTCGAGGTGTGGTATGGCATCGAGAAGTTCGCCGGCAGCGATGATTCGTATCCCAACGAGTACATGAAGATTCTCGGCGTAAAAACCGAGGTAAACGTCGCGGTATTGCGTGCGTTCGAGGAAGCGTCGATTCACCTGGCCATGCCTCTGCAGAGGCACATCGTGTCGCAGAGTACACCGGCGGCGTTGCCAGAAAGCCGGTTTTGATCGCCACCGTGACCTGCGATACCGAATCCATTGTCGGTGTCACCAGGGCTGTATGGACCGACCGGTGCGTCGGTTGGAGTTGTCCACTGGATCGGATTGCCAGGGTTCTGACGTCACAGCGATGTGTAATCGAGACAAAAATTTGTTTTGAATCGGGATAGGATCTCATAATGTGCCGATAGTCCAACAATTTGCTTTTTAACTGACAGGAAGCTTCTATAGCGTCTTGGCGTAATAGATGTGATGATAGAGACAGACTGGGTGATGTGGTTTCATCGTGCGTGTAGGTGCAGAGTGGACACTCATCAGCAATATGGGGGAGCTGGCATCTCATGAGCGAGTATTTTTTCGATGATTCCAAAGACCACGACTACGTAGACGACTTTGATCGACCCGGGCCGATTTACCAACCGACCATCTCTCCTGGCAAGGTCACTCTGACTTCGCGTATCGTTCGAGCCGCCCCATCGACAACCAACAACCATCAGAATGCAGCACAAGCCCCGCAGCCCTGTGCACCCCCAGTGCAGCGCAAGGCCGAGATGCCACTGCCAACAGCCCCTCTCATCAACAGTGAGATGTCGGCCTGGGACCTTGCCATCCGCCCGGATCTTTACTCGCTTGCAGGTACTGATGCACGGCATGCCCATATCCAGCGGCAACAGGTTCGCGAAACCGAGGAAGTAGAGCCACAGCCAAGACCAAGCGGTAGCGGCACTGCGTATCTCGAAGACGCAGGCACGGAAACCACCGGCGTGGCCGCGTATCCCAACCTGACTTACGACATGGCCGCAGGCAAATCCTTGGCCGCGCAGATGACCACTATGCGTGAATCCAGAGCTGCTCCCGATGTGGAGCAGCTTTTTGACGTGGCGACCCAGGGAAGCCCGCAGCAGGTCCCTTACCGCGCAGATATGGAGTCCGCCTACAACAGTGATTTCTCCACCGTTCAGTCCTACATGGGTGCTCCGAGGCCGCTTGCACTGATGGGCGCCGAAGCCGCGGCATCCGGCGAAACCCTGGCGTTTGCCTCATCTTCGCCGAACCGAGAGGTTGTCGCTCATGAGCTAGCTCATGTTGTGCAGAGCCGGAAATCCCGCGTCAACGCCGTCATGACCAGTAGCGTGATCAGCAGGCCAAGTGATGCTGCTGAGGTCGAGGCTGACCGCGCCGCTGCATCTGTGATGGCCAGCGGTCGCGCACCGAAGATTACGCAGCGGCCATCGGCACGGGTCAACCGCTCGTTCATCTCTTTCGCTCTCAAGATGGGTGCCAAAAAGGCATCCAAGGGCATGCTCAAAAACTTTATCAAGACCAAGATCAAGTCACGGATCAAGAAACTTGCCAACAAAAAAATGGCTAAGGAGTTCTTGCAAGAAGCCGATGACGTTCTCGGCGTGCTCGAAGATCCCTGGTGGGCCACGGCCATTGGTTTCGTTCCCATCGTTGGCGACGCGTTCGATCTGGTCGACGTACCGAGGAAAATCGCGCAGGCGATGAAGAGAGCGGATCGCCTTGAGGACAAGGTCAAGAAAGCGCTCCGGGCTCAACGTGTGGTGAAAGGGGTAAAGCTAACCGGTCGAGGCAGAAAGAAGATCGGTAATCTCGCAGACATCAAAGATAAAGATGCCGCCCAGGCAATCCTGGATCGCGGCGGAACACAGGCCAACGTCCGCAAGGCATTGGGGGACAGTGATAAACTCAAGGGCAAGACGGTGGGCGAGATTGCGAATATGGCGGCTGAAGGCGATAGCGCAGCCGAAACGGCGCTCAAGATTATCAAACAGGCAAAGAAGAAAGGTGAGCAGTATTAGCATGTACCCGCAGCTCGAGCAGATTCATGAGGGCGGAGGCAGCCTGCGAGCCGTGAACGGTGTTTTCTGGCACTCAGAAAACGAATCGGAATTGCCTGTGTTTGTCGCATTGTCGCTGGTGTTTGAAGAGGGAGAGGTCCTTGTCGCTGTCGAGGAAGACGATAGCCTATTCATTGGCGACGAGAAGATGTTGCGTACAGATCCTGCGACTCGGTCCGTGGCATTGTCTGCCATGGCCCCCTGGAATGGAGCAATAGGACTTCCGTTGCTTTGGTCCTGGACCTTGACGAATCAACAAGGCTACGTTGATGGCCTGCAACTAGAATTTGCAGCAAACGTGGAATCGCCTTCAGTGTTGATTCAATTGCTCGCTGTTGCTGGCGAGATAAAGGTGCGACAAATTCCGCCGAGTTTCATGGCAACAATTTACTAATCGGCACGGCTTTACCACGGGCTCACGCGAGCACGGGTGACCGAGCTCATGAACCTGCTCGAGCTACACTCAGCCGTGCTGGCGTATGTGCGGAGCTTCTGCCCGGCGGTACGCCCTCGCGTCTTGTTACGGAGCGCAAGCTATGCAGATTGACAGGACTTCCGCAAGAAGAGCCGATCGCCGCAGCGCTCGACCTACTGCCCGGATTCGCCAACTTCATCGGTTTCAATTGATCGGCTGACAGCCTTTGTCGATCCGGGCAAGAGGATGAGTCTTGTGGCTCGCGAAATGTGCGCATCTAGCAAGGAATTGTGCTATCCGGGTCCGGCATGCCTCCCTGCGTTCAGATACGATACATGATCATTGCTTGTCGATACCCTCGCCCGTCATCAAGAGGCGGCACTTGACGGTGTACTCATGCTCAAAGAGTTGGCCAGCTTTGACGGCACTCGCCCAGCGCTGCAGGCACCTGCGGTCTGCGCGGCTCTGTGCCTCCTGCTGGTGTACCTTGTGAGCGGTGTACGCAAACCAGAAAGAAGTGGCCGCAGTCTGGGCGTGCTCCTGCAGGACAGGGTCGTCCGCGATGGCTTGAGCGTGGCCCGCGCCATTCAGACGGCGGTGCCACATGTACAGGTGTCCGACGCCGTCCCGAGCAACAGCGTTGTCGTACGGGCAAAGGGCGAAGGACTTGCGCAACCAGGAGATCGACGCTGCGGGCGCTTGCGCCGCCGCATCCCGCCACGCGACGACCATGCTGGCCAGCTCGGCCATATCGATCCCGGCCGCTAACGAGGCATCGCGCAACACGTCGTGCAGACCGAGCCGAGCCGCCACGGCCGCTAGCTGCTCCAACACGTGGCGTTTTGTGACACTGGTCGTTCCGGCGGCGACCTCGATAGCGCGCCGCAGATGGTGCTCGGCATCGACGGCCCCCAGCTGGCCAAGAGGGTCGACAAAATCATCGATACAGGACAAAAAGACCTCACACACCATGTCGTTGTCGGACCCCAGCACCGCCCACGCCTCGTCCAGTTCGCCCGCCCGCGCTAGCGCGGCGGCGGTAAGCGAGCGCGCAACGCTGTCGCGATGGTCCGGGATCAAGCGCCAAAGCTCCGCGGCATCGCCTGGAGCGCCCATCTCAGTTCGCTGCACCGCCAGTGCCCCGATCGCGTTGTGCTTGAGCCAGGTGTGCTCGATCGCGTTTGCCACGGCGAGCGCTTGCGGTAGACCGTACAGGGCCGCCTGCACCCTGATGGCGTCGTCACAGTGCCGGTCTATGTCGTCGTCCGCTCGCCATTCATCCTTCGCGAGTTGGTAGGCGTTGCGGGCCATCTCGGTCAGACCGGCTTCGGCGGCGACGCGGGCGATGCCAACGAGGGATTTGCCCTTGCCGTAGCCTGTGTGCTTCTTGGCTTGTTCGAGTGCACAGCGCAGCAGAAACGTCTTCTCCTCTGCGTCGGAGACTGTGGCGAGGCTGGAGGCGACTGCCACGAGAGCATCGGAGTTTCTCTTCCGTCGTCCTTCACTTGAGGCCCCCTTTATCGCCCGTCGCAAGAGGTCGTGGCGCCCCGGAAAATCGCCAAACGCGACCATCACTTCGCACGCCTTGGCCAGCTGAGGCGCACTGTCTTCGTCGATGTAGCTTGCGTAGTGCACGATTTTGCCGAACAGCCTCGCCAGAGGCCCGCTCGGTACGTCCAGCAATTCGGCCAGCCGGCGTCGCAATCTTCCCCGCCACCCGTCCGGGCCTCGCCATCGGGAGATACTCGCCTCATCGAGCTTCCCCACCTCCTTGATGATCCATGAAAGCGCATGGCTCTTCCATTGGTCTTTCAGCAGTCTCGAATACTCGACGCAGCGCAGAATCACGTCGAGTGGATGATCCAGAGCCGTACTGTACACTGCGGATCGCGTGATATGACTCAGGAGCCACATTGCGTCAACCTGGGACAGCCTGGAGACCACCTCGATGGCCTTGAAGTATGCATCGGTGGACAGATATCGCTCCCCGCTCGTGATCAGTATCCTGGCCAGAAGAACGAGACGTTGGTTGCGAAGCGCGGCCGTGTCGGTGGTCCTGGCCGCGCCAATCGCCGCCTCGAACAGTTGCCCACGGGCAATGTCGTTGGACTGATTGAAGATCTTGAGAAGTGTGTCGTGAAAATCCGCGCCTCCGTCATCGGACGCGGTTGGACGAGCGACAACGTCGACTCGATCGACGAAGCTGACTCGGAACAATGCGTGGGCTGCGGCTGTGTGCCCATCTGCCAACAGGGCCAGGGTGGCGGCAGAAAGCAACCTGTTGCCGTCGTAGGTCGACCTGGTCTTGGCGGCTCGTACGAACATGGATTCGCGACCCGCAAGCAAGCCGCAGGCTGCGGCCCGACAGGCGATCTGAGCAAACGCCTCCTGTAGCTCTGCCTGTCGATCGTGGTTGCTCGAGCTCCTGGCGGCCCAGTCGAGAACTTTTTGGAACAGCTCGAAGCGCTCGGGAAATGCTCCCTGGGACAGGAGAAGCCGGGCGAGTGCCGTGCACAACCCCGGGCCTGAGATGTACAGCTCCTCGGTGACTCTGAACAGACCCATGATGACCTGTCTCGCGGCATCCATGGAGTCCTGCTCGGCCAGGCGATGGGCGAGGGCTTCCAGAACCTTAAGCCCGACCGATTGAACCTTGTGTCCGTAGCCGTCCGGTGTGTTGAGATACGCGACGATAGAGGCACCGGAAGCCAGGGTTCCGGTATCTGCAGCCCACCGAATGATTCTGAGCAGGCCGTCGTTCTGCTCGTCGTCCATACGCTCAATGTACCCGAGCGCTTCCTCCATGTCGCCCTCCGCCGCCGCTACCCCTGCCAGCCCCACGAAGATGCGCTCGGTCGGGTCGGAATGGTAGGGAGAGACGTCGTTGGGGTCAACTTCCTCGCACGCGCTGAGTGCACGCTCACACAATGCTCGTGCCTCCATTCTCGCTCCTATCATGAGAAGCGCGTCTGCGACCCTAGATACCTCAAAACCGTTTATGTTCTCTGGGCGGAAAAAGGCGCTTTCCTGATAGCGGGCCGCCATCGCTCTTGTCTGCTCGATGTCGCCGGCTTCGGCGAAGGCGCAGCAGAGTTCTGCGGAACTGTTGGCCAGCGAGGACACCGCGGTTCGCTGGAGCGAACGACTCCGACAACCAACGACTGCGGCATATGCGTTTGTCCAGCGCGCACGCAAGTTCCTTTCCTGGACCGCCCGCGCCAGCAGGATGGATAGGATCTTGCGCCTCGGCCTTTTGGCAACCGGACACCTCTGGACGCTTCTCACGGCTTGGTCGATTACATTCAGTGCCCACTTGTCGGCACAGAGCCGCTGGCACGCGCGCTCCAGACTTGCCGCCTGGCCAGCAAAGGCGGGGCTGGAGCCAATGAGGTCGATGATCGAGCCCAATCCCTCGGCATACGAGACCTGGTCGATGGCGTCATCGAAAAGCCCAGCAACCTGGTCGCTGTCTCCATCAAACGCGCAAACCCGGGCGAGATACGCTGCGACCGGGATACCGTCGTGGGTTGCGTCCTGCAACACGGCACGCACCCGATTCGCGTCGGCCAGGAATGACTCATCAGTCCCGTCGAATGCGACGGCCCGCGCGGCAAAAAGCGACGACAATAGCTCGGGATCGTCCCGACCAAAATCAGCTTCGAGGATGATACGTGTGGCCGCGTGAAGCAGGGCGCTCTGACGATCATCTGGCGCACTTGGCGCCCGGTCGATCAGACTCCTGGCGATGGATACCGGAATCTCTGACGATTTCGGCATCTGTGTCGCGAGTGTTGCCAGGGCGTTTACCGAACTGTCACTGCGCTCAAGACCCTGGACCAGTCGCTGGCTGTCGAATCGCCATGGAGTCTTTCCAGGAAGCGTCCCGAGTAGCCCGCTGAGGTTGATCACCGGGAACATCTCGAGGAGATGAGCGCATACCCAAAGCGCGACTTCCAGGCGTCCGAGCGCCGAATCCAGATCATCGGAGTCGATGCCCTGTAGCCGGTCGCAGACCTCCTGAATGATCGTCACGTCGTGTTCCTTCTCGGCCAGGGAGGGGTCCTTGTGCAGGATACACCAGAGGATCCACAGCCCGGAACGAGCGAGCTGGGTACCGTTCATCGCGTCGAGCAGCGGCAGGACTGTCATGAACTCGTCGGTGGTGGAGTCGAGATGGAGTTTCTGCACCGACAGAGCGGCCCGCTGCACAGCCCGCTGGCCCACCTCGCCTGCCCGCAGAGCGACGCGGCAGAGCCTCTGGTCGTCGAGTGGGGTCTTTCCATCCCGCGCGATAAACAGCTTGAGACCCGCTCCGAGCGTTCGAAAAGCCAGGTGATGGGACCCTGAATGAGCGATCTGATGCTCGAGCAGCTCACTCTCGGTGAGCAGTTGGTACAGCCTGTCGGAATCATTCCGCTCAAGTAGATGCTCGAAGCCGTGCTCAAGCGCATAGAGCCGGACGCTGCGCTCAAGTTCATTGTCGGGATCGAACGAGAGCCTGGACAGTCGCGTCTGCATCTCGGCGCACTCAGTTGCTCGCTGTTTCCCGAGCCAGTGCCGGAGGCTCTCGTGAAACAAGATAAAGCCATCATCAGGTGTCGCTGCGAGTAATTCACCACACGCCATGAGCGCAGCGTAGGCCCTGGTGTGGGAGATATCGAGGACTCTGGCAACCAGTGCCGCATCGACGGGGGCTCTGGCAACCGCGAGCAATGGCAGCAGTCGGTCGGCCTCCACAAAGGTGCCCTCACGCGTGATCCGCAGGACCGACCTGGCGAAGAAGGACTCCCACTTCGACGGCAGATTTTCGGCATCGCCGAGCGTCAGATGCCCGTAGAAGAGCTCTTCGCACAGAACGTGCAGGTAAAGAGGATTGCCATGCGACACTGCCAGGATCGTTTCGACGTAGGAAGGCGTGAGCCGTGGGTCGTACTTATCCACGACCTGGTAGAGCAAAGCCCGGATGTCAGAACGTGAGAGTTCTCCCAGCTCCAGGCGCTGACATGCCTGGAGGCCGACCGACTCTTCGAACTGGTCTGCCACCTTTCCGGGTCGGGATGAACAGACGACGACTAGGTTCGCGGTTGCGACAGGAATGTAGGCAACGATCTCCGAGCCTTCATCCAGGGCATCCACGACGAGCACCAGTCGCCATTCAGGATGGGCTGTGGTCAGCTGTACAAGACGTGCCTGAAGGGCCTGATCCTGCTCATCGACCGTCCCACCAAGAGGCATTTCTCGATGTCCGATGAGCGTATCCAGACGCTCGCAGAGAAAGCGGAGGAAGTGTTCTCTTTGCGTCGAGCTGGTGCCTCGCCTGATGAAGTAGTCGATGACGATCAGTGGGTGTGTGCCCTGGTCTTGCGGTTCGGTCTGCAGCGACTCGAGCACACGAGCCAGCAAGGCACTCTTACCCACGCCCGGTCCAGCAGACACCAGCAACGCGCCCGTCCCTTGCCGACAGAAGCGCACGATTTGTTCGGTTTCCGCCTGTCGGCCGAAAAAACTCTGCGCCAAGGACGCCCGAGTCGCCGTGAACTCGTGCGCGATCGCCGTTCTCCGGGCCCACTGGTCGATCGGAAGAAGAGCGTGAAACGGGTTCCAGACCGTCTTGTCACGGTGCGGTTCGGCGTTCGCGGTGTTTACGTAATCGATGGACTTGCCCCTCAAGCCACGGAAGAGGAACACCACGTATTCACCCCGCCGCCTTTTCGACGTGTCGCATTTGGCCAGCGGCCAGAGATCGAGAACGCGAGTAGACGGATCATCTGCGATGATCGCGGCCGCATGTCGTTCGGGTAGGTCGAGGTCGACGGAGATCCGCTCAGGCCCGCGCAACACATGGACGCCGGTTGGCTCCGAGACAGCCAGGTCCACCTGCGTGAACACAGGCGATGCGAGCAGATGCGTCAGGATCGGAAAGTACTGTTCGCAGTGGGCCTCGCACACCTTCTCGTCGGGCGTGCCGCCATGAGCATAGCCGTTGCGGAGAGCCACGATATCATACGCCGTGCTTTCCTTCATGACGCGATCCCAGCGGGTGAGTTCCTGCCAGCGAATCCAGGGCGCCGACACGAGATCCTTGGTTGCGAAATACAGATTCCTCCAAGTACCCATTGCCACCGGTTTGGCAAACACCTGGGTAAGCCGTTTTTGGTAGTCTTCCGGGAGCGTGGCTTGGCGCAGAAGATCGCACAGGGCCAGAATCGCCTGCCACTCGATTGCCCACTCGAATGCGTCGATGAGACGATGGACCCGCCGGAACTGGACGGTTTCTTGCTGATACCGCTGCAAGATCTCGTACAGCGGGCCGGGAAGTTCACTCATACGTTGAGGAGGCAAGGAACCCACGATCGACCGTTTTCTCGAACGCTTGACCATACTCATCGGGGCCTGTACTCAATAGGGAATTCTGCGAGCGAGCCTCAGAAGAGTTCGAGCATGTGATCCACGCTCGGCTTTTTTCGCGACGAGCGCGGCAGATATGGCATCCGGCCATGGTTCGAGGAGGCGTTGAATGCCGGGCAGCGAAGCGGTCCACTCCCTCATCATGAGTTGTACCAGCTGGGACGCACCTCGTCGGCCCGGTTCGCTGTCGTCGAGAAGACGTCGAGCCGGCTGTCCGTTGAGGCCGAGAAGGGCCGCGATTTCGATCTGAGTGGCGGCTTCGATGAGGTACATCGTCAAGGAGGCAGACGTGTCCTTGGACAGCGCGCGAAGCCGGCCGACCGCAGATAGAGCGGCGTTTTCGTCTCCTCGTTTCGCCGAGATGATGGCCGCTCGTCGCCGAATGCCGTGAGCTGGATAATACATGCTGTCAGCGGTCAACCACGGACTCGTGCCCAACCGGCTACTCTGCCACGCTGCGTCAAATGCGGTGGCTTCCCGAAGATTCCTGGCCAGATGAATCTCGGCGCCCAGCCTCAGCCAGTGCAGCAGATAGAAACCTTTGTCGAAGCTCGTTAGCGTGGCGATGGCGCCACCGATACTCGCGTGGTCGGCATCGCTCGACTTCAGACCCTTGGCCAGCCAGCCCCTGGCGTCTTTGAAGCATTGAGCAATGGTTTCGAGATGAGCGCGATACTGGTACTGTCGCTCCTTATCTCCCGGTGTGCAGAATTCGTCGATCGCCTCGTCGCTCAGTTTACGCGCGTGGTCCAGTTGCTCTGGCTCGTCGATTGCGGCAAAGGTCTGTGCTTGAAGCGCGGTGCCTAGGGCTTTGCCCCGCAGGTTGCAGCGAACACGCTCGGGAAACACTGAAGGCATCGCGTCGCACAGTAGGCTGCCCAAGTCTTGGTAGTATTGGGCTACCATAGCGAGCCGTCGGATGACCTCCTCGTGTTCGAAGGAATCGGTCAGGTGAACGCCTTGCGCCACGAGAGCCTCCATCATGATGGAGATGTGATCCCACTGGCCAGCAATCCGGGGGAGGAGCTTGTCAACCGTGGTGCAAGCCATGCGTCCAGTTTGCAGGTCACCCAGATGGTTCGATGCTGTCAGGATGAGTCGCTGAAGTCCTAGCTCGAACCATAGCAGGGTGGAACGCTCGATCTCTCGTAGGCGGTTCTGCAGTGATGGGACGAGTTCTTTCAGTATCCACTGGCTCAGTGCGCGTCCCATGTCGGCCCTTCTCTGAATATCGATGAGCTGTTCCAGCCAGGACAAGATGATCTGAAAGTGCGGTGCCCGAGCTGGAGCGTTGGTCCTGGTCAACGCGTCCTCGACTGCGCGTCGCCGCTCCAAAAAGGCGTCCGTGTCACTGGAACGGCCCAGGGCGGAGGCAATTGCAAGCGCCTTGACTGCGCTAGCGAAGTCGCATTGTTCAAGCGCTTCATCGATCTGAACGAGTTCCGGCTGCACTGCGAGCTTGAAATCGAAGTTTTTAAGCATCGCCTGGAATCGCGGCCGATGCGACATCGGACAGTTTCGAAACTGGTTGAAGCTAGCATGACTGAGCAGGTCACAGAGTTGCAACTCGCGCCACCTCTTTCCGCCCAGCGTGATCCTTGAGATCGACCAGGTCGACGAAGATTGAGCCTGGCCGCGTCGCAATATCGCCAGGGCAATGCGTTCATCGAGTCGGCGTCGATACTCCTCTGGTTCGATGACGAAATCTTCATGGTTATCCGTCCCCAACACGCGATACGCTTCGACGACCAAGCCAATGGCGATGGGACAATTCGCCGTCTGGTGCAATCGTTCGAAGATGCGTGTCACTAGCTCGGCCACCATGTTGGTGTGGTTCTGGAGCACGTCGCCAAACCCGAGGTGCACAGAATTCACCAGCCGGACTGGCTGCCATCTCATAGTCGGTCGCCCCCTCATCGTCGACACCTGATCTACTACATGGGCGATGAGTGTGCGGTAGGCATCTGGGTGTGTGCGCAGGATATCCGTGGCGTGAACCTCGGCAGACAACTCAAGACCGGCTCGTTCATGTGCCTCCCGGTGCACTTTCTCCGCGTCCGCGCGAATATCCCCTGTGGGGACGAGCAGGCCCACGATTTGGCTGTGAATCCTTGGACTTGAAGCAGTCCCGATGGGTCGATTGGCCACTCCCCTCTCCCGGAAGCTCCCCGACTCATCAATGTACAAGTCAAACTTGAGGGTTGCCTGACGACTCATCAGGAGAGGGGAACACATGTCCGGTTGGCGGAAAAGGCTGCGCTAGTATTTCTAGGTCAAGGCGATTCGCTCACCAGGCCTGCACTTCGAGATCGAGCTGACTGACCACGACAGTTGCAGCTGGTGGGCTGGGATGTGGAGCGGCTTGACGAGGCATTGCGAGGCGCACATCCCCGAGAATGGCAGATTGAGTGATCGTGGTACCTCGACGCGGTCACGCTTACAATCCGATACAAATCGCTGGCAAACCTAAACTGACGATTCACCGCTCCGCTGCTAGTCTGGCAGCGTGCAAGAAGTAGCAAACACAACAATGCAAGGCGACTCGAGTAGCATCGTCGGCGTCAACGCACTGTTTTGATCGAGACTGGCCAAACAAAGCAGATCGTCCTGGTCGAAGACGACGCCGAGCTTGCCCGGTCGATTTGCGAATACCGCTGGCGCGCTGATTACTGGATCGAAATAGGTCAGGCCGGTGTTGGGATCGTTCGGCGCCGGCTCTCAAGACTACTATTTGAGAATTGCAATAGCACCTGCAGCTGCGATACGCAGCTATTCACTTGCCCAAGCGGACACGAGTCGCCTGAATGAGACCCTTGGTACCCCTACCTCGCAGCTGTGGATGACCTTGCTTATTTCAGGCCGAGCCCGGATAATTCACCAGTACACCTGCTGCGGTCGCATCTGCCGGATATAAACAAGTAGTATGTTTAGTCCTCACCGCAAGGCGTATGGGATCGCGATGAACAAACCGGATAGTACGAGCGAATAACGATACCGGGACGCTGGCCGATCCGATGTATGCGGATCGCCACGGCAGAACTCTCCTGATGGCGCGAAGATGGGGTAGTATTGCCGGCATGAATGCGGCTGCGTATGAGGGTTTGGTCGTTCTGAACTACCGACTATTGCGCGAGCTGGGCAAAGGGGGCTTCGGCGTGGTGTATCTAGCAGAGCATACCGAACTGGGGCGTCGCGCGGCCTGCAAGATTCTCTACCCAGAGTTCGTGCGGCGCCAGGAGCTGGTCGAGCGATTCACCAACGAAGCCAAAGCTGTGTGTGCAATCGGCCACCGAGCCATCATCGACATTCACAACTTCGGCCGCCTCGAGTCGGGTGAACCCTATTATCTCATGGAGTACTTTGCCGGCCATGATCTGGCCCGGCATGTGCGCGAATTTGGTCCCTTGTCATTCGCCGACGCAGTGTCCGTATTCGAACCGGTTGCGCTGGCGCTGACAGCTGCACACCAGGCAAATGTGATCCACCGGGACCTCAAGCCCGAGAACATCATGGTACGTCACGACGGCCGCGTCATTGCCGAGGTCAAACTGCTCGACTTTGGTATCGCCAAGTTGCTCGATATGTCCAACTCGTCCCAATCGCGGACCGGAGTGGCCATGGGCACACCCACGTACATGGCTCCCGAGCAGGCTTGTGACGCCAAAAACGTCGATGAGCGCGCCGATGTATACGGCTTTGCCGCCACTGCCTATTTCGCCTTGACCGGACAACGGCCCTTTCGAGGCGACAGCTACCCACAGCTGCTCGTTGCCGTGCAGACTCAAATGCCCCCGCCGCTCGGTCAGCTCTTGCCCTCTGCGCCGGCCGCGTTGCAGGACGCAGTGGCTCGCTGTATGGCCAAAAATCCACAGCATCGGCCAGCCAGCATGACCGATGCATGGGCACAGATTCATAGTGCCATGACCACCGAGGCGCCGCCAGATCGGGCAAAAGCGAGCTCGTCGTCACTGCCGATTGGCGATCGCGTCGGCTCCGGGTGGGGTTCGCCACAGCACACTCCGCTGCTGGACACTCCGCAGCCGCCGATTCCGAGAGAGGGCCAGACAACTCTGGCCAGCGCCGGGGCAGAAATGTCGCACACCAGATCACAGCGGCGTCGACGCAGCGGGTTGTGGATCGCCGTCGGGGCTGGACTGGCCGTGGCCGTGGTCGTGGTGGCACTGTTGCCGCCGGCGCAAGGTCCACAAGGGCTCGAGTCTGACGCGGCCGCCGGCCGGCCTGCATTGGCCATTGTCGATTCTGCTCCAGGCCAGGCACTCGACGCCAGCTGGTCCGCGGACGCAGCTCCCGATCGAATGGCCGGCCGCACACACGGTCCGCTCGGCGATAAAACCGCTTCACATTCGTCGCCGGGACATCCGGCCGATCAGGGCGCTGACAACAGGGGGGTCGGCGATGACGGGCAAATGCCGCGCGCCGCGACGCCCGACGGCGACCGGGTGCGGCCCAGGCGCAGGCTCCACTGCTCCAGAAGCAGTTTCCGCCGGGTTTATCGGGCCAAAGCCCCCGATAGCGGCAGCGTCGAGCGCGCTCTCGAGCGCCTGGCTAAATGCCGCAAAGCTGGCAAAGTAGACCGGTCATTCTACAAACGAGCGCAAAAAGCTCTGGTCCATAAACTTTTGTGAAACCCGGCGATGTGTTTACAGTGGGCAGTATTGCTATGAGCCGGCAAATTTTTACAACGCACAGAATGCGCGGGGGTCACGAGAAGCCGGACATCCCGGCAGGGAATGCGACGGGACGTTCGATCGCCCGGACGTCCCGGCGAGCAATGGAACTGGCGCCGCTCGCTGTGCTGGCCTTGGCCTGCGCGGGCGTTCAAGGGCCTCTTCACACGCACACCAGACCGATTACCATCAAGCTGGCCGGCCAGGGTACACTCCAGGACAGCGGCGCGCTGCGTTTCCTCCTGGAAGACCAGCTTGTCTGCGAACAGGTGACCATCGAAGTCCACTGCAGGGAAACCAAAACCAGCATTTGCGGCAAAACGGTGCGCAAGCAGCAAGTCCGGTTTCCCGCCAATTGCGATACCACGGTGGACACGCTGGTGGCCACTCCGCCCTGGCAGTCGGCGGCCATCACGGCGAGCGTGGCATCCGATCGCACGGCTGTATTTGCCATCGACTGGAAAGCAGCTGAGTTTGCCGCGAATGACCCCGAGTTGCACAACAAGCTGCGCGCGCCGTGGACCATCACCGGCGACAACATCAGCAGCCCGATCACCTGGTCGCCCAGTGACCGCGACATCGAGATTATTCTGAAGCTTATTGGAAAAACGCCCGAGAGCGATGCCAGGCCGGCGCCGGTCGACGATCGCCCGGCCGAGCTAGCGGTGCGCAGCCTGGTCGCCGAGGGCGGCGGCTTGACTGCAGGGCAAGACAATCGGCTGGTGGTGACCGTCCACAACAAAGGACCGGGAACCGCGCCAAACGTCACCGCCAAAACTCGCAGCAGCAATGCCCAGCTGCACAACCTGGAATTCGTTTTGGGCAATATTGCAGCCGGCAAGGACAAGTCTCGGTCCGTCGAGATTACACTGAAAAAATCGCCCAAGGAGACGCGGGCGACCGTCGTATTATTCGTCCATACCCGTCGCAAGCCGAACGCGGCCGAATACACCAAACAGCTGGCGATCGCCCGAACGCCGCGTGAGCCCAAATTGCCCGAGCTCACTCTCGCGTGCAAACTGGAGCGACACGTGGCCGGCCGGGAGCTGTTTGTCCATCCCGGGCAAGAGCTATCGATCTGGTGCCAGGTGGGCAACCGCGGGCGGGCCTCGGCCACCGGTGTGCAGGTGACAGTACGGGCCGGGAAAAACAGCTCGAACGTCGCGATCAAGCGACGCATCCGCCGCAAAAAGACCGCGGGAGTGCGCATCCCCTTGCGAGTGCCCAACGGCGCCAGAATAGGGCAGAGCTTCGACATCACTGCATCAGCGACGGCCGCGCGGGTGTCGCAAGACGTTGTTCACACCATCCGCGTCACAGTGCGCAAGCCCAGCCGCTGCCCCGGCGGACTGCTCAGCCGCGAGCAATACGAACAAAAGCGCAGCAAGCTGGAAAAACTCCGCGGCAAGGGCCTGATGAGTCAGGACGAGTTTGACAAATACGACGCCGAGCTGGTCGCCTGCATTGAATAGCCCGGCCGGCCGGGTCAGTCGTGAGGAACTGCGCAAGCATCTTGTCTTGGCGGTAAACCGAGCGCGGCCCGACCGCGTCGCGCTCGGGCTATCATTTTTGGGCAAAGCCCGCGGACGCATTGGCTGGCAAACCTGTGCCGCGAGAAAGTAGCGGAAGAAGTTTGCGGCGGTGCATCAGCGAGAAGGTGGCATGCTCTTGCAGCAGCACTCCGAAAGCGCTGGCGTGTGCGTTGTTGTTTCAGTTTCAGCGACTTGGCGAAAATAAAGACCGGCATTCCGCTTGCTCAGAGGGAGACTCATGTCCAGACCTGCAATGCGAGTGTCGTGGCTCCCTATCGTGGCGCGGGTTGGTGTTGCTGTGGTCTTGGCCTTGCAGCAGGCACGATGAGGTTTTTGGGATTTTTTCTTTTTTGGAGTGACTTTCGCACGCAAGGGCGTGTTAGAGAATTTTTGGGCTATCGCCGCCAACCAAGACCTACTCATAGTTATCATTTCCAATTACTACTGGACTATTGCTACCCGTCTTGATCTCGCCATCGACGACGATATTTCTTTTCGTTCTGTTGTTTGGAAAACCGCCTTTGCGGTTGCCTATTTGAACCTTTGAGCTGTCCTTCATATGGATCGAGCCGGTGTAAATAACCTCAGTCTGTTTACTTGTTGTGCTGGGGTGCACACCTTCAGATACGGTTGCATTCAAGATCACGCATGCAGGATCCACGTCCGCACGGTGCTTCAGCAGAAAGATGTCCCGGACACCATGACCGCTGATATGCACAATATGCGGGTTATGCCGCAAGAGATACGTAGAAAGCTCTCGCGCCCGCACCGCGGTTTCGTAGATGAGTTCGAAGCGGTCGCGCATACGGCTTTGCTCTAGACGTTTTTTGATGCGGCGAACCTCGTCATCAACGCGTATGCGGGAAAGGTTGGTCGGACTCGCACCTAGAAACAGAATTTTAATGCCAGGTTGATGCCTCATTATTACAGAATCGTAGCATTTTTTGTTCCGCTGTATTCTTAGTGAAGAGATGAACATCTGGCGAGATCAGGAGCGGGAGTGTCCAAAATTTCAGACTATACCGAACCTTGACGCCCACTATGTTGGGCAGATCGGAGCTGTTCTCATTATGAGAATGGTCGTTCAATGCAGCGCATAGCTATTCCTATTCTGGGAGAACACCGGCCGGATGCCATATAGCTTCCACCGCCACACCCGCGACTGCCCACGTTGTTGCACCCGCGCCGGATGCCATCCGCGGCAAGGCCTTGCACAAAGCAATCCAGGATGTATTCGGCCAGGGTCGCTTGTTGCTCCCAAGGTGCCAACCAGTGATGCCGGAGCACTTTGCCGTTGTGCTCATTGGCGAGGCCGTAGCGTTTTCGCCACCTATGGAATTTCCCTTGGTGAGCTACAGCTAGGCGACGATTCGAGCATTCGGATGGGATCCTTCGCAGCTTTATTAGCGATGGTCGAGATTTTCAAAATACTGAGCATCAAGTATGTAGTCGGTGGTTCAATCGCAAGTTCGATTTACGGTGAGGTGGAAAATAGCCTATTAAATCGCGAGTAAAATGCAACGTTGCCAATCCGTCGATCATACGCGTCTCGACCGCCACGTTGGCTCATCGAAGTGCTCCAGGTAAGAAAGAAGCGTATCAGAATGGCCAAGTTTCGAGCCGTGGAGAGGGGGCATTCAATCAACCATAGGTACTTGTTGCCAGGTCAATGCTTCGACGACGCCCGTGAAGTGGCGCGTGTTGAACGTAATCACGGTACCACCTTCGGCGAGCGCTTGAGCAGCGAGTAGCACGTCGCAATCGAGACTGGCGTGGTTAGCTGTCGGGCGGCCTCGCCTCCGCTGCATCGCCCATAGCTGCGCAGCATGGTGCCAAATCGCGGTAGAAATTGGGACATAGCGCAGCTCGCGCTCCAACTCATTCAGATGGTCGAGGCTGCGGTGCGCGCCGATGCGAATCAGTTCGCGGCGCAACTCGTAATCGGCGACTTCCGGTACGAGAATGTCATGAGCAAGAGCAGCACGAAGAGCCCATGCCCGTACGTCGCTATATTTGCGCGGGTGGCAAACCTGACCCAATACGCCTGTGTCGAGTAGCAGTTTCACTGCTCATTGCTGTCGGTCTCTGACTCTACCAACGGGACGCGAAACCCAAGCGGCTCAATGTCGTTGATGTCCCACTCGGGCTCATCGGACACATTATCGGCATCCCACCGTTCGAACATTCTCGCAAGTCGCTGAGCGCGCCGAGCCCGCTGGGTATGTTCGTCGGTACTGGCCGCGTTGTTGCTGGCGCTTTCACTGCTTGGGACACTCACCTCTCTACTATAACTGAGTAAGAGACCCCGACGGTGGCCCGAGCTCTCAGCCGGGATAAAAACTGTATCGTGCGCTACATCAGAAGCGGTTTCTCAGGTCCTCTCGCCTGGTGTCATCTGCCGCGCGATCCACGCAACCAGCTGAAATAGAGGTGCTTTTCCGCTGTCACCACGGTTGCCAATCTGTCCTGTCTGCGCCGGTGGGTGGGATGGTTTGGCAAACGGGTCGGCTTGTGGCTCTGGGACGGGGATGGCGCCACGGATGTCGATTTTGCCGTCGGGCCAGACAGTGATGCCGAAGGGCTGATCGCCGGGGATGACGCTCTCGATGATGGCCTTTCGGTCTTTGGGCGCTGCGGCTCGGATGCGGTCTTGTAGCTCTTCGAGCTGGGATTCGATGTCGTCGATGGAGATGTTGCTGGCGTCTGCGGCTGCCAGCTGCTCTCGGGCTGCTTCGCGATTGCGTTCGAGGACGCGACGATCGGCGGCGATCTCTTTGAGCTGGGCATTCCATGCATCGGCGCTGAGATTGCCGCGGCGGAATGCTCGGGAGATCTCGTTTTCGCTGGCGATGAGTCGCTGCAAGAGCTCTTCGCATCGAGCGAGTTCTTTGCGGTGTGGTTCAGCGGAATCGGGCTGGTCCGAGATCGCTTCGCGTAGAATCTGCGGCTGCGTGATCGCATCAGCGACCGTTTCCTATACCACTGGGTCCATGTGATCTGCTCGGTGGGTCACCGAGAACTCGCATGGTTTGCCGCCGTATGTTCGCCGCCAGCGATCATGATGAGTGCAGCACAGCGACTGCATCGGCGTTGCGATTTCGCCGACCGGCAGCAAAGCGCACAGAGGCACTGGCCTTCCGCTAGTCGCCAGGGCTCGATCGGGTTGTTGCAGCGGATGCAGGAGCCGGCCTCTACGGCGCGCATTTGCCGACGTTGTTCAGCTTCGCGTCGCTCGGCCAGGTGTCGGCGGCACAGGCTGCGGCCCGACTCAGCGGGCGCGCTGCACCAAAAGCATTGCAGGGCCACGCGTTCACTGTTTCGAGGAGCTCGCGTCGTGTCAAGCCGATGGCCTCAATTGGCGCCAACTGGCGCCAAAATTAGCTACCATTGCTGTATGGCTCATCCCCGCCTGATCACGGTCAAGGAGCTGATGCAGCGCTACAACATCAGCCAGCGGACCGCAGTGCGTTGGCGTCGAGAGCTTCGCAAGGCTGGTTTGCTCGTGGGGATCAGTCCTGGGGCTCGGACAGTGATCGGGGATTGGGGGCAAATCGACGATGCCGTCTATACGGGTACCGTTGGCGGACAGAGCCATGCCGTAGCCCGCTAACCGGTCATCGCCCGGTCCAAGCGAGCCGACATGTTGCGGCAGGGTGAGAGAGCATTGTGCTGCGGGTGTCTGTGCTGTCGCCTGAGTCCAGGCACTTACCGAGGACGCGTCAAGCCAGTTGCCCCTAACTGGCGCCAATCACTGCTAAACTCATGCCATGGGGCACTCTCGCATGATCGATACTGCCGTTGGCACGGTTGGAGGCAGGGTTGCTTTGTTCCCGTGGGCTTCAATGGCGAGCCGGGTTCTTCAGCGAGGAGAATTATCATCATGAGTATGCAACCTAGTCTGGCGCCCATTATCCAGCCCGTAGACAACCTTCGAGTCTCAGCTCCGAGAAGTCAGATTGTCCTCATCCTGAATCTAAGGACTAGAAGAGTTGTCAAACGCTCATTCGCCAGGTTTCTCCGGCATTGTCGGCTTTTGCTCGTGAGGAATGCTGATGATCCTGCAGCGGTTGTGCTGGGCAGCGTAGAGGTGGAAATTCGCATCCATGGAGCCGATGGCACGGCTATTCCCTTGCGGATTGACTATCATGCTAGCTGTCTCCGTGGAGATGAGAGACGACTGGTAGAGACGCTGGGAGCGAGTGAAGATCCGCGGCGCGACTTGCACCGTCATCTCCAATTGTGGTGCGAGGATTTTGCTGCAAGTCATGCTTCTCTGAATCTCGCACATCTGCAGCACGTGCTGCGAGAGCAAGCGCACTCGGAACTCGGCCTCTCCCTGCGCACAAAGATGGGGCCCAAGGACCAGACGCTGCTCGACCCGATAACGCTACACAAGCAACTCGGCGTTCGCATAGCGAATCACCCCAGCCGGTTTCCCATTACCGTGAAGATGCTGCTTGCAGCAGAACCGATTGGAGTCGTTCAAGCTCTCTGCTCTGGTGCTCGGCAGGCACTACTGGAGGAAGCAATTGTGAGTGCGGTAATGCATAATGCAGTTCCTCGAACGAGGGGTGACGCTGCAAGAGTTCTATTTCCAGCTATCTGGCGCCGTTGCCGGCGAACTATCTCGGTACCTGGACCCAATTGCTGCCAGGTGGGGCCGCACGATTGAACGCCTGCACCTTAGTACGACCGAGGAGTACCCTGGCATCGAAAAAGCGATCGAAGGGGTGACCATTTCCCGCAAGTTGCCGGGGTATGATGGGGAGGTCGCATTCAAGTGTAGCTTTTTGCTACAACTCGTCGACGCCCGCCGTTACGTAGCCATTGGCCCACTGGATTTGGATGACTGGGCCTACACGGCCATCACCAACGTGGTCAGCAAAGAGTTTTTTGCTACTAGCTAGTTCCCGTCCCTAAATGCCCGTTTTGCCTCGTAAAACGGGACCGGAGAACGATATGGGAGCCACGTTGGGCGCGGGTTGCTGACCGCGATGGCGACTTATATCAGCTCGCGAGTACGGTCTCGAGAATCAGAC
>JAKSDA010000103.1 GCA_022360315.1 Pseudomonadota bacterium
AAAACTCTCCGCGTCGCCAGAGCGCCGATCCATCACCGCCAGCGGGCTTGCTCGTCGGTCAAATACACCCGGTATTCTCCACTCCTCGCCCACCCACTGGCGGCGCGCCTCGTCGCTCTGGCTCGGTCCGAGGTTTTTGGATCGGCTCTAATGCCAACATGCTAACGTCCGCTCCATTACATTGCACATCGGAGGAACCATTATGTATCGATTCGGCGCACTCACCATATTCGGCGCACTCTTGTTTAGCACCATCGTCGGATGTGCTAGCACGCCGACGTCGGCCGCGAAACCACAAGCAAAGTGGCCCGCCAAAACGTACTACCGCACGGCGCAGGTCGGCGAGTATCGCATCTTCTATCGAGAGGCCGGCGCCGCCGATGCGCCCGTAATCGTGCTTCTCCACGGCTACCCGTCGTCGTCGCACACATATCGTGAGTTGATCCCGCTGTTATCGGGCCGATATCGCGTGATCGCCCCCGACAACCTGGGATCCGGATTCAGCGATCGGCCCGCTGTGCCCTATACATTTGATCTGTTAGCCAAGCAAGTCAGCGGCTTGTTGGCAGAACTCGGCATCGAGCGCTGTGTGCTCTACCTCCAGGACTTTGGAGCGCCGGTGGGGTTTCGGGTGGCCATCGACTCGCCAGAGCGCATCCGCGGACTCGTGATTCAAAACGCCAACGCTTATCTGGACGGGCTCACCCCGCCTCGCAGGGAATTCTTTCGGCGTGCGCACGAAGACCGCTCACCCGAACAGGTCGCGGCCCTCACTGAGTTTGTTTCGGACACTGCGATTCGCGACAGACAATACCTGCGCGACGTCCCAGGAGCGCGTTCCGCGCGGATGAGCCCCGATGCCTGGACGCACGACATCGCCCTTCTCCCCACCGCGCAGGATCGCGCAATCCAGGTTCAGCTGTTTCAGGACTATCAGACCAACATCGACGCCTACCCGCGATGGCAAGCCTGGCTGCGCAAGCATCAGCCGCCCACACTCGTGGTGTGGGGCGAGCGCGACCCGGCGTTCGTAGCCGCTGGAGCCCTTGCTTACCGTAGGGATGTTCCAGATGCCGAGATCCACCTACTGGACGCCGGCCACTTCGCCGCTGAGGAGCTGCCCGTCCCCATCGCACGACACATCACGCGCTTCATGGCGCATCTGCCGCCCTAACTAGGCATTCCTCGTCGCGCTCTGAGCCCGATGCGGGTTCAAGGCGTCGGCGAGGAATGGGTGGATGGCCGCCACGATCTCGACAAGATGTGTTTCTAGAGCAAAATGACCGGTATCAAAAAATCGGACTTGCGCGGCCGGAACGTCGCGCTTGAACGCCTCGGCGCCGGCCGGCAAAAAGCAGGGATCGTTCTTTCCCCATGTCAGCAAGACCGGCGGACGGTGCGTGTGCAGATACTCCTGCCACGCGGGATAGAGCTCGACGTTGTTCGCGTAGTCGAGAAACAAGTCCAGCTGAATCTCGCCGTTTCTGGGACGAACCAGGAGCGCGTTGTCGTGCAAAACCGACGGCGTCGATGGTGCAGCATGGCCGCATGCGGCAACCGAGCCAAGGCATGCGCGCATCGGGCGAGGCAGCGCCAGCGTTCGTGACGGTAGAGCACGTTCATTCACACATTGCTACCCGCTAGCCCTCGAACTCTGCATCAGTTCAGGCAGACGGCGAGGTCAGGAAAGTGAAATGAAGTCGATTGCTGATTTCGCCTTACCTGCCGAGCTGCGTTTTACGCAGTGTTGGTTGGTCATACGTGTATATTGCGGTCGGCAACTGATGTCGGCTACGGTCGGCAACTGACCGATGGAGCCCCGATGTATGGAGGCCAAGTATTCCAATTGCCGTGCCTCCATACTGGCTTGCAGCTTGCACTGTCGGCCGACGGAACTTCCGTATAGCTGCGAAGCGCGATCTCTGAAGGCGCGCTGGCCCTCTTCGTTCACCTGCGTTGGTGGCCGGGGGAGCGAGTTGAGATTAGATGACCTACCCTTGTGGAGGCCCAATTGAAACGCATTATTGCTTTATTTTGCCTATTGCTCACGACTGGCTGCGGAGTCGATGACGCCGCATCGGGCGGCGATGACCAGCCCGATGCCTCGGCCGGGCCTACTGAAGGGCTGTCCGGGCCGACCGCAGGGCTTGCCAACGTGTTCGGTGTGCCCAACCTGGACGACGACAACAATACCGGGACAGACTGGGACGAGCCGCGGTTTCCCGAGGACGACGATCTTGCGTCCCTGGTCCTTTCTGCCGATAACCTCGACGTGCTCGCCTCCGGCGCGGATCTGACTCTGTCGCTGACCGGCGACACGACGAAGATCCGCGTCTATCGTGGAGCCGATCTCATCCTCGGTGAGGGCGCGCCGGGCGAACACTACCGATTCACGCCGCCCGGTGGCGACGTCGAGTTCACCATCGAGTTCGGTGATTTTCTGGCGGCCGGAACGCTGTCGATCGAGCGTGTCGATGCCAGCGGCGTTCAGGGCGGCAGTATCTTCGGAGGCAACTGATATGAAACATCATCTGGCAATGTTGACAGCATTTGCGGTCGCGGCGTGCGGCGGTACCGGCGACAATCGGGCCGTAAGGGATCAACCCTCCGCAGCGGCAAACGGCGATTCTGCGCCTGTCGGTGCGGTGGACCTCGAAAACGGTGTCGCGACGTTCGCTCCGGCGCAGCGCCCCGGTACGAGCTGGCGCCAGCGCGTGAGCCTCCAGGTCGCCGAACTGGAGGACTATGCGCCCGAGGTGCTGGCGCGATTCTCGAGCATAAAGCCGCTCAGGACCCGAGCCGGTCACCTGCGCTTTTCCACCGATGCCATCCACGATCCGCGCGCGGCAGCGGTTTTTCTCGGCCGGCTGGAGCGCGGGAACGAGCCCGCCGCAGTCCGTGCCGCCCTGGCCCAGGCACTGCCGCGAACCGGTGGATTCTTTGCCGACGCGCTGGTCGATCTGCTCGACGCGGAGACCGACCAGCGGGTGCGCGCGGTCCTGGTCGCCAGTGCTCGCCGCGCACCGGTCGACCTGGCACTGCCAGCGCTCGCGCGTGGCCTGCGTGACGCGTCGCCCAATGTTCGGGCCGAGGCGGCCTACACAGTCAGCGCTCTCCCTGCGGGGGCCCGGCTTGCCGGTACGCTCATCAGCCTGCTTGCGGATTCCGCCGAGAAGCCACGGGTCGCGGCTGCCGAGGCCCTGGGTGTGCTACGCGTCGCCCGAGCCCGCAATGCACTGGCCGCGCTGCTCGGCGACGCCTCGTCCGATGTTCGCCTCGCGACCCTGCGCGCCCTCGGTCAAATTGACCCCTCCTGGATCAAGGGCCGACCCATGCTTGGGACGCTGGCCGCTGACTCTGATCCCCGAATCGCTCGCCTCGCTCGGCACCTGGCCCGCGGCGACGAGCCCACAGATCAATAGGCAGAGATCTGAATCGCGCACCTCGTGCCTTACCCGAGCGGGCTCAGAATTGGCCCTGTGCTCACCAAACTCCAGACCGCTTGATGACAATGACTCGGCCAGTCCGAAACGATTCGATGTGAACACTGGCATCCGGGGCGCGCTCAGCCGCGCGATCGCGCCACCAAGTGAACGTACCGGCCGTCGTCGGTCCGCGTCCCAAGCGCAGTGAGGCACGGTAACGCGTTCTCGGCATAGTTTAGCGTCTTGCTGGTTACTTCGAGTAGATCGCGATACAGAGGCTCTCGCTTCTTGCACTTCCTGGAACCGGTCATTTCCGGTGAGTGGAATGGGTAGCCATCTTGAGGCATCAACAGTGGGTGTTCGAAGACTCCGCCATCCAGGCGGAAGAACCACCAGTAGCTCGGCGAGACTTTGAGGTGAAATTTGAGGTCGTCGTAGACCACAAACGTATCGAAATAACTCCATTTCCTGGAATTATTTCGATGAGTTGAATATTTCGGAACGAGAACTAGCTAGCCGATAGTGTCAAAAATATTTGACATCGGCGCGACCCGCCCGTACCTTCAATGTTAAGAATTTTTAACATGGAGTAGCAGATGGCGTTCCAAGAGAAGTCCGCGTGGATCATGTCGTTGGCCCTATTGCTGGGGGGCTTGTTCTATTTCGGGGTTGTAGCCTGGATGTCCTCTCAGATAGGCGAGTTGGCGCCGCCCATACTTCCGCTTGTCGCCGTCTACACGGTTATTCTGATCATCATTGCGATCGTCGGCCACGTTGTTATCGCTGTATTCGCGCCAAAAGACGCCAATACGGCCCTTGATGAGCGAGAGCGGCAGATATTCGATCGAGCCGGTCACTTGTCCGGGTACGTTGTTGGAGTTGGTGTACTCTTGTCCCTCGGGCTTTATCTATTCTCCTATAGCGGAAACCTGCTCTTCTACGGCGTTTTTGCGAGCCTCATGATCAGTCAGTTAGCCGAGTACGCTATCCAGATTTTCCTCTACCGAAGTGGGGTGTAGTCGATGGGTCGTCGTTCACCGATTACAAACCGCGTGCGTGAGCTCCGTGATAAACACGGTTCCATGACGCAGGCGGAACTGGGCGACGCCATTGGCGTCACGCGCCAGACGATAATCGCTATTGAACAGGGGCGCTATTCGCCTTCGCTCGAGAGTGCATTCAGGATCGCTCGGGTCTTCGGGGTTGGCCTTGAAGAGGTGTTCAGGTGGGACGAGTGAATTGTCGGCAGCAAGCTCACAAAGTGATCGACCGTGCCGACTGGCTCGCATGAGTGGCCGAAAGCCGAGCTCGTGCCCCGGCAGCTACCGGGTTAGACCGAATCGGGCGTAGAACTGGTCGAGCTGCCTCGGGCTGTCCAGCTGGATCAACGGAGTATCAGTGGGCGTGAGCGCCCGAACGCGCCGTGGCCGGTCGAGGTACTTTTTGCGGTGCTTGAGGTGCCACCACACCAGGGAGTCGCTGGACACCAGCTGCCTCCAGGTTTCTCGGTTTTCCCCGCAGATCTGGCGCCCGTCCATGGCCCGGGCGATTCCTCGCATGAGCACACGACGATACATCACCCGCCACGGCATGTTGACGAAGATGACCGTATCAGCTCGCGAAACGACCAGATTACCCAACTTTGTCATATAGTTGCCGTCGCAAACCCAACCACCATCCCGGCAGTGGAGGGCGTCGCGCACGCGAGCCTTGAACTCGTCGGCATCTCTCTCCACCCAGCCCGGCTTCCAGAACATCGAATCGAGCTCGAGATGGGGGGCGCCTATCGCGCTCGCGAGCGCGTTTGCGAGGGTCGACTTTCCGCCCCCTCCGACGACCGCAATCCTTCGGCCCAGTAGTGAGACATAGGGTGCGCGGAGATGACGGAACCCGCGCGCGAACAGCTCTCACTACTGGGCCGAAGGATTGCGGTCGTCGGAGGGGGCGGAAAGTCGACCCTCGCAAACGCGCTCGCGAGCGCGATAGGCGCCCCCCATCTCGAGCTCGATTCGATGTTCTGGAAGCCGGGCTGGG
>JAKSDA010000546.1 GCA_022360315.1 Pseudomonadota bacterium
TATTCGAGAGATTTCTGGCCACGATCCCCACGATCACTCACGGCGGTAGTCTAGCGCGGATTTCGTATTACGCGTCTCACACGGCCTTGTGATATCGATAAATAGTCAGTTATTTCAATTGGTTAGACCGTCACAGTTTCACTCGCCGTGAGCCGGATGCATCGTCGTCCCCTCCGTCGCGCAGCCTTGCTTCGAGCTATCTCCCCGGGCAGGGAATTCGCCTGGCCAGTCATGAGACAGGGTAAGGCGTTATCCTACTCGATTCTCGAAAGTGTTCATTAGGGATATCATGTCTGTATCTCATAGTGTATACAGTATGCAGATGCGAGCAAACCTGTCAGGGCACCTTCAAACCAGGGTGCGGAACATGGTCATCGTCGGCGCGTTGCCGCCGGGTTCGCGCATCAACGAAGTGCGTCTGGCCGACACTCTCGAGGTGAGCCGCACGCCGCTGCGCGAAGCGCTCGCGCGTCTGGTCGGCGAGACATTCCTAGAGGCCCGGCCACGGCACGGCTTCTACGTGCGATCGGTGAGCGTCGCAGAACTCGAGCAGCTCTACGTCATTCGGCAGCACCTCGACCCATGGGCCCTCACATCCGCAGGTGTGCCGAGCGCCGAGCACATCGCCGAACTCCGACGTCTTAACAACGTGATGGCGCGCGAGACCGGCAGCGTGCTACGCCGCATCGAACTCGACGACCAGTGGCATCTGTCGCTGGTGCGCGACTGCGGCAACGAAGTTCTGCTCGGGCTTATCAAGCAGATGATGCTGCGCACTCGGCGCTACGAGTACGCGTATTTTTCGCGGCAGCCCAACGTCGACGTCGCAATCGCCGAACACAACCGCATTCTCGACGCGCTCGATGCCAACGATCTCGACACCGCAGCCGACGTACTTCGCCAGAACATGACATCCGCGACCGAACCTCTGCGCGCGTGGATCGAAGGAGCCAACCGTGATGATTAAGTTGTGCGCGGCCGTGGCCGCCATGCTGCTTTCCTGCAGCACACCTCCCAATCCGAATCCGACAGTGAACACCGAAACGAAACCGACGCCCGCTGGAATCGAGGGAGTGTGGGGCGGCACCATCGAGCTTGCGAGCAACGGGCCACCACCACGCACCGTTGTCGTGACTTCGCAAGGTGCGGTGCCGACCGCGTCGATCGACGGCGTCGGGTTTGCGCTAGAAAACAAGGATGGCGCGCTGAGCGGACGGACCAAAGACGGCCAGGAGCTGCGTTTACGCCGAGCCACACAGCGGGGGCGCCTGGTCGGTCACTACGTGCAGCCGCCGTCGAGCCCGTGGATGTCGTATCCAAGCGCGCCCCCGGTCGTGCTCACAGAGAGCGATGGAGGCTTTCGCGGAACGGTCGAGCCTTTCGCCGATCGCTTGCGGCTCTACCTCGCGATCCGACGCGCCAAAGACGGCCGCGGCACGATCGCGTTTATCCGCGAGCCCGGTAGGAACTTGGGCCGGCGCTTCGGCACCATGACGGTGCGACAGAGCGGCGACCGCTACGACCTGTTCGACGGTAGCGGTCATGCGCAGATGTCGGCCGTGCTCGCTGGGGACACGTTGTCGCTCACCATTGCGCGCCTCGAGCAAACGGTTGCACTTACCCGTCGAGGCCGCACGAATGCCCCCCACTACTACCCCCGCGCGAGCGGCGTCTACAGCTACTCAGTCCCGACCGCCAAGGGTGATGGCTGGAAGGTCGGAACGCTCACGAGCCAGGGCTTCGACCGCGAGGCGGTCGTGCGGCTCATCGAGACAATCGCGACGTCGGAGCCGACGTCGTGGGCCAGCCCAGCGGTCCACAGCCTGCTCGTCGCGCGACGCGGCACCTTGGTCGTCGAGGAGTACTTTTCTGGCACCACCGCTCACGAGCCACATGACACGCGTTCGGCCGGCAAGAGCTTTGGCACCACACTCGCCGGTCTGGCCGACAAACGCGGCTTGCTCGAGGCTGACGCCAAGCTCGCGCCGTACCTGGGCCGGCCGCCGACCGATCCACGGAAAGCGGCGATCACTCTCGAGCACGCGATGACCATGACCACCGGGCTCGAGTGCGACGACAACGACAACGACAACTCCGAGGGCAACGAGGGTCGCATGCAGTCGCAGCGCGATCAGCCCAACTGGTACCAGTACATCTGGTCACTGCCGATGGTGCGCAGGCCGGGCGAACGCGCGGTCTACTGCTCGGGCGGTATCAATCTCGTCGGTGCGGCGGTGGCCGGTGCAACCAAACAGTGGATTCCCGACTTTTTTGCGACCGCGCTGGCCGAGCCGCTCGGCATCGAGCACTACCACTTCAACTTGATGCCGAACGGGCAGGGCTACTTGGGCGGCGGCGTGCGGCTGCGAGCGCGCGACTTCGCAAAGCTCGGGCAGTTGTATTTGCAGGGTGGCGCGTGGAACGGTGTACAGCTGCTCAATCCCGACTGGGTCATGACAGCCACGCGCGCCCACGCGAGCATCAACGAGCCCAACGACTACGGTTACGGCTGGTGGCTGTTGTCCTACGACCTCGGCGGAGAAAAGGTCAGTGGCTACTACGCCAGCGGCAACGGCGGACAGTTCATCATCGTCGTGCCCAAGCTCGAACTCGTCGTCGCGATCATGGCGGGCAACTACGGCAACTACTTCACGTGGCGCTCCTTCCGCGACTACCTGGCAAAAGATATCGCCGCTGCAATCGTGCGCTAGATGCTATGTAGGCCAGCTGCGGGGAAACCCGCCGCGTTCAGGTAGGTAGGTGGCCTCTTTGCCATGTCCGGCCTCACTGTCGAAGCTGGTGTCCAAGTCCTGGTCGAACCCGAGGTAGGGGGTTATTGAGGACTACGACCAAGTCCGGCTCGACGGTCTCGAACGCGGTTATAGGCGCGCCTTGTCGCCCTGGCGCAGGCGAGCATCGACTCGCAGCTCATTGCAGCCTGTTATTCAGATGGAGCCGGTTGGGCAGCATTGCCCAGCTTGGTAATGCCGCCTTGCCTTCTTGGTCAAGTCGTCCGTCTCAGCTCGGCACTGAAACGTAGCAATGAACGTCAAACCACACGTCGAATACTCATTGGCCAGCTTCGGCTGATTCGTTGGATCGAAGTCACGTTTGTTCGATTACAAAACCAAAGCGCATTCTCACCTCGTTGATGGAGCTCCAGCGCTTTGGTTAGAACCGCACCGAGCACCATTTCGTCGAATGGCTTCAAAGACTTCACAGTGAAAACCTTCAGTATTTTGGCAACTACATCTTTAATAGCTCGATGAGCTCCATTTGTTTCACGATATCATCTATCGTCTTATCGCTCGACTGGATCGCAGCTGCGCGGGCATCGGAGGTATGGAGCCGTGCGGACGTGAGTCATGCCGGCGATACGTATGAAATTCTTGAAATCGCGAGCGACAAACGGAGGCCCGTTGTCCGAGATGATGCGCGGCTTGACATCGGGATAGGTCTCGCGGGCACGTTGCACAATGGTTTCTACGTCCTGCTCGGTCATGGCCTCGCGGAGCTCCCAGTGCACGATTGCCCGGCTCTAGCCGCCCAAAAGGGCGCAAAGATAGTAGAACGTGCCGGCTACATTCAGATGGGCCACGTCGATATGCCAATGGTCGTGGGCTGCCAGTGGTTGCACAAAGCCGGTGCCCTTACGCGATGGTTTGGCGTTGCAGCGGTTCTTATCCTCAATCAGGTCGGAGTCGCGTTTCAACTGGAGCAAAACATCCACATCGCCCCGTCGCCAAAAGGCGTTGAGCACCCGATACTGTTCGTCGGTGCCGTGACGGCCACATCAACCTGTCCACATCGCCCCGTCGCCAAAAGGCGTTGAGCACTTTGAGCCCGAATGAGAGTACCCGGACTTCGCGCGTCCACATCGCCCCGTCGCCAAAAGGCGTTGAGCACAAAAACACGCGGACAATGTCACGGGCGTACTCTCTGGCTTGGACCGGCTCGTGTTTCGAGGAACGATTCGACAGCTCTGATACATCGAGGGCATGATGTTGTACCTGTGCACCATAGGTGTGCTCCTCAAGGGCTTTGCCGCCCACTCGTTGGAAATGACCGCGCTTCTCAAAGAGGCAGTGATAGGCCGCATCGAGAAACGCAACCGGCCGGTCATCTACTTGCAGTCCAGCACCGTCCGAAAAGACGACAAGGCTCGTGAGATTGCCCGGCGGGACAATCTTACCGAGGGGACCATCTGCCTGCTCACCTGTGTCGAGCCCTGCCGTAGCTACCAGGTCGTTGGCAATCGCGAGACCAA
>JAKSDA010000593.1 GCA_022360315.1 Pseudomonadota bacterium
GAACCAGCAAGTGCTCGAGCTGCTGGCAGGCGCCGTCGCGACGGCTCCATCCAAGGTCGCTGTGGGGGAAGAAATCGCATCCCAAGTCGTAGCGTGGCGCGAGCTTGCCGGGCAGTGGAGCTCGGAGCAGTCCGTACAAGACGAGCTCGATGAACTCTACGGAGCTCGTACGTTGGGCCGCGAGGTGGAGCTTTGAGGCTCCTGGATACCGACACCTGCGTGGAAATCCTGCGAGGCAACGAGAGGGTCATTGAGCGACGAGCCACCGTGGCGGATTCCGTTGCCACGACTTGGATCACAGCCTCGGAACTGTACTTCGGAGCGGCTAAATCCCATCGCCCGAAGAACAATCACGCGCTGGTCACGCGGTTTCTGGCCACGCTGCCGATCCTGTCCTTGGATCGCTCGGCAGCGGAGATCTTCGGCAACGTGAAGGTTCGTTTGCAACGCGAAGGGAGGCGCCTTACCGACGCAGACCTATTCATTGGTGCCATCGCAGTGGCCCAGGATGCCACTGTGGTGACGGGCAACCGGCGCCACTATGACCGCATTCCCGGATTGAAATGGGAAGATTGGATCCGCGATTGAGTCTCAGTGGAGCGCGGTCGTCACGCCGAGTTCACTGATGCCGAGCTCCCAATGGTCATACTGAGGAGGCGGCTCGGGTTCGATAAGGTCTACAAAGTGAGTATGGGCGGGCTTGAGATAGGTGACGAGGGTGCGAATCTGTCGGCGCTGAGTTTCGCTCAGGGGGTGAGCGACCACGACGGAAAAGGCATAGCGGGCGAACCGATCCGATGGGCCGAGCTCCCAGTCCACGCCGAGTTCAGATTCGCCCAATACCAGCGTTGAGGCGGTGAAGGGGATCATGGCGGCCAGTTCGATTCCGAGAAAGAAGCGGACGGCATTGCGAATGCCCACGGCGGTGCCTTTTTGCTGAAACATCTCGACCAGCACGGAGGCCAGACGGCGCTTTTCCAGCTCGCTCAAATCGAAGGCAAAGGGATTGCCGAGGTCGTGGAGGATGAGGTCGAGAAACGGTGCCGGAGCGCGTTCGAGATCAAACAGCTCGACAAAGCGATCGACGTCGGCCAGGAGCCAATCGACGACTTCTTGGAAGCACGCGATCAAACGGCGCAGGTCGCCGGTGGTATCGGCGCGGCGGTTGTGCTTAGGGAGCATGGACCACAGGTCAAAACAGCGCGCTGCCGGACGCGGGGGACGATAGCCGGTAAACACAGCCCGGTCGTACGGGGGTGCAATGGGGTTGTGCTGGCGATCGGTGACGCCGGTGGCGATGACACGATAGCGCACATCCGGAGTCATTTCCGTCTTTAGCTGCAGGGTCAATACAGTGTCGTGGACTTGGACACCGATCGCGTGCAGGGGAACTGCAGGAAAGTCGAGCGGTGCAAACGCAAACGCGGTGGGGTCGTTTCCCAAGATGTTCTCGTCGAAGGCCAAGACGACCGAACGCGGAGACACGGCCTGTGCGTGGACCAAACGGGGAGCGGTGCGGTCTTCGGCCGCAAACGCATACGCTTGGTCGATCGCATGGGCTGCGCCGCGGATGGTAGAGACGACGCGTACAAAACAAGTCCTCTCGCTGGCGAAGGGGACGAGCGGATCCAGAACAATGCGCAGGGTATCGGCCGTGGCAACTACCTTGGACTGCGGGCCGGCAAACCGAGGCTGGATTTCGGGAGGCGCGCGCCCGTCAAAGGCGAGTTGGTCATTGAGCCAGACTCGTGTGGCTTCGTGGTCGATTCCGTCGGTTGCCGGATCGAGGAGTTCCAGGGCGACGACCGAATCGAGCGGTACGCCGGCTTCGCCTGGGGCGGGGTCTCGATTGAAGAGCACGGGCCGTTCGGAGACGGCCTCGGCTGTCACCGTGTCGATGTACAGCGCGGGAAGCTCAAGCAGTGCCATCTTCAACGACTCACAAGTTGAAGGCGTATGCCGATCGTATGGATTCCGATTTGCTTGGAGACGTTGGCTGCCAGGTCGGTGATCGTGCGGCTGCGGCCAGGACCACACGAAGCGCGAGCCAGCTTTTCGCCATCGACGATCAGAGAGGCTTCCCAGGCGTAGCCAGGCGGGAGGCTGGCTGGAACCCGAAGGTGCAGGTACGCGCGGACCAGGTCCACAGCGGTCAGGTCGATCTCCTGTACCACCTCGGCTCGATCGCCCGGCGCAAGGTCAAACCAGCGGCCGGGCTCGTCGTCGCCCAAGACGAACAGGTAGGTTCCTGCGGTCGGCTCAACCCCTTGTGGGGAAATACGCCCTTGGCCTACGCCGAGGCGGCTGCGAAATGCATCGAGAGAAGCCATCACGCGGCAACTACACCTGTCTCATCAATTCGATATGATCGAAAAACGCTCGTCGGGTCACATCGCGAACCGCCACGCCAAAGCCGCCGCGTCCCGAGGTGAGCGGTTGACTGCCGCTATTGATGCCTAGGTGGTCATCAATGAACTCAGCCATCCCTGCGACCGGCTGCCAGTTGGGCGGAGTTCCCAAAGGCTGTGCTTCCAGATCATTGTGAAACACTTTGAGGACGACATCGCCGTTATCGTTGACGATCGCGTCGAGGCGCAGATGTAGCCAGGTCGCCTGAGAGAAGCTCTGGCCGGAAGCCAGTAGCGCGCCGGGACCTTCCGAGTCGGCAATGCCTACCGCCGGGGCACCTTTGCGCACAACAATGCGGTGCGGGTCCTCGTCGGAAAGACCGAGGAGATAGCCCGTATCGTGGACCGAAGTCCCTTGGCTGCAAAGAAAGAAGAAGGGCGCAAAGCCGGTGGGGCCACCTCCTGGGCCGCGCTGTATGCATCCGCGGATCGAGCCCCCCTTGGCCATGGGAGCAAAGTCGGGCTGATTGGCAAACAAGGCGACCGC
>JAKSDA010000303.1 GCA_022360315.1 Pseudomonadota bacterium
ACACAGTGGCCATGCCCAGCCATTGCTACATTAAACCAGATCCGAATGAGACCACCAATGAGTTGGCTGGCAACTGGTCGCTGCCTCTGCACCCAAACCCCAAAATTTGCTCAAAACTGACTCTCCCCCCGGCTCCATTTTGCTGAGCAGAAGTGGGTCCATTTTGGTTAGCGTCGCAGTCCTTACGCTACAGTGGGGCCACCGATGCGGAATAGGTTTGATCAGCTGGCCAAAGCAATACTCGGCGCATTACTCAGACCGGTAGCACCCGTCGAGACCGGCAGAGAGATTCCAGGACAGGTGCAGATCGCGGATTTGTGGGTCGAGCCTGATGGTGAGGAACATGCAGAGGTCCTGGAGCGACTTGGCGTTCTCGGTCGTATGATTGGACTCGGGCCATGCCTCATCGAGCCGTTCTCTCAGGCGCCTCGGGTCAAGGACATCCGTTCGTGTATTCGCAAGCAGTATACGCTCGACCACCATCTAGTCCGGGAAGCTGATCGAGAAGACCGCCCTGAGCCAGAGTTCCCGATATTGTACGTGATCTCCTCGGGGAAACCCGAGACGATTATCGACAAGATGGAGCTTTGCAAGATAGACGGGTGGCCAGTCGGGTTCTGGCAAGGGCGAGAATTTGATGCCTTCTACCTGGTGGTTGCACGCCTGTTGCCCGAGACCCCCGATACCTTGTTCCTGCGGCTACTGGGTCGCGGAATCACGTTCCGCGAAGCTGTTCGCGAACTCGTCACCGATCCCGAACACGCCTGGGCGCGGCGACTCCTCGAGCCTGTACTCGTTGCCTTTCGTCGCGAGATACCTCAAGATTCTATGGAGGAAGAAGACATGAAAGCCCTTCGCGAGCTAGAAGCTGTCTACGCTGACTGGGAACAGCGCGTCAAAGAGGAGGGCGAGCGCATTGGCCTTGTCGAAAGTATCGAGATGCTCTGCGCAGCCTTTAATATTGAGCTCTCGGAGGAAAGGCGTGAGCTGCTCGCTGGTTGTGACATCGCTCGGCTGAAGGAAGTGTTCGCCGCGGTTAGCACGTCTCGAGGCTGGCCGAGTTGGCTAGACTCCGCGGAGTGACCAGGAGCTCAGGTCGCCAAGGCGGTCCAGGTTGCCGCGACTTTGGTGTTTTTGGCCGATCACATTCGCCGCCTCGACCTGCCCCGAAGCGGAACCAGCAACCAGTACGCACCGAGTTAACCGATGCGTGCTGAGTTCCGACTGGCTCCCCAGTTACGCCGGAAGTGGGAGAAAAGTGGTAGCGGTTGTCGAGTTGGAAGCAGTGAAAGATTCGTTGGAGCCGCGGTCGCTGGCACTACCGCCGGTGGTCGGGATGTTGGAGCAAGCCGAGGAATTCCAGCGCCTTGTGATGTCTGGTATTGTAGCAAGTCGGGCTGAGTTGGCGAGGCGCCACGGGATCACACGAGGGCGGGTTACCCAGGTGATGAGCATGCTCGAACTCCACCCTCTCGTGCTGGCGTTTGTGCGGAGTCTGCCCGGCGGCACGGGTCCACGGCTGGTCACCGAGCGCAAGCTGCGCAGACTGACGCACCTTTCACGAGAGTGTCAAGTCAACGCAGCGCTCGAGCAGTTGCCTGGGTTTGCCGGTTTCATGGCTTCACTTGATTGGCTCTGTCGATGCGAGCCTGATGGATGACGGATGATCACTACTTCCAGACGAGTTACGGAGCTTGCCCGGGGAGAGCCTTCGATGTTGATTCGGGGAGCCGGAACCAAGCCGGCAGCATCCGCTCCCAGGTCACGCCGACCTGGCCAATCGCTCGAAGAGAAGTGCGGCAATTTGGCGTTCCAGCTCGCGAACCGACCAGCTTTCGCGGGCCGCTTCGATCTCGTAGAAGGCGCGGGCGCGGTCATCTGGAACTCGCAGAAGGACGAGGTAGTGGCTCCAGCTCAAGAGCGCCGGAAATCGTGCCGGGGCTTCCCCTGCTGCAAGGCTCGGCAGCGTTGGGCCTTTCTTGTCGTCGCCCAATAAGCTCAACAGCGTTGAGCCTTTCTCGTTATCTGCGATTGTGATCGCCGAACCTCGCGGAAACGTGAGGTAGAACTGCTTCATGCGCTTCACGGACGAGTAGCTGAACCCTCTGCCGTAGTGCTTGGTGAGGCGGCTGGCGAGGGTGCGTACGAGTTGCTCGCCATACCCGGCTCGAGCCTGCTCGCACTGCTGGACCTCGACGATTTCCCGTCCAATGAGCCAGTGGGCATGGACCATCGCGGAATTGACTGTGCGCGCGACCTGGGTTCGCGCAGCCTCGATGATCGTGGCAACCCGTTTGTACAGCCCTTCCTGCTCATGTGAGAGATCGCTCATGCCGTGCCCCGAATGAGCCAAATCAACGTCGTCGGCGCAGTTCGTCCTCATACTCGGCCAGGGCTTCGCGTTGCTCCGGTGTCGCACTCTCGCCGGCGGCGTCGAGGAGGGTATCCATCTGGTAGCCGGCGAAGCCCCTGAGCGCGTCCACCACGGTCTCGGCCCACTCGTAGTCATCGACGCTCGGCGAAAGGCTCCGGAACCAAGCCGGCAGCACCCGCTCCCATATCACGCCGACCTGCCACGACCCTGCCTCGTCGGCGAAGAAAACGATGTCCCGCTCGCAACGGTCGATCTCACGCATGAGGTCGATGAGCAGCCCGAGCCCTTCGGCGGCGGTTTTGAGGTCACCGGCCTGCTCTGCGCGCAGGCAGGCCTCGACGAGACGCGAGTGCTCGGCGATGAAATTCTCGGTGCCGCGGGACTTCTCCATGAAGTTGTGCGAGTTGACCATGAAGTCTTGGTAGTAGCGACCGGCCAGACTATCGCGGTGGAACTGACGGATAGTGCGGAACAAGTCAGGTCTGGTGCGCTCGTCGGCGACGATGTCCTTTAGATGAACGTAGTCGGCGATAAGCTCGGGGAACGCCTCGTCTGGGAGCATGTCGATCGCGCGGTCGAGCCAGACCCGCAATCCGGTGCCGTCGAGCTTGCGGGCCTCGGCACGCACCTTGTCCCGGTCGATCTCTCTTCTCATCCCACCCTTGATGTCTTCGATATCCATGATCTCTGCGGTCTCGGAATTCGGCTGGGTGGAGCGCATCGTTTCAGAATGCGTTTCCAGCCATTTCTTGCTGCGATTGCCTCGGCGAGTGTGTCTATCAGTGCCTCGCGGTCAATGCGTTCCTCGGCCGTCGGAACCCAGTGCGCGGCGTACTCGGCATGCAAACGTCGTCGATCGGCCGGGCTACTGTAGGCCTCGCAAGCGTAGGCGAACTGCTCGCGTTTGGAAAAATCGATTTCGAGCAGCCACTCTCGATAGCGGGTATGAGGTAGTCCAATACGTTTGCGTTTCCAGTTGTGAAAGATATACGCTGCCTCGTGGACAACGAAATCCGCAAACGGGTCGTCCTCGTCGAAATAGGCCGTCGAGACGTAGCAGGTAGTTCCCATACTCATTCCAACCAGGTACGGCGGCTCCCCGTTCAGGCATTTAGCGCCGATGCTGCCCAGGTAGAGATTGGCCAGGTCCCAAGGCCGAGTGCAGGAAATTTTCTGTCCGAAGCACCTCGGCGATGTTCCGGTGAGTCACGAACACAAGAGACTTCGCGAGCAGATCGAGAACGGCGTCTCGCTCCTTGGCCGGGAACAGGCCAGTGACCATGGGAAAGACCTTGGCGCGGGCAAAACTGGCGGGATCGAAAGCCTGCGGTAGCTCGGGCAGGCTACGGCCTATCTCGCGTTCACGGATCGCGGTGATGAGAGCATCCAGCAACGCATCTTGTCCGTTCGTGGCCCGAGATAGGAAATCGTTGCCGGGCCAGGCGCGATAGTAATCGTCGTGCTCACCCGTTCGGAGGTAGCGTTGAACCTCTTGGTCGATCGTGGGTTGTTCCAACTTACCTATCTTGAAGGACCCCGGCGGTAGTGAAAAGGGCGAACGCCATCACAACTGAAAACCAATGCGTCCTGACGATGGCAGACAGTGGTCCGAGGGGGTAATCTCGAGCCAGCCACCACACTCCTGGGACGACAGCCCAGGCCAGCAGTGTAATGAATGGAAAGGATCTGTCCTCCTTGGGCGGTGTGTCGGGGTGAGCCACACCCATACGACGGAAACTCTTGGGATTCGAGCGATACTCGGGAGCATCGCGGATCCCATCGCTGCGACCGCGAAGGCAAGGATCAGGCGAAACATGATCTCGGGAAGGAAGTCGAACGTGAGACCGCGGGACAGCGGTTTCAACCCATAATAGAAGAAGCCGAGGATGGCCGCGCCGCCCAGTGTGATGCCTGAAATGGTTCGTATCGTTCCCGCCATGGTCAGACAGTGTAGTATTAGCGGTTTGCGGCCATCATCCGGCAGCACGATACCTCAATTTGCTCTCCCAACTTTGGGTCTCGCGCAAGCGTGCCATCCACGACTGCAATGTATTGCTTTGCGACTCCACGGTTTTTCGTCCACCAAGTCCTCTTTATCATCTACTAAAGGTTTTGGAGCAGGCGACGTAAAACGGAAATCCGATATATCAAATTCATAAGCGATGGCTGCAAGCCGGTCTGAAACATCGGGGCTGGATGCATCGATTAAACGAGGGTGTTCTTTCTCGTCGAAAATGATGGCAGCGGTCATTAGTGAAATGGTAGGTAAGAACGAAAATTGCTCAGTGAGTGCCGTCCAGTCAGCGTACCAATGCACATCGCGGGAGGGAGGCATGACAAACATGAGCCTCGAAACCCCACGTCGCTCCGACAGCTTCTGAATTTCCCATCGGAGGGATGGAGTATTATCAGCAATTAATACTATTAAAGCACTCTGCGACGCAAGTTCATAGAAACGTGCGTGCCATCTGTCCATAGGAGCATACGTCCTCGATGCTCCCGCTGGTTGCAGCAGTTCGCCCGGCATCCCCAACGCGACGACAGGACCCACCTTTGACAGCTTCTCTACTAATGCCTCTTCAAACGTGCTAGGGTCGCGGTGTTTATAATACTTTGGGAACAACAAGGAAGTGCGCTGCTAGATCCTTCCCCAATCCCTCACGGAAGCTCTCTTCCTGAGCAGGAAGGTGCTCGCCATCACGATCGAAAGCCCGCAGCAGAAGCACGGGCCGACGAGAATCCGTCGCGATTAGTTCTTCTGCCGACAACTGTGCAGCGCGTTGCGCCGCTTTACGTACCTGCCATCCACAGGCGCACATGAGCCCACCGAAGCCGGCACAAGCCATTCTGGCGATGATATCGAGTTCCTTCTTCTCCAACTTCAAATAAAAGAAAGCTAACAAACCGAGTCCGAAGAGGACCCAAGAGAAGAGCTTCATTGTCACGCTTGTTATGGGTCCGTAGCGATGTCCGCGATCAATCTTCATTACAGCCTGTCGAGTTACCTGTTCACCTGTTCGGGGGATACATGGAGATCCCTTGTCATGCGCTCAATAGGTTCCAGCATGCCGTCGTCTTGGCTGCTGGCGTCGCGAGCAAGAGGATGCTCACCGCATCGTTGATGCAGCCATCAATGCCAGCGATGAACGCGCGCCCATAAGTTCCTACCTGTCGCTCGGCAATCCAGTCCAAACGTTTCTTCTCCCTTATTTTTTTGGAAAACAAATCGCATCAAGCCAATTCCCGATGCTCTTTATCGCGGCTTTGTTTGAGCCAATATCGTTCAGATTGTAAACAACGATCTGAATAGGCGGGATGTCAGCAGATTCCTTCCTGAGTTTCGAGAGAAACTCCTTGATATTCTCGGCTGCATCTGAACTTACAAGAATCAGCGTGCGTCTGGGGGCATAGGTGAAAGCACACGTTAGCTCCCACACCACACCTTCACTTGGCATACTTAAATCAATGATCACCGCACATGCACACGCAATTTCCTCCTGTATCCATTTTTGCCAGCCTTGGATCTCACCCGAGTCCCCTGGCAAGTCAGGGATCATAATGAATCCTGGAATGTCTTTCATATTCAGCTCTCCGAGAAGAGCCCCTGGGTCCTGCATGCGATGCGTCAAAACAGAAATGACGCCCCTGATGGACGCCAACGGCATGATTATCTGTCCAAGCTGCCGGGCAGCGTTCTCATCATGAAAGGAACGCAAAAACACGATTGGTGCTCGTGCCACCTTATCAGTTATCATTGCTCGTCCAGCTATGTATAGTGCCACCCATGAAAGCAGTGAGGCCATCATTAGAGCAAGAAAGCGAAACCGTGGTTCCGTGATTGGTGTGGTCAATGTATACATTCCAGCGGACACTAATAGTATTATAAATATGTCCAATTTGCGCATAGCTTTATAGATATGCCGATCAATAGTCGATGGCCTTTCGTATGGATGAGAGTGCAGTAATATAGCAAGACCAACACCAGAGACACCGATTCCGACGGATTCTATGAAGTAGTCTCCCATCGTAAGAGTATTCCATAGCAAAGCGATCCCCACCCCCGTCAAGTCATACTTGAACATCCTGCTGGAGTTCGCAGACATCGAGGTCGCAACAACGATCCCTACATGCAGGCCAGTGATGGCGAGCATTATTCGTTTGGTTATTAGAGGGCTCAATGAGATAAGCATCAATTCGATGAGCAGTGGTATAAGAAGCCATGCGAGCAATGAGATCCATAGAAACGGAGATGCTACCCTATTCCTTTTGTCCAATATCTCTTGGTATTTGTCGCGTTCATATAGCTCTCTAGCGAGGGTCCAATGATCTTCATCTTCGCACCTGCTGCGGAGGACTCTTTCCACTATCGCGTCTTCCTGTCCCGTGGAACCCTTTTCCATCTGACGTCCCCCCCAATATGTAAAGCGAGCGATGAGAGAACCAAGAAAAATAATAAATACGATCTGCGGACAAAGTGCTAACAATTGACTCCACTCGTCACGGTTCCAAAAGATTGGAGACAAGAAGACCCTATAGGCAAGAATCGCTCCAACCATGAAGCAAGATATGCCAGATAGCAGTTTCGGCATGGGATTGTCTAGTATGGATAACATGACTTTCCTTGAGTCGAGTTGCTCTATCACGCAAACTCTCAAACTCGTTGAGCACGGGCCAACGCCCAGTAGTAGCGGCCGAGTGGGGTCAATGCGCAGCGCTGAGAATCCATCGCAGCGTGGTAGAGATGGGTAGCTCCGACCGGCTTAAGAAGACCTCCGTCCCGGAGCCTTTGCATAATGGCGAAGATATTTTCGTGTTCTGGGTGTTCGTGTTCGGCTCCAGCCTCGGGTTCATAGGAGGGATCAAGAGGATGCTCATAATCAGGACCAGGGAACAAGGTGGGCAATACACGCAGATCGTCGTCGGACAGCAACCCGCGGCATCGCCGCAGTACGCAGAAACGGGAAACGTTGGCGAGGAACTGTGGGCGCTGCTCCCAGGCTGAGAGAATCTGGTCGACGAGAGAATAGACAGAGGGCAGCGTCACGTGACCACGGACGTCTGCGGCGCTACCCGCCAACGCGTCGCATACAAGGGATGTGAATAGCCCACTACCGTCGGACTCGACTGCTCCTTCGTCATGGCGGCAGGCAGTGAGTACTGACATGCCGGCGGGCAGAAGCGCGGCATTGGCAAAAAGAGCCGACTTCCCTAGGGTACCACTGAAGCAGCAATCGAGGATCACAGTAGCGTCGTGAAAAGTCCCCCGTGTCGCGCGCTCGATAATTTCTAATGTGGGAATGCCGTCATCTTGCCCGCTGGAATCGCGGGCAAGAAGATGACCCGCCCCCGTATTACCCGAATACCCTCCGTGTCCAGCAAAATAGAGAAGAACCGCGTCGGCCTGCGTTCCAAAAAAGCGATCGAGTTCGTGTCTCAGGCGGGAGCATGTCACGTTGTCAGTGAGAAGCCGGCAATCGAAGTTAGGCGATCCATCTTCGTTGCGGGCAAGGAGGTTATGTATGCTGACCGCATCGTTGATACAGCCAAACAGCGGCCTGTTTGGATAATCATCGATCCCAATGATAAGCGCGCGACGCATAAGTTCCTACCTGGCTGAGTGCATGTCTTGTGTCGTGTTGACCTCGGCGAGATTACCAACTGTTGAACGTATAGCTGGATCGGCAGTGTCTAGTTGGCCGGACAACAGAGCTGTCGTGGTGTCCTGTTTCCTATACAGGGGGCGGGGTGAGTGTGAGCACGAAGTTTGATGGAAACAGCCACGTTTATGAGCATGAGAAGTGAGGGAGAGCGGGCTCATATCAGTGCATGATCTCAAGGATCCGGGGCCACTCCAGGGAGGTCACCGCCGCCAAGGCCAACATCGGTGAAAGGTACCGGCCCCGACCGGGACAGGCAACGAGCTCGTCGGCTCATGGCCTCAACCATCGTGTTGCATATGCTGTCGGCTCGCGGCTCGCGCAGCGCGTACGCGATGTCTCCGGCGTGTGACGCCGGAGACATCGGCCACGGGGACAGCCGGCAAATGGCCAGAATTACACGAGAAGCACTGGGAGGCTGTTCCAGGTTTTCTGCAATGATTTCAGCTTCATGCACAATCCGACGTTTGACCGATGGAGCTAGCAGCCTATCGGATGCTACCCGAGAGCGACGCACATAGCCAAGCTCAACCCTGCCAGTAGCATCGATAGCTTGTGCGCGTCGTGAGCGGTGATTTGCGACTGGCGATGGTCATGTGACCTGATCAAGCGCGATGGACCGCGTCGCTGTATCCGCCTGGACGCCGAGCAGGCGATGCATGCGTACCAGCTGACCCAGTGTGGGTACCAGCTCACCGTTTTCGATTCGCTGGTAATCGTCGACTGAGCAGCCTGTGTGGCATCGGCTGCAGCCTTGATAGTCTGCCCTGCCACTTCGCGAGAGTAAGCGAGAAATGCGCCAAGACGAGCATAGGGGCCGGGAGCCGGTCGATCCGTCAGGGGCTGGCCCAGCGCGTCGAGCAGGTGGTTGGCGTCGAAGTCCAGGCAATGATGAAGTCGCGCGAATGTCACGAGAGACGGCCCAGCCTGCCCGGACTCGATTCGGTGGTAGAAGTTCGGTGTACAGTCAATGTCCATGGCCAGGGGCGCCTGGGTGAGCCTGCGTTGCATGCGGGTGGGGGAGCCGCGGCGGGCCATCGCGGCCCGCGACGGTAAATGCAGGCTCCCACTGCTCCGATGTTCGATCGGAGCGTACGCGCACCACAGGCGGGCGCACGACCAAGCCGGCGCCAGGTACGCCGCAGCCGCGCAGGTTCAGCACCTGCGCGGACAGAGGTAGGCTCCACCCAGTCGGTGCTGTCGGCACCGGGGTAGCTGGACCAACCACTAGGCAACTTGCATCGACGAGGCAACACTAAAGCCAGGGTTGCCGGAACGTCACCCACTCGTTCCCAGGTCGATACGCGGGCAGCGAAAGGAGCCTGGGGTCGCCCGGGTCGCAGAACGCAAGCGCATGTGACCCATTATGACCTCCGCTCCGGCCACTCCCCGAGGACCGTCCACGCCCGTCCGCGTTCAGGTACCTCAACCGCCACGAGGTTCCCTGGCATCCGCACGTTGTTGAGGCCGATGCAGGGCACGCCGTCGATCTGCGAGTCGAGGCGGGTGGTGGTGGCCGAAGGAGCAGACAAGGGGACGCACGCCGCGGACAAGGTCGTCGAGACCGACGGCTTCGCTTGCCCAGCTACGCCCGCATCGGTGAGAGCCTCGACAATGCACACGAAGTTCGGGTCGTCCCGGTCCATGCGCTGCGTCCGGTCATCGACATCGGTACGGGAGCACCTCATCGTGACCTCCCCGTGCGCTCAGAGCGCGCTGCGCAACGAGCGAGCTCGCGCGCCCAGGTCGCTGCGTACTGGGTGGCAAAGTCCTCGACCTGTTTGGTGGTGGCCACGGAGGAGTATCTCCAGTCGGCGTGGTGGCCGACCTCATGCAAGATGAGGTCGTCGAGATAGAATCGGCGCGTCGCCTCCATGGTGAACGTCGCGTACCAGCGGCCACGGCGTCGCTTGAGCTGGGCCCGGTATTGATGGGCGAGCTTGTTCCAGGACTCCCCTGGACACGGACCGAGATCCCAGCGCAGGTTGCGCGGCCACGGATACAAGACAATGGCGGCATAGTCGGGACCCGTGCAGTACTGCCCGAAGGGGCGCTGGTGCTTGGGCGCCACCGGCGATTTCGGCAAGATCATCGTTGAGTGTCGCAACTGCGACGTGTCGGTGCCCATGAGCCAGGCAGCGGTATTGACCTATTCATGCGGGGGCGATCGGCCCTGGCTGGGCGGCTGGGCGGCCAATGCGTCGTGTGGCGTGAGCCTGCGCCTCCTGGTGCGGACCGCGTCGAACGCGTATTTTGCCCAGGTGGTGAGCGCGCTCCGGCTGCCCGAGCCGGACCCAGATCCGCTGACCCTGCGCATCCGGCAAAAAGACGTATGGAGCGCCGTGCACAAGGTGACCAGGGTCGAGCAGCTGGCCATGCTGGCCGAGAAAGTTGACTTCACTGGCCTGGCGGTTGCCGAGGACCTCGAGCATGACCCCAGCCTAGCGGGGAATCCCGTAGGCGCTGCGCGGGGAATGGATCTTCCAGTGCAGGATCTCCGTCGCCGGCTGGTCGGTGGAATCCGCCGCGAGCATCTCTTTCTCCGATGCGAATACCTGGCCTGTTTTCCGTGACACGGTCCGGGGATCGCCGAACTCCTTGAAAAAGACCGCCTGCAACCCGTCGATGACCTGCACGTACTGGCGAAAGCGGCGCGGACGATGAATGGTGCGAAACGAGATCGGCGAGATCTTGCTGCGCATATCCGTCCTCACCACCTCGGGATGCAGCGGCAGAAGGCGCACGGTGAATCCCGGGATATGCACGATGAACGGGTCGCCGTCGTCATTGCGCAAGATCTCCCAGTAGCCATTGCCGTGCACTTCGAGATCGGCGCGCGTTCGCTTGCGCACTGTGATGAGCGACGAATCAAAACAGCAATATTCCGCCCAGATATCGAGCCGGGCCTTTTCCATCTGCGCCTGCTCATTGAGCTCCACCTTGGCCTGGGCAATGTCCTCGGCCGAGGGAACGAGCGAGACGTTTCGGGGAAGTGTGCCCTGCTGCTGCTTCCACAGCCGCTCCATGTACAGGGCCCGATGGATGTGCTCGTCGGCGTCCTCGGCGCCAAAATCGATCACCGGCTCAAAGCGCTGGCCGTGCGAATCGATGTTGCTGCAGTAGGCATCGACATTCGGCCGCAGGGCGTTACTGTTCTCAAAGATCGAGCACAGGGTCTCCGGGTCAAACGGCGGAGGAACCGCGCCAAATTCCCCGAAGCCGCGCTCGTCGTCGTCGATCGACCGGTGCGCCTGGGCGAGCGGTAGTCGCTCAGCGTCTACCACGTGGGCCTTGATGAGGATCTCCCGGCGCTCGTCGAGCTCGGCAGCGTACGTATCAAGATCGGTCGTCTGTTCATGCGACATGGTCGAACTCCTCTCCCAGGACCGTCACGTGGACGTCGG
>JAKSDA010000628.1 GCA_022360315.1 Pseudomonadota bacterium
CATTTGTCCCACCGAGCGCAAAAACCCTTGAGCTCATGCGCAAGCTGGGAAACCCCAATGGTGACAAGCGCTCGATGATGCCGCTTCGCTGGTACCGATTTCTCAAGGGTGATGACCAGTACGGGCCCCATTTCCGTTTGATGAACGGCTCGATCATCCAGCTCAAGACCGGCAATGTTGCGCTGCGCGAGGGCGAGTGCCACTTCGCGCTGTACAACGAAGGCCAGCAGATGGAGGAGTCCGGGTTTGTGGAGGTGCGTGCGGCTACGTCGGACTTCGGCGGGATGACTATTGTGACCGCCAACCCACCAAAGGCCAAAAAAGGGCTTTGGATCGAGGAGTTCCACGACGATGTCAAGCGAGGGTACAAGGTGGCGTTCGACGGCACCCAGGGCAGACGAGAGGCTACGATGTTTGCCTTCGATCCGCGCAAGAACCCGTACGCGGAGCATAAGAGCCTGCATGCGCTGAAGTTCGAGACCGACGAGAAGACGTACGCTCGCGATGCGCTGGGTCTCATCGTCCCGATTGGCGATGTGGCGATTCATGCATTCAGCAAGTCAGAGTCGGTACGTGTGCCGTGGCCGGGTCTGCAGGACATCACGCGCCAGGTAACCAAGAAGCACTGCCGCAAGGTGGCGTCCTGGTTACTGGGTTCAGACTTCGACAAGGTACCTCACCTGGCGACATCGGTCTCCAAGATTTTTCGCGACCCCGAGCAACCGAACTTGCTGATCTACTTTGTGCTGTACGTGCTGTATGTGTCCGAGGGCGATGAGGAGGCCATGGTTCGCGAGATCTTCGCCCTGGAGCTTGAGGATGGCTCTCATCTCCATGCCAAGGATGTGGTAGTGGTCGGCGATGCCAGTGGTGACTGGCAAGATGTCCAACGCCGGCGCGGACGCCACAGCTTCGATGTGTACCGCAATGCCGGGTTGCGTGTAGTCAAACCCGATCCCAAGGCAGAGGACAATCCCAGGCGTATCGATCGCTTTGCCGTGACCAATGCGGCATTCAAGAACGCGGCCGGATACAGGCAAACCTATGTCCACCCCCGGTGCAGGGAGGTGATCATCGATCTGGCGAGTCTGGAACGACGAAACGGCGTCCCGTACGCAGGGAGCCCCCATGCGCACGGTGTAGATTGCGTCAGCTATCCCGTGTACCGGGTGTTCTGCCATCGTCGTCGCAAGGGACGCATCGGTTACGAGGGCAAGAAGCCGCACCCATTCACCGCCGGGATGAAGTCATGGTGAACGCCCTCGGTCCAGCACTCCGTGACTACGCCGCGCTGCAGCTGCGCCATGTCCATCGACAGCGTCGGCGATGGGTCAATCGCATCGACCGGATCCGTCTGCAGGCCAGAGCACGGGTTCTCCAGGTGATTCGGCCACGGCCTCTACCGAGTGAGGCCCCCAGCGGGGTGCAAACTCCGAGTCGCGAGGGCTTTGGCAATCCTGAGTGGGGCCTGACCGCCGACCGGTTGGCGGTCATCTTTGCCAATGCGGAGCAAACCGGTGACCTGGCCGAGATGATGGAGGTCGTCGACGGCCTGATTCAACGGGATCCGCATGCACGGAACGTGTACTGGCAACGACGACGGGCGGTAGCGGGCAAGCCGTATGTCATCAAGCCGGGTGGGCCGAGTCGGGCCGATCGGACGGCAGCGCGCATGCTGGCCGACGATCTCAGGCAGACGCCGGGGTTGATGCACTTTTTCGATCACCAGCTCAAAGCGGTGCAGAACGGTGTCTCAGCGTCCGGGATCGCGTGGGAGCGAAACGGCCGCCGTGTAGTGCCCGCCCGATTCCATCCCACCGAAACACGGCGCTTCGCCGTAGCCACCGAATACAACGACGTCGGAGCCCAGCCCGGCGAGCTCTTGGTCAAAACCGTCAACCATCCCCAGGGCGAGAGACTCCGGCCCGGCGGCTGGGCAGTGACATGGCACGATCCCGGTACCCACGCAGCCCGGGCGGCCCTGGGCCGGACCACAGCCTGGTACACGCTGTTCAAGACTGTGGGTATGCGCGAGCTGGTGATCAAGCTCGTGCGCTTTGGCGTACCCAAAGTGCTGCTCAAGATCGAGAACTGGGAGGACGAGGAAGCCAAGGCCGTGGCGCAGCGTGTGCTTGAGCAGCTCGGTACCGACTCCGGTGGCGTGATGCATGGCGACCTGGGCATCGAAAAGCTGGACGCCCCGGCCAACGACAACGGCATCTTTCAGACCACGATTGCGATCTGCAATCAGGAAGTCTCCAAGGCGGTCTACGGGGTCACTCTCGCCAATGAGAGTGGCAGCGGTGGTGGCGCCGCCTATGCGCTGGGGCGGACCCATGCCGGCATTCGGTTCGAGAACCTGGTCGCCGATGCGGTGCTGCTCCAGGATACCTTCGCCGAGCATGTCTCCCTGCCCTGGACGCGATTCAACAACATTCGCGCGATGCCACCGGTTCTGCGGATTCATGTGGTGCAGATCCTCGAGCCCGAAGCCGTATCCAAGCTGGCCGATGTCCTGGTCAACAAGCTCGGACTGCGAGTCGATAAGCAGCAAATCCTCGACATGATCGGGGTCCGCGAGGCCGAGACCGAGGAGCAGGTCATACCGGGCAAAGCCGGAGGACGCCAATGAAACCGACACTTCGCCCCGATGAGCTGGCGGCCATCGCCCGCACAACCGTCGAGCAGCCCGAGCTGGTCGCTACCCTGGCGGATGGGACCCGGGTGACCCGGGGCAACCGCGACGAGCTGTTGGCTCGCTTTCGAGCAGGGGAACTCACTCGTCTATCGGTGCAGGCCACGGTGTATCGACAGTTCCGCACCTCGGTCCCCTTGCCGCTGGCAGAGCAGTCCAAGGCGAACGCGAATTTCGTCCGCTTCGCCGACGTGGATCTGCCTCGCTTGGCGACTTCGTTTCGTGGCCAGCCGCTTCTCCGTGATCATCAGCCCGGCCAACTGGCGGTCGGTGGGACCATCACGGAGTCCAAGTTGGTGGAGAGCGAGGCCCTATGGACGATCGTCCAACAGCTCGACGTCGTCAAACCGTGGGCCATCGAGGGGATTCTGGATGGGACGATTCGCAGCTTCTCGATTGGTTGGCGACCGCGAAGCCGGCTCCGAGGTGCCTACCAGGCGTCCATGTTTTGCTCGGTCTGCGATGACC
>JAKSDA010000441.1 GCA_022360315.1 Pseudomonadota bacterium
GCACTGGAAGGCCGTTCCAGTGCTCCTACAATCATTTCAGCCAATTACTTCACACTGATTTGACCAGCGCGCCCCTTGTCGCTGCCAGAATTCCGGTGAGCTGCTCTGCGCTTCGCACCTCTCAGCCACCGGCGATCGTCGAGCGGCTCGATCTCGACCAGCTATTAGCGACGATGACCTACCGACCCATCCAGTAGCCAGGCCTTCGCTTAGCGTGAGCAACCGCTGTAACCTCAACATAGTCAGGCTCGACGGTATAGAAGATCTCATACGGGAACCGTCGCAGTGAGTACATGCGATAAGGATAGCCTTCTCGCCAAATCGGCGCCGATTCGGGCATTTGGAGAATCCTTGCAAACGCCCGATCAAGTGCATCGATAAACTCGATGCCGAGATTGGGCTGCTTGCCTTCATACCACTCTCCGGCGGATAGCAACTCGGCTTCGGCCTCGGGCAAGACCCGTAGCGTTTGTTTCACTGTGATGTGATTCGTTTGAGCACCCGCGCGCGCACCTCGGGCCACTCCGAGGCTGGTTCCTGGCGTTCGGACGCGGCATGCGAGCGACGCCGCAACTCGGCCAGCCAGGCCATATCCCAACCGTCCTCGCGGGGTCCGTCAACACTGGCAATGATTTCGCGTGCGAGCTCGAGTCGCTCGTCTTCTGGAAGCGCCAGAATGTCACCCAGTAGCTTTCGAGCCATCGTTGTCATTTGATTTCTCAAGCATAAGCCCGCGAAGGGCGAAAATTACTTCGATTGATGAGCAGGTACGCCCATGATACCAACCCATGCGTCGGGCGCAAGGAATATGCCGCATTGAGTCGGCAAGGAGCTCCTGGCGAGATGCCTCCCTCGCCGTTTGCGTCGCATAAGCGCGGTTATGTCAACTTTCGGCCCGACTCAAATTGACTGATACGCGGTCGTGCCGGTCGGCTGTACGCTGATCAGCGAAGAGACCGCAGCACTCTATAGTTCCAATCATCCCTCAAGGAACATCGGCGCGCCGAGGCATAGCTCCCAGGTTATACGCCCGCGGCGACTTCCCACAAAAGGCGATGCTCTACGAGGGAATATGCA
>JAKSDA010000100.1 GCA_022360315.1 Pseudomonadota bacterium
ATGCCCAGCCATTGCTATGTCAAACCAGACCCCAATGAGACCACCAATGAGATGGCTGGCAACTGGTCGCTGCCTCTGCACCCAAACCCCAAAATCTGCTCAAAACTGACTCTCCCCCGGCTCCATTTTGCTGAGCAGAAGTGGGTCCATTTTGGTTAGCGTCGCAGAGCAGCGCGGAGGCACTCGCGGACATCTGCTTTGCGATGCCTCGTGCATGCGTTCATCGCAGGGTGGAATGCCTCGCCGCAGATCCATGACGACCTGCAGCAGATCTGCAAAGAACTCGAGGCTATCGGCAAAAATCTCAACCAAGCCCAGAAGTTGGCAAACCGCTATCGCCGGCCGACCAAGGACTTGCGCGTCCAGGTCGGCACGACCGCCCGGGTGGTCGCGAAACTCATCACGAAACTGGAACAGGCCCAGGTATGAGTCTGCTCGAACTCGATAAAGCGCGTGTAGCGCCTGCCCCCAGGAGCCGAGCCCGTGGCCGCGGCTCGCGCGGCTCCCGCGGTCGTCATGGTCGGCAGGCCGTAGAGGCGAGTCTGGCCGGGCTGGGATACCAGGCCGCGGTCATAAAAATTACCAGCCGTGCTAAGACTCTCTCGCGCACAAAGATCGCCATCGAATATCTACGCCACGATTGTGACCACGTGGAGAACGAACTCGGGGAACGCCGCACCATCGACGAGGCCAAAGCCGATGTAGAGCGATGGAGAACCCCGCGCCATCGAGGCGCAAACACCTCCATTCAGATGGTCATTTCCTTCAAACGGGGCACCGACGAGTGGGCCGCCGAAGAGACGGTCCAACAGTTTGCCAGCGAGGTATTCGACGAGAATCAGTACGTTTTGGCCTGGCACCACCCGAAGGATGGTCATCCCCATGCCCATCTCGTGATCTGTGCGCCCGGTGAGGAGCGCGCCCTCAGAATCCGCACAGCCGAGTTGCAGGCCATGCGCGAGAAACTGGCCGAACTCGCTCGCGAACATGGCATTCGAATGCAAGCTCGCTGTTACGAGCGGCATCCTGCCGAGCGCCACTTGCGCAACGATACCGATCGGGCCGCCCGTCGCAAAGGCGGCCCTGCACAGGCTCGCACCACACGAGCTGCGCGGATTGCCCGCGCCATCCGCACCAAGGAAACCCGCGAAGTTCTCAATCGCATTTGCCGGGAACGTGAGAGACGCGCGGTGCGCGAGGCGGTGCGTTTCTCCACGCAGCAAAGAAGACCGGTAACCGCGCCTATCTTCATATGGCCGCGGGGCGACTGCGCGAGTTCGAGCGCGCGTTCCACCAGCGCGCCGCACCAGCACAGTGCGTCGCACAGGACAGTGAGCGCGACTCGGAGCAAACCCGCGAGCGCTCGCGCATTCTCCACGAAATTCACCGACGCGCAGCTGCAGCCACCCGCGCGGTCCTGGCCGCGTTGGCCAAGGAAACGGCCCAAGAACATCAACCCCAACCCGAGATGGAACGATGACATTTACTTGCGCCGCATAGTGCGCATCCTGCAGCCGCGCCCCCCAACTGCAACGAGCCCCCTTAACCTGGTGCCGCCCCCCGGAGCTACTGGAGCGCGGGATTTTGGCAATGAGTAAGGCGTCTCGGCGAGAATAAGTCAGTGGTCGACCGGCACTCTGACCGGCACCACGCCACTCAACAGTAAAAAACTCGCAACTGCGCAAACCTCGCCAACGGCCTTCTTGAGCTTGAGAATCGCCTTCTGCCTTGATGCAATCCTCACCCCGCCCAGTTGCCATGCAAGTCACTGGGCGACGATGGGGCAAACGACCTTGCCCGACAACCGACGACACGCGATGAACAATGTCGTCAGAAATGTAAGAGAGGATGTCGACGGACTGGGCCGACATCCTCTCTCCTTCACCCCGGCGAAATTACTGGCCGCTGATCGCGGCCATTGAGTACCAGGTTGAGACTAAGGTTCACCAGGCGCGCGTATACTGGCCCCCACACGGAACGTCACGCCACGCCACACCACACCCAGCAAGTGGTACAGACCAGGCTGCAATCTGCAGCGAGCGGTGTGCCTTTCAAGGCAATGTATTTGCTTGGATGAGCCTGGTAGCCACGGGCTGCCGCGCCATGTGGTTGGCTATACTGCCAGTTGCTGGGGGCCTTCTCGCCCGCACTCACCTCTGGTTGGCGAGGAGGCATACTGCGAGTGGTCAGGCTGCAGGTGGAGGGTGGAGGGGTTCGTGGGATTGGTCGGCTGAGTTTTCGGCTCAATCGCAACGTTGCGATTGTCGGGGCATCGCGGGCGGTTGCGGCCGGCAGCGGGGTGTTCCGCCGTACTCGAACATCCGGCTCCCCCGGCGGGGGGGCCGAGCACGCGCGCAGGCGTGGGCGAGCGCGCGGCCGACCGACGAGGGCATTCGGTGAAAACTGACGCGGCGGGTGACTCCTGCACAGTATAGTGGGCTCACTCGTCCTTGGCCCTCCAGCCCACCTTTGCGACAGAACCTCGGCCTGTGACGCTGGCGACTTCCGAGCGTCTTGCCCCGCTGGCGATAGCCGTCACGCAAGGCGTGATGCCGGCACGGATTGGCAATGTAGAACTCGCTACCTCGAGTGATGTCCCGGTACGGCGCTGGGTCTTGCAGCCCCGTGGCGGGCTTCTGGGACACTTCTTCGGCCGTCAGTCGGTGCAGATCTTGCTTGGCTTGGGCAGTCTGAGATCGGTGAAGAAGCGGCTCATGTCTGCGGCGACGCAGGGCGAGAACAAGAACATGCTGTAATCATCTCCGTCCCGGCTCAGTACGACACTGCCCGGAAGCTGCCGCGAAAGTCCCGCAGCGTTATCGTAGTGCGACAGGGACTGATGCAAGGACTGAACGATCAGTGTGGGCGGCGGGTCCGCCACAGGCGAAAGCGCATCCGGGTCGGGTCGATTCGACCAGCCGATGCAGCCGGCCGCCGTGCGAAAGGCGACAGTGGCGCCGCCCGTGTGGGGAGCAAGCTCGTGCATCTGGTCTCTGAGTTCGGACAACTCGGCAAAATTGCTAGCGGCGGGCGGGGTGATCGCGCAGTTGATCGCGTGATCCTGCAAGGCGTCGAAGGTATCATCGGGGTTGACGGTAAGCAGAGTCGCGTTGCCCGCCGCAGCCTGCAGGAGGGCGCTTCCAAAAAGTGGCCAGGCCAGAGTCTGGACGAGTTGCACCTGCGGCGCGTGCCGAACGTCTTCTGCCGTGAGCGGGTCACCACCCGACACGGGCAACGGCGTTTTCTCCGCCCGAAGGACGGTTTCGTCAAAGAGAGCAGCCACGGCCTCGCCGTGCAAGGCGCAGCCGCCACCCGGCTGGTCGGGCGTATCGGGTACCGGGGGCGTGCTCTCGCACCACGACACGAAGCGCCCGAAGCTGTCCTCCAGGGCGCGGGTCTCCCTGAGCACTCGCTCTCGCGGGCTCGCCGAGTCGTCGAGAGCGGTGTCGAGCGCGAGCAGCCGCAAGCGGCCGGGAAACAGCCCGGCATACGTGCGCCCGAGCAATGTGCTCAGATGAATGCCATAGAAACTGACCTGCTCCTCGCCCAGGGCCGCGCGCACGGCGTCGAGGTCACGCGACATACTCTCGAGGTCGAGATGGTCCAGCAAGGGGCCGGTCTTCTCTCGGCAGGCTGCATACAGCGCCTGATTGTCTCGAACCATGTCGTCGAACGCGGTCTGATCGGCTGGGAAATAGGTGATGCCCATGGATCGCTGGGAGCGCCCGCATTGCACCGACGCGCTCTGGCCAATGCCGCGCAGGTCGACGGCGACCAGGTCGAAGCGCGTCGCGAGGTCACCCAGGTCAACCCCGAGCGAGAGTGCCAGGCGCAGTTGCTCGATCGACGAAGCTCCGCCGCCGTTGTTGAGAAAGAGTGTTCCGATGCGGGCGCCGGAGTCATCGGCCGGGCGGCGGACGAGCGCCAACTCGATCGTCGAGCCGCCGGGTTCCGACCAATCGATGGGAACGGGGATCGTTCCGCACTGGCTGCCCTGAAATTCCGCTTCGGAGCACTCGTCCCATTCGATCCTGGGCCCGGGTGACTCGCCGTCGTCTTGGCCGCAACCGGCCAGGAACCCCACGGCCAAAACGCCCATCGCCGACCCTGCCCACAGAGCAATAGTGAGTGACTGGACAGTTACTCTATAGATAGAGATAGGATTTGAGGTGGATTGCGTGTTCATGTTCGCCTTCTTTCCTTGTTGATGACTCTATGAGAGGCGGCGGAGGATCACTCCGCAGTCCGCCGGCGACCCCTTCGCGGGGACTGTTTTGTCATGGTTCCCGGATGCCGAATGCCGCGTTGCAAGAGGTCGGCCCACGGTGCATCGATATTGTCGAGGCCAGCGGTGACGATGAGCTGGCAGAGCTGGCCTCGAGCCATGAACTGCTGCACGTCCTCATCGCTGGCCTGCGAGCGCTCCTTCACCAGGGTAGTCACCATCGCGAGACCTCTGCGCACAGTCTCGGCGACGAGTTCGATATCGGTGGCAGCGAGTGCGTGGACTTGCAGAAGCAGCAGCTCGCGGCGCGCGATGAGCTGCGCATAGGCCGCGCCCATGGCGCTGAGAATTGCTTCAGGCGCACTGCTGTCCACCGCCGCCGCCGCTTCGGTGATGACTTCGTGGATTGCTGCGTAACACCGCTCGAGGGCGGCTACGAACAGCGCTTCCTTGGTCGAGAACAACTTGAAGACATAAGCCGGGGACAGCTGCGCGTGCGCCGCCACCTCCGCCACGCTGGTTCCGCGATAGCCCGCCCGGCCAAACACGTGAATGGCACTCTTGATGAGTTGCTCGCGCCGACTCTCGGCATCGGAAAGCTTGGTCCCGCTCCTGGTCATGGAGTGAGTGTGCAGTCACTCTATCCACGTGGCAAATTTTTTTTGCCCAACCCTGCGTTATCCCCCACGTGCCCGTATGGTCGCCCGGGACATCTACGGGCTGTGCGTCCACGTCATGGCCTCGAGCGCGGCGATGAACTCGTCTTTGCTGGCTCGGTGTTTTTGGCCTCTTCGGCACATAAGAAGCATAAACTGCGCTTTTCTTTAGTCGACAGTGTATCGAGCCGGTGATCGAGCTGTGAGGGCGAGCCAGGAGGTAACTGATGTCGCCTGGAAATGTATTTGAAATCACTTATTAATCTTGCATCGATGGGCCGCTGAGCGTGTAGGGAGTAGCCTTCCATGGCGGCGCACAGTCGGCGGCGAATCATTGCATCCGGTGTCCGCGGGAGCAGTGCGTAGCTTGTAACTGAGACCTGTTGGGCTATTGAGAGAGTATCATCAGAGTCTTCCGCCCAGCGTTCGGTCGCCCACACCCTGAGGCGTTTCTCGACGGCCCTGCCGATCTGTCGCAGCAGTCGTACGATATCAGCGTCCGAAGGAGGGGGCAGCGGGACGAATTGCACCCGCTCTGTGCCCTCTTTGACCCAGACGCCATCTGGCAGCACCGAGTGGAAATGAACATTCAAGTTCAACAGAGAGCCGAACCGCTGCACGAATGTAACTGCTCCGGTCTTCGCATCAGCAACGCCGAGACGACGCGCGCAGCGGCGCTGGAAGGCAAAGACCTTGCGGTACTAAGTGACGTGGCCCCGTGCTTCGGCCAGATACAATCCGGCGCGAACCTCATCGACGCTGCTGCCGGCCAGGCGCCAGAAATACAGACGGTCGCGACCAATGCGCCAGTGCCCTTCGCACCAATTCAGGCCGACCGAGTCGGCCGCATCCGCGATTCGTGCAGCCAGTTTTTTGTCCCACTGGCAGATACGATCGAGCACCGATCGCAAACTGCGGAGTACCTCCAGAGCCTTGAAGAACGCCAGACAGCAAAACGACGCATCGTCTAAGAGTCGAAGTACGGTGGCACTCGAGCGTCGGGTACCGCAACACTGGGGCGTCAAAAATCCCGACCACCCGCATTGGTTAATTGATCAGACCAATTACAAATCAGCAGCAGTAAAACAACACACCAGGGCTAAGAGAACCAGGCGTATATCAATATGTCGGGCCAGGCGACAGCGACGACGAAAAGCGCAAACAGTACGAACAAACTGGTTGTTACGAGCGCGCGTGGTGTTGGCATGAGAGGCTCCTCGTGCATTTCTACTCGCAACTTCTGCAAATCTAGTGCCTTTTTCGTTGTGGCCTCTCTCACGTGAAATCAAATGATTAGGTGAAAACTCAACACGCCCAATGAGAACCTGTTACGCAGGTCGGTACTGCCGGGTGTCGCCCATTTGTGGCCCAGCGAGATCGATCCGCTGCTTCGAGACTGCAGAACCCCTGGCCAGGAGATTCTAACGATCTAGATTTATTTCATTTTCGTAATCCACCGCGCATTCGTCGAGCAGCCTCTTTCACTCGAAAAGGGACAGCCATCGAGCGCGAACCTCACTACGCATCGAGCGCGAACCTGGCTACGCATCATCCATGATACAGAGGGTCTATCAGGAGACGGGGAGATCTCCACTGATCACTCGACGGGACGCGGTAGAGATACGATCCGGGCTTCGGTCTTGGCGATGCAGGTTTCGCCGATTCGAGACCGATCGATCACCGCTGGCGCCGACACAGTGTCACCTGCGATGTTCAGTTCACCAGTGACGACAAAAAGGTAGGCTGCGTCGCCCTCGGTGGTCACTACCGACCCGGGTGCCAGCATGATCTGCTCGCGATCATCGATCCAGGCCAGGCGGCGGGTGCGGTCGAGGAACCCAAACTGGGCCAGATCTCTGACCGTATTGTCGAAACGCCGACGGGCATAGGCACGCCACACATGGTCGCGCAGGCCGGGTTGCCGTTCCATCAGCTCGGCCAGGGGATCGTGTCCTATCTCGAGCAAGGTGAGCGCGGTGGCCGCGCGCACTGTGGCGGTGCGGCGTTCGCCGGTGAGCAGGGCAATTTCGCCGAAAACCTCGCCCGCGCCCAAAACCTCGAGTACGCGCTCCTCGCCGTCTAGCTCGACTACTACCTCGGCAGCGCCGCGCACCACGATGAACGCGCTGGTCCCACGTTCGCCCGCCACGACGACGGCTTCGCCCGGTGCCAATATATGGTCGCGGGCGATCTCGGCGACCTCCTGCAGGGTTTCGTCGTCCAGCTCTGCGAACAGGGGATTGGCTCGACAGAGCTGGATCGAAGACGGCAGGTCGAACTCGATGCGGGCAAATGACAGCCGCTTCATGCGCTCTTCCACGGAGGCCACCGCGATCTGGCCATCGCTCTCACCCAGCGAGCCGTCGCGGGCGAGCTGTTGAAACTCTTCGCGTTCCAGGTTGAGCTGGATGCGGCGAGCCAGCTTGACTTCAATGGCCCGCACGAGTTCGGGCAGGTCGATCCGCATCTCCTCGACCCGCTGCTTGGATACGCGCAGATTGCGTTCATACGTGGCGCGAATTTCCGCTGCGACCTGGCGATCGGCCTCACGGAGCTCGGCGAGGCTGTGCAGAATTGTCCCTGCAGCGACCGCCTCGGCGCGGGCAATATCATAGAGCAATGCCAGGCGCTCCAGATGCAGAGTCCGGATGCGCGGCAGCAATCGCTGCCACAGTGAACTGCCGTGGCGAACGCTGGCTTCAGTACGTGCGCGCGGCGGAGCCAGATCGCCCTGGGCCAGGCTGTCCTGATGTCGGTCGAGTTCTTCCAGAAGAGCGCGCAGCGCAGCCGGGCTGAGCGTGCCGCGTCCAAACTTGGCCCAGTACTCCCGCCGCTCCATGCTCAGCGCTCTATGCCAATACCCTACCGCGCGCTGGCTCGAGCTGGCATCGGCCAGTTCGGCCTCGGTGGCTTCGATCTGTCGATCGAATTCGGCTCGCCGCCTGTCCAGATCGCGCAGCGGCAAGGTCCAGTCCACTGCGCGCAATCCACTCTGAGTCGATAGCTCTTCCAGACGCTCCGCAACCGTGCCGAGAGCTGCAGCTTCGACACTGAGACGAGCCAGCCGCTCGCTGGCCGGACGCCTGGTGAGTCCCAGCCGACCCATGACCCACCCGGCCGTGGCGCCGTTGACAAACACCGTGAGAAGTACAACCCCGGCTGTGGTGAGCATGATCTGCCGGCTCAGCTCAGCATCGATCTCAGGTCGCTGACTCACCAACAGAGCCAGCGCCAGAGAGACTGCTCCGCGCAGGCCACCCCATGAAATAATGCCGGCCTCCTGGGGCGAAAGCGGACTTCCAACCCCGGCGAGTAGCGGCCGGAACGTATAGGTGATGGCAAACCGCACCAATACGATCAGGATGTATGCACCGGCGACCAGGAATAAATCCGATACCCGGGCCGCGCCCAGCTGCTTGGCGACGACTAGCCCGACCAAAAAGAAAATGAGTGTGTTGGCTATATAGGCCAGCATCTCCCAGAACTGGTGTTGAAAATGGGCAACCTCGGGGCTGGTCGCTGTCCGACCACGACCGCCAAGCCACAGCGCAGCGACCACGATGGCGATGACCCCAGACACATGCAACATACCCTCGGCGACCAGCATGGCCAGATACGCCACGACGAACGTGAACGAGATCTCGACCAGAGGGTCGTTGAACGTGCGCGCCATCCACCACGACGAGACAAGCCCGATGATCAGGCCGACTGCAATGCCGCCACTGACCACGATCGCGAAGCGCTGGAGTGTCCCGGCCAAACTGAACTCGCCCTGAGTTTGGGCCAGAAGTTCGACGAGCACCATGAACACCACGATCGCGGTACCGTCGTTGAGCAGCGACTCGCCCTCGATGAGCACGCCGAGCCGCTTGGGCGCGTTGACCTCGCGCAAGATGGCGACCACAGCCACCGGATCGGTGGCGCTGATGAGCGCGCCAAAAACCAGAGCTGCCGTCATGCTCCAATCCCACACCCCCCAGGTCAACACAAACATCCCGCCAGCGATCAGGGCTGTGCTGAGCAGAAGCGCTGGCCCGGCCAGGATACCGACCGCGCCGCGCTCTTTCCAAAACGCGTGCTGGTCCACAGAATAAGCCGACTCGAAGACCAAAGCAGGCAGAAATACGAATAGGATCAGGTGCGGCGAGATGTTGGCACCCCGCTGCAAAAGAGCGTCGACCAGGCCGGACTGGGAGTCGATATTGGCGAAAAATTGGCCCACACCGAGACCCAGGAGCATCATGGCCACGGTATAGGGAAAGTGAATTCGCCTGGATAGAGCCCGGGTTGCCGCACCCGCGATCAACACGGCGCAAATGATGAAGACAACGGTAAATTCGGTATCATGCCTCAAGTGGATCTCACTTCATCGCGACCGCAATCACGTGGAATTCGCGATGCGGAATGATAGGAATGAACGGTGGACAGGCCAAATTTGACCGGGTCGATGCGCGTTATCGTTGCCCTGTCCAGGTCGACCACAACTGGACAGCAGATGGCAATCGAGCCGCAAAACCGGTCGCGCCGGGTAGACCACCGCGGCCTTCGGATTACCAAGGGTCGGGCCGGGATCGCGCTCAACCCGGTGCGGCATCTATTCGAAATCCCTAATAATTTGATTTTAAAAGTTTTTTTCAGAAACACCTCGGCCTTGCTGGCCGCTTTCTCGAAGTCGAGGAAAGCAGGCGAATCGCATAGTTGCAAAACTTCGCCCGCTTTCATATAGCTCGTGTTCCAACAAAGGAGACATCCATGTCTAGATTGCGGAGCGTTGCCGGTGCAGCTGTGGTGCTGGCCTTAGTGGTTGCGAACTATCGCGTCGCCCGCGCCGATTCTCATATCGAGGACAGCAGCGTAGCGGAAGTCAGCGGCCAGTTGACCCTTCCCGCGGGCAGAGTGTTCATTCTGGTGCCGTTCGAGTTCAACTTGACCAAAGACGCCGAGTTCGAACCTGTCTCGGTCGCGCCTGACGTCTGGTACGGAGTCGTGGACGCGTTGACCGTCGGCCTCGTGCACAGTGCGGGCGGGCTCAACGGCCTCTTCGGTGGCGTGGGCAAGGGTGTCTGCTTCACCGGCGAGGAACAGGGCTGCGCCGAGGTCTATGACAATGCGGGGCTCGCCTTGCGGCTCAATCTGCTGAGCGGCTCGTTTGGGCTGGCTGTCGAAGTCGGCGGTTTCGTCAACAAATTCGACCCGCTCACAGTGGTCGCCAAAGCGGGCTTCATCGCCAATTTGCAGGCCGGACCGCTCAATGTCGTGCTCAATCCCAATATGCTCATCGGAGTCACCGAACGCGATGCCGACGCCATGGCGGGTACACCTGACAACAAGGAAGTGATCAACGCGCCCATCGCGTTTGTGCTCGGGCTCGGCTCCAAGTTCAGCGTCGGCGTGCAGTCGGGAATCACCGGTCCGCTCGAAGACTTTGCCGACCTCTATGTCGTGCCCCTATCAGCCGGGTTGAGATTGGTCGCGACCAACAACATCTCGTTCGATCTCACCTTCAGCTTTCCCGGGTTTTACAGCGCGCTTTTGGAGGAAACCAGTACCGATAATCGAACCATGACCCTTGCCGCCGCACTGGCACTCTAACCGGATTTCAGGAGGTATCGATATGTTCCAGATACGTCTTTTGCTAGCCGCCCTTGCCGCGGCGTTGTTGGGAGTCGGCTGTGGCTCCACTGCCGGCCGGGTCTGCCAGCCGGTCAACACGTGGTCTATGGCCTCGTTTTCCTGCTCTGCGGTCAGCGAGACGCCGCAGCCCGAGCAAGTGGCCGAGATCGAGCCCGAACCCGAGCCCGAGCCCGAACCCGAACCCGAACCCGAACCCAGCGCCGATACGGATCCCGGCACAGACACCGATACCGGTTCGGATCTCGATCCTGCCAGTGGGACGGATACTGCGGCCGAGCCCGAACCCGAGCCCGAACCCGAGCCCGAACCCGAGCCTCCGGCACCGATGGTCGCACTCGAGGGCAATGAGATTCAGGTCCAGGGGCAAATCCAGTTCGAAGCCGGCAACGCGACCATTCTCGACGACTCCAAGCCGATTCTCGACGAGATGGTCCAGCTCTTGAACGACAACTCCGATATTCGGCGGGTCACCATCGAGGTTCGCACCGACGCGGGCAGCCGGCGAGCGAGTAAGAAGCTGGCCAAAAAGCGGGCGCGAGCACTGCGCAAATACCTCACCAAGCAAGGGGTCAAGAAGCGGCGCGTCAGGGCAAAGGGCAAGGCCAAAAAGGCGAGCGAGGATTCCGAAGAGGACGTCATAACATTCAAGGTCAAGCTAAAACGGCGCCGCCGGTAGCACCGACCTCTGCCCGCAATCGGGCTCCCGGCTCCTGCCGGTTGCCCGACGCGAGTTGGATACAGCATCCATCACAGCCATGTCTTGCTGGATTGGCTGTGCTGATCGCCGGGCTGGCAGCCGGTCCCACTGGGCTCGCCCAGCCAGCAACCGAGCCACTGCGCGTACTGGTTCCTGACCGCCAGAACCTTCAGTTTGCCAGTCTGTGGATCGCTCAGGGCGCGGGATTCTTCGCAGCCGAAGGCGTCCCGGTCGCAATCGTGACGCCGCCAGCGCGGCCACTCACCGTGCAGTGGCTGCGCGATAGCAGGGCAGATGTGGCCGTTCTGCCGCCACCGATGTACCTGGCACTCATCGGCGAGGGGTTTGCCATCCGCATCGTGGCCAATCTGTTGCGCCGCGATCCGATCAACCTGGTGGTATCCCGATCGGCATGGACCCGCCTGACCGGGCGACCGCAGTTTCGGTCGATCGAATGCCCGGCCGCTCGGCCGGTCCGCTCCGCAAGCACTCCGAATCGCATTCCTTGCCCGGACGTCCGCGGCGCCCCGGTCATCGAGCGCTTGCGGGCATTGCGCGGAATGTCGATCGGAGTGGCTCAGGGTCCGCAGCCGCGGTTGAGAGCCCTGTTTCACAGCCACGGGCTGGTCGTGGACGACGTGGTCGATGTCGCGATCATCCCGGGCCCGAAGCAGAATGCCGCGCTGGCCGAGGGCCGGGTCGATGCGCTCTACGCCCACACGCCGTTTCTCGAGCGCGCTCTTTTGCACCAGGATGCAGCTCTCTATGTGAATCAATCGGCGGGTGAAGTGCCTCGACTGGCCGAACAGCAGATTCACACACTGGTCGTGACAAAAACGTTCATCGACCAGCACAGCGAGACGGTGCACGCTCTGGTCCGCGCCCTTTTGCGGGCGCAGCGCCTGGCCAACAAAGATGTTGCCCGGGCGCAACAAGCAGTCCGGGCCGCGCTTCCCCACCTGCCCGGGGCCGAGGTCGACCGCGCCATCGAACTCTACGCGCCGGCGTTGCCGAGCGATCCCGCGGTCTCGGTCGCCGGCGTACTCGCCGCGCTCGACCTCTATCCGATCATGGGAGTGGCGCCCGGACAAGAAGCGGCATCGATCGCACCGTTTGTGGCAACACATGTCGCTCGCGCGGCAATTGCAGATATCGATCGACTGCCCCGGCAGCGACTGCCCCGGCAGCCGCGCCCACCCCTGCCCGAATCCACTCATTCTACTCTGTGGGTGACATTCGGGTGGATGGCTGGCGGAGTCGGCGTGCTGCTCATCCTTCTGGCAGCGAAGAGGCTGATCAAACGCCGCTTCTGATATCATATCTTTCGTACCACCTGTAAAGTCTCCGACAATATGATAAGCGCGATGAGCAGGTCGATAAACGTGATGAACGCGATAAACGCGATGATAGTCCTGTGTATGATTGGCTGCAGCAGCGGTCCCCGGGGCAAGGCGGCGGATACAAAACCACGCGAGTCGGGGCAAGCGGCGCGGACGCCTTCCGGTCCGTCTCCGCTCATCGGCGATGCGGCCATCGGGGTCTCGAACGCCGAACTCGCCGATCTTTTGCGCGACGCATGGGAATGGAGGATGGAGCAATCGCCGACCCAGGCGACTACCCTGGGCGATCACCGCTACGACGATCGAATCGCCGATCGCTCGCGTCTGGCCATCGAGCGGGCGCGCAAAAAGCACCGCCTCTTGCTCGCCCGAGCCGCAGCAATCGACCGCGGCAAGCTCGGCGTGAAGGACGCCATCACCCTGGCCCTGTTCATCGAGCAGGTCGAGTCGGCGATCGCCTCGGAAGTGTGCGAGTTCGAGAGTTGGAATGTCTCGCCCCACCGGGACCCGAGCAGCATCTACAATCGGCTGCCCCAGCAGCACCGCATCCGGTCGTCCGACGATGCGGCCAATTTGCTGGCCCGGTACCGAGCCATCCCGAAGGCGATCGACGACCTCATCGCCAACCTCGAGCGCGGTGCTGACGCGGGATTGTTCAGCAATGTGGAGTCGGTACGCCGGACCATCGAAATGGTCGATGGGCAGCTCGACCAACCGATCGCGGACTGGGCATTGCTCGAACCACTGGCCACCATTGCCGAGGTTGGTGGCCGGCGGGCCGAGGAGTTGCAGCGTTCGTTTCGCGATGTAGTGGCCGAGGAGATCGCCAGCGCCTATCGGCGCTATCGCGATTTTTTGGCCACACATGTCCTATCCCGTGCTCGCTCGGGCGATCGGGTGGGACTGCACGCCCTGCCCAATGGCGTCGCCTGTTATGCCGCGCGCATTCAACACCACATCGGGCTGGCCAGGTCGGCCGAAGAGTTGCACCAGCTCGGCCTGAGCGAGGTCCGGCGCATCAACGACGACATGCGCGCGCTCGGCCAATCGCTCTTTGGCACCGACGATCTGGCCGAGATTTTGGCTCATCTGCGCAGTGATCGGTCGCTGTATTTCGACAGCGCCGAGGCCATGCTGGAGGCGGCCAGGAAGGCTCTCGATCGGGCCAACGCCGCCATGCCGCGGGCGTTTGGCCGGTTGCCCCGGGCCCCCTGCACCGTGGTCCCCATTCCCGACTACGAGGCGCCGTTTACCACCATTGCCTACTATCGCCCGCCGCACTATGACGGCAGCAAACCGGGTGAATATTTTGTCAACGTCTATCAGCCGCATACCCGGCCGCGCTACGAGTTTCAGGCGCTGAGTTTTCACGAAGCCGTGCCCGGCCACCATTTGCAGATCGCCATTGCCCGGGAGCTCGAGGCCCTGCCCGCCTTGCGCAAATTTGCCCACCAGACCGCGTTTGGCGAGGGATGGGCTCTGTATACCGAAAAGCTGGCCGACGAGCTCGGCCTCTACGACGGCGACCTCGACCGCATGGGCATGTTCAGCTACGACGCCTGGCGGGCGTCGCGTCTGGTCGTGGACACCGGCATACACGCCCTGGGCTGGACCCGCGAACGCGCCGAGCAGTTTATGCGCCAGCACACAGCGCTGGCCGAGAACAACATCAGCAACGAGGTCGATCGCTACATTGCCCGGCCGGGCCAGGCCCTGGCGTACAAGGTGGGCCAGCTCGAAATCCTGCGTCTGCGCGCCTGGGCGCAAAAAGAACTCGGCGAGCGATTCTCTCTGCCCGGCTTTCACGACACCGTACTCGGCCAGGGCAGCGTGAGCCTGAACGTTCTGGCGCGACAGGTCGAGGACTGGGTGGCGGCGCAAAAAAACCAGTGATCGGCCGGTACTGAGCTGACCCGGATCAGGTTGGTGTCAGCTAGCGGAACTTCGGTTTGCGTTTGGCGAGAAAAGCTGCGACGCCTTCTTTGGATTCGTCGGTACCGTAGTACAGAGCCAGGGCTTGCATTCCCTGGCTGGCGATGCCGCGGATGTTTTCGCTGTCGGCGTTGAACGATCGCTTGGCGATAGACAGAGCAGTCGGGCTTTTTTCCAGGATCTCCTCGCACCACGCCCGCACTTCGGCGTCGAGTTGGGCCGCGGGCACCACCGCGTTGACCAGCCCCATGCGCTCGGCCTGCTCGGCCGAGTACCGGCGGCACAGATACCACATCTCGCGGGCTTTCTTCTCGCCGATCACCCGGCTGAGATAGGCGGTGCCAAAACCGGGATCAACCGATCCCACTTTGGGTCCGACCTGGCCAAACACCGCAGTGTCGGCGGCAATCGTCAAGTCGCACAGAGTTGCCAGGACATTGCCGCCGCCGATGGCATACCCCTGCACCCGGGCGATGACCGGCTTGGGTGCGTCGCGGATGGCGCTGTGCAGTTCTTCGATCGGCAGGCCGATGGTGCCGCGGCCGTCATATTGTCCCTGGTGGGCCGACTGATCGCCGCCCGTGCAGAATGCTTTTTCACCGGCGCCGGTCAGTACGATCACGCCAATATCTTTTTTCCAGCCTGCCCGGCCAAACGCGTCAATGAGCTCCTCGCAGGTCTGGCCGCGAATCGCGTTGTATTTTTCGGGCCGATTGATGGTGATCTCGGCGATGCCGCTGTCTTCTCGGTAGAGGATGTCACGATAGTCCACGGTGAATTCTCCCTTGTGCAGTTGGTTGATAAACAGAAACGCAAACGCAACGACAAATAGCAACGCAAACGCGGCGACCAGCAGCCATACAGTGTGCCAGCGGTATCGATCACTGCTCATCCAGTATGCGGCAAAGACATCGATCGTCATCCATGCATGGTGAGGCCGCCCGACACGCTGACCACCTGGCCGGTCATGTACGACGCCTCGTCACTGGCCAAAAACACCACGATGCCGGCCACGTCGTCGGGTTTGCCGATACGGCGAAGTGGCACGGCTCGGGCGAGCCCGGCGTGGATCTTTTTGCCGTACTCGCCCTCGTCGAGGAACGCGTGAAAGAGCGGAGTGTCGGTCGGGCCCGGGCACACGGCATTGACGGTGATCTGATGGCCAGCCATTTCGCGGGCAATGGCCTTGGTAAACGCGATCACTCCGCCCTTGCACGCAGCGTAAACCGCCTCGCCACTGGACCCGACCCGCCCGGCATCCGAGGCAATGTTGACCACACGGCCGCGCCCGCGTTCGGCCATGCCGCCGAGTACGACGCGGCTGGTGTTCAGCACGCCGCGCAGGTTGATCGCGATGAGCTGATCCCACAGTGCGGGCTCGCTGTCGAGAAAGCGCTGCAGGCGATCCCAGCCCGCGCAATTGACCAGCACATCGATGGGACCGGCCCGGCTTTCGAACTCGGCGACCCTTCGGTCCACTGCCTGATAGTCGGTGAGGTCGCAGGTTACCGGGTGGGCGCGGCCACCCGCCCGGGTGATGAGTTCGACCGTATCCGCGGCGCCCTTTTGGTTTTTGTCAAATACACCGACCACCGAGCCCTGCTCGGCAAATCGCGCGCTGATCGCGCGTCCGATCGCCCCACCGGCACCAGTGACGATGACGATCTTGCTCTCGAGTCCTTTCATTTTGGTTCCTTTTTGGTGACGCACCGCACCGAGAGGTGCGGCGCGGTTCTGGCTGCTGCGTTCTTGTGTTCCCGGCCTGCTACGCATTTGGTAACGTCTGAAAACTTATCGGTGAGATTTTAACCATTGGAGCCAGCTGTGCCGGAATTTCGATCGCGTCGTCTACAGGGACTGGGACAGTCCGAGATTCGCCGCATGAGTCGCGAAAGCGACCGCGTCGGAGCCATCAACTTGGGTCAAGGTATTTGCGATTTACCGACGCCACCCCTCGTCGCAAATGGAGCCAAGGAGGCGATCGATGCCCGAATGAGCACCTACAGCTACCCAGAGGGTACGCTCGAGTTGCGCCGGGCCATCGCCAAAAAACTCGCCCGCGATAACGGCATCGAGGCCGACCCGATGGGCGAGATCGTGGTCACTGCGGGATCGAGTGGTGCATTTGCCGCGGTATGTATGGGCCTGCTCAACCCCGGTGACGGCATTCTGCTCATGGAGCCGTATTACGGCTATCACCTCAGCTGCGCCCTGGTGTCCGGCCTGGAGCCACAGTACCTCACCCTCGAACCGCCCGATTTTGCCCTGACCGAGGAAGACCTGCGCGCGTCCATTCAGCCCAACACCCGCGCAGTCGTGGTGTGCACGCCGTCCAATCCGAGCGGCAAGATGTTTTCCCGCGACGAGATCGATATCATCGACCGGGTTGCCGCCGACAACGATCTTCTGGTCATTACCGATGAAATCTACGAATACATTCGCTACGACGACAGACCGCATTTGTCGCCAGCGACAGTGGGCAATCTGAGCTCGCGCACGGTCTCGATCATGGGCATGTCCAAGACCTACAGCATCACTGGCTGGCGACTGGGTTATGCGGTCGCTCCGCCTGACATGGCCGAATCGATGACCCTGGTCAACGACGTCTACTACGTGTGTGCGCCGACGCCGCTCCAGCACGCCGTGGCCAAAGGGCTCGAGGCGCCGCTGAGCTTCTACCAGGAGCAGGCCCGCGACTATCAGCGCAAACGCGACATGCTCGCCGAGGCGCTCGACGCCGGTGGCCTCACCCCGATCATTCCCCAGGGGGCCTACTACATGCTCGCCGATGTATCGTCGCTGGGCTGCGCCACGGCCAGAGAGGCGGCCATGGCTCTGCTCGAACGAGCCAAGGTGGCCTCGATCGCCGGCAGTGCGTTCTACCGCGGCAAAACCGGTGAGAGTCTGCTTCGCTTCTGCTACGCCAAAGAGGACGATATTCTGGCCGAAGCGTGCCAGCGACTGCGCTCGTTGGGGAAATAACCAGCCGCTCCACCACACCATTTGCCGGCACCATGGCAGCCACTCGCAAACGCCTTCGATCGGTCCACTGGAATGCCGCCCAGGCCGCGGATCGCCGGGTTAAAATTCGCTTCCGCAAGGCCAGGTGAGCGTCCGAGTCGGCAGGGCTGGAACAGGTGATCACGCAGAATCGGATTCGGCGTTTACGCTGGCCCTGACCGGGCCAAATGCCCGCACCGCCCAGGCCACGATAGCGTCGACCAGCGCTCGCTGAGCGCGCAGAGTAGTGAAAGTGTGATTGGAGTCGGCGAAATAGTTGAGAGTCAGGCGCCCCCTGAAGTCGACATCGCGGAAGCTGTCGTGAAACTGATTGCGGTAATTATAGTACCGCTCGATTCCCGCCGAATAACACATATGTATTTCGACCCCGCGATCGACCAGGGTCCGAAACCCCGCGGCAACTTCATCGCGGGGGGGAAACTCGCGCACGTATTGCTCGGTTGGCATGGCATGGTCCTCGACGCTGCCATTGCCATCGCTGCCGCGTCCACGGCCGAGATAGTCGCGCGCTTTTCGTTCTGCACGGGCGGCCTGTCGCCGGGTAAAACTCTTCCACGACTGTAGCTTGCCCAGGCGAGCACCGTAATACCGCAAATAATACTCCGGGGTTTTGTACGCGTAGCCGTCGATCAAGGTGATTCCGACAATGCGCTGGTCGCGAATGGCGGTCTGATATGAATTATCGGCGCCCGAACACAGCCCCATCAAAATGAATCGGTCGATCTTGCGCGTGTCTTGCAGGTGTTCGACAGCCTGGCGTATGTCGTCGAGCGCACCGTCGTCAAACGATAGAGCATCGCGCCGCGGCTCGCTGTCGCCGATGCCGGACTGGTCGAAGCGCATGACCAAAAAACCCTGATCGGCGAGACGGCGCGCGATCTTCACCGATTTTCGGTGCGGGCCAATACGGTGCACGATGCCGGCGTTGAGAATGATAATCCCAGGCTGCGACACATCGAGACCGCCTCGTGGCTCGGTGACGATGCCAAAAAGCGATTTGTGATCTCCGAAAAGAAATGGTTTTTCTTTCATGCTTTTGCTCATATACTCGCGCTCGCCTCAGGCCAGGCTGTCGATGATCGCCTGTAGCAGTTCCTTTGGCACCAGCGAGGCACTCACCGCCAGATCGGAAAATGCTTCCTCCGAATTCCAATCCGCCCCGCCCGCGATGTCGTGGACAAGGGCCTCGCTCGACCATGTACCCATGTGCTCGATAAAACGCTGATGGGCCGCTGTTCGCTGCGAGAGGATTAGCGCCACTTTTTTGGCTCTACACTTCGCGATCGCAGTCAGGTCGACCATTTCGATCTCACCCCGCAGGGCAGGAGTAAGCGGGAAGCCTATGACCTCCTCGCCATGACCGAACGCCCCGGGATTGGTCTCGCGGTGGCGACCGGCAAACTCGGCGCGCACGAAGTCCACATGCATGTCACGCAACTCGCGCAGGTACAATTTGCCGTCGATCACCGGATCCCACAGGACCAGGCGGTCGAGGTCCGAGCGTCTCTGTGCTGCTTTGATAGCCAGAGTCGCGCCGTAGCGGAGACCCACCCAGGACACCTTGGCTGCACCGGAAATGTCCTTTAGCTCATCGGTGGCCGTGGCGATATCTTCCAGCCACTGGCCGGTTGCCCCGTCGCCGCTGTCTCCAGCAGAATCACCCGTGCCGTAGTAATCAAAGCGAAGGACGTGAAATCGCTCTCTGGCCATCATGGTCGCCAGCTGCCGATATGCCCGGTGAGAACGGATGGCCTCTTCACCCAGCGGGTTGCAAAGGACCACCCCCCGATTGCGGCCGGGACCTTGCGGCTGATGATAGATGCCGAACAGAGCTTTTTGCGAGCTGCCAAAGTAGAGCGGATTCATGGCCTGGCATCGAGTCTACCCGAGGAGCACAGAGACGTAAAACACCGGCCGTGCTCCGCGGACTCACGCCGCCGGCCGGCTCTGGCGTGAATCGGTCGGCTCGGACTGTCCCGGCGCCAATTCTTTGGCCTTGCTCCGCACCGACGAGATGACCTGGCCCAGCGCCGACAGGAAACGCTCGATCTCCTGCACATCGATGTCCCCCATATTGGCGATCTGTACAAACGTCTCGGCCAATACATCGCCGCATTCGCCAACAATGTAACCGCGGGCCTTTAAACCGTCGTACAGCTCGCCGAATGTCAGTCCAGTCGGGATACAGCAGACAACCACCGAGTGCGATTCGCTGCCGGTACGAGTGAATGGCGCCATGCCCAGTTCGGCAAGCCCGTCGCGCAGCCGCCGGTTGCGCTGGCCATAGTCGGCGATACGCCGCGCGTGGCCGCCTGCCATGAGTTCGCCGCATGCCGCGTGGAGAGCCAGGTACGCCGGGCCAGACGGAGTGAACGGCAACCGCGCCAGCCGTGCCATTTCGCGCCGCAATCGTTTGAGATCCAGGTAATGCGAACGCGCTTTTAAGGTCTCGATTTTCGGCCATAGGCGCGGCGCCACACAGAGGATGGCCACGCCGCTCGAGGCGTGCAGGCACATGTCGGCGCCACTGGCGCAGATGTCGATATTGTCGCGCTGGACATCGAGGTCCTCGGCGCCCACCGACGACGCCGCGTCGACGACAAATACGGCGCCAAAACGGCGACAGATGACACCGATCTCGGTGATCGGATTGAGTAGTCCAACCGAGGTTTCGTGATGAACCACGGCGACCACCTCGATGTCGGGATGCTGCTCAAACGCCCGCTCGACATCCCGTGGCTCGACCCGATCGCCCCAGGCATAGCGAACATGGACGATGTCCAGCGCGTGGGCCCGGGCAATCTGGTCCAGGCGTTCACCCGAGGCACCGTTGTCCACGATGAGAATCTTGCCGTCGCGCGGCACTGTCGAAACAATGGCAGATTCGACAGCCGCGCCACCGTCTCCGTCGAAAAGTACGACCGAGTGCTGCGCCGTGGCGCGAAAAATACGCTGCAGCCTGTCGGTGAGCGATGGCAAGAGCCCGGCAAAACTCGCATCGTCGCGGCACAGGTCGCGATCGGCCAGCGCGCTCGAGGCCCGGGACCAGGGATCGACTCGCCCTGGCCTGAGCAGTGTATAGCGGGGATGCTCTTCAGCATCGAGCGACGCAACGGCTCGCTTGATCATGGCGATGACTCCTGGAAGCTGACTGGGAAAGCAAGGGATATGCCATTGGCATGGTGCTGTGTTTAGTGAATTTCGGAGAGAGCCTGGTGTCAGATCCTTGACATTTCTGTCAAATCACTATCGGCGATCGATGGTCGGAGCGTGATCGGGATTGCATGATCGAACTTGCGTGACCCGAAAAGGGCACGCTCGCGTCGTCACCAGCCAACCAATACGACTGATTGGTTGGTCCAAAAGCTATTCAATTTGATGGATCCCTCGTCCGGCCCGTCACTGCGCCGATGTGCAACGCATTGGCAAGGTGCAGCAGATAACGGCTCTCAGCTTGATCGAGCGGGCGATCTGCGGCAGTGTTCCGGCGAATCCACACAGGAGGTATTTACCAATGGGTCTCAAAAAAGGTGTCGATGTCAAGCCAGCTTCGGGCAAGCTCGGCGTTCTTCTGCCTGGAATGGGTGCAGTCGCCACGACGTTCATTGCCGGTGTCCAGGCGATCAAACGCGGGTTGGCAGCGCCCATTGGCTCGCTCACTCAAATGGGCACGATTCGGCTGGGCAAGCGCACTGAGAACCGCGTCCCGGCAATTCGCGATTATGTATCCCTGGCCGGACTCGATGATTTGGTGTTTGGCGGATGGGACATATTTCCCGACAACGCCTATCAAGCTGCTGTCCGGGCTGGCGTAATCGACCGGGGCGTACTCGATCAGCTCGACAGCGAACTCGCCGCGATCACGCCCATGAAGGGGGTTTTCGAGCAGGCTTACGTCAAGAAATTGACCGGCACGCACGTCAAAAAAGGCACGTCCAAAATGGACCTCGCCCAGCAGCTCATGGCCGATATCGACCGCTTCAAGGGCGAAAACGGCTGTGATCGCCTGGTCGCAATATGGTGCGGTTCTACTGAAGTATATCGCGAGCCGACCGAGGTGCACTCTACCCTGGCCAAATTCGAGGAAGGGCTGACCCGAAGTGCCGACGCCATTGCTCCGTCGCAGATCTACGCCTATGCGTGCATCAAGCAGGGGATCCCGTATTCCAACGGTGCCCCCAACCTCAGTGTTGAAATCCCTGCCCTGCAAGAGCTGGCCAGAGAAACCGGCACGCCGATCGGCGGCAAGGATTTCAAAACCGGCCAGACGCTGATGAAGACGATCCTGGCACCCGGCCTCAAAGCGCGTCTGCTCGGCCTGGAAGGCTGGTACTCGACCAATATCCTGGGCAACCGCGATGGTGAGGTTCTCGACGACCCCGACTCGTTCAAGACCAAGGAGGTGTCCAAGCTAGGCGTGCTGGATCACATCCTTCAGCCCGACAAATATCCCGAATTGTATCGTGATTTCTACCACGTCGTGCGCATCAACTACTACCCGCCGCGCGGCGACAACAAAGAGGGCTGGGACAATATCGATATTCGCGGCTGGCTCGGCTATCCGATGCAGATCAAGGTCAATTTCTTGTGCCGCGATTCCATCCTGGCGGCGCCGATCGTACTCGACCTTGCCCTGTTCATGGACTTCGCGCAGCGCGCCGGTATGTACGGCATTCAGGAGTGGCTGTCGTTTTATTGGAAGAGCCCGATGACCCCGTCGGGGCTGTATCCGGAGCACGATCTCTTCATCCAGCTCATGAAGCTGAAAAACACCCTGCGCTACACCAAGGGAGACGAACTCATCACCCACCTCGGAGCCGAATACTACGATTGAGCGGGCCATGACTCGGTATTCCGGGCCTGCCCAGGGGCGAGCCGGCGCGCCTGTGGCAGGGCGTCGAGGGACAGCTCATCACTGGCTCGCCGCGTCCGGTCCCTCGGGCCCGAGATCGGCCGCCGGATCTGGCGCCGGTGCCATGATCTGCACGGCGACCCCTGACGCCTGTGCCGAGCGCCAGCCGAGCAGCTTGCGCAGGGCCCATATGCCTTGATCGGGCGTGATCTGAAACTGCAGGTTGGCCACCTTGTCGGCGCCCATGGTCTTGGCCGCGACCACCAGCATGCGATTGACCACGCGGTCCAGGCTGACCCCTCCAGGGACGGGAATGAAGAGGACGTAGGCACTGGTGACGTTGGCCTGAATGCCGGCGATCGGCCTCATCCCCGGGCCCATATTCACGGCATCGGGTTGCAGGCGCACCGTGGTTACAGTCGAACACGCCAGCGCACCTAATAAGACCACTAAAACCACGGCCACCATGCTGCCTTGCAGGAAGATACCCACCGCTCGAAAAGAAGCCGAGCGGGGTGAGATAGAGGACCCTGCGTCAGTTTGGATCAGTCGCGGAGCTTGCACGGTACCACGTTACCACGGTCGGGTAGCAGAGCGCGAATCGGAGGCCAGGCTAGGCTCGCTCGAGTCGTTCTTCCAACATGCGCGACAGTTTCTGGATCTCGGCCGGGCCGATGCTCGGCACAAACAGATAGGGGAGTTCGATTTGCGAAGCGGCGATGGATTTGCTCAGCTCTTGGAGGTAGGCCTCGTTGAGGCGGCGACGGCTGCGCTGCAAATCGGCATGGGCAGCCAGGGCCGCGATCGAATCGCTCGAATGCGCAGCCGAATCGCTCACCCGCGGGCCATGGTCGCTGGCCAGCATTGCGTCGAGCACCGAACTCTGCGGCGAGCGGGCCGGAAATCGGTCGGGATACACCTGGTTGACGATCAAGCGCGCTACCGAGAGACCGACGTCTTTGCCGAGCTGAGTGGCCAGTTCACGCGATTCGTTCGCCGGCATCTCTTCGGCCAGGGTCACGAGTACGAGGGCACATCGCGCGGGATCGACCAGAAGCTGCTGCACACTGCGCGCATCGCGGGTGAGCGGTCCTTCGGGGACCGTCTTCAGGATGACCCCGGGAAGGCGCAACATGGACAGGGTATGCCCACTGGCCGGCATATCGAAGATGACCGTGTCCCAAACTGGTTTTTTATTGTTCTCTTCGGTCGTGTGATACCAGACCTTGCCGAGGATCGAGTAATCGTCGAGCCCGGGTATGGCACGTAGAAAATACTTGGTCACCCGGTTCTCGAATACGAGCTTGTAGATGCGCTTGAAGCGCAATACCATGAGTCCGTACTCTTCGAGCGCCGCGCCCGGATTGGTATTGACCGCATAGATGTTCTCGCCCAGCCGTACGATATCGGTGCCGACCGGAGCGACGCCGAAGAAATTGCCCATGCGATCTTTGGCGTTGGCCTGATAGAGCAGAGTGCGCTTTCCCCGCCGTGCTGTCGCTGCAGCAAGCGAGGCCGCCACCGTACTGCGGCCCACGCCACCCTTGCCGGTGATCAGAATGAACCGTTTATCGAGAATGGAAACCATGGTGCGCTCGCCCAGCCACGGACGCGGTGGTCCGTGCGCGCGAATATACTCGAAGCCTGGCCTGATGTACGGATACCCCACACTGCGAGTCGGCCCTCGGCCAGCTGTTTCGATCGGCAGGTGGATCGCCGACCGAGCCGCCCTCGAATTTAATCGTCCCTTGTGACGCGCTGCAGAAACAAGGCAACGTCGCGCCGTGCGAACTCAGCGGGCCGAGGTCGAGGAACCCGATGAAGACGACGGCTCCGACTCACCGGATCCGGGCATACGCATCGGAAACAGCGGCTCGCCGTGAATTTCCAGGCGATATACACTGTTCTCGGTTTCGACGTAGATCATCTTTCCAGCCGACTCGCCCAGCACCCTTTTAACCGGTGTTGTGATCATCCGGTGTCCGTGAGGATCACGAAAAATAACCATGCCGCGGCCGATGATGGGATAACTGATCAGATATCCCGTATACACGCGCCCAACTCCAACCGATGCGCGCTCGCTGCCGTGATCTCGTATCTTTCTGGCGGTAACGCTAACCATGCGAGAGTACGCTGTAGAATGAAGTCATTGTACGCCGGACCGATGAGGTCGTCACGCATTTTTGGTCGAGTAACTCATGTCTGTTGAGAAGAATATTTCAGGAGCTTCTGGAAGCGAGACGGCTGTAAGCCTGGAAACGGGAGTCGAAGCTATCTATCGGCAAGCACGACGTGGAATAACAGCCGACCGAGTGGTCGAGCCAATGCCATCCGTAGCTGCAATCTTATGGCGCAAAGCCCCATCTGATGGGATCGAGATCTATCTTGCCCAGCGTGCGCCCACCATGTCGTTCTTACCGGGGCAGTGGAGTTTTCCTGGAGGGGGTGTATCCCGGGCAGATGACAGCAGCGTAACTGTGAACACACGGGCTACCGAATCCGCGCGGGAAGAGCCTGCAGCGGGTGGTTCTGCCGTTGTGCCGCGCGACCGCGCCGAAGCGATACGGATGGCGGCTCTGGTTCGCGAGTTGTTGGAAGAGACCGGGCTCGAGCTCACTGTCGAGCCTGGCAACGTTATTCAGGCTGGACGTTTGATCACGCCCGAGTTTGCCCCCATGCGGTTTGACGCGTGGTTTTATCTGGTCGCGGTAGATCGCACTACCGTGGTCGACGCGAACGCGAGTGGCGGCGAACTCATCGACGGTGTGTGGGTGCGCCCGGCCGAGGCCATGGAGCGATGGAGGACAGGCGAATGGGTGATTCCACCGCCAACTCGACTGCTGATCGAGGCCCTCGAGCCCGGCATCGAAGGAGCAGCGGAGCGCTGTCGAAACGCCACGTCGGCCGCCACCCGCTGGCTGCGTGCATTCGAGTTGATACCAGGTGTGTTCAAGGCACCGCTGCGAACCCCGACCCTGCCCCCGGCGACCCATACGAATTGTTACTTGCTCGGGACTCGCGACCTCTTGGTGGTCGATCCTGCGTCGCCCTATGAATATGAGCGGAAAGATCTCGATCATGCGATCGATACATTGACCGGACGAGGGTACCGCGTCGTCGAGATCTGGCTCACCCACCATCACGTCGATCATGTTGGTGGCGCGGCTCATTTGCGCGAACGACTCGGAGTGCCTGTGGCAGCGCATCCGCGCACGGCAGAACTACTGGCCGCACGGGTGACAGTCGACCGCACGCTGGCAGATGGAGAGACCATCGATCTGGCCGGACATCCACCCAGACGATTGCGGGTGGTCTACACCCCGGGCCACGCGCCCGGGCATATATGTATCTTCGAGGAACACTCCCGGTTTTTGATCGCCGGCGACATGGTGGCCGGTGTAGGAACCATCATTGTCGAGCCCTCAGAAGGAGACATGGCGCTTTATCTGCACTCGCTCGAGCGCATGAAAGAACTCGCTCCTCGGGCACTTCTGCCGGCCCACGGTCCGGATATCGTCGCTCCCGGCGCGGCCCTGGCCAAGCTCGATCAATATATAGAACACCGCTTGTGGCGGGAGGACAGAGTGCTCGAAGCTTTGCATCAACTCGGCCAGGCCACGCCCGGCCAGCTCGTTGCCATCGCCTATCGCGATGTTCCGCGCCATGTCTATCCGCTCGCCGAGCGGTCGCTCATCGCCCATCTGATCAAATTGGCCGGAGACGGCCGGGCCAGGCGGGCCGATGACTCGTGGTGCACGCCTTGAATGCAGCTCGGCAGGTCGGGAAAAACTCGTTTCCACCGCTGCGCGACTGACTCGACCGAGAGCGGGTTGCACCGATCTCGGTTCTTCGGGGCGCAGGTTGGATCTTTTCCAATGCGACCGCGCGTGGTGGAGCACAGCGGAGCACAATGAGCAGCATTCTCCGCTGAGAGATCAGATCATCGAGAGCCTGCCGAGCCGTGCCGTGCCGTGCTAGGTGATTCGGGCTATATTGTGTCTCCCTGTGGTCGATCTACGCCCATATCGCAACCTCGACGCCATCGTGCTGATCCGCCAGCTCATCCGCTCGTGGTGGGGGCTCGAGCTGACATTTGCCGACGCCAGAGGCGATACCCTGGATGCGTCCGAGGGCGTGGTAGTACCCCCGGACAACGAATTCTGCCGCCTCTCACTATTTTCTCACGAGGGTTATCGCCGGTGCAACAATAGTTTCAAGGCTGTGCGGGATCGCCTGTGCGGAAGCCGGGGTTCCCCGAGGTCCAGAGGAGAAGACCGATCGCCTGTGCTCCACCAATGTCACCTCGGCTTCGACATCGCTGCTGCGCCGATTTATATCGACGACGCACTGGCCGGTTTTCTGTTTACCAAGGGTGGCCATCACCGCGATCTGACCGATGCGGAGGCCAGCGAACTCCTGCGCAAGGTGCGAGAATTCGCCTCGCCAGACGCGATCAACTCGGTCGACGCGGTCAATCGCCATCTCGCCGGTGCTCCGCAGCTATCTGAAACCGATCTCCGCCACCTCGCCGACCTGCTGCAGCGCGGCGCCACCGAAATCGCGAAATACCACGCGGAGCGCTCGGCCGACTGTACTGGTCGATCATCCGACCGCGACGTCGGCGAGCACTTTGCCGAGATCGTCGGCAATGCTCCGGCCATGCGCGACCTCTACCATTTACTCGAGAAGATCGTGCAGAGCGAGTCCACGGTACTCATCCACGGCGAGAGTGGGACCGGCAAGGAACTGATTGCCCGGGCGATTCACTATCACGGCCCGCGCGCCAAAAAACCGTTTGTCGTGCAAAACTGCTCCGCCTTTAACGACAATCTGCTCGAGAGCGCCCTGTTTGGCCACACGCGGGGTGCTTTCACCGGAGCGGTCAAAGATCAAAAAGGGCTTTTCGAGGTTGCTGACAACGGTACGTTCTTTCTCGATGAAATCGGCGACATGTCGCCGGCCCTGCAGGTCAAGCTATTGCGGGTTTTGCAGGAGGGCACCTTCACTCCGCTCGGCGCCAGCAAGCAGGTCAAGGTCGATGTGCGTATGATCGCGGCCAGTCACAAAAATCTCGCCGAAATGGTCCAACGCGGCGAGTTTCGCGAGGACCTTTACTACCGCATCAACGTCCTCAGGATCTCGGTTCCGCCGCTCCGGGACCGGATCGAGGACGTCCCGGTCCTGATCGGTCATTTTCTGCGCAAACACTCACGGAGCGGTAGTCAGGGTGAGCCCACAGGTGGTGAAGACAGAGGCGGCGAGGTACCGCGCCTAACCCACCAGGCCATCGAGGCCCTGCGCGCGTACCGCTGGCCCGGCAACATCCGCGAGCTCGAAAACGAGCTCGAGCGGCTAGTTGTCCTCGGTACGGGTCAGGCAGAGCTCGGAGTCGAGCTGTTGTCGCCTCGTATCCGCCAAGCTATCGACAATCCGGCAGTTCGCGCGGCCGAGCGGGTCCCTCGGCAGGCCGGCACGCTGCGCCAGGCAATCGAGCGGTTCGAGGCCGAGGTTATTGGTCAAGGACTCATCCGGACCCAGTGGAACAAATCCCGGCTGGCCAGGGAACTCGGCATCAGCCGCGCCAGCCTCAACCAGAAATGCAATGAGTACGGCCTGGACCGCAAGGAGTCATGAAAGCCAAATGCATCATATGTGGCGAGCCGTGCCGGGGACACGAAGAAAACGAGCTGTATCCGTTTTGTTCCCGGCGCTGCCAGCTCATCGACCTCGGCCGCTGGCTGGACGGCGATTACCGCATTCCCGGCAATTCCATCGACGAAGACGACCCGGACAGAAGTGACGGCTCGCTCATGTAACCCGCGGCTTTTGATGTGGCTGCCGGGTATAAACCTGTAATCGGGGGTAACCGAGATGAATAGCGCCTGGACCGATGGCGAGTTGTGGTTTTCCTACACTCAGCTGGAAGAGATCGACGAGATCGGGCAAATGCTCGCCAAGGAGAGTGTTTGCGAGCATATGTTTTTTGGACCGAATACTCTCGAGGAGACTCGTGATTACTTTTTGCCGCTAGTGCAGCCGATGCAGGACGCTGTGGATCAGGGAGAACTCCCCGGGGCTCATGTATTCACCATCCGGCGCCCGGCCGCCAGACCTGATGATCGGGCGTTTGTGGGTCAGTGCGCGGCCCTTCCCGTGGCGTATGGCCGGGGCAACTACGTGATCGGTTATCAGCTGGACGAGCCGTTTTGGGGCCAGGGGTATGGCACCCGGGCGTGCTTATTTCTGATCTGGTATTGCTTCGACGTACTCGCGGCACATCGCCTGAGCGGCGACTGTCTGGCCTCCAACCCCGGTTCGGCTCGGATCATGGAAAAATGCGGTTTTCAGCGCGAAGGTGCACAACGCCATTATTACCATTCGCGCGGCCGACTGCACGATATCCTGCTCTACGGACTACTCCGCGGCGAGCTCACCCGCGATCTCGGCCAGCTGAGAACGCAATTTCGCCCTGTCGACTGACTCTCGGGTTTTCGATCAGCTACTATCATGGTCGAGTCATGACCAAACGGGGTTTGATCGCGCGGATCTGCGACCGTCTTGCCGAGGAGCTGCACATGCTCGTCCAGGCTGCTCAGTCCACATACGACGGGGCCACCAGCGAGGAGGCCAGGGCCGAGCACCAATACGATACCCGCGCACTCGAAGCGTCGTACCTGGCCGGCGCGCAAGCTCGCCGTGCGGGCGATATGAAAGATGCCCTGATGCGCTACAAGTCGCTCGCGGTTGACAGTTTTGACGGTGCTAAGCCGATTGCGTTGACCGCGCTGATACAGCTCGAGTCAGACGGCAGCCAGGGGTGGTACTTCATGGGCCCGTGCAGCGGCGGCCTCAAAGTCGAGCACCAAGGCGAAACCGTCGTCGTCATCACCCCGTCGGCCCCACTCGGCCGCATGTTGCTCGGCCGCAGCGTGGGCGATAGCGTCACCGTGGGAGCGCGCGAATACGAGGTCATCGAGATCTTATAGTCAGACCTCTGTTTTCGATGCCCGAGGACATCGAAAACGGTCGGCTATCGAATTTCCTTGCCAAACGGCAAGAGACCCAGGTAGGCGAGTTTGAAGTGCTGGATGGCAAATGGTATGCCTATGATGGTGATCGCGCAGGCCAGGGCAAAGCCCAGGTGGGTGAGGGCGATCCAGATCCCGGCCACAACGAGCCATAGAATGTTCATGAACAAGGCCAGGCACCCGCTGGCTGACTCGGCGGGCACGACGTCGCGACCAAATGGCAAGAGGGCCAGACCAGCCAGCTTGAGGCATTGAATCCCGAACGGAATTCCAATGATCGTGAGGCACAGGATGATTCCGCCCACCAAGTACTGGAGGCACGTTATCAGTCCGCCGCAGAAGATAATCCACAAGATGTTTCCGATCAGGCTCATGAACTATACAGTCTCACATGGTTCGAGAGACGCAAGCGAGACATCATGTGACGAAACGTTCAGAATGCCAGGTCTGTCCGGTACCTTCATCTAGATCCAGACCAATTCCTCGCAGTCGGCCTTCTTCATGGACAACGAGAACCGAACAGGGCGAATAGTGCACTGTGAATTCGGCGACGCTGCCGAGAAGACGCCTGGCTGGACCGCTGTGCCCATGGCTGCCAATGACGATGAGATCATATCGGTCGTGCCGTTCGCTCCATGGCCGACTCACTGATCTGCCGCGGTGGTGGCCAGGACTCTCGTCGTCAAACTCGGCCGCGCCGACCGGCATTCGTTCGCGCAGCCAGGTCGCCACATCGCGGGTCGACAGAGCTGGCGCACAATACGGGTACGACGCAGGCGGGAAATCGCAGCAATACTGCACATCGATCGTGGCGCCCGGTGACGCCACCGCCGTCGCCATTTCTAGCACCGGATCGCTTACCTCAGCCACATCGCTGAAGACCAGGATACGGCGATAGCCGCCCCGGATATTATCGACCGCACGGGCGATCAGGACATGCTTGTTGCTGAGGCGCACGACATGTTCGGCAACGCTGCCCGGGAAAAACCGCTTCGGCCCCGTCCGACCGCGGGTACCGATTATGATCATGTCACTACCCATCTGCTCGGCCGCCGCGCAGATGCCCTGGTCGACAATGCCGTCGAGCACCACATGGGCAACCGCAACCCCCTGCGCCGAAATGCGTTCCTCGATCTGTTCGAGCCGCTCGCCATCGTCGGCGAAGCTTTCCCCCATTCGAGCAATATGCTCGGCTATCGGAACAGGCACTCCGTTCGGATAATCGAGCGCTTCACCGACATGGAGCAAAGTCAGATGCGCCCCTGTATGGCGAGCGATCTCGAATGCTTGATCAACGGCAATCTCGGATTCATCCGAAAAGTTTACTGCGACAACGATCTTGTTGAGCCCCATGGCCGTCTGATTGTGCAACCGGTGGGCCAGCAAATTTTTGCCCCCACTTCTCGATAGAACGCAAGATTTTGCATTTTGCAATTTGCAGTGATCCGACAAACGTCTCGCACCTACTGGAAGGGATGACACCCCGGTTGTGGGAGAGTTGTTAAGTATACCCCAGAACGAGCCTGCCCGATTGGGGTTTCCTCGACCGGTGCCTGCCCGACCCAGGGTCTTCAATAACCCAGTCTCCCTGTCCGGGTTGCCAGTCCCATACACCCGGACAGGTCGGCCGTTCTGCCAGGCAAAAAACCGGGCAACTGGCCCAACCGAGTGGCCGTTTGAGCGAATCAGCTTGCCGGACGAATCAGCTCGCGGAGGTTCGGTCTGGCTACCGCAGTAGTCGTCGCTGACCGGACATTCTCGCGTTTCTTATCGAGAAATTGTATCAGCCGGGGAAAAACATCTCTGGCCACGTGTTTGCCCATGAAAACGTCCTGGTGTCCGTAGCCCTGGAACACCTGCAGTTCGTGCAGTCCGGGCACTCGAGCCTTGAGAGTTTTGAATGTCATCACATTAGAATCGACAAAAATTCGATTTTCGCTACCGGTCATGAAAAGGCATGGAACCTCGATGGCATGAGCGTTGGCCACATAATCATCGGGAAGCGCCGCGTATCTTGGATCAGAAGCGGCATATTTCACGGCGCGACGGTCCGATTCGACCATTTTGCGGACATGGCGATAGTAGTGCATGCCGGTACCCCCGTAGAGATCGGCGCTGCGGCGGTGTGTGACAGGCATGAGATTCTCCTGCACATATACCGCGGGGAATCCGGTCCCCCACATGAGGCTGAGCATGTGACACGAGCCGATCGAATTTTCTCGGTGGAACAACGATGTCGCGCGGGCGACCAGACCGCGTCTGGTCCACCAGGGCTCATCGGCCCAGCGCGGGCTGATATAGGGCTGACCCATAACCCGCTCGACCAAAAACGGTCCAGTGCGCAATTTCATATGAGACCAGCGAGGCACCTTGACCCGCAGGGATGCACTGTTGAAAATGGCGCTGTGGATGCCCTTGGTGACTCCGCCAAAGAGCGACATGGCAAAGGAGATGGCGCCGAGGCAATGGGCGATGACGTGGATGCGCCGAGCACCCGATACCTGCCGGATCAGCTCCACGGCGGGCGGATAGTCGTAGAGCGCGATATCATCCATGGTGAAACGGTGACGCCATAGATTGTAAGGATGACGGTTGCTCATCCGAAAATCGAGACACCAGACATCGCCGTATCCGTGATCGAGCAAGTAGCTGACGAGATTGTCGTGTTCGGGCATGATGAACATGTCCGACGACGTGGTCAGTCCGTGAATGATCAGAACTGCATCATCGCCGGGATTGCGGGTGAATCGCTGCATGCTCAGCCCGAGGCCATCCTCGGTGGAAAATGTATGGGTCGAGATAGAAGCGTCACGCACGCCTGAAAGCGTATAGAGTGGAATGTGTCGCTGAATATTTCGTTCGACGGTGCGCATAGTTTTCGCCTTGACATCGGCAATCGCCGCGCGGAGGCTCGGCCGAGGCGACCCTTTGTCCCCTGGTTGTTGCCGGGTTTTGGACCGAGTTGTCTGTCGGGTTTCGGGCGATTCATTTTTCAGGTAGACCTCGGCCAGCGATCGGCCAAAAAACTCGAGAAATCGCAAGAGATGCGCGCGGCGCTCGCGGACATCCGCGACCCCGATGATCGTCATCGTGCTCAGCTGGCGCAGCAAGTCTTGCGCCGAAATGACCAGTTCGCCCGAACCGAGCACCCGGCCAGATTGATCGCCCCCCTTGAACACAGAATAGGAAAGGCGAGTGGTATCGGCCCATGCATCGACGATGTAGTCGCCTTGGATCTGTTTGATACCGACCAGGAAGAATTCTCGCCGCTCGACACTGTGAAGCACCATCTCGTAGCGCATCCGGCGTGCGCGGGGGTTTTGCGGATCACGATAGAGGAGCTGAAAGCGGCCATCCACCACGGTAAGTGGTGACGAGGACAGAGCCGGTGCCACGACCGTCCCCATGAGTGCGGCACCGTGGTCGGGATGCGCCAGCATGGCCGGTAGATCCTCGGCAGTGATAGTGGCGAGAAAGCTCAGTGGCGATCGGGTTTCGGTTCGGTGGTCGATCAGATGGCCCTTCATTCGCTCGGTAAACCGAATACCGGGGGTTCTGGTCGTGGTCACCACTGTGCGGTGACCGCCGGTTTGATAGTCGATGGTCCAATCGCGATCGCGGGCCAGATAGGCGATTGCTCGTTCGGCCAGGGCCGAGATGGTCAAAAATGGATTGACCCCGATCGAGCGCGGCAACACCGCGCCATCACATACGTACAGACCGGGATGAACATTGGTGCCAGACGGTCCTGAAAACACCCGACTTTTGTGATCGACCACTCCCGTGCCGGCATTTTCGCCCATACCACATCCGCCCAGTGGGTGGACTGTGATCAGTTTTTTGCCCAGTATTTCGGTCCACAGCGGGTTGCGATTGTAGGTCGCCCCGAGCGCCTCGCTGGCTCTGGCCACCAAGGCGTGCATGCGCCGGAACACCGGCTTTCGACCCACATCTGGCCAGCGCACGCGGACTCGGTCGTCGTCGAGTTCGAGAACCCCGTCCGCGTCATCATGAGACATGGCCAGGAAGGTCTGGGTATTGCGTGTGGCTCCGTGATATGGACCGCGCACCCGCGACTCGAGTATGCGCCACCACTCGCGCAGCCGATCGCCGATGCCGCGGTCGGAATCCCACCCATCGATCAGCGAGACCGCGTCAAACAGGCCCGGCAACAGGGGACCGAGCAATCCGGGAATGGAACCGTCCTCGACGATGACACTCTGATCGAGAGGGCCGTCGCGATCATCGATAAATCCGGTAATGCACGGGCCGACTGGTTTGTTGGGCTCTGGCTCTCGGTCACCGAGACCGATACCGCGGATCTCCTGATCGGCGTTATAGGCAAAAGCAACCATATCGCCGTTGCCACTGAAGCCGTGTCCGAGCCGCTCGGACAGAGACAGGCCGCGGTCCCGCGAACGCAAGAGGATCTCGGTGGTGCCGAAGGTACCCGCGGCCAGGATCACGACTTCGGCGCGGATAAAGAGTTCGGGACCCGAGAAAACCTCTCGGCCCGCGTCGGCGGGCTGAAAGTAGATACGCCAGCCGGCGTCGTCGCGCGCCACTGCACGCACCATGATCTCGGTGAAGATCTGCGCGCCATGGGCGTATGCATCGGGCAGATAATTGCGATCCAGGGTATTCTTGGCAGCATAGTTGCATCCGCTCACACAGTCACCACAGCCCACGCAGGCTTCCTGGCGAATCCCACTGGGTCGCTCGTTCGGCTCGAAGGACACTGCGAGCGGTGGGCGCCGGCACGGCATTCCGAGGTGTGCAGCCGAGTCGTGCAGCGCCTCTAGCTTGGGCAATTTCGGCGCATCGCTCGGATAGGGCGTGACCGCGAGCATATCTTCGGCCCGGCGGTAGCCGTCGCGGAGTTCGGTATCCGCATCGTCGCGCAGCGCCCGGGGAAAACGCAGGTCGGCAAAGAGGCGCGCATCTGGACGGATGGCCACGTTGGCATTGACCAGCGAAGTACCGCCCAGGCCGCACCCCATGAACGTCATGATGTCGCCGGAGGTGCGAAAATCGTAGAGTCCGGTTTCTGGCCCGACCCGCCCGTGGGGGAGATCGAACTGCATTTCGGCTTTGCCGGTATCGAGGCGATCGGGAAATGTGCCCGGGGGGTGCTCGCGACCGCGTTCCAGCACACAAACTCGCTGTCCGGCCCGGGCCAGTCGCGAGGCGGCAATAGCACCGCCGTATCCCGATCCCACGACAACGACTGGACAAAACGCGGGAAGCTCGGACAACGGAGATGAAAGGCGAATATATTTCTTCATGATATACCTCGACCGCGGCGCAGACTTGTCACCACGAGCTTGATGAATTCGATATCTGCAGCCACTGCGGCCCAGGCATCGGCAGCAGCGATATGCAGTTTTGTGCCGGCCTTTCTCAGCGACGACGCGCCGGCATTTTGTGCTGGCTGGTGGTCGCCTTGTAGTTCTGCCCACAAATGAACGAGATTTTCGGCAATCGCATTGCGCACGCTGGAACTCGTCCAGTAGAAGAAATCGGCATGAGAAAGCGGCGTGAGCGTACACAGTGGACCTCCTGTGCGAACCACTCGATCGGTGATGGTCGAGGGCTGCTCACCGTGCCAGCCAAGCGGCCAGCCGAGGACATCTTCGGCGTCAAAGAGATTGAGCCACTGTGGCGATGCGGTGAGAGACGGATGATGGTCGCGCAGTGTCGGGGCTGGCACTGCGAGGGTTTGTCCACCTTCCGGTGCACCCAGTCCAAATACCGCCAGTGGACTTCCCAGCGTGAACAGCGATACCAGAGTCTCGCCGCGTTCGAGGGGGGTAGTCGCATCTATGTCGCCGGCCTGGCATTGTCGCAAAAAATTGCTCGCGATCACGCAGCCCAGGCTATGTGCGACAATGCAGAGTGGGGCACTCGGACCTGCGATCCGCGCGATCTGGTTCAGCCTGCTCGCCAATCGGCGGTGAACGTGCTGGCGACGGGACTGCGAAGTGCCGCGTTCATAGGCAATGGCATCGCCGACATAGTCGATAAAGAAGCGGCGCAATGCCGGTAATCCAAGTGTGCGATTGTCGCGTATGTGTCGCCAGAAATCTTCCTGTTCGTCGTCGAGCACATCGGCCCATGGAACCGGCGCAAATACGAACCTCTGATCGACTGCATTCCTGGTGATCTGGAGTTTATGGGCCAGACGAAGGCGAAGTCCCCGAATCAGCGGCTCAGCAAAATCCTCAGATTGGCGCCCAACCCCGTGCAAAATGGCCACAGCAATACGTTGCTCTCCCATCGGCAACTTTCCTTTCTCCTCGACCCATCAATTGGCCAGCTAGAAGTAGCGTGACCGAATTCTGTGCGCGCGCAAACGGGAATTATGCATCGCGTCGAAATTTTTTTCGCATGTACCGGTCGAGCGTATTGTCCGCCCGGCCGGACATCCCGGTAAGGGATGCGAAGCGGAGTTGTCACCGAGCGGAGTGGCCGGGGTGGCCGGCGATTCGATCGCACACAGAGAACTGTATCAATTTCGATCGAAACCTACATAAGCGCCTCTATTGCATGCCATTACAGCCCGCGTTTTTGAATCACATGCTTAGTACCGCGACCCGCAAGTAAGTACCCATTATGGCCGACCAGCCCGCCGATGGCTGTGTTGCTCATCGGTCACGTAGGCCCACTATGCTCCCTCTTCGCGCCTTGCCCTCGACGCGCTGGACCGACCCTACTGGGCAC
>JAKSDA010000072.1 GCA_022360315.1 Pseudomonadota bacterium
TGCCCAGTAGGGTCGGTCCAGCGCGTCGAGGGCAAGGCGCGAAGAGGGAGCATAGTGGGCCTACGTGACCGATGAGCAACACAGCCATCGGCGGGCTGGTCGGCCATAATGGGTACTTACTTGCGGGTCGCGGTACTTAGGATATGGCCAGGCCACCGAGCTATTCGCCGGTCGGTGGCAAGTCCCACTTGAGCGTGAGGCGCATGCTGGCCCTGGCGCCGCCCTTGAAGATCCACACATTGCCTCCGGCGTCGAAGCCGAGATCCAGACTCAGCTGCACCTCGCTCGGCCGCGGATTGGTTTCGAGCAGGCCGGAAGTCACGTCTTGCGATACTTCTTTGATCACCACGGCCGCTCTGGCGAACAATTCGGACTGCAGAACGCGGTCTGCTGCCTTCTCCGCACGTTCAAGCCCGCGTATTGGGGGCGTTGTTGAACGAGCCGCGCCGCGCCTGACCTGCGGCTCTGGCTCGGCTGATTCGTCGACCTGGACGAAGAATCTCTCGCCGTCACTGGTCACTACCTCGATAGTACCGGGAATCTTCGTAGACATTTTGCTCTCCTCGATTGCAAACGAGCTGACCGTGAGCCACCATCGGCTATCCATGGTGATCCCCCGCATCCTGACAGCACAATCGTTGCTCGACAAGCTACGCTACTGGATCGCTCTACCCCTTGGGGCTGCAGCGGGTTCTGTATGCGGTTACTGGATCGGCCAGCCCGGAATTGAAAATCGCGACATCGTGCTGACCGTGGCGTCGCTGGTCTTGGTGCTCTGGTTGGGCCTATCGGCTCCGCGTGCGGTTGGGCCCAAATCGTGACATGCCTCGATTGCCCGGATGTTGGCAGGCCAGATGTTGCCGCCTGGATGGTTGAAGACGCTGCAATAGAAGAAGAGGAAGCGAGGATGACGGAATGTCGGTGAGCTTCGAACACTCGCAGCCGCTCGCGGAGTCGGCCGCACGCGATCTCGCCGCGGTCGACCCCGGCGAGGATCGGGCGCTCGCCGCGCTCATGGCGGCAGCACGTGCCCGACGAGATGCCCGATGGCAGCGGCGCATCACGTTTTCGCCCAAGGTATTTCTGCCGCTCACCAATCTGTGCCGCAATTTCTGCGACTACTGTTCGTTTCGTCGATCGCCGGGACAGGCTGGAGAGTGGACCATGAGCCCCGATCAGGTGATCACGTGGCTCGACCGCGGCCGTGCTCAGGGTTGTGCCGAAGCGCTGTTTTGCCTGGGCGATCAGCCCGAGGATGTGTTCCGGTCCTATCGCGACGGCTTGGCCGACTGGGGTCATGCCAGCACGGTCGAGTATCTCTACTGGGCCGGCGAACGCGCGTTGGAACGCGGGCTTCTGCCCCATACCAACGCCGGCGTGCTGAGTAAAACCGACATGGTCCGACTCAAAGAGGTCAATGTCAGCCTGGGTCTCATGCTCGAGAACACCAGCCCGCGCCTGTGTCAAAAAGGCCTGCCGCACCACCGCGCACCGGACAAGCGGCCCGAGCGGCGACTGGCCATGACCCGCACTGCCGGGCAGCTTGCCATTCCGTTTACCTCGGGACTTCTGGTCGGCATTGGCGAAACCCGGCTCGAACGGATCGACACTCTGCTCGCCATTCGCGATTTGCACCGACAATTTGGCCACATTCAAGAGGTCATCGTGCAGAATTTCCGTGCCCAGCGCAAAACCCCCATGGCCGACGCAGACGAACCAGACGACCGCGAGATCGCCTATTCAGTGGCCGTGGCGCGCCTGATCCTCGACGACGAGATCAGCGTGCAAGCGCCGCCCAATCTCAACCCCGCGGCGACCGAGCTCCTGCTCGACGCCGGAATCAACGATCTTGGCGGTATCTCGCCAGTGACGCCGGATTACATCAATCCGGGTCATCCCTGGCCACACCTCGACGCTCTGGCCGCGATGTGCGCCAAACGGGGCTATCAGCTGCGTCCGCGTCCACCCATCTATGACGACTACGTTAACAGGCCCGGTTTTTTGGCCGAACGACTGCGCGAGCCGACCCTGACCCGACGAGCGCAGCTCAGTGCGGTCGAGCACCCTGGCGATCTCGCACCAACCCGGTCTCATACGAGCCAATTGAGCCAGGTGGTGCGGTTATGAGTACAGAGTATCGAGAGCCCGCAACCACCGGGCAGACGCTGGTTAATGGCATCGATGCGTGCCTATCCGCGGTGGGCCGCGAGGTACGCCGCATCCTCGACGGCTGCTTACAGGGCCGCCCACTCGATTGGCGTGACGGAGTCACCCTGCTCGGTGCTCGCGGACGCGATCTCCACGCGGTCTGCCTGGCCGCAGATCACATGCGCGCCGAGCAAGCCGGCGATAAGGTCACCTACGTCATCAACCGCAATATCAACTTTACCAATGTATGCGTGAAGAACTGCAAGTTCTGCGCATTCTCCCGCGATCTGCGCTCTGAACAGGGGTATTTTTTGTCCACCGAGGAGGTCGTGCGGCGTGCTGTCGAGGCGCGCGAAATGGGCGCCACTGAAGTATGCATCCAGGCCGGCCTGGCACCGACAGCAGATGGCCGCATCTACGTCGACATCTGCCGGGCCGTCAAACGGGCCGTACCCGACCTGCACTTGCATGCATTTTCGCCCGAAGAGGTCAAGTACGGTGCCCTGCGTTCCCGCATGTCGATCCGCGACTACCTGGTCGAGCTCAAAGAGGCCGGGCTTGGTTCGCTGCCGGGCACCTCGGCCGAAATTCTGGATGACCAGATGCGCGAGCGAATATCGCCTGGACGGATCACCACGGCACAGTGGATCGAGGTCATCACCACGGCCCATGAGATCGGGTTGCCGACCACGTCGACGACGATGTTCGGCCACGTTGAGAGCGCAGCCGACCGCATGCGACATATGGACCTTTTGCGGTCGATCCAGGCCGATACCGGCGGCTTCACCGAGTTTGTCCCGCTCTCGTTCGTCCACCGGGAGGCGCCCATGTTTGCCCGGGCCGAGGTCGCCGGGGTCAGACCGGGGCCGGGCGGCGACGACGTGATCGCCATGTATGCGGTCGCCCGGCTGATGCTCGGGCCGACATTCCGCAATATCCAGGCTTCCTGGGTCAAAGAGGGTCTGCGCATGTCGCAATGGCTGCTCTCGTGCGGAGTCAACGATGTCGGCGGCACCCTGATCAACGAGAGTATTTCGACCTCGGCTGGAGCCAGCCACGGTCAACTGATCAGCCCGGCCGAGCTGCGCCAGCTCATCAGCGACGCCGGGCGGATTCCGGCCCAGCGCGACACCCGCTACACCATCCTGCGCCAGTTCGATCCGGACGGCGATGCGGCCGACGCCGGTGATCCACTCGATGGCATCAGCGACGGCGATGAGCGTTTTGGCTCATACCGCGCGTTGACCCGCGATGAGCGCTTTCGTTACCATTTTACCGGGGTCGAGCGAGGCGGCGCGAAGAGCGGCGATGGGACTTCACGCCTGTACCGGGTGGCGAAGACACAAAAGACGTCGAAGACACCATAGTCCGGTCTCCTGTCTCCTAGCTGTCGAGCCATGCAGACGTTTCATCAGCTGGGGTATCAGGTTCGGCGATTGACTTCGGCTGGATGGCCATCCTGATGGCCGAGTGGGAGCGCAAGGCTATCCGCGCCCGGGTTCGCGCCGGCTTCGAGGCGGCCCGTCGCCGTGGCATCAAACTCGGCCGATCGCCTCGGGCGCTCGATCTCGCCCGGGCCCGCGAGCTGCTCCAGTCTGGGCACAGCGTTCGAGCCGCAGCCCGCGAGCTCGGGTGTCGCATCGAACCCTACGCCGAGCGCTCCAACGTCAAGAGTGAGCGGCGGCCGACCGAGCGTCCCACTGTCTGGCCTATGGTGGTGGGGCAAAAACCCTTCTCACCTCGGATTGCTCTGTGCTGCCATTATCGAGCGATTGGGTTCACGAGTCGCTTTTGCATACCTGGCCGACCCTGCGACGCTGGCTAGATGAGACCCAAGAAGACGCGGCCTTTCTGGAACAGCTGCGGATTGCGGCCAAAAACTGGCAAGCGTGAGGCCGATGTTGATGCACGCCAGACCGGAGTTTTTAATCTATACAAACACTTGGAAGTTCTCCATCGTCGTCTAGCCTGGAAAACGGGAGGAGCGCCTCCGCCGGGCCGCGTTCGTCAATCGCAGCCACAAAATCTTGGTACGCGTCGAGACGATTACCATCACCGTCAACGATGCGCCGGAAGCGATAGGACTCGAGTGTTTTACCAAATAGCATGGTATCACGGCGATACTCGTCGTCGTTGACCTTGACGAGTGTCGCATCCGAAGGCGGTAGGTCAAAACGCGACGAATGGTATGCGGAACCAATATCGATCATGACTTGCCCGAAGGTGAAGTCGGGATTGAATTCAATATGGAACTCTGCGCGTGTTGCCCTGGCAGCACCATATAGCAAGTATCCCTCACGCGAATGATGCCAGCTCCAAACTCCTTCGCCATATATTTTGATGATTGCTCGATAACCTACCAGGACACCATCCTCCATGAGTTCAATAAACTCGGCGCCAGCAAAGGACACAACTTCATCCGGTAAAGGGTTTCCGTCCATCCACCACAGTCCTTGCAGGCTATCTGGAGTGTGAGTAGCATCGCTACCAATGCGTAGCGCTTGATCAATATCTTTATGTTCCACTACACAGAGTTCGTAATCAGAAGCCATTGCTGAGCTCGAACTCATACCAATGAAGAGAAGGACTGCTATCATTCTTGTTGTAGTCATCATGGGATATTCCTTGGAACAGAAAGAATTAGCTTGATTGCCTCAAGCAGGTAAGCGAGCAAATTTATCTTAGTGTATGCTCTGTAGATGCTTATAAGGCCTTACAGAGCAAGCTCACTATAAGCTGAAAAGAAAGCAAAAGGCACTGCACAGGTGCAAAAAATCGGCATGACTGGCATACCTTGGCTCGTGTTCATCGAGTGCGTAGACGAAGCCGCCAATAGAGGACGATTCCAGCCAAATGACTGGTTGCACGAAAGCAACGCGTGCCATGGATTACCCGAATCTCATCGTAGCCCAGCGCTGAAACGGCGGCTCGTCGGAGAGCTACAGCGCAAATTCGCGTGCAATGATGCCAAACCGCCCCGAGGGATTCACTCTCGGGTGGCAGCTGTTCCGAGTAACTGGAACTGGGACGCGATGAGCGAGTTAATGGACCATACGGGTCAATTCTGCGACGCGCGGGCGCCACCGTCGCACGGCGACCAGCGCGGCGATGAGCATGACGACGCCCAGAGCGGGCCTGCGGTGGTTGCATCGATCGTCATGGTATGGCCCGTGAACCGTACAGCCCCAAGACGAGGACGACGGCGGAGCCGAGCATCTGGCCACGGCCTTCGCAGGCGGTCGCTCGGCCGTGCGGAACAGCTCCAGGTCCACTTGCCCCAAAGGAAGTGCGCCAGGCAGAGCGAACGGCGGAGTGAGTGAAGTTGTCAATCATTCTCCTTGTAAGGACAGCCGAGACACATTGACAACAATCGCGAGGGTATCAAGGTCCTGCCATTTCAACTAGTTGCGCGAGCCACGACAACAGGGCGAGCGGTGCGAAGGTGTTGCCATTTCAGTGGTTGCGCGAGCCGCGATGGGGCTGCGGATCGGAACAAGCATCGGGCGTAACGTCCGTGTCCATGCCCGGCTCATGGCAGTGGAGCCGACGACGTAGACGTCGAGGGCCAAACTGGAAGGCGCTGGCCTCTACGCCTCTGGCCACTTGTGGGAGGTGCTGATCTCCTTCAGCAGAACATCGAGTTGTTGCGCATCGGAATTCGCAACCTGTTCGAGCCTCTCGTCGGTCAACTCGATCCCGAAGCACTCGCACAGCATCCGCAGAGATTCTCGTTTTCCCTCGGCTCTTCCCTCGGCTTTTCCCTCGGCTTTGACGCGGCGCTCCCACTTGCTGTAGGCAGCTTCAATATCTTGCAGGGACTGCATATCTTCCTCTGTAGGATCTTGCGGCAACTCGTTGGCAAAGGCAACGAGCACGTGCATCACACGTTCGGCAAGCTGGGTCAATTCGGGCGCGACCTCGGGTAACTCAGCCAACTCGTCTACGGCTTCCCGGAAGGTGGTGCCA
>JAKSDA010000206.1 GCA_022360315.1 Pseudomonadota bacterium
GCTGGAGCAACTGGTGGCGACGTTGACCGCGCAGGTGGAGATGCTGACCAAGCAGGTCGAGGTGCTCAGTGAGAGGTTGGGGCGCAATTCGAGCAATTCACATCTGCCACCATCCAGTGATCCACCGGGACGCACAGCCAGGATACGTTTCTGCCACAGTCTAGAGACGCCGATGCCACCACGAATTCGGGCGAATCCGGCGAGCCCGTGCCTGACGATGCGGTCCATGCGTACGATACAGAGGTGACCTGAAGCTCATCTTTCATCATCCCAGCCTGTTGCAATCGAGACCGATTGCGTTTGCTGCGAAACCTCCATTTTCCTTGCGTACTCTGCCACCAATCCGTCACCAGAACTGGTGGCGGGAAAACTGGTGGCAATGTTGCCTAGCTTGCAATTTATTTAGGATTCAATATACTGGCAAGTGTGCGAATTACGGATTCCAACCATAACCGATGTGAAAGCCCATCTGTATTATTAGTGGCGCTTGCGGTTCTGCCGATGAGCTTTGGGCAAACGAAGCGTCAGCACCTATAATGATCTGCTCACTAGTGCGGTAACTTACTCCGACACCCGCATACCATAGTGGGCTGAACTCAATGGAATCATCCGGCTTCATTGCGGCCGAGAGAGAGTCGTAGTCAGTACCTTGTAGCCCCAGCCCCGCTCGCACTGTGGGGATCGTCTTATGGCCGAGCCGGAGAACACCCCCGATCAGCAAACGACCAAATTTTGCCCTGCGAGTCAGCTCACTGCCAAAACTCGCATCCCCCGTACTTCCTCCCGCAATCTCACCTTCGAGTGCGATCAGTTCGGAGAACCCTTTCGTCACTCGAACGCCTAGGCCGTAAAAGGTAGTGGCATCGAGTTCGCGACCATCTCCCACCTGCCCGTTGGAGATCCAGAAAGCGCCTCCGAACAAGCGAGGGCCGATGATGAGCTGAGTACCCAGAGACTCCCGAGCTTCGCGGGCTTCGATTTCCTTAATCCACTCCGGCTTCCTATAGGAGAGGATGACGCGTTCTACCTTCCATGTACTGACAGAGGCAGTGAGCCAGCGGGCTTTTTGGTTATCGGTGATGCGAATATCAAGATCGTTGATGGATCTGGCGCTGCCAAATGCGATGGCGATGACACCACGGACTTTTTCTTCGACCCCAATGCTGGCAACGACGTTCCCGTCTGGACTGCCTGGCTTGCTCATATAGGTGATTTGGGCCGGATAGACGTCGCCCCGTTGATCGGAGACGTGGACATCTCGGTCTAGATGGAATGGTTGGGTGCCGGTGTTGATGACCTCGAAAGGAACGAGCAGATACACGTTTTCTTCGTTCCAGCACGATTCGAGAAGTTTCCAGTGTACTCGCATCCTCTTGTCGCTGCGTCCAGTTTCGTAGGCAGGAAGCAGCTGTTTGTCACAGGGAGGTCTGCCGCCAAGTTGGTCAAGTACAACTTTGGACTGAGTGCGAAGAATCTGACGCTCGGCTTGCTCGGTAGCCTCCTTGGTCCGATCGTTCGCTTTCTCGATTTCTGGCTGGGCAATCGTTGCTGCCATGGCCTTAAATGCGGCCTCTTCGGCCAGGTAGATCTGAATGAGCGGATTGATGTTGCCCTTCTTGTCAACAGTAAACTTGAAAGAGGCACGACCAACGGTGAAGTCGACGAAGACACTCGTCCATTCCCCAGCAGGGGCTTCCGGGTGAGGCGCTACTTGCAGACGAGTGGGGGTAATCTGTTGGACCTTGATCGACTCATTGGCGACGGTACGCGAGAGGAATTTGATTTGACCGGGAAAGTCAAGATGAGTCTGAACGCCGTTCTCGACGGACACTGTGTGGGTTCCTCCCCTGCCGAAAATGAAAAGTGGGATGGGTGGCATTGCCTGGTCGATCTGAGGAGAAGACTGCACGGTAGCGGGAGCCGCAATTAGTAGACTGGCGCAAAAAAGCAGCGTGGCCTTGTGGAAAGATTCTCTCATGATGGGGACCAATAGTCGTTTGATTCGAAACGGACCAATCAGGGACCTATGATTATAGGCCTTGTCAAGTTGCCGCAGGCGGGAGCTATCGCGACTCCCAGAGAATTTCGCCCTCATGTGGTTGGTATGATAGGGTGGGAGAGTACGATGTTCGAACCAGCGCTCTCCCGTCTCCTGGGTCCTTGGACTTCCTGATGGCCGTCCTGAGCGGTATGGCGCGATTTGTTTCACGCGTGGAGCTCGGGAGTTTGGCGGGATGAGATGGCTGCTGAGCGATCGTCTCTGGGGATGCAGCCACGGTGATTGGCTCCTGTGACCCTTGATCAGCTCCAGCTATGGTTGGGCTCTGTGGCCCAACTGTCGTTGGGCCCTGTGGCTGTAGCGGAGCAGGCGATGCAACTTCGGTCCTCAGGCTTGATAGTACCAAGTACTGCGTCACCAGAACAGCGAGCAAGGCCAGCAGAGATGCAACCAGTAGCCATGCCGCTGCACGTGGCCGGGTTGGCGCCTCCGGTTTGGTGCCGGTCGGCAGCCGTAGGTAGTGTTTGGCGACCATGTCATCTAGCACTCGCTCAGTTATGGGAGGACGTGAGCGCTCACTGTGAGATGCGCTACTTGCCCGAGAATCGCTTGCCTGCGCTGAGGCGGAGGCCAGGGCGGCTAGGGCGGTCATGTAAGCCGTGGAGGCGGGCTTCTGGCTGTCTCCTTTCAGAATACTGAGGGCTTCCTGGGCTGTCATTCGGTCTGATGGCTTGTGGCGAAGAAGCCCTGTGATGACCATAGCAAGAGTTTGCGGTGTATCCGGTGGGAACGATAGCTCTACATCAGTTCGGCCGGGTGGCTCCCCACAGCTGGGTAGATCACCAGTGACGAGTTCGCAGAGCACTACGCCCAGTGAGTACAGATCCGACTCGTGTGTCA
>JAKSDA010000484.1 GCA_022360315.1 Pseudomonadota bacterium
CAGGTCCTGTCCGCGCCGTTCGATGAGCCTGTCTTGCTCTGTGATGAATTCTCGGTATCGGGCTGTGGTCGACTCGAGTTCTTTGATGCGAGGCGCCAGCACCTTATCCGCTGCGCGCTGGACTCGGGCTTGAAACTGCTCTTCAGCCTCTCTCGATACAAAGGCCACCGGTGCATGGGCCTTCGCTTCATCATCGATGGCATGGATGAGCAGGTGAACCACCAGCTCTCCTGTCCATATCGTTGCGTAGGCATGTTTTGCGTCAGCGTTTGCCTCGACCAGAATGATCGTTGGAGCATCGGCATCTCCGGCTCGTGCAAAGCGGGTGAACGTGAATTTGTCGGAAGACCAATATTTGGCTTCAATGATTTCATACGGGAACGCCAGTGGTACGGTCGTTCCACGGAGGACGTTGATTTCGAATGTACCACCGCCTGTGGCGACCTCGAACGTCCTGGCCTCGATCGCGTTCGCGACAGATGGAAGCATGAGTGACAGTGCGATCGTTGAGAGAAGCCCGGCTCTTCGTATCACGGTGAAACTCCTTTGTCGACGTGAAGCGGGATGGAACGGCCGCGCAGTACAACCGCATGGCTCGGCGATTTCTGGCGCCGCTTTGCCCGTTGTTTGTGCCTGGTCGTCCTGGTTGAAACTGGACGTTTTGCGGCCCTGGTTGGCTCTTGATTTTTCGTCGGATAGCTCGTTGAATTGGACGACACAGTGCGGTTTCCCTGTTTTTTCGGCGTGTCCTCGCTTTCGAGATAGCATGCATTCGTGGCCCCGAGGCGCCAGTCAGCTGGCGGCGTGGTGCGATGCGTGAATTGCTTACCAGACCCAGGATTGACTACGGCGCTTTCTACGCACAACGCGAGCGAAACGCTCACCAGGAGCAGCACGAGAAATCGACCCAGGGCAGTATTCCGGTGCCCCGAAACCATGCCCGGAGCGATTGCATCCGTGACCGTGTCCGGCAGCCTTCGTCGCCGCGGGGCTGGTGTGCGTTTGGCCGGTTGACCGTCCGCTTTGACTGGATCACGGGTCATCGCGACCATCCGCCCGGTCTCCTCGCTGTCCAGTCCCACGGGGAAATGCGCGGCGATGAACGCAGCGATATCGGCTGCGGACTGGAAGCGACGCCCGGCCGCGGAAAGTATCTCGAGGTCGGCCAGTAGCTCATTGAATGCTACAGAAAACTCACAGTCGGGTTTGGCGATCTCCAGCGATGTAAAGCGCTCGAAGACTTCGTCGAAGCCCGCTTGCGTTCGATCGGCGCCGTGCGTATCGGGACCGTAGGGCAAATAGCCGCTGGCGGCGTAGAACGCCGTGGCGAGCAGAGCCCATAGATCCGAGTGCTGGGTGTGTTGTCCCGTGTGCACTCGCCCAGGGCATGCAAAGGCAACTCGACCCGTAAAACCACGAGCCGAATAGCCGTCATCATCCGCTCGGGCGAGGCCGAGGTCCGATACTTTGACCCGGCCGCATGTCGAGATCAAAATGTTTGACGGTGCAATATCACGATGCAAGATTCCTTCGGCGTGAAGATACGCCAGCGCCTGAGCAACCGAGTGCACGACATGCGCGACAACAGACTCGGGTAGAGGCCCATGGTGTGCGACCAGATCCTCCAGACTGCAGCCATCGATGTACTCCATCATGAGGTAGAGCCGATTGCTGACCCGCATGCAATCGTAGACCGGTACGATATTCGGGTGAGTGAGGCGCATCGCCACGAACGCTTCGCGCAGGAACATCTCTTCCCAGTGCGAATCGCCAGACAACTCGGGTCGAATCACCTTGCAGGCGGCCGGGTCCTGTCGGTCGATCCCATCGAACCGACGATAGGCTTTGTAAACAAGTCCCATCCCACCGCTGCCGAGGCGCTCATCGGTGACTTGGTAATTATGTATGGTTGGCATCGTATATCGTTGTTGTCGAGCAGCCAATTTTCTTGCCAGCCTCGTCGGCATTCTCGTATGCCGACCGGGCTTGCCGTCGAAGGTGTTTTTGGTGAAGAGCAAACAAGCCAATCCTGCCATCGTCGGCAACGGGCAAGAATATAGTCTTGTCGATAAGGATTTGCATACTCAGGGAGAGCACGACTTGCATATCCCCGAGCAGCTGGGCAATGGGATCCTCGGGTCGGTATATGATTGTGCCGTTGGTCGACTTGTCTCGAATCGTCCACAAACCGTTAACGCGTACGATCATGCAGTGCAGTCTGCTGACACGACGTCGATTGAGTCGAATATCGCAGTAGCGGCCGCGACCTATGCTAATCGCGCTCTTTGCTTTTACATCGCCCTCAAAAACTCGAAAATAATACGTTTTTCGGGCCGCCTTGTCGCGCAGCCCTGCCACCGGTATATGGGGGAATACGAGGGATGCCGGTTCCGTTGCCACCTCGGTGGGCTCGGTGGGGGAGAGTCGCGCGTCACTGGCACTCCCAGCCGCGGCCTCGTGGCATGCCCCAACTCCATCTGTACGTCTCATGTTCGGATCGTATCCTGACCCCAAAAGAAACCTCAAGGTCCGTACCGCACCTGTGCGGCCGGGCGGATTGCTATGCCATGTGAGCACTGCGTCATTTTCCGATAATCGGAAAATGAGGGCCGATTTTCCGATTATCGGAAAATCTCATGTGGCCAACGCGTTTCTGCTTGAGCACTGTCACCAGCAAATGCCAAATGGTGCGCATGCACTCAGGCGACACGAATCGAGCTCGTTTGCCCCTGTGGGCCAGGGTACGAGACACAATGAGCATGATGAAGTTGCCCTGTGGGCAACCTGCTCACACGTAGTGTCGTGGCGTCGATCAGGCTGCTCAGCTACGTCGCCTCATCTGCGACCTCGCCGAGCTCCTAGCCTAGCCGAACACAGACATTCGAACTGACTCGGAACCGACCGCAGTCGTGAGGACATGCTCGGCGGCTCACGGCTGTGGTTGGTCCGCCTTGCACACTCAAACCAGCCATATCGAGAGACAGCAAGATTAATGGAACATGCACAGAGGAAAACAGGGCCAAGCCCCGGATATGCGAGCCGTGACATACCCAATGGAATCGAGATCGTGGCCTGCGGCGGATCGCTCATCCGTAACTGTTCAGGGGGCTGGTTGAACCTCGGATCATGGGATGCGAGAGGTGGTCCATGATTACAAACGCCACAGGACAGGATCTGGAAAAACGAATCGAGCAACTGGTAGCAGAGCACCTTGCAGCAACTCGACAGGCCGTGACTGCGGCCGTAGAACGAGCGTTCGCGAAGGCAGAGGGCGAGTCCGCTCAGCAGCGAGAACGACCGAAGCAGACAACACAACGGTCGCGGCGTCGTAGACCGGATGAAGTTGCAGCACTGGGTGAGCGGTTTTATGCCGCGGTATGCGACAACCCCGGCGAGACGATGATGGGATTGGCGGCTGCGCTGGGAGTGAGGTCCCAAGAGCTCAGTGTGCCAGTGGCGCGGCTCAAGCGCGATGACCGAGTGCGCAGCGTGGGTAACCGGTCGCACACACGGTACTTTCCGATGGCCAGTGAGACCAAGGGCGAGAAGGCGGTGGAGGCATGAGTCGCAATCAACCCCTTATCAGTGAAGAAAGCGCGCACTACCTGGCCAAGGTTGTTAATCGAGCCGCGGAGTCGTTCGATGTGTCGGCTCTCTCGACCGAGGAGGCAGTGGAGGTTTTTACGCTGTTGGATCGCCTCACACAGAAACTATGGGACGAGCATAAGCGCGTGCTAGTGTCGCTGTATCAATCAATATTTGAGCGCCGCGGCTTGTCCGAGGACGATGAGGACGATGAGGATGAGGAGGACGGCAGCGATTTGCACTGAGAGAGCAGAGCACTCAGGACAGCCGGGCGGCCATTTTCTTTGACCTCCAGAATCGCTCATGCCGAGCACGGTCACGGCAACGGGGCGCAGAGGGCTCAAGCAGCTGCGGCCTTGCCGGCCTGGAACAATGACGGCGCGGCGGTGTAGGACTGGTAGGCTTGACAGCACGCGGTGAGGAACGCTAGGACGTCCTTGCCCTGCTTGCGGGCAGTGTGGCCGATTGTCATCATGCGTTCGGCGAACAGGTTGCCGCGTTCGCTCTGGGTCCCAAATGAACTTCGGCGCCACAAAACGAACGCGCGAAGCTCGCGCTCAGCATGATTGTTGGTCGGCTCGACATCGTCGTGCCAAAGAAAGGTCCACAATGCATCCTTGTGGTCCAGAATATTGGCGCACGAGCCCGAGAGCCGTTCGATATTGGCGGCGACTGCTTTGCCGAGCAGTTCTTCCATCTGCTTTCGCACCGGGGTCATCCAGATGCGGAACGTCTGCTGGTCGAGTTTTCCGGCCTTGTAGTCATGCCAGTACTCGAACAGGATGCCGGTGTAGTTGAGTAAATCGCAGCCGAACGCACCAGCACGGCCTTCTCGTTCAGAAAACGAGACAAATTTTCTGAGCAAATGCGCCCAGCAGATCTGGCGCTGCTTCATTGCCCAAAAATTCAGTGCCCCGGCCCGGTCGCTCACCAGAATACCCTTGAGCGCGCCGAACATCGGTTTGAGTGTGGCGCTGCTGCCGTTGGCAACGATCTTGAACAACGTGGCCTCCTTGGTCGCGATCGTCCACAGTGACAGTAAGATGCCCGATTGTAGCCAACTGGTTCCATCGGTGTGTTTGACCGCGGCGCGTTCGACGTGGTCGCACACTTCTTGGACGGGGGGTTTGACCGCTTCGGACGCGCGCGCTTCGATGGCGCTGATGGCGCCCAGCGAAATCTGGACGCCATACATATCTGAGAGCAGAGTCGCGGCTTTGCGCCGACTCAAATTATAGATCCCTGTGAGTAGCGCAATTGTACTCATCAGCCGCGGGCCAAATGACGATGACGGGATTGGCTCGTCGTAGCGAGCACGCGTGTTGTGTCCACAGTCCGGGCACACCACGGCATGGCGCCGATACTCCGTTATATGGGGCTTGACCGGCGGCACCTCGGTAACCTGGTAGCGCTTGGCCCTCGGGTCCGGGACCTTGGGTAACCGCGCCCAGCAGTTTTCACACTGCTCGGGGAATAGGTGTTCGAATTGGTCTACTTGCTCCTCGGGCACCAGTGCGCGGTGTGCCCCCCGATGCCCGCGCTGCCCACCCCGCTTGCGTTTGCCCTTGGGCTTGGACTTGGACTTTGTGTTGGTCGTGTTGCTGGCTGTGCGTCCCGGTGGATCACTGGATGGTGGCAGATGTGAATTGCTCGAATTGCGCCCCAACCTCTCACTGAGCACCTCGACCTGCTTGGTCAGCATCTCCACCTGCGCGGTCAACGTCGCCACCAGTTGCTCCAGC
>JAKSDA010000358.1 GCA_022360315.1 Pseudomonadota bacterium
CGCTTTGGTAACCAAAGCGATGAAAGCTGCGGCCGGCGTATGAATCCCCGATCGTTGGCGGGAATACGTCAGTCATAAACGCACGACATCGTTCTGATCCGCGACCATGATGCACAGCAGACTTCTTATCGGCACCGTTTTCGCCTTCGCTGCGATGACCGCCGCGGTGGCCCAGGGCGCCAAGCCGACGCTTGTTGGGACCTTCCGCGACTGGACCATGTGGTCCTACGAGGGATCGTACGGATCGGCCGAGGGGAAGGTCTGCTACATCTACTCCGAGCCGCAGAGGATGGAGCCCTCCAGGCTCGACCATGGCCGGGTGAGCTTCTCCGTCACGCTGGCGGGGGCCGGCGATGAGGGCACGGAGGCGAATTTCGTCGCCGGCTATGCGCTGAAGGAGCAGTCGCGGGTGACGGTGGAGATCGGCGGCAAGGAGTTCACCATGTTCACCGAGGGCGACAGCGCCTGGCTGGTCAACAAGGAGGATGAATCCGCCCTCCTCAGCGCCATGCGCGCCGGCTCGCGCATGGTCATCAAGGCCACGTCGCGGCGCGGCAACGACACGACCTATGACTACTCGCTCTCCGGCGTGACGGCGGCGTCGGACAAGATGAAGGCGGATTGCAGCGCCGGCTGAGCCCCGCTCCCGATAGAGCGTCCCACGACGGACCGCCGCGGCGGTCCGTTTTCTTTACGCCGTTCCTGCGTGCTAAACAGCCGATATGTCGTCGCTAGCCACCTTGCCCGAACCCGCCCGCCTGTCGGCCGACGCGGATGCCGCCGCTCCGCCGTCGCTGATCGGGCTCTCGCGCACCGCCCTTGGCGAGGCGCTGAACGATATCGGCGTGCCGCCGCGCCAGGTGCGCATGCGCGCAAGCCAGCTCTGGCATTGGCTCTACTTGCGCGGCGTCACGGATTTCGCCGCCATGACCAACATGTCGAAGACGCTCCGCGCCGAGCTGGCAGAGCGCTTCACCTTGCAGCGGCCGGACATCGTGACGGAGCAGGTCTCTGAGGACGGGACACGCAAATGGCTGCTGCGCTTTCCGCCGCGTGGGGCAGGTCGCCCGGTGGAGGCGGAGACGGTCTACATCCCGGAGGAGGGGCGCGGCACGCTGTGCGTCTCCAGCCAGGTCGGCTGCACGCTCACCTGCAGCTTCTGCCACACCGGCACGCAGCGCCTGGTGCGCAACCTCACGGCGGAGGAGGTCGTCGCGCAGATCCTGCTGGCGCGCGACCGGCTCGGCGACTTCCCCGACGCAGCGACGCCCGTCGGCGCCGTCGTGCCCGGCGAGGGCCGGCTTGTCTCCAACGTCGTGATGATGGGCATGGGCGAGCCGCTCTATAATTTCGACAACGTGAAGGAGGCGCTCACCATCGCCGCCGACGGCGACGGCATTGCGCTGTCCAAGCGGCGCATCACGCTTTCCACATCGGGCGTGGTGCCGATGATCCCGCGCACCGGCGCAGAGATCGGCGTCATGCTGGCCATTTCGCTTCATGCCGTGCGCGACGATTTGCGCGACGAGCTGGTGC
>JAKSDA010000179.1 GCA_022360315.1 Pseudomonadota bacterium
TGACAGAAACGATAGCGCCGATTTTCAGCAGGCGGGTACGAATCGTTCCAGCCTGGGCACGAGCCAGTTCGGTGCCAGCCAAACCCACTCGCCGCAACTCGTTGATGAGTAGGTATGCCACCGAAGAGAACCACAGCCGGAGCTGGTTGGAACGCATCTTCGCGGTGCTGGTGCGATCAGCGAACAGCCATAATTGCTGCTCTTTGATGCGGTTTTCCATGTCGCCGCGCGCGCAGTAGATCACCTCATAGAGACGTTTGGCAGAGAACTCTTTACCCGACAACGAGGTCACGACAAAACGCGGATTCGCTTTCCTGGTAGGTACTCAGCCTTGGCCACGACACGTCGTTTTCGGCTCCAGCTATCACGCGTTCGGTAGCCGAAGCTCTTGTATACACGCGCCGCCTTGCCTCTGGCTTCGCAGCGTTGGCGGGCTTTGTCCATCTCGCTTTCGATGGCGGACATGAGGCGACTGTTCTTTGCCAGTCCCAAGACGTCCCAAGACGTATTTGACTTTGTTGTCTTCGCACCAGGACATAATGTCATCGCGGGCGAAGCCCGAATCGCCGCGAATCGCGATTTCGACCTTGGGCCAACGTTGCCGAATTCGGGCCACGATACGTTTGAGTTCGCCGACACTACCAGCCGCCCCATCGATGTCGGCAATGCGCAGTTTGGCGCCCAGCAGGAAGTCGCCGCAGAAGATGTATAGCGGCATGTAGCAATATTGGCCGTAATAGCCGTGGAAGAATCGGCCTTCCTGGTTGCCGTGAACAGGATCATCGGTGGCATCCAAGTCCAAGATAATCCGCTTGCGGGCCTTCTTATGGCCATCGAGGAACCTATCGACGAAAAAGTTCTCGATGGCCTCATGGTTTGCGATGATCTTCTTATATCGGGCGTTCTCCAACAGATGCTCCCGGTCAGCTCCAGCCGATTCAACGTGCTTTTGCCGGCCAAGGCATTGCCTCTGTCACTGCAGCGCTTTCGATCGGCCCCGGTAGGCTCATCTTTCCCGGCAGCCGTCGCCAGAAGCGAATCCCTGCGCAATGTATCGTGGTCGTTCAAATCTTCATACCCGCAAGCAATCCCGAGGACCCGCTGGGAAACCAGCTCCAGAACCGAATGCTCGATGCGATTGGGATCGCGACAATCTTGAAAGCAAGCCGCAAACGCCTCCGGAAGCCCTGCACGCTCGGCTACCTCACGCAGAAGCAGCAATCCACCGTCGGAACTCACGTGTCCGGCATCGAATCTCGCCTCAACCCGACGACGTCCGGCCTCTTGGAATTGGATTGGTTTCTCGTTACACTCTGTCTTCATCGTCGCTCCGCCTGCTTTGGCTGTGTTTGTGTTCTATTCACTCCATAGCAGGTAAGGAGCGTTTTTTAAGCCCTTGGTGGTGAGAAATCCGGGCTAGATGGGAGGTATCGGGCAGTTACGTACAGTCTGCATCGCAAGCGAGCGTATCGCCGCCTTCATCGCAAGACTCCGTTTCGCGATTGCGGTATCCGTCCCCGCACTCGACTTCAGTGCAGTCACCGTCGCAGGTACGTGTATCGCCGCCTTCGTCACAAAACTCGGCCGCGGCCTTATGGTGCCCATCGCCGAATTTCACCTCGGTACAGTCGAAATCGCAGCGTTGGGTGTCTACGCCGCCTTCATGGCGATGCGCTGGCGCGCAGATCCTTCAGTTCTTGAGCAATCGCCCCGCGGCACCCGTCGGGGCACGAGGCGGCATACCGGGCGTCAAACTGGTCGAAGCGCTCTGTCGACGTGCGGTCGAAGTACCCCGCACTGGCGACGAAGAGCGTACCGGTGCCGAGCACTGCATACGGGAACCATTGCGACCATCGCCGCCGGTATTCGAGCCTGGCCTGTTTGCGCAGGCGCACATGTATTGTCACCTTCTCGTCGGGTTTTAGCACGACGTCATGAATGGATGACTCATGACCCGCCTTGGTGCCTGTGAGTTGATGGGGACCTGGGAGGACGACTTCCTGGTATCGGCGCTTGCCGGTGAATACATGCTCGCCGTCGAGAGTGACCTTGACAGCAGGCTGTTCGCACACGATCTCGATATGGCCCAGCTGGCGCTCAAGCCGCTTCTTCAACTCGATCCCGCTGCGGTATTGGCCGTCAGACATGGGCCCTTGACCGTGGCACATTGCTTGTTGCAGGCTCTTATACGCCTCGACAAGGCGAACCAGATGATACTGAACGGTGGCCAAGTTGTAGTGGAACGCCGGATGATCCCA
>JAKSDA010000592.1 GCA_022360315.1 Pseudomonadota bacterium
CCGAGCCAGAGCGACGAGGCGCGCCGCCAGTGGGTGGGCGAGGAGTGGAGAATACTGGCTGTATTTGACCGACGAGCAAGCCCGCTGGCGGTGATGGATCGGCGCTCTGGCGACGCGGAGAGTTTTTGGACCGGCTCTAAGGCTAAGCTCGGCTCGGCTCGGCGACTGGCTGCTGGCCGCTCTCAGGCGGACCGCTGCCGGGCCCACGGCGACCCGGCGAAGTGTCGGGTGGACCGAGTTCGTGCCGCCACGCCTTGCTGCGGAAAAACAAAAAGAGGACTTGAATCATCGAGGTGACCGGAACCGCCAACAATGCGCCGACCAGGCCGTAGCTGTGCTCGCCCGCGATCAGAGCAAAGATGACCAGTACCGGATGGATCTTGGCCGCAGTGCCGATGATCTTGGGATTTAATACGTTGGCCTCGAGAAAGTGAATCCCGACGATCCAGGCCACAGATAGGATCGCGCGCAAAATGTCGATGCCCTCGTCGCCCGATACCAGAGCGGCCAATACAATGGGTATGGTGGACAGAATGGAGCCAAAAATCGGGATCAAACTCATCACCGCCGCAACCGCTGCCAAGATCAACGAGTACTTGATCTGCAGGATGAGAAGGCCGATATAGGTCAGGATTCCGTTGACCAGGCAGATCATGAGCTGTCCGCGAATAACCCCGGCCAAACCGCGGTTGATGCCCGCTGCAATGACGTCGTAGTCGTCTCGATAGCCGTCGGGAAACAAGCCGCGGACAAATCCGTGCAGTTTCTCCAGGTCGATCAGTATGAACGCCGCGACCATCAACACCAGAAAAAAACTGAATACGCTGCGAATCAGGCCGAAAATCACTGCCTGACCAAAACGAAAAAAGTCGCCGAGCTGTGATTGCAGACCGGCCAATGCCGTGGTCGCCCATGCGCGTAGCCGTTCCTGCACACCCTGCTCGTCGCGAACCTCCTGCCGCGCGGCCAGATCAAAACCGCCGTCCGGCCGCGGATTGATCTCGATACCACCCGGCGGCACCTGCACTGCCATGCGGCCATCGGGGAGCGGGGTGACCACGAACGCGGTGTCGGGCGGCATGGTCAGGGCTTGGTTCGTCGGAGCTCCATCGATCGGTGCCGGCGCTACCGACGGAAACTGCTCTTCGATCCAGCCTGCGAGCTGGGGGGTCCACTCGTCGTTGAGCTTTTTGTACAAGTCCGGCGCTTCCCGGCCGATTCGAGCCGCATCATTGGACAGGCGCGGCATGAGCACGACCAGGAAGGAACCCATAAATGCCACGAGAACGAGGTAACAGACAATGATGGCCAGACCGCGCGGCATGCGGCGACTACCATCGGCTCGCACGGTCATCCAGTCGATGACCGGAGCCAGGATGTAGGCGATGAGCAGGGCAAAGACAAACGGCAGGATGACGTGCCTGGCCAGAACAACGACCAGAATGACGAAGCCGAGAAACCCCCATAACCGAGCCAGACGCCGGAACCAGGCCAAAAGGACCAGGGTCCGCCGGCGATCTTGCTGTTGACCCGCCGGGGCAGAGCCGGTCGCGCTGGCGGCAGAGCCGGTCTCGCTCGACCCGGGCGACCTTTTGCCCTCACTCATCGTTTCTCCGCATCGCCCTCGACAGTCGAAGTGCCGCTGCGCGCCGTGCTACTGCTCACGGTGCTGTCGATTGCCTGGCCAGGCGAAAGCGAGGGCTCGGCACGGCTCGCACCGGGCTGGTCGCGACCGGGCGCTGTTCTGTCGTCGATCGCCGCTTCCGGCTCCACTGCCGGGCCCGGGCTCGGCGCAGGTTGTGACTCATCGCGGTGCGACGGGGGCACAGGCTGGGCCGGGGTTGCAGCGTCAAGTTCGGCGGAGTTGGGCTTGCGCTTGCTGCGCAGTCCCGAAAACGTGCCGGAAAACCAGCCTCCAACCCGATCGAGCACCGATTGGCGCTCGCCTTCAGCCGCGCCGGTGTCGCCGTGGTCAGCCGAGCCGCTGTCGAGTAGGGGGACAGTCGGCAGAGCGGTTTTTGCGGCTGCTTCGGTCAGGGCGAGCTGGACCCCGCCGCGAGGCAACTGGTGCCATGATGGCACGGCCGATCCGGCGGCATCTCGGGTGGCACGGCCGAGGTCGAGCCGCATCGTACCCCACCGGCGGCAGTGGGCGCAGCGCCAGAAAAAATCTCGCTCTTGCTCGCCGCAATGCTCGCAGCGAAACGAGCCGTCGACCGCCCAGTCCAGAACACCGCCGGCAGCGGCCAGCGCGCGAAGCTGGCGCTTGATCTGGTCCGGGTCGTCACTGGCCAGGGCGAGGCGCGCCGCCGCCACCCGGGCCGGCAATAGAGCCGGAAACTCCTCGGCGATGCGCTGATAGTCGTCGAGCGCAGTCACCGGATCGTACTGCGAGCGAAGATCGGCCAGCGCCAGCTGAAGATGGCCGTTTGACCCTGTTCGCTGCAAAACCGCCTCGACCACGTGGGCTGCGTTTTCGGCTGCGGTCTCGTCGTGGGCGCGATTGTCGGGACTGCCAGCGAGCTCGTCGCCGCCGTCGGCGCGGCGATCGGCCCCGCCGCGGGATTTGTTCCAGCTCGCGATGGTCAGTTCGCGTTGCGCTTCGACCAGGCGCGGGACCAGAAAACGGGCCAGGTCGGGTCCGGCTTCGAGCGCCCGCGCGAGGTGTGCTGTGGCGTCTTTGGGGTTGCGCCTGAGCAGAGCCAGCTCGGCCGAAATGGCCAGAAGGTGCACGCTGGACCTGCTGCTGGGCTGTTTTGCGTCGCGTCCCGGAATCTCGCGCACATGGCGCCGGGCCGCATCGAAGTCGCCCCGGACGATGGCCAGCTCGGCCGCGGCGCACAGGAGATGATGCCACCGCTCGGGCGGATCGTCGCCGCGCAGCTTGCTCAACCTGCGCCAGGTAGCCGCAGCGTCCTTGTACCGCGCTTGCTCTTCGTACAGAGTGCACAGCGCCTGCAAGGCGCCCTCGTGTCGAACATCGTCGTCCAGGCACTTCTCCATCGCCCGGGTCGCTCGGCGAGGCATTCCTGCCGTCCGAAAATCGAGCCCGAGCTCGTAATGGGCGCGCAGGCGGACCTTCTTGTCTTGTCCGGTACGCACCGAGATGGACTGATGCACGCGGATCGCTCGCTCCCATTCGCCCCGACTGCGAAACAGCGAAGCCAGGGCAAAATAGGGCTCGATGTCCGATACGTTCTCGGACACGATCTCCTTCAGCTCGTCGATGGCAGCGTCCCGATCGCGGGACAATACGTGGTTGAGAGCTCGCACATACCGCCGGGCTTGCCGCGCCTCGCGCCGGAGCATGCGATCGTCGGGCACATAGTAGCGGCCGATGAGGACTCCGGCCAGAACCCCGCCAGCCAGACCGGCGACCACGAATAGGAGTTCAGCTGCCACGTGGCGCTCTCCCCGGCCACCGAATCGGCTCGTTCACGCGTCCTCCCCCATGCCGGCGCCCGGCCGGCCCATCGTCTGATCATCCGGCCGTACCGACCGGGAATGCGAGGAGGTACCGAACGGCTTGGCGGCGCGGTGGATTCGATCATCAGCGTCCAGCCCGGCTGGAGCCAGCAGGCGAGCGGTCTCGAGATCGGGCTGTTCGGGCAGGTCTTCGAGTGGGGCCGGCTCGGTAAAGGGCAGGTTGCGCAACTCGACCAGCTCGCGTTCCAGTCGCACGATCAGGCTCTCGTACTGCCGGCGCCGCCATACGTAGAATGTGCTCCACAGAAGCAGGCTGCCGGCCAGAAGCACCGAGATCAGCCAGCCGGCCAGGATGGCGGGAAGCCAGGCTTCCCGGGGTTGTTCGCCCACGATCCAGGCCAGCCAGGGATGTAGATCGACATCGACCCAGCGATCATTGGCGAGCGCGACGAGCACCACGCAACCCGCCACCGCGATTGTCGTGCCGCCGACGGCAGTGATGCGAAGCAAGCGGAGCACGAGGCCACTTTACTACAGCTGCGCTGCCCCATGTGGCGCCCGGGACCACTGCTTCCCGGCTCGCCCTTGCACTCGCGGCCCCGAATCAACGCTCACGTGGGCCGGCTTGCGCCAGCCCGCTTACTTGTCGCCCTTGCGGTCGCCAGTGAGGTCGCCCAGCTTCTGGCCAATCAAATCACCGAGGGTCGCTGTACCCGCGCTGGGCGAGGAATAGCCCTGCGCATCGGCCATCTCATGGGCCCGCTGGGCCGACTTGATCGACAGGCCGATCTTGCGCTCGCCAATGTCCACACTGAGGATCTGGACTTTGACCTCCTGGCCCGGAGCGAGCACCTGGCGCGGGTCCTCGATGTGCTCGTCGGCGATTTCCGAGACGTGCACCAGACCCTCGATGCCCTTTTCGATCTCGACGAAGGCGCCGAAATCGAGCACTTTGAGCACCTTGGCGTCGACGATCTTGCCCTCCGGAAAATCGTAGGGAATACGCTCCCAGGGATCGGCAACGAGCTGTTTGATGCCCAGGGAGATCTTGGGCTTCTCGCCGTCCTGAGTGTCGATGTTGAGCAGCACGGCCTCGACCTCGTCGCCTTTCTGGAACATCTCGGACGGATGCTTGACCCGCTGGGTCCAGGACATGTCGCTGATGTGGACCAGGCCGTCAATACCCTCCTCGATCTCGACAAAGATGCCGAAATCGGCGATGTTGCGCACCTTGCCCTTGACCACGGTTCCCGGCGGGTAGTTCTCGGTGAGCTGCTCGTAGGGATTGGGCTCGAGCTGCTTCATACCCAGCGAGATGCGGTTGTTCTTGACGTCGACGTCGAGCACCACGGCCTCGACCACGTCGCCGACCGCAACCATCTTGGACGGATGTTTGACCCGTCGGGTCCAAGACATCTCGGAGATGTGGACCAACCCCTCGATGCCCTCTTCGAGCTCGATGAACGCGCCGTAATCCTTGAGCGAGACCACTTTGCCGCGCACCACAGTACCAGGGATGTACTTCTCCTGGGCCTTGCTCCACGGATCTTCGCTGATCTGCTTGAGTCCGAGCGACACCCGTTCGGTGTCGGCATTGAACTTGAGCACCTTGACCCGCACGTGGTCGCCGACCTGAAACAGCTCGGATGGGTGGTTGACCCGGCCCCAGCTCATGTCGGTGATATGCAGAAGACCATCGATTCCGCCCAGGTCGATAAAGGCGCCGTACTCGGTGAGATTCTTGACGATGCCCTCGACGATCTGCCCTTCCTTGAGTCGCTCGAGGGTCGACTCTTTGAGCGCTGCCCGCTCTTTTTCCAGAAGCACCCGGCGCGACAACACGATGTTGCCGCGTTTTTTGTTGAATTTGATGGCCTTGAACTTGAACGACTGGCCGATGAACGCATCGAGATTGCGCACCGGCCTGAGATCGACCTGTGACCCGGGCAAGAAGGCCTTGACCCCACCCCGAATCGTGACCGAAAGGCCGCCTTTGACCCGCTGCGAAATGGTTCCCTCGATGAGCTCGTCACGCTCGCATGCCGCCGAGATTTCGTCCCACACCTTGAGGCGATCGGCCTTCTCCTTGGACAGGACACACATGCCGGCGTCGTTCTCGCGGCTCTCGAGGAGCACGTCGACCTCGTCGCCGGCCTGGACGTCGATGGATCCATCCGCATTGCGGAATTCGTCGAGCGGAATCTGCCCCTCGGACTTGTAGCCGATGTCGATGATCGCGAAGTCCTTGCCGACCGAGATCACCGTGCCTTTGAGAATGTCGCCCTCCTTCACCTCCTCGGCACGGAGAGTCGCCTCGAAGAGCGCGGCAAAACTCTCTTCGTCGTCCTGGTTCTGACTTTCGGCTTCTACGATGTCACTCAAACTGGGTCTCCTGAATCCTGAATCTAGAGTGGGCTTGCTCGGCAGATGGGCGGCACACCGCCTGGGCACCTCAGCCACGCGCAGGGGGAGACTGATACGCCCGGAAGCGCACTTTGTCAACTGATTCCGGGGGACTTGCGCAACTTCGCCAACCCGCTGCCAGCCCGCATCGCAGGCGACGCTGAACTCGATTCCAGCGTCCCTCGCCCCATACTCGGGTTAAATTGCATAATATTTTGTAATCATTGGTTTTTGTAGGACGGTGCGAGTTCGGTCGGGCCGCGGCCCGGTGGGATGATGAGCGGCTTGACAACTGATAGGTCTCGGCTGCTCGTTGCACGATGGTCTCGACGTCCTATTCGGTCATGGCCTCGCGGATCCAGTCCGTACTTGTAGTCGTTGTAGTTGAGACACTCCACGATAGGTCCATCCGGCAACTCCAGGACGGGGATGGCGCCGCCGATGTCGATTTTGCATGACCTGCCTCTTGTCGCCTTTGGGTGCGGATCATGCAGAAGCCGTACAAAAGAGCATAATTGCACTTCATTTGCCGAATCATGAGCGGCAGCATATCGAGCACAGCGACTTCCCGTCTATGCTGGTTTCGCAGCCGCCCTGGCCCAGGTCTGGCGATGGGGCTGGCGCGGGCTTCGCGCCGGCGATCGATGTGACAACGGAGACATGGTCGATCGGGACCAGGCCAGAGACATGGTCAATCGAGGCCAGGCCAATCGATGGGGCCGGCGATTCATGGTTCCTCATGATGTGCGGCCTCGCGTGTCCGCACCTGGGCCGCAATATCGGCGACTACCTGGTCCACGCTCATGTCCGACGAGTCGACGAGCACCGCGTCGGGTGCCCTGGCCAGCGGTGCGACGTCGCGACCGGAATCGCGCTGGTCGCGGGTACGCTGCTCCGTCAGAGTCTCTTCAAAGGTGATATCGGCGCCTGCGCTGGTCAGTTCATCGTAGCGCCGGCGGGCCCGGACCTGGTCTGACGCAGTCAGGAAAAACTTGGCCTGGGCGCGGGGGAATACCACGGTTCCCGTATCTCTACCCTCGACCACAACCCCGCCGGATGCGCCGATCCGGCGCTGCAGATCGAGCAGCCCGGCGCGCACTGCCGGGAGCGCCGAGACCTGTGATGCTCCCTGTGAAATCGCCGGCTGGCGAATATCGTCGCTCACGTCACTCCCGTGGGCCATCACGCGATTGACGTCGCCGTCAAAGCGAAACTCGACCTCGAGAGAGCGACAGATATCGGCCAGGCCTGGCTCGTCGTCCCAGGCGATGCCGCGTTGGCGAGCGATCAGTGCGACGGTCCGGTACAGAGAGCCGGTATCGAGCAACTCGTAGCCGAGCTCTCGTGCCAGTCTCCTGGCCACAGTGGATTTGCCCGCGCCTGCCGGGCCATCGATGGTCACGACAATGCCGTGTTTCATGAGCGCCCGACCATAGCAGAAAGCCGGCCCGGCTCGCCCCAGCCTCGCTCGATCAGAAGCGATTCTTGTAACCCAGGACCGCTGTGCGCGGCTTGCCGGGGCGGGCTCCGAACGGGCGTCGCGAGACAATGGTCGCGCGGTCGAGCAGATTGTCCACGACGAGATAGGCCGTGCCCCAGCGGCCCAGGGCGTAGTTCGCCGCCAGGTCGAGTACCCAAGCGCCGTCGATGCGGCGGCCGAGCGCGATGTCGCCACTGCCGGCGACATCGCGCATGGAGCTGACAAAGCGCGCGGATACGGCTGCGTCCCAGCGCGGTCCCCGGGCGCCCGCCTGCACCGACAGCTGGTGCTCGGGCACGTATGGCATCTGGTCTCCGGCCGAAACCGTGCCCCACAGGGGATTTGCCGAGGTGAAGTCGCTGTCGAACCGGGAGCGGGTGAATGTGTAGCTCAGTTTGACCGGCAATTGCAGCCATCTTCGGGCCGGTATTTCGGCTGCAGCGAGTGCTTCGAGACCGAGTACGTGGACCGCGCCGCCGTTGAACTCGTCGCCGATCTGACCGCTGGCGCAGCCTCTCGATGCGGTGCACATGCCCTTTAGATTGGAGTAATCGCTGAAAAACCCGATCAGCTCGGCGGCCGCGCCGGGTCGGGCGTAGCGCAGGCCGGCCTCGTAGTTGATGCTCTCCTCGGCGGCGATGTCGGAATCCTGGCCCGGCGCCACGGGCACGAAGCCCTTGTGCACGCCGGCCAAAAAACCGAGCTCCGGGATGACTTGAACCACCGCGCCGAGGCCGGGAATGAGGACCGAGTACGAGCCATCGATGTCCATCTCGCTGCCCTCGGTGCGGTCTTGCCACCCGGTCTCGACCAGTTCGCCGCGCAGTCCGGCGGTCACAGTGACCAGACCGATGCGTATCTTGTCCTTGACGTAGGCGGACAGAGCGCGCGCTGTGCCGGTGGCATCGCGGGTGACCGCTGTCGCTGTATCGGCCCGGACCAGCTCTCGATCGGTCATGAGATAGTTCTCTTCGGTGTGGTCGCGCTCCGCTGTATCCGTGTGGTAGCGCAGTCCGACAGAGATGGCGTGGTCGCTGGCCAGTACGCTGGTTTCGGCCCGGCCGGTGAGCTGGACGCCCTGGGACACGAAGTCGCGCGCGTTGGTGCCGATGACCAGGGCTTCGGCGTCGCTGGTCGACTCCGACTGTCCAGTCAGTACCGAGTACAAGACGGCGTTTGCGCCGGTGTCGGGATTGGCCAGGATATCGGCCAGCGAGCGACCGCCGGCAAAGCCGTTCAGCTTGGCCCAATCGCGGGAGAAAACGTTGCGATAGAGCGTGGTGGCGAGCTTCAATCGGCCGGACACGTCGATCTCGTGGTCGAGCTGCATGCGCACGTGGCGCCATTTCATCTGGTCGAGCTGGGTTCCGGCGTAGCGGCGATAGGGGGTGTCGGCGAAATCGCGGTCGGCCAGTCCGGTATAGGTCTCGTCGGATACCTCGTCCGAGTAGCCGATTTTCAGTTCGAGCTCCTGATAGATGTGGCGCGCCGGATCGCTGGACAGGCGCAACTTGATCTGGGCGTCGTTCTTGTCAAAACCAGTCGAGCCGCCGCTATCGAGCTCTTTGAATCCGTCGGTGCGCAGTTTGACCGCCTCGATGAGAATCGCCACGTGTTTGCGGCGCTCGCCGTAGGTGGCGTGCAGCTTGCCGTAGCGATGTTGGCCCACGGCCACATCGAGTGTGATCTCGCGCTGGCGCGGAATGCTCTTGCTGTGCAGGTTGACCGCACCGCCCACCGTGTTGGGGCCGTACTGAATGGCCGCGGGGCCTTTGAGTACATCGACTCGCTCGATGCGCGTGATCACGGGAAAGTAGTAGGCGGCCGGGGCAGAATACGGCGCCGGCGCGATCAAGACGCTGTCCTCCATCAGGGCGATCTTGGCACTGCGCTCCGAACTCGACCCGCGCATGCCGATGTTGGGCCGCAAGCCGTAGCCATCTTCTTGCCGGATGTACACCCCGGGCACGCTGCCCAGTACTTGATGGACGTCGTTGTACTCGAAGCGCTCGAGCTCCGTTGCGTTGATCGCCTGGACCGAGCCCGGCGCAGCACGGTCGACGATTTCGATCACCTCGCCGGAGACGAGCTCATGTTCGGCCATCTGTGCCGCGGGGTCGGATTGTCCGGCACCGGCCTCATCGGCTTTATCCGATGAATCGGTGTTGTCCTGCCCAGGCGATTGTTCGGCCGGATCGACCGGCCGGGTTGGATCGTCCTGGGCCCGCGATACGCGGACCGAAGCCGCGGCAAAAACGGCGGCCCCAATAAGCCCGGTGAAAATGGCCGTGACCAGGGGGGTGAAGATCGAGTTTCGCATGGTGTTGTCGGCTTTCGGGGACTATGGCCCGGTCCGGGCGTGCAGCTGTATCGGCGGGCCGGGCGGCGCGGGCAGGATCCAATCCCCGTGCGCCAGCCCATCGGCAACCTGGGTCAGATCGCGCTCGGGATCGATCATGAGTGCGGCCGGCCGGCCGTTGAGTGACACCAGTGCCTCGGCGCGCACTTCGACGTCGCCACCGCCAACTCGCTTGCGAATGTCGCGCGCAATGTGATGGGCCAGCTGCAGGATGAGATCGGGCTGACCGCCCATCTCGCGCTCCTGCCGGGTGTCGAGATAATGCCGGGGCGAGACCTGGAGCTCTTTGCCGGTGTCGGGAAAACGAACCCGGAAGGTCACGCTGCCGTGTTTTTCGCGCAACATGACCTTCCAGGCAAAGCGCATGCCCTCCTCGTTCCACAGTACATCGCCGGGATAGGCGTAGTGGCGCAGCGGAACCGCGATCTGGATGGCGCAATACACCAGTAAGGCGATCAGGCCGACTTTTTGCCGCCAGCAAATGGATGACGCGATAGGCTCGGAGTCGGTAACTGGCTGGTCATGGCGCGGCCGCGATGGCGACCGAGTCGGCAAAAAAGGCAGGCGGCGCGGCCAGTCCGGGGCCAGGAATACCGTCGCCGAGAGCATCATGATGTACGGGAACATGCCGATGTTGAACAGCACGTCGGTCATGAGGTGGAAGGTGACCACCACGGCGTAGGCATAGGGTCGGGTGCGGCGCCAGGACAACCATAGAACGATGGTCGAGTCGAAGAGAAAACCGGCCCAGCTCATCAGGTAAGCCATCCACAGCTCGTCGAAGAGCGGACCGATGAGCGGGGTCTCGACCCGCGCGGACAGCCAGATATTGAGCGGCTGGGCGTGGATGAGCCAGTCTGTATTGAGCTTGGCTAGGCCGGCGAAACAGTAGACCACGCCGATTTGAAAGCGGACGAGATAGAGGTGGTACGCCGGCAGCGTGCTCGCCCGGATGGCCGGCTTGCGAGCGGCATCGACAGACCAGGCCCGGTGAAGCGGCATGAAGCACATGAGCCAGCTCAAAAGGACGATCAAGTAGTAGTGATTGAGATAATTGGTGACGTCCAGGAGCTGGGTATAGGTGAAGCCCAGGGCGAAAAGGACGATACTCACCCGGTAGAAGAGGCCTGCGGCAATGGCCAGGGACAGAACGGCCAGAACGCCGTAGACCGCGTACATGGCCGCTGCGGGCAAGGTCGGCACCCAGGCAAACCCCCAGTACTTAAAAAAGAACACCGGCTCGCCGTAGAACCGGTCGATCCAGCCCGATTGCACAAAGCGAACGGTGCTGACAAACATGAGCGTGCCAAATAGAATGCGAAACACTGCCAGCGAGGCGATGTCCCGGGCAGCAAAGAGAGAGGCGAAGAGGGGGGTCAACGGGATCGCTCAGTCGTTGTCGGCTGCCGCGTCGTCGGGGATGTCCAGGCCCAAGACTGTGAGAAACTGGGTTTTCAGGTCGTCGGTAATGCGCTTGACCGCGGTGTGGGTTGCCACCACGGCGTCGATATCGGTGTTTAAAGCGCCGGCCATGCTGCCGGGAATGGCCTCGGCCGCGGTCACTGCCGCCGTAATCGCTGCGCCCATGTTGTCGGCCAGCGAGTCGGCACTGGCCGCGCGCAAAAAGTCCTCGAAACCGAGCCCGTCGAGACTGTCGGGGCCATTGCCGGTAAAGAGCATGCCGAAAGCGCGCAGATTGGCGACGATGTTTTCCCTGGAATGACCGGCATAGCGCGATTCGAGCTCGTCGGGGCACACAGTTCCGACCCCTGCGCAGCGGTTCATCGCAATGCCGGCAGGCTCGGCGAGCTTCATGTCTTTGACCTGGGAGTCGAGGTAGAACATGGCGTCCGATACTGCGTTGACTGCGTCTTGCGCGCTGTCAAAGCTGCTGGCCGACTGTCCGGCACCGGCAAAGTCAGCCAGGTAGTTGCCCGACTCGGACGCCCAGGCGTCCACTGCGCTCTTGGTCTGGGTGGACAGATCGCTGGCTGCATCCCGGGCAAAGGCACAGCGAGCTTGCCGTCTTTCGGGGTCGGACAGGCCGTCCCAGCCCGGCGGTTTGTTGTTCACTGCGCACTCGCCGTCGAGCGAGGTGGCAAAGAGAAGATACTCGAGAGCGTCGAGGCCGCGCACGTTGCTCAGGCGACCGGTGATGTCGTAGCCGGTCGGGTCGTCGTGTTTGCGCATCACGTCCTGATCGACTGCACAGCTCGACACCAGATCCCACGAATAGATGCGGTCGCGCAGGGCCTTTCCGTCCATGGCCACCGGTCCGAATAGCATCATCTCGGCCAGCTGCCATTGCGCCATGGTCGCTCGCCAGGCGTCGCGGGCCGCGTCGAGCGCGTCTTGTTGTCCAGCTGTGCCCAAGGCGGTGCAGTAGTCGTCCACCTTGCTGGACAGCTCGCCAGCGTTGGTATGAACGCTGCGGTAGATCGGCAGCACCATGTTCTCGCCGATATGTTTCAGCATGGCCGGGCGATCGAAGGCGACTGGCTGCGGCTTTTCGGTCGACGAGCCGCAGGCGACAGCGGCGACCACAGCGACCAGACCCCACATCGAAGATCGGACCGGGCCAGGGTCGCTAGGCGGGCCGCCAGCGAGGCGCGAGCGAATGCCGGTTACCATCCGTTCTCTCCGTTTTGATCGCCCAGGTTGGCCGGGTCGAAGTCGTACCCCTGGCCGACGATGTCCCGGGCCATGAGCAGGTCTTGCCTGTAGGCCTCGATGTCGGCAGACGGCGCGTTGGGCAACACTGGAGCATCGCCGATGAGCTGATGCAACTGGGCGAACTGGGCCTCGGTGAGCGGCGAAAACCGGCTGAACTGCAGCCCGAGGGCAAATCCCTTCAGCTCCGACCAGTGCTTGGCATGGTCCACAAAGTTGTACGAGCCGCCGAAGGTACCCATGTCTACCAGGGTCTCGTTGATGTAGTGGACAACCGTGGCCGCCACCACCGCCTCCCATTCGCGGGCGATGATATCGCGCTGCTCGACCAGATCGGCGATCTGATCGTCGTCGAGTTCGCCGTCGGCCGACGAGATGATCGCCCGGCCGGTCAAAAACGCGTCGAAGATGGTCTTGGTAAAATCGGTCGGTGCCTGAGCAGAACTGCCGCGATCGCGTTTGGCCGCGTTGGTCGAGTGCCCGAAATTGTACTCGGATAAAAGGTCGATGGCATTGTCGCCATTGGAATCGTGATAGCCTTTTTTGTAGCCCTCACGTCCGCCCTTGCCGGCGATCTCATCGTCGGTGTAGTCGTTGTAGTCGCGGGCAGCACCGAAGTACCCGAAACCCTCGTCCCATTGGTGCTCGAGGGTGGAATACGATTTGTCGCCGTCGCGCAGATTGCTCGATCGCAGCCCCTTGCCGTCGGTGTCGTTGTCGAGATAGTCGTCGAGACCCTGCGACAGGTTAACCGCGCCGAGCAGGAATTTCTGAATGAGCTGCTTGAGATCCTGGCCCTTTGCCGTGATGTAGACCAGAGTGATGGCCTCGCCGTCGGGATCGTTTGGGATCGTCCCGGCCGCGCGATCGACCGCGAGGCCGTCGAGCAAGCCAAACCAGTACTGAATCAGCGCGTCGGGGCTCGCTGCCCCGCCCTCGCTCCAGCCGGTGAATTCGGCCGCCCAATCGCGGTGCTGGCCGACTTCATCGTTGCCGGCAATTTTGTCGCGCAGGTTCTTGCCGCTGGAAATATCGTCGTATGACGATTGCAAGAGCGACGGGTCCGCACTGAGTGTCAGGGCCCGTGTGCCCGAAGCAGCATCGTCGAAATCGTAGTATACCTTGAGCGCGCCGGTGATGTCACCGGCGTCGGGGGTGAGGGTTCCGGCCGTGATCTGGTCGGTGATCTGGTCCATGTAGCCGACCAGCTCGGCGATCAGGACCTGGCGAAACACCTGACCGGAATAGCTCACACTACTCGCGTCGCTCGCAAACCGGCTGGAGAAAGCATAGGACTCGGGCACATCGACCGGATCCTGCGAATCGCCGCAGGCCGGCAGTGCCAGCGCTGCAGCAATGGTGGTGAATAAGACTGTTTTGTACGAGTTCATGACATCTGCAGTGGCTGGAGAATCGATCGGTCTGTTCACACAGACCCGCGTAGTCCGGACAATCTACCCGGTCGGTATGCAAATGAAAAGCACTCTCATTTTCGTTTTCTCGGAAAATCGAGTGCGGGAGCGTCGACTCGGTTTTGAAGGAAATCAACGGTGTAGAATGGTCGAAAGAGAAGACCGATGAGCGCAACAGAAGCCACGTATCGCAATTTTCGCCGGGCGTCCCGGCTGGTCGGCCTGGGCAATCGCGAAGAGCTTCAGCTGATCACCCCGAAACGAGAGATCAAAGTCGAGTGCACGATCGAGCTCGACACTGGTACGATCGGCACGTATGTGGGATTTCGCGTTCAGCACGACGATGCGCGCGGGCCCATGAAGGGAGGGATTCGCTACCATCCGGCGGTCGATCCCGACGAGGTCAACGCACTGGCCTCTCTGATGACCTGGAAAACTGCAGTGGTCGATTTGCCCTATGGTGGCGCCAAGGGGGGAGTCAACTGCGATCCCCGCCAGCTCACCGGGGGGGAAACGCAGCGCCTGACCCGGGCGTTTGTCGAGGGTATCCACGACCTCATCGGGCCCGATCGCGACATTCCGGCACCCGATATGGGAACCGATGCACGCATCATGGCGTGGATTGTCGACGAGTATGCCAAATTCCACGGCTATTCGCCGGGGGTGGTTACCGGCAAGCCGATCGAACTCGGCGGCAGCCTGGGCCGCGAGGCGGCGACTGGCCGCGGAGTGCTTTTGGCCATGGAGAACCTGTTTGCCGAGGAGGGCAAAGAGGTCAAGGACTTCACCTATGCCATTCAGGGATTTGGCAATGTGGGGTCGTGGGCAGCGCGATTGATCGCCGAATCCGGCGGTACTGTGGTCGCGGTATCGGATAGCCGGGGTGCGATTCGCAATCCCGACGGTCTGGACATCGCGGCGCTCTGCGAGTTCGTGGCGAGGGAACGCGCGGTATCATCGTATCCGGATGCCGACAATTTTCCGGCCGACGATCTGCTCTACCTCGACGTCGATGTACTCATTCCAGCAGCGCTCGGCGGTGTGTTGACCAGGCACAACGCCGGCGATGTACGCGCCAGGTACATCATCGAGGCTGCCAATCACCCGGTGACACCGGAGGCCGACGAGATGTTGGGTGAAAGGGGAATTGTGATCTTGCCCGATATCTATGCCAATGCCGGTGGAGTGACCGTTTCGTATATGGAATGGGTACAGAACATTCAGCACTACCGATGGGAGGAGGAGCGAGTTAATGGGGAGTTGCGCAAAACCATGAAGAAGGCCTTTATCGACCTCAAAGAGTCGGCAACGTCCCACGGGTGCGACTTGCGCACTGCCGCATTTGCCCTGGCGATCAGCCGCGTGGCGCGCGCCACGGCTCTGCGCGGCATTGGCTAGCAGCATTCGGGAAGACCGTCTTTCCCGAATCTGCGTGCGCCCCCGGCCGAGAGCGGCGATCAGCCGATTTCGGGCACATGGGGCGCCTGGCGGGAGTCCGCCGGAACGAGCAGGTCGCGAGGCCAGCTACACCCGGTCCCGGCCTGGCGATGGAAGAGTTTCAGCTGCTGGGGGCGTCTACTGTTGCGGATCGTCCCACTGAGACGAGTTGAACAGCTCGTAGGTCCCGCTGCCGGTGATGGTCAGGTCGTCGGGATTGTCGGCAGTATGAGGCCTGAGCGTGGTGACCTGTTTGCCATCGGTCGAGAAATGCTCGAAGTTGCCGATGCACGGACCTTCGATCGAGACTTTTAAATAGCTGAAATCGCTGTTGGGATCGTCGCCGTACGTGGCGATATATTCCTCGGTTTCGGCATCTACGGTCACTGTGTAAACGTACTGGGCCGCGATCGGGACTTCGCTGCAGTTACCCTGGTCGGAAACCTGGACGTCCACTGTCCATTTCCCTTCCGGCACGCAGCTCCAGCCGGGATCATTGGGATCATTGGGATCTGGCGCAGGGGGAGCATTGGTCGGCGCAAATGTCCCGGTGACACTCAGATCGGCAGTACAAAGGACCCCAAGAGCGCCCTGGTCGGGATCGGGATTGTCGTCGTCACCGTCACTGCTTCCGAGCCCACATCCGGCCAGGCCGAACGCGAAGATCGACAAACTAGTAAGGATTCCCTCTCGAATGGTCATGCGGCCTGCCATGTGCACTGCGCGTGCCACCAGTCTTGCCTGCGCTTTCGGGGGGTTGCAGTCAATCGAGTGGAGGGCCGAGTTCCCACCTGTGGGCTCCAGGCCCCGCAGTTCGCCTTGTAACATCGCGGGATTGTGGGGGTATGATATGGAATACGTTCTGCAACAGGGGCCATTCATGAAAGCACAAACCGCCGGATACATCGTGTTCTTCGCCGCCGCCCTGGTGCTTTTGGGCTGTGGCCAGAAAGAGAAACCAAAAGACAGCGTCAGTCCGACCACAGCTCAAGGCGATACAAAAGCCACTCCGCAAGCTGTGGCTACCACGTCATCGACAGACCCCACAGCCCAGGGTACCTCGGGACGGCATCGGGACGAGGGTGACTGGGTTCCAGCCGAGTACAAGTCCGGCAAGGGCCGATGGAAGGATGCTGCGGCCTATGTCGACGGCGTGCCTGTGGGTGTGTTCTGGTTCGGTGAACTGCCCTCGACCCTCAAGCCGGTGTGGATCGAGCAGATCGAGGGGCTCGATTTTCTGCCCGGCGATCCTCCGCCCTACGAGCGAGTGATCAAAGTTCGCCGCTATCGCTACTCGGACTACTTCGAGGCGATCGGAGTCGACCTCAAGACGATCAAAGAATTTCACCTCTACGGCCCGAATAACCAAATTCTGGCTCTCACTGGCAAAGAGTTTTTGGAGGTGAAAGACCACTTCTACTTCCGCTTCGGTCTCGGCACCGAGGGCAAACCGATCGCCGTGGTTCCCAAAGATCGGGGCAAGAACTTCGACCGGCTGATGGGCGTGGCGGTCTACATCAAGAAGAAACCGCCAACGGTCGGGGCGAACGAAGACGACGAAGCGATTCTTCTTCTCGATGGCAAGCGGGTGGAAGGAATTCCGTACTACGGCGAACCACTGCGTGGTGGGATCCGCATCTACAAGGACGATCGGCTGGTGAGCATTCTCAAGCGCAACAAGCTCGATCCAGACTCCGGCACCCAGGGCGCCGACGGTGTGACTCGGTGGAAGCTCTTCGACGTGCTGAAGGACCAGGGCGTGGAAGCGAAAAACATCGTCCAAGCCGAAGTGATTTACGATGAGCAGCGGACCGTTCGTTTCGATCGGGCCGAGCTCGAGTCGATGACCTTCCGCTCGACGGCCCAGGGACGGGGACAGATCGAGCTCAACGACAAGACGCCAGCCCACGCCCTCGCGTTCTACAGCAAGCCATTGCCGAAAAAAGTCGCAGTCTCGAAAAACTCGAGTCCGGACGCGAAGACCAAGACTCAATGAGTCTGAACGATCAGACTGTTCGCATTTCTGCCGCTCCCTCTCCCGCTTGTACCCCTCCCTTTCCCGAGCGGCCGCGCACCTCGTGAGTCGCGATTGATCGCGGCGTAGCAGCGATCCGTCGATCGCCTGCTGGCGATTGGTTGCGCGCGATCGATGGGATGGATAGATCCACCCCATCCGAATCTCTGGTATAGACAGACCTTGATGATCGATTGAGGCTCGATCCATCGATTGATGATGATCGTCTTGAGGCTCGATCCATCGATTGATGATGATCGTCTTGAGGCTCGATCCATCGATTGATGATGATCGTCTTGAGGCTCGATCGATGGGTCTCTTGAGGCTCGATCGATCTCTGGATGCTCGATCGAGCGCTTCACTGACCATCGCTGCCCCAGCGCAATGCAAACAAGTCGTTGCACTTCCGATGTTCCGTATCGGGTATGTACGCGCAGGAATGCGCCGGGGATATGCCCTGTATACATGCTAATACGGCGTATATCCGTACACCTACGTGTCGTCCCGCCATGCACGGCCATGAATCGCCGTGCCGCTCTGATCGAGACTGTGGACATCGTCCCCCAGGGGTGGGAATCTTTCCCCGCGGTCTCTTCCCCTAAGTAATCAAAATCTCATTATCCGCGAACGGCACACGGGTTGCACAAGGGGAAGTTGCCCGGCAATCACTGGTCTTCGCCGGGATTCAGGAGGCAGATTTACCAATGACCACGAGACTTGGATTTATCCTTTTGGCCGCGAGCGGAATGCTCGCATTCGACGCGCCTGCCCAGGCGCAAGACATCCGCAACCCGTACGTCTTCACGGTAGCCGACGGCAACAACGCCGGCCGCACTCGCATCGGTAACAACGGGCGAGAGCGCAACGGCGACAACTATCAGGCTGGCAACGAGCACGCGACGCTCGCTCAGCTCGGCGACGGC
>JAKSDA010000086.1 GCA_022360315.1 Pseudomonadota bacterium
GCCGTCGCCGAGCTGAGCGAGCGTCGCGTGCTCGTTGCCAGCCTGATAGTTGTCGCCGTTGCGCTCTCGCCCGTTGTTACCGATGCGAGTGCGGCCGGCGTTGTTGCCGTCGGCTACCGTGAAGACGTACGGGTTGCGGATATCTTGCGCCTGGGCAGGCGCGTCGAATGCGAGCATTCCGCTCGCGGCCAAAAGGATAAATCCAAATCTCGTGGTCATTGGGAAATCTGCCTCCTGAATCCCGGCGAGGACCAGTGTTTTGCTGATGATTGCCTGATGGCACTCGCTAACTGCAACTGGTGTGCCGTCTACAATTACCAGGAATTCTAAAGAGTTAGAGGCCGCAATCGCGGGGGGATGATTCCCACCTTTGGGGGAAGAGGTCCGCACCACCATGAAGAACCCATCCCTACAGAGCAGGTGAGATCAGTCGTCGTGCCAGCGCCGGTGCTGTTTGAGTGCGATGCGAAGAGCGTGCAGATCTTCAATGCCGAGTGAGTCGATTCGCGACCGTCGCTCAGGCGTCAACTCGATGGCAAACGCCTCACAGAGATCGCGCACAGTCACCCGGAGCCCTTGCTCGTAGCCGTCGGATTTGCCCGCCTCGTAGCCGTTGGATTTGCCCGCCTCGTAGCCGTCGGACTTGCCCGCCTCGTAGCCGTCGGACTTGCCCTCTCCGTAGCTGCGAGCCTGAATTTCGGCCTCGCGCTCGCGTAGCCGGGGATTGTTCTTGGCGACGAGTGCATCATAAACAGCGTTGTCAGCTTCGACTGCGTCGAGCAGCGAGCGTACTTTGATGGGTCGGTGCAAGCAGCGGTCTTTGATGTAGGACTCTTCGTCCAGCGCTTTCCAGTCGCCCTGGTCGCCGGTTTCTCCAGGCCACCATTCCTTGACCGGGCCGGCTTTCACCTGCTCGTCGTCGCCGGCTTTGTCGACCCGGACATAGACTGCAAACACCCGGCGCACACCCCGGCCAATCAGATAGCGGGCGCGTTTTTTGAGGTCGCTCTCGCTCTGCGTGTGCTTGACTTCGAACGATATCTCTTCGAGATACCTATGGCCCCGGGCATCGCGACCTCGTCTGCGAATACAGGCATCCGTGGCGAAATCGTCGTCGTCCGACACCCGGGTCAGAAGCTCGGCCGAAGCCACGTAGCCCGACGCCACGTGGGCGCGTATGACATAGGCGATATCGACCTGCCGATCGGCGTGGGGAGACATGGACGGCGCCACCTGGATGATCTGCCCATCGATCATCTCCTGGTCGGTCTCGGGCTCGACCACATGCTCATCGGGCCAAGGCAATGCCCGCGGCCCCGGCAGGTCGAGGCGATTCGCCGGGCCAGCCCCCGGTGCCAGATACATCTTGCCAATCCGAGTAGGGTCGCTCATGGGCGATCTGTAGAGTAGCACAGAACGCCGAGCGCAATATGCGGCCCGCGTCTACTTCGACCGGACTCGTCGGGCGACTGGACTCCATCTCAAAAATCGCACGGAGATGGTTGAGATGGGCTCTATTCTTCCGGCGGCTCTTCCGGGACTTCTTCGATTTCGTGGGGCATCGGCTCACCCCATTTCTTGAGGGCGAGGAGCGAGATCGAGTCGCTCATATCCATGGTGAAGTCCGGGTTGACCTGGTCGCGCCAGCTGAGCCGGGACAGCACGCGCATCACACAACCATCGGTCTGATTGCCGATGCCTTTTGTGAGCTTGAGGTTTTCGAGGGTGACCACACCGCTCTTGAGTCGCAAGGTGAAGTCGAAGTCGATCGAGTCGTCACTGTTCTCGAGCCGCTTGTAGGAGATGCCGCTGCCGTCGTAGCAGGGAGCTGCCGCTTCGCGGATGCGACCCGGCACCTCGCCGGCCAGCAGGCGTTCAAACTCCTCGGTGCGCTCTTCCGGAGCCAGAGGCGCGGGGTCGCCGTTCTTCGCGGACGGCTGGGTTGGCGGCTGGGTTGCTGCTGCAGCGCGCGCACGGACAGTGTTTCGGGACTCCGCTCTATCGGGCGCGGGCAGGTCTCCGACCTCCGCTTGCGCCGCTGCGGCCTTTCCCTGCTCGGGTACAGAGGTCTTGCCCCCGGACTGAAGGTCCCACAAAAGAGCGATCGCGATAACGGCGATCGCCAGGGCCGTTATCCCCACGATCCAGGTCTTCATAGGTAAGGAAATACACCCAGGCGCCGCGCCTGGCAAGCGGTGTTTGTTTTCAAGTGCAGTGCGTGATGCCGAAGAGACCGGCGAGGAAACACGGCAGAGAGAAAAGGCGAAACGGCGAGGAATGCCCAAACGGTGACGAGTGCCTGGAGGACGAGAGCGGCGAGCAGAGCCTGAGGGATCAAAGGCGAGAATGAAGGGAAAGGAGGCAGGAGAACAGAACGACAGTCGTACAGAGTCTAGGAGAGCCGAACCAGCGAGAAGCGGCTCAGAAGCCGCGCCGCTCCGGGAAGAGACGGCGCGGTACAAACAGTCGCTACTGCGCTACTGCTACTGCGGGGTGGGGAATCCGGCCGGACCGCACTGACCGGCTTGCTTGGCTGCCTTGGTCAGATCGACGAAGTTCTGCAAGTACTGGAAGTACCGGTCGTTGTTCACGTCGGTGTTGTAGACCGGATGCAGACTTCCACCGGGGTTGCCCTGACCCATGCGA
>JAKSDA010000512.1 GCA_022360315.1 Pseudomonadota bacterium
CATTCGACAGAAATGCCGGTTTGTTCGGCAACGAGCACCAGCAACTCATCGAGGCTGCCGCGCCATCGCGGGCGTAGCGGTGTTCCGGGTCTGGCCAGGATGGGATACTCGGCCTCAGCATCGATACCGAGGCGCGGTGTAGCGAGTTCGACCGGGGCACCGAGCTGTTGCCTCGTCTGTACTCGCCCGGTGGTCAGCGTGTGGGCGCAGAAAAACGGCTCGCGTTCTTGGCTTGCGTGCACGCAGACGAATTGATGAAACTGCCTGCGTCCTTCAGCGGAGGAATCGAATCCCGCGAGGCGAAGTCCACTGTATATTGCTTGCTCTTCCGGACAGCCCACATTGGTGCCCAAGTAAGTTCCGGGACTACTTTGACGCCAAGTTGAAAAGCGTACACCGTCCCCGAAGCCGGATGTCCATTTCGTGACGCGCCAACCGGAGTTGCTCTGCTTCTATCGCGCAATCTCGGAGATTGAAGATCTCGACCCGGACGCCTATATGGAGAACGCGATACGAGCGTTCCCCGACCTCTTCTTCGTTCCAGGGCTCTCATCGCAGATTCCGAGGTTCCATACTCCCTATGGCGAAATCCGCCCTCGGCTCACAAAACACCTGGCGGTACTGAATGATCACTTAACTCTCCGCGTCGCCAGAGCGCCGATCCATCACCGCCAGCGGGCTTGCTCGTCGGTCAACAACCATCGTCATCAGCTGCGGCGTCGGCGAGCGGTGCCTGGCAGGCGAGATCGCATGACACAACTGCGCAAAGCCGGCTGAGCGCTGTCGACTGGGGACACTCACACAGTGTACCCTGCTCGGGTTTTATCGGGGATTTCCATACGACGAGGAGGCGTCATGACTGCAAAACGACTCGATCCAGAACGCCAGCGGCTTAGGGACAACGGCCGGTATTGGAAGCACTGGGGCCCGTATTTGAGCGAGCGGCAGTGGGGAACCGTGCGCGAGGACTACAGCCCATACGGAACTGCGTGGGAGTATTTTCCCCACGATCATGCCAGAAGCCGGGCCTATCGCTGGGGCGAGGACGGCATTGGTGGCTTCAGCGACAAGGTATGCCGGATCTGCGTGGGTCTGGCCCTGTGGAACGGACGCGATCCCATCCTCAAAGAGCGCCTTTTCGGCCTGACCAACTCCGAGGCCAACCACGGCGAAGACGTCAAGGAGCTCTATTACTACCTCGACGCCACACCGACTCACTCCTATCTGCGCATGCTCTACAAATATCCTCAGGCCGAGTTTCCGTACCGCCAGCTGATCGAGGAGAACGCGCGGCGAAGCAAGGACAGCCCCGAGTTCGAGCTGCTCGATAGCGGAGTATTCGACGACAATCGCTATTTTGACGTGTTCATCGAATATGCCCGGGCCGACATCGAGGATCTGCTGGTCGAGATCACCGCGATCAACCGGGGTGAAGACCCGGCCGAGCTCCATCTATTGCCCCATTTGTGGTGTCGCAACACCTGGTCGTGGGGCCGCAACGAGGGCCGTCCCAGTCTCGGTTTTGACGAGCTCGACTCCGATATTCCGGGCAGCTTGCGCGCCGAAATGCCGGTTTTGGGGACATTTCGCTTCGAGCTCGACGGCAGTCCCGAAATCTATTTCTGTGAAAACGAGACCAATATGCGCCGCCTCTTTGGCCAGAACGTCGAGGGGTATTTCAAGGATGGAATCAACGACCGGGTGGTCAATAACGACCATCATGCGGTCAACCCGGAACAAACCGGGACCAAGGCGGCCGGCCATTACCGCGAGGTCGTGCCGGCCGGGGGTTCGATGGTGGTGCGCGCCCGCCTGCGCCGGCCCGACCAGCCGCACGGATTCGGCAATTTCGCCGAAGTATTCGACAAGCGTCGCCAGGAGGCCGACCAGTTCTACGATGTTCTGCAGGAACAGGTAACCGACGCCGATGCCCGCCTTGTCCAACGCCAGGCCCTGGCCGGCATGATCTGGACCAAGCAGTTTTATTACTACGACGTCCGGGAATGGCTCGAAGGCGACCCCGGTCAGCCGTCACCGCCGGCCGAGCGGCGCACCGGCCGGAATTCGGACTGGGCCCATCTCAACAACGCCGACATCATATCGATGCCGGACAAATGGGAATATCCCTGGTATGCAGCGTGGGACCTGGCTTTTCACTGCATTCCACTGGCCCTCATCGACACCGAATTTGCCAAGAACCAGCTCGATCTGCTGACCCGCGAGTGGTACATGCACCCGAATGGACAGCTGCCCGCCTACGAATGGGCGTTCGGTGATGTCAATCCACCGGTGCACGCCTGGGCGACCTGGCGGGTATTTCAGATCGATCGCAAGCAGCACGGCGGCACGGGCGATATCCATTTTCTCGAGCGGGTATTCCACAAACTGCTGCTCAATTTCACCTGGTGGGTCAACCGCAAGGACGACGACGGTAATAACGTATTTCAGGGCGGCTTTCTCGGCCTCGACAACATCGGAGTATTCGACCGCAGCGCCACCCTGCCCACTGGCGGTCACATCGACCAGGCCGACGGCACGGCGTGGATGGCCATGTACAGCCTCAACCTGATGCGCATCGCGCTCGAGCTGGCCCTGCACAACGATGTGTACGAGGACATTGCGACCAAGTTTTTCGAGCACTTTTTGAATATTGCCAGTGCCATCACCAAGATCGGCGACGGCGGCCTGTGGGACGACGACGAGGAGTTTTATTACGACTGGCTCGATCTCACCGATGCCGAGGGCGAAGAGACCAAGATTCCGCTCCGGGTGCGGAGCATGGTCGGTCTCATTCCGCTCTATGCCGTGGAAGTGCTGGAGCCGGAGATGCTCGACAAGCTGCCCGGATTCAAAGCCCGCATGGAGTGGTACCTGCGCTACCGCACCGAGTTTCACTCGCTCATCTCACACTGGGAGGTGCCGGGCATCGGCCAGCGCCGGTTGTTGTCGCTGTTGCGCGGCCATCGCATGAAACGCCTGTTGCGCCGCATGCTCGACGAAACCGAATTCCTGTCGCCGTACGGGGTTCGCGCCTTGTCGCGCGCGCACCTCGATGAGCCATTTCGCTTCCGGCACTGCAACGCCGAATACGTTGTCCGCTATACACCGGCCGAGTCAGATACCTATTTGTTTGGCGGCAACTCCAACTGGCGCGGGCCGATTTGGATGCCGGTCAACTATCTAATCATCGAGTCGCTGCAGAAGTTTCACCACTATTATGGCGATGATTTTCTGGTCGAGTGTCCCACTGGCTCGGGCCAAAAAATGACCATCTTGCAGATTGCCGACGAGTTATCCCGCCGCCTGATACGGCTCTTTTTGCGCGACAAGAGCGGCCGCCGGCCAGTGCTCGGCGATGATGCCAGGTTGCAGAACAACCCCCATTTTCGCGACCTGGTTTTGTTCTACGAATACTTTCACGGTGACAACGGCCGCGGTGTCGGAGCCGCTCACCAGACCGGATGGACCGGCCTGGTCGCCAAGCTCATTCATCCCCGCGACCCGATTCATTGATCTCTGTGCCCCGCACCGTCCGGATACCGTGCGCAGACAGTACTTGAAAACAGCGGGAGCAAAGGGCTATACAACTTCGACGTCGTCGGGCTGTGTTTGCGTGAACCGAGCAACAGCGACTGAGCCGGCGGCGGATTGATGTGACCCTCACAATTTCTAGTTTGGCCGCAATTCCGACCAAATCTCACCCACAGATTGTGCCCCACCGAGGTGGCACCTCCCACCGAGGTACCTGGCACCTCCAGCCCCCACCGAGGCACCCCCACCGAGGTACCCCCCCACCGAGGTACCTGGCACCTCCAGCGCAGCGCCGCAGCGCCGCAGCGCCGCCGCCGGGCCTCCGAGGTAGCTGGCACCTCCAGCCGGCCGGCCCGGCTCCCGAGGCGTCCTGCCGAGGTAGCTGGCACCTCAAGCGCAGCGCCCCGAGGTAGCTGGCACCTCCCGCAGCTGGCACCTCCCGCAGCCGGCACCTCCCGCAGCCGACACCTCCAGCCGGGGCACTTCCAGCGGTATGGCACTCGGTGCTATACCGGCTCTCGGTTTTCGGCCTCGGCTTCGCCGGCGGGCACACTTGGTACTGCCGGCCGCCCGCGTCTTGCCTCCCGGCAAGAACATCATCTATCCTCGCCACATTATTGTGATCTCGCCAGCACAAGACCGCGAAGAGATCGAAGGGCTCGACCCCGCCCTACCCGACGAACCGTTTCGCGATTACCCCATCGACAGCCTTCACATTCGCCACGAAACCCGGACCATTTTCGAAGTCGTGCGCCGAATCAACCAGGGCTCCTACGTCATGGATCCCGATTTCCAGCGCGATTTCATATGGGATGAACAGCGGCAAAGCCGGCTCATCGAGTCAGTGCTGATGCGAATTCCACTCCCTGTGTTCTATCTGGCCGAGAACCAGGAAGGCGAACTCGTGGTCGTGGACGGCTTGCAGCGACTCTCGACGTTTCAGCGGTTTGTGAGCGACCAGCTCGCCCTGTCTCTACTCAATCGCGAACTCGATGGCAAGACGTTCGGCGATCTCAGCCCCAAACTCAAAAATCGCATCGAAGACGCCCAGCTGATCCTCTATATCATCGACTACAAAGTATCCGAGCAGGCAAAACTCGATATCTTCGAGCGGGTCAATAGCGGTGTACCACTCACCCGGCAACAAATGCGCAACTGCCTCTACATGGGGCAAGCCACGCGCTGGCTGCGCAAAGAGGCCAATACCGAGCTGTTCATCGAGGCCACGGGCAATAGTCTAGATGCCAGCAGCATGCGCGATCGAGAAGTCGTCAACCGCTTCTGTTCATTCGCTCTTTTGGGCTATGGCGAGCACAAGGGCAACCTCGACGAATTTCTCGCCGAGGGGCTCAAACGCATGAACCAGCTCGAGTCGAACGAGCTCGATGCGCTGCGTGACAAATTTCACCGCGCCTTAAAAAACAACCTCGCCGTGTTTGCCAAACACGCATTCCGCAAACACAGCCGCGATCAGAACGCGCGCAAACCCTTCAACGTCGCCCTCTTCGACACCTTCTCCACCCTCCTTGCCGACCGACCCGAGGATGACGTCGCCGCCCGCGCAGACACCCTGCGCAGCAGCTTTTACTCGCTGATGGAAGATGCCGACTTCGTGACCTCGATCAGCAATTCGACCAGCAGCCCCGCCCGGGTCAAGACGCGCTTTGACAAGGTATGCGAGATGCTCGCAGGGGTCTTCGATGCTGACAGCGATTGAACTCGAAAGCTTCAAGTGCTTTCGCAAGCTGGTCTTGCCACTCGCGCAATGTACCCTGCTGACCGGCAAAAACGCCTCTGGCAAGTCCACTGTCATGCAGGCACTGTTGCTTCTGCAACAGACCGCGACCGATATGGACGAACTCCAGCCCACTCAGCAGAATCGCGAGCTGCGCCTCAATGGTTCACTGGTCAATCTGGGCTCGGCTGCCGACGTGATCGACAAGGTGACCGGGCATCGCGAATGCGCCATCGCACTGGCAACCGAGGACGGACGCTGCCAGTGGAACTTCTCCATCCGCGATCGCCGCGCCATCACCATCCCAGTGCAATCGATCGACTGGCTGCCCACTGGCGGAAAGGCCAAACACTTTCGCGCCACCGACCAAAAGGACGTGCTCGGCCCAACCCTCATTCCCCACAGCTGGACCTCGTCAGATGAGCGCGGCGATATCGCCGATCTCGAACGAGCGCTGCAAACCATCCAGTACATCAGCGCCGAGCGCATCGGGCCGCGCGAGACCTACCCGCTGATCGAACGACAACGGCGCTACGTCGGAGCGCTGGGGCAAAATGCTCCGGCCCTGCTCTACTCCTTCGCCGACGAGCGAATCGCGCGAGCGCTGGTTGCTCCGGCAGCGCCACCGACTCTGCGCAATCAAGTGCAGGCGTGGATGCGCGAGTTCTTTCCCGGCTGTGGCATCGACGTTCAGCCGGTGCCCAACGCCAATCTGGTCGCGCTGGGAATCCGCACCAGCGACGAGACCGATTATCACCGCCCCCAGCACGTCGGCTTTGGCCTGACCCATATTCTTCCCATCATCACGGCGGCCCTCATCATCAAAGAGCGCCAGCTCTTGTTGATCGAGAATCCCGAGGTCCATCTTCATCCGGCCGGGCAGTCGTGGATGGGGCAGTTTCTGGCCCGCGTCGCGGCCACCGGTGTGCAGGTCGTGGTCGAGACTCACAGCGATCACGTGCTCAACGGAGTGAGGCGCGCAGTGCGCACCGAGCGTCTCGACGCCGCCGACGTGGCGGTGCATTTCTTTAGCGAGCGGCCCCCGGGCGACGCCGACAAGATGAGTCAGGTCGTCTCTCCGGTCATCAATCAGGCGGGCAACTTCGATCACTGGCCGGACGGTTTTTTCGACCAGTTCGACAAAGATATGGACTTTTTTGCCGACTGGGGCGACTAGGTACCAGGTGATCTTTCTGTTCAACGATCTATCGCTGTACGGTCAATTCGGCACTGACGAGGAGTTTCTCTCGGCGCTAGTATGGTTGATGGGCGCGCGCCGGCGCATCGAGAAGCAAAAGCTGCAGCTGCGCTGCCATCGACTTTTTCTGCGCAGCCAGGCAACGGCGACCCGGCAAGTCCAGGATATCGTCAAGAACCTGACCGATCGCAACAGGCGGCGTCAGATCATGGCATGGCTGGCCAACAAGGGCCCTTTTTGGGACGACGAGCGCCTCCACACAAGCGACGACTACCTCGAAGTATCCGACGACATCGTCACCGACACTGCGATTGGCGAGGCCGCGATGGCAATCGGCACGGGCTCGCTGCGGGCGCTTTTGAGCATGTCGCCGTCGACCTGGCTGCGCACACCGATCGAGGTTGGCCACGTGCCGGCCCAGGAACAGCGCACAACCATCCCGGTGCCGAATCTGTGGACCGATGAACAACTCGAGGACACGCTCGGCACAGTGGAAGAACCGCTGCAATCGTGGCTCGACCTGGCCGCGTGGGCCGAAAAAACCTGTTCTAACCTGGCTCTGGCCAGCGATGTAATCAGGTCTCTGGACGGCTGGCCGTTCATCGCCAACGCCGCCGAAAAGCTGCAGATCCGTCTGAAGACGCTCGACCGGATGAAAGAGTGTTTCACCGACGAAGGCGGATGGAACCAGGACGGCTTGCATTTGCATGCCAATCACTTTGTCGGCAAAAAAGCCTGGTTCACCGACTCGTCAGAAGGCGAAAAGCACGAGTTCAAAAACGAACTGACCTTCAAACACCCACGAGATCCGACAAGGACACTGTTCTGCCCCTGGCACGGCAAGGTCAAGATTCAGCAGATGCGCATCCATTTCAGCTGGCCCATCGTCGTGGACGAGCCGATCTATGTCGTGTACATCGGCCCCAAGATCACCAAACGATGACCCCGAATTCGTCCGACACGCCGGGTTGGATGGATGCGGCAATCGGACTAGGGACAATCACGATTGTTATACCCTTACGCTCTGCTTTTGGGCATAATCCTGTATTCGGGCATGAACCCGTATCTATTTGGGCTGTATCCCGTATCTACTTACTTGCGGGTCGCGGTACTAAACTTCCTCTGCTGTAACTTTCCTTGGTCTACCTTCGTCTGGTGTCCACGGCCAGCCCTTCTTGCGGCGCGGCCTAGTTATCCTGAACACTGACCCTGAGGGGAATAGGACCTCCTGTTCCTCATCTATGCCGAGTCTTGCGGAGTGTATATCAACACCGCTATGGTTCCTCGTAATCTCCCAGTAGTCACGACTAAAGGTGCGACCAGTAGCTTTACTTTTCGACGTGCTAAAGAAGGGTGCTATGGTGATTCGCGCGCCTCGGGTATCTAAGCGGTCTTGGTCCTCCTCAGAGTAAGCGTCAAATCGGTCGCCACGCCACAATGTGTCTCGATATTCGTACTGCTGACTGATTTGCATCTTGCGCAGGGCGCTGTTTAGTAGCGGAATAGTTACGTCTCTTGCCTCTCTGGCAGCAGTCGTCGCTGTATTAAGTCCCCGCAAGAACTGCTGTATGGCTCTATGCCCCCCCCTTCTATAACTCGTAATGGCGTTTTCTTCGTCCTCATCGATTTCGGGCACGTTCGGGAGTTTTTGCACTGCTGATGCACGGGTAGCTGCGGTCCTTGCTGAACCCTCTGTTGTTACCAGAGCAACACGGTCCAACAGGTTCTCAGCCGACCGACCTTGAACTACGGTATCCGCCACTTCATTCGCATGGCGCTCATATCGATCACCGACCTCGCCAACTCCGCCTCGCAACTGCACGCCAGCGGCCTGTTGGAACACATGCGTTGCCTCGTGAGCCGTTGTGTGCAAATCCGGTGATGGGCTGGAAAACGCTATTTTGTTCCCCGTCGTATAGGCCGTTGCGCCTATCGCCCTGGAGGCCACTGCCGCCGTAGCACCTGTATATGCTTGTATACCACTAACATCGTATTGACCAAACGATTCTTGAATTCTTTTGAAATGGGGTAAGCGAGTGCCGGCACCGTGCACTCCTGACACCGCAATCTGATGAATCGCGGCGTTTTCGGGTACCTCTTGCCGCTGTGCTGCTGTGCCAAACATGCGCTCTACTTGCTGCCGTTGCGTCACCATGCGGGGGCTATTGGTAATCATGGTCGACAACCGAGCGGCTTCTTTCGCGCGGGGACTGTTGTCCACCATCTCTTGCAGCTTCCTGAGCTGTACAGCGTCCGGGCGATTATCTACAAACTGAAATGTCGCCTTGTTCCCCCTTTTGCTCCGCGAAGGCTGGGCTCCAATCACTCTGATTCGGTTTTCTTGGCTTTTGCTGGCGTAGTCCTTCAATTTTCTTTGCCCTGTTGTCTCAGTCCGCAGATGGCGATGATAACATTAAAATGTCGGCACAAACGACGCCTTACACAGCCCATCCCACACGCTGACCCGAATCTCGGCAACTGCTATCGATTATCGGGTCAGCCTCGGCATCGGTTCCGGCTCAGGACCCATCGAGCTGGCGCAGACGAGCGCGCAGGGCCTCGATCTGAGTGGCCTGCGACTCGAGCTCGGCAGCCTGAGACTCGAGCTCGGCAGCCTGGGCCTCGATGTGGGCAGCCTGGGCGTGAACCATTTCCCGAGCTGTGGGCACGGGCTCCAGACCCTCGGCGTCCCGGGTCACACGGACCTGAATGTACTCTCCCGGACTGTGGTGAAAGCACAAATACGCGGCCAATTCTGCGCAGTACACCGGGCCAGAGCCGCGATCGACCGCTTTGAGAACATCGTCCGTATCGCGCCGAAACACCTGGAACGGCACCCGTTCGCAATTGCGCACTTTATGGGTGAACGCGTCGGCGTCGGCGATGACCAGCTCGTCGGTGCCGAGATGATCGTATCGGGCCGGATTGATCGTGTAGTCTTTTTTCCAATCCAGGGACACGATCTCGACGGCAAAGCGCGGCGGCCGGTGGTCCGGGCGCCAGGTTTCCCACCGACGAGGCAATCTCTGATCGGATGGCGGCGGGTTGTCGAGCAAATACACATCCGGCGAAACCTGTACGCACGGCTCATCTTGCACCCAGGCGAAGAAATTGTCGCAGCCCACGTACACCGACGACCAGTTCCGCTCTGCGGCCAGAGTTTTGAGCGACGATACCAGCACCCCGATGATCTCGCTCTGCTCACCACTCTGACTCATGTCCTCCTCATCGGTCAGATACCAGGGCGACCAGTCGATTGCGCCGTCGTCGATTGCGCCGTCGTCGATTGCGCCGTCGTCGATTGCGCCGTCGACAATAAGGCCGGCCAGAGCGTGCTTGCGCTGCAAATAGCGCGGCCTCGGGGGTATGGGAATGAGAGAGGGCATTTGCTGCAATCTAGCATGGATCGACCGATAACAATAGATTCTCGAACGCCGTGAATATCCCCGATCAACGCGAGTCTGGCGACGCGGAGTCGGTTTCCATGACCAGCCCTGGCCGCGGTCCCCAGGCCTGGCGCAACACCTTGCGTCCGGCCGGGCTGGTGCCGGCGCTGCTCACGTCGAGCGTTTGCAGGTGCGCCAACCACCTGGCCCGGGCCAGATGACCCAGTCCCCGGTCAGCAAGCGGACAGTAGGCCAGATCGAGCCCTTGCAGCGCGGTGTCGAGGGCAGCTAGCACGGCAGCATCCCCGGCCCCGATGCGGGTCTTGCGCAGACTCAGCCAGCGCAGCTGGCCCGATACTGCTTCGAGTCCGCGCAGACTTCCGGCCTCGATGGGATTTTCGGCCAAGACGAGTTTTTTGGCCCGAGTGCCGGCAATGAGAGCCCTGGCGCCCGGTCCGGTGATCTCGCTGTGCGTGACATCGAGCGCATCGAGGGCCGGCAGGCCAGCCAGGGCTCGCGCTCCGTCGTCGCCGAGGTTCTGCCAGCCGATGTGAAGCCGGGCCAGAGCCGGCAGCGAGGCGCGCGCCAGGGCTCGCGCACCACGGGCGGTCGCATCGACCCCTACCAGCCCCAGCGACATCAGTTTGTTCGGTCGATCGCGGCGAGAACTGGCCAGCTGCGCGAGGCCGGCATCTCCGATCGGATTGGCCGTCAAATCCAAAAGCCGCAACGCTGCGGCCTTGGGCGAAGACAGAACAATGTCCACTGCGTTTTTGCTCAGCCGATTGTCGGCCACATCGAGTGTGTGCAACATGGGCACTCGAGAGTCGGCAAGAATCGCCTCGAGCTCCTCATCGCCGAGACGCTCGCCCGCCACATGCAAATCGTTTCGCTGCAACATCGGCAGTCGTTTTTGAATGAGGGCATCGATACGCGGATTCAGGTCGCTTTTTGGTCCTTCGCGATTGCCACCGGTCACACAACCGAGAGTCGCCGCCACCAGCGCGGCGCATCCCCACACCTGCCCGACCCGGCAGTACATCGGCCGACTGCGCCCGCGCGCGTTTGTTCGTGCCCGGTCACGGCTCATGGACATCATCCACACGACGCTGGTCGCCGCCATCCAGTTGCCATTGCACTTTGTTTAGCCCCTCCTCGAAACCACCCCCCTCGTAGAATTCGCCGATGCGGACCAGTAAATAACCACCGTCGCTGCGGTCGACCAGGAGATCGGCAACCATTTGCTCTTCCCACTCCGCGGTCGCCCCATCCATACAGCGCCTGATCAAAGCAAAGGCCATACTGGCACTGGTGTCGGGATAGTAGTGTTGGCGCAAAAGCGCGCGCAACGCCACAAACTGTGCTCCATGGGTCGAATTCGCCAGGTCCCAGGCATTGGCACCGTCGATGACAGTGACCAAATCGCGGTTTGCGACCGAGACCCGGAGCAGGGTTAATATCGCTTGTTCATCGTCGTTGCCAGTGAAGCCGGCGATCAATGCGCGCAGCCTGATCACGCGCTGGCTGGCCCGCAGCCGGGCAAACGCCGCCGATCCTCGGCGCGCGATGTCCTCTCGCACGTCGTCATCGGAAAGCAGGTCGGCGGGTTTTTCCATGCTGGGACGCAGCGACCAGTCGGGAATCGCCCGCAACCCGGACGAGTGATCGCCAATCGCGATATTGCCTATCAGAGCGCCGTCCAGACCTTCTCGATAGGGAGAGTCGCCAGCGAGATCGTGCTTGACCAGGGCATCGACGCGGGCCCAGGTATCCGCTCGCTCGCTGGCCATATTGGCCTCGAACCACAGCTCCATGGCCATATCTTGCAGAATGCGGGGCAGAAGCTCAACCGGAGCTCCGGTGCGCTCGGCGATATCGGCGTTCATCTGCCCGGCCGCCTGCTCGAACACATCGGTCATGGAGTTGAAGTCGGGCTGAAAGTCGTCGATCGACGCCGACCCCTGGCCCCGATAGGTCGTCTGAAATACCCAGGCCTCGGCCCGCGGCAGATCAAAGCGAATATGGGCCAGCATGGCAGCGACCAGCGATTCGGTCGCGGCGTAGGCACGCGCTACAGCCGGTGCGGCAAGCAGTCCACCGATCGCGCCGGCGACCGCTCCGGCCCCAGCCCCGGCAGCCGTCCCGGCCGCCGGGACCACACTGCCAACCCCGGCACCGATCCCCGCCCCGACCCCGGCCCCGCCAATCACCGAGAGCCCTGCGACCGCGATATCATCCCAGGTGAGCCGCTCATTGTCCGCGCAGACCCGGAAAGCCTCGCGCCAGTGATCTTCAACCGTGCTGCCACTGGTCGCAGCATCAAAATTGTCGGCGTAAATCTGCTCGAACACGCGTACGCACTGGAGAACATAACTGGGATAATAGAAGGATTGGTTCAGTGCCTCGCCAATTTCGCCCCGGGTCACCAATGAATAGACGCGGGCAAACCAGTACCGATGATCGGTGACATTGCCGTTACCATCGAGCAGACTGTTGGCCCGCGCCACTTGATTGCGGTACAGCGCCCGGGCTGCTTCGAGCCGCTCCTGATAGACCGCTTGATCCTCGATTACATCGATATTGGGCGGATGATCGTGGTCGCGAACCGGCGGATTGCCGCGCAGGTTTCCGGTCTCGCGCCAGCTGGGCTGGGCAGCTGTGGAGGCCATGTGCAGCCGGGATTGCCGCTCGCTGCCCGATCCGCTTGCCGCGGCCCCATCGGCCGCCGAATCCGCCTCTCGCTCGAGGCTCTGTCCTCGAACTGCTGCATCCATCCAGGGATCGAATGTCCATTCTGCTGCGGATCGAATCGATACCGATGGTCCGGTCGCCTGCGACTCACGCAAAAACGCTGCTGGCATGGCTTGCGCAGCGGCATCCAAGGGCCCCGGCGCCTTGCCCGGCAGCCGGCTGGTCATCGTGACCTTGCCGGGAGCGATTGGCCTGTCGGCGCGCCTGCGGCCGCTTGCGCGGCTCCGCGATGGTTTCTGGAACGGTGGTGCCACGTCCTTCCTGCTCATGAGTTGCCCCCATGCATTGCAGTGCGCGTTGCGCTGTGACGCAGCAAAGAGGGTGCGCCGGGATCGATCGGTGGTAATTCCATGCCCGAGTTATCGGAACCACGCCAGCAATGTTGCGTGCGTGCGCAAAAAAAACCACCACTCGATCGATGCCGGGTACCCGCTGCGGACCTCGAGCATCCGATGCCGAACCCGACTCGGTCGCCGATGGTCTTGGCTAGCGATCTCTGATCAAACCAGTTGCCGCCACGTGCACATCGCCGGTGGGCATGTCGGCCGATCGGACCATCGACGTTCTGAACTGAAGCCGTTGGCCACGGATCAGCGGATCAAAACGAGGTGTCTCTGCTTCAGGTGTTGGATACCTCGACCCAGCGGTCCAGGGTTTGCGTTGCCTTGCCGCTGTCGACGGCCTCGGCGGCCGCTTTGGCGCCGGCCAGAAAATCGCTGCAAACACCGGCAGCGCGCAGCGCAACCGCGGCTTCCATGACCACTGCGTTGCGCACGGCTCCTTTTGCCCCGGCCAGCACACTGCGCACGATGGCGGCATTTTGGGCCGCGTCTCCACCAGCCAATCCGGCCGGATCGGCTTCATCGAGGCCAAAATCACCCGGGCTGACGTGGTGCGTGCGCACTGCGCCAGCCTGCTCATCCCACTCGGCAACCAGGGTCTTGCCCCGCACGGTGATCTCGTCGAGCCCGCCCTCGCCGTGGACCACAAACGCACTCCGTGCCCCGAGCTGGCCGAGCGCACGGGCCACCGGCTCGCAAAACGACGCGTCGAATACACCGACGATCTGATTGCGCACACCGGCCGGATTGGTGAGCGGGCCGAGCAGGTTGAACAGCGTGCGCGTGCCCAGCTCGCGGCGCGGACCCGCGGCATGTCGAGTCGCCGAGTGAAAGGCCGGCGCGAACAAAAAAGCCACACCGACTTCTTGCAGGCAGCGCTCGGTCACCGGCACCGGCGCATCGATCTTGACGCCGAGGACTTCGAGCACGTCGGCCGACCCCGAACGCGATGACAGAGCCCGGTTGCCGTGTTTTGCCACTCGCGCTCCCCCCGCTGCAGCGACGATGGCCGCAATGGTCGATACGTTGACCGTGCCCGAGCCGTCGCCGCCGGTACCGCAGGTGTCCACCGCATTGTCCGGGTCGGGGCAGCGAAATGGCGTGGCCCGAGAACGCATGGCCCGGGCGGCCCCGGCGATTTCATCCGGAGTCTCGCCCTTCATGCGCAAACCGATGAGCAATCCGCCGATCTGCGCCGGAGTGGCCTGGCCTTCCATGATGATGCCGAATACCTCGGAGATCTCGTCAGCGCTCAGGTTGGCCCCGGAAACCACGCGCGCAATCGCCTCTTTGATGTCCATGAGACACTCCTTTGGGTCAGGCCCGACGGGCCCGCGATCCGGTCTGCGCCGATTGATTGCTCAACCCGGCCAAAAAGTTCTTCAGCATGGCTTTGCCCGTCTCGGTTTTGATCGATTCGGGGTGAAACTGCACGCCTTCCACGGGAGCTCGCGTATCCGCGTACCTCTTGTGGCGAACCCCCATGATCTCGTCGGTCCACGTCTTGGCGGTGATCTCCAGTTGGTCTGGCAAGCTGGCCGGTTCGATGACCAGAGAGTGATACCGCGTGGCCTCGAATGGATTTTCAACCCCGGCGAACAGACCGCGTTCGTCGTGAAACACCTTGGATACTTTGCCGTGCATGATCCGATCGGCCCGCACGATCTTGCCGCCGAAAACCTGGCCGATGGCCTGATGGCCCAGGCACACGCCGAGTATGGGGATGCGTCCGGCAAAGCGCCGGACGATCTCCATCGAAATACCGGCCTCGTTGGGCGTGCACGGCCCGGGCGAGATCACAATGCGTTCGGGCGACCACTCGGCGATGGTGTCGGGCGTGACCGCGTCGTTGCGCACGACCAGAATGTCCTCGCCGAGCTCGCCCAGATACTGGTACAGGTTGTAGGTGAAGGAATCGTAGTTGTCGATGAGAAGCAGCACGGCCTTCTCCCTTAGGTTTTATCAGAACCACGGTCCGACGGACCGGCGGACGCACTGGCCAGGCCAGAAGCGCTGTCAGCAGTTTCGCCCCGGAACGCCGTGCGGGCCAGTGCCACGGCGCGCAGCATGCCGCGCGCCTTGTTCAGAGTCTCCTCGTACTCGGTCTCGGGCACCGAATCGTGCACGATCCCAGCGCCGGCTTGGACGTAGATCTTGTCGCCTGTACAGACCAGAGTGCGAATGGCAATGGCGGCGTCGAGGTTGCCCGAGAATGATACATACGCCACGGCTCCGCCGTAAATGCCGCGCTGGTGAGGCTCGAGCTCGTCGATGATTTCCATGGCGCGAATCTTGGGCGCGCCGGACAGAGTGCCGGCCGGAAACGAGGCCCGCAAAACGTCGTGCCAGGTGCGTCCCTCGGCCAGCATGCCGTGCACATGCGACACCATATGCATGACGTGAGAGTAATGCTCGACGACCATGAACTCGGACACTCGCACGCTGCCAGTTAACGATACGCGGCCGACATCGTTGCGCCCCAGGTCGACCAGCATCAGATGCTCGGCGCGCTCCTTGGGATCGGACTGCATATCCTCGGCGAGGTACTCGTCCTCGGCCGCATCCTTGCCCCGCGGCCGGGTGCCCGCGATGGGCCGGACTTCGACCCGGCGGTCGGCGCAGCGCACCAGGGTTTCGGGCGATGCGCCGGTGACCCGGGCCTCGGGAAACTGCAGGTGATACATGTACGGTGACGGATTGATCACCCGCAAGGCCCGATAGACGTCGAACAGATCGAGATCACCGCGTTCGATCTCGAGTCGTTGCGACAGCACGGCCTGAAAGATGTCGCCGGCCAGAATATACTCGCGAATGCGTTTGACAGCGGTGAGAAAGTCGTCGCGCGCAAACGACGATTTGGGTTCGCTGACCCCACCCCAGCGCAGCGCAGCAGAACCGTCCTCGGTTGCCGGCGGAGGCTCCATGGGCCGCAGGTTGGCTTTTTCCGAGCGCAGTCGGCGAATGATGTCGTCGATGCGTCGGGTCGCCCGGTCGTAGGCTGCGTCGGCCTGGTCGGGCGAGGGCACGAACGGCGCGGTCACGACTTTGATGGTCTGGCGCAGATTGTCGAAGATGACCAGGGTTTCGGTGATGACCATGCACAGCGGTGGAATGTCGACATCGACCGGCGCGGCATTGGGCAGCTTTTCAAACGAGCGCACCACGTCGTAGCTGATCCAGCCCACTGCTCCGCCCCAGAAACGGGGTAACCCGGGCATTTCGACCGGCTTCCACCGGTCCATGATCTCGGCCAGCGCGGCCGCGGGATCCTCGATCTTGACCACCTCATCCCGAGCCTCCTGCCGGCTGTCGTACCACGTGATCTGAGCGCGCTGACCGTGGTAGCGCATCACGGCTCGCGGCTCGACCCCGATGAACGAGTATTCAGCCCATTTCTCGCCGCCCACGACCGACTCGAGCAAAAAGCTGTAATCCTCGCCGCCGAGCTTGGCATACGCCGAGACCGGCGTATCCCCGTCCGCCATGATCTCGCGGTATACCGGGATCAAATTTCCCCGCCTGGACGCCCGGGCAAAGTCTTGTCGCGATGGATAGTGCATGGAATGCGCTAGGTTCGCATGTCCCACAGCGCGGGGAAAGCGGGCGGTCCACCATTCAGCTGTCCACGGTTCTGCCGGGCCAGGCCAATTCCCATCCCGGCATCCCCGGGTCCGGCCCCCGCCCGCGCGAGGCCGTCGAGGGGGTGAGCCTCAACCCACAACCCCCGCGCCAGGGCCTCAACGGGTTGAGCCTCAACCCACAAACCCCCGCACGAGGCCCTCGACAGCTTGAGCGCTCCCGGCAAACCCGCTCGCCAGGGCCTCAACGGGTTGAGGCTCAACCCACCCCCCCCTCGCCAGGGCCTCAAGGGGTTGAGCGCTCCTGACAAACCTGCTCGCGAGGGCCTCAACGGGTTGAGCCTCAACCCACAACCCCTTCGCCAGGGACTCAACGGGTTGAGCGTCTCTGGCAAACCCGCTCGCGAGGGTCTCAAGGGGTTAAGCGCTCCTGGCAAACCCGCTCGCGAGGGTCTCAAGGGGTTGAGCCTCAACCCACACCCCCCTCGCCAGGGACTCAAGGGGTTGAGCGCCTCTGGCAAAACCTGCTCGCGAGGGCCTCAACGGGTTGAGCCTCAACCCACAACCCCCTTCGCCAGGGCCTCAAGGGGTTGAGCGTCTCTGGCAAACCTGCTCGCGAGGGCCTCAACGGGTTGAGCGCTCCTGGCAATACCCCCGCGCGAGTCCGTCGAGGGGTTGAGCCTCAACCCACAGCCCCCTCGCGAGGACCTCGACAGGTTGAGCGCCTCTGGCCAAATCCGCCCGCGAGGCCATCAGCGATCACGAGAAGTATGGTCCGGCCATCGCCCTCGGGACCATATTTCCAGCGCGATGGCGTATGGAGCTGAGCCGGTCGAAGCAGCACTATGTCGACTTGAAGAGCGAGAGCCTTTTGCGCGTTGCTGGACTTCTCTACCGGCCTCGGTCCATCGAATGCCCACCGAAAGCAACAACCGGTTCAAAGGACGCCACTTTCGGTCGCTGGCATCGGGGCATCGACGGTGTGGGAGCCAAGCCTGTACTTTTTGCTCCTCGCGCAGCCGGTTCCGTCGCGCCTGTTACTCTCATCGGGGTCGCTACTACACGCTGCATGAAACCCCGAACTTCGACGAGTTGGGACTGTGGTCTTTTAATCCCTCAAGTAGGCCAACGGACTGAAGACAAAGCCCATCCGCCGCGGATGAGATTGCTATCGTCACTTGGCAACTGTCTCCTGATCAGGACAGTCGAAGGCCCTGACTCCCCGCAGTGCTTTGAGACAAAATTTTGTCTTATGTCAGGATCGGATCTCATCAATTGCAGCTAATCCGACAATGGGCTTTTCAATCGGTAGGAAGCTTCGATATCGTCTTGTCGCAATAGATGTGAGGAGTGCGACAGACTGGGTGAGTAGTTCTCTTGCGTATGTAGGTGCAAAGAAGACACTCGTCGCCAAGCTGCGGGAGTTGGAATCTCATGAGCAGGTATTTCTTCGATGATTCCAAAGACCACGACTACGAAGACGAATTCGAGCGACCCGGGCCGATCTACCAACCGGCCATCTCTCCGGGCAAGGTCACGCTGACTTCGCGCATCGTTCGCGCTGCCCCACCGCCAACGAACAATGCGCCAGCAAAATCCTCGCAACCCTCTGCCACCCCAGTACAGCGCAAGGCCGAAACGACGCCGCCCATAGCCACTGTCCTCGACAGCAAGATGTCAGCATGGGACCTCGCCGTCCGTCCGGATCTGTATTCGCCTCCCGAGACCGATGCCACCCCGATTCAGCGCAAGGAGGAACGCGAGCCAGAGCAAGAAGTATCGTTACCACAACCCAGCGGCAGCGGCACCGCGCTTCCCGACGATGTGCGGGCTCAGATGGAGGAAGCTTTCGGGGCAGATTTTTCCACCGTGCGCATCCCGCTGGCGAGCGGTGGCAACCGCGCGGCGATCGGAGGCATCGGCAACCAGAGTAGGCCGGACACCGGGTTGGCAGCGAATGCCCTCGCGCTCGCACGCACTGGTTGGCAAGGCCCCCTGCCATTCCAGGCCGAGATGGAGGCGCACTTCGGTATCAGCCTCGACAATGTCAGTGCCTTCTTCGGACCGGAGGCAGCACAGGCGTGTGAGATGGTAGGGGCGCAGGCCTTCACAGTGGGCAATATCATCGCGTTTAGTGAAGATTCTCCCAGCAAGAAAGTGGTACAGCATGAGCTTACTCACGTTATACAGCAGGGCGGTCATGAAGTAGCTCTAGGCAGCAATCCCGATGTGCTCGCGTCTGCTTTCGGCGTTCATAAGCCTGGATTGTCCAAAATCGCGCCGATCGTCCAGGAGGGCTACGGCTGGCTCGGGGAGAGCGCAGTGGACCAACTCTACAAGCTGCTGCCACCCGATGGCGTCGAGTTCGAGGGCGAGTTCGAGACAGGTGTGCACGAGGGTCAATGAGTCAGGCCGCACTTGGATGGACGCCGAAGGGACTCGTCTTGGAGATCGACGGTGTGACCCACACCATTGATGATCCGGTTCCGCGTGATGAGCGCTACTGGGTTCGGCTGGCTGGAAGTGTGACAGCGGGGTTGATCGTTGTGGGCAGCTCGATCTGGCGATGGTCGGGAAAGGCCGTCCAACCCGTGCCCTGCGCCCCGGGGGTGTCTCCGCACCAGCATGTGTTCCGCGGACGTCGAATCGTGGCGGTTCACGACGACGCAGCGTTCACCTGGCAGAAAGGCAGTTGGACGCGTCACAGCCTGCCTGCCGGATTTACTGCGGTGGGTGCTGATTTCGATCAATCGGGTGCCCTGTGGGTCGTTGGCAGTGTACAGAGTGACCGTATGCCAGGCTGCGACACGGAAGCAGCGATCCGGAAGTTCCGTCCCGGAGGATGGAATAGCCGCGCGCTTCGCCTCGGCCCGCTGGCGACAACACGCACCATCAATCGCGGAGGAATGGCACAGATACGTACTATCGACGCCGCCGGTGAACCGGTTATCGCCACCTCATTGTGTGCGTGGTTCGTCGAGGACGAGTCCTCATTCCTGTTTACCTTGAGGGAACGCAAAGACCGTGTAACCCATCTTCCCAACGATGTAGTGCGGATGGTCGATCGTCCCGCGCCTGGCGTTGCTCGGGTCTGGACCGTGCACGGGGATTTGTGGACGGTCGATCGTCGCCCGGTGAAGCGCTCGCTGCGTGGGCCGCTGCTTAAGGCTCTTGGCCTGGGGCCACGCCACCTCGTGGTTCGAGCGGTTGCGGGGCGGGGCGACGAGGTTCTGCTGGCGGTGGAAGTGGCTATCGAGGGTCGTACCTCAGAAGCGGATGATGGTGAGTATACCGCTATCTGCGGGTCCTCGGATGAGGGACGCTCATTCGCACTACGCCGGATCGATCGGGTCATCGACGGGCCTGAGTGGTGTGGTGTCGCGTTGTAGTTTGTGATCTTTCCAATCAGGGCCGGCAACTGCGCGCTCCGACGAGACTGCGACGCTAACCAAAATGGACCCACCTCTGCTCGGCAAAACGGAGCCACCTGCGCAGACCGATAATGTCGGTCTGCCAGGCAAAATAGACCCACTCAGTTAGAGGCGACGAGACC
>JAKSDA010000324.1 GCA_022360315.1 Pseudomonadota bacterium
TCCGCGTCGCCAGAGCGGCGATCCATCACCGCCAGCGGGCTTGCTCGTCGGTCAAATACACCCAGTATTCTCCACTCCTCGCGTACCCACTGGCGGCGCGCCTCGCCGCTCTGGCTCGGTCCGAGGTTTTTGGACCGGCTCTTATGTAAGCTTGACCCGTCGACGTCCCGCGTGCGAGCCATGAACGGCCACCGCGCCGATGCGAGAACGGTACCCGTGCGGAATCAGAGTTACTGCATGATATGGGACTCGATCACCCCGCTCCGAGGCAGTTGGCACGGTTGAGCATCCACGTACCGAGTCGCGCAGATCTGCCAGCGTTTTGTGCCGCGCGATGCGCAGGCGCAGAGCGCTGGACACGTCGCATCGAGCTCGTTGGCCTCCGGGTACTGCCACCGAATTGCCGTAATTTGCGCATTTAGAGGCTCATGAATGGCGACAGCACCGCCATTCGATATCTTGGCTCCGCTTGTGCAAACTGCCATGGCTGTGAGGCGGCCCAATAGTAGCTGGTACCAGAAGCACAATCAAACACCAAGAAAGAATGAATATGAAAAAGTCACAATCGTCACACAAACTGCCGTTCTTCGCACGATTTCTAGAAAGCGACGATCAGCAATACAACAACATTACAGGCGGAGCCAAGGCTAGGCCATTGCCGATCGATTTGACCAAAAAAGCTCCCTCGGACAGCGACGAAGGGGGCCTCGGCGTCAACACCGACATCAACCGGCTCATCCCGCTCATTTCGCTTTTGACCGAAAAAGCTCCCTCGGACAGCGACGAGGGCTAGCCCGAAAAATTCATGAAGGCGGGAATGTGAGGGGTGGCTCCCGAGGTTAGATCTCGGAATGACAGGTCTTTGAACCAGACCAACCTCGGAGGAGCCAATGACACCTTGTATCTTGTATCACAGGATTGACGTTGCCGCCGCGCCCTGGAAGCCGACGGGTGGAGGTGAGTTTCGACGGACCCGACACCTCCAGCGACGGCGGCTGGCTGTTGCTACGAAGCGTTGCCAACGAAATGGGTCTGACCAAGAAATTTGCTGGGTTGCTGCCGGACGAGCGAGACCCGTCGCGGGTTGAACACACACGGATGGAACAGCTCAGGCAGCGGGTCTATCGTTGAAAGCGGACCGGCTCAGCGATTCGGACTTCGCAGCCAATTCCGTCCGCCTGCTGCTCCACTCGCTGGCCTACTGTTTGATGTATGCGCTGCGCAATCGAACCGCCGCAGCTGTCCCTGAACTGGGCCGCCATCAATTCGACACGCTACGTACCCGCCTGCTCAAAGTCGTGGTCACGGTTCGACAGTCGGTACGCCGAATCTGGATGCAATTGCCGGCGGCATTCCCGATGGCGGTCGCCTTCCATGCTGTCCTTGCGGTTGGACTGAGCCCGTAGAAAACGTTCGCCAAAGCTGTTCTTAAAGAAAACTACCTTTGGGCGGCATCCGCCGCTATTGGGAGAGGTGCGTCCAGCCTCTACCTTCTCAACCCGCCCTATCAGTACAACCACGCATCTTCACGACCCCACCGCAAAATAGTCCCAAAACAGCCTACTACGCCCCTCGCCGCCTCATAGGGTAGAGGCCCCGGAAAGCCCATGAATTATCCGGGCAAATGACGCCTACAATAATGACGCCTACTTGGTAAAACTCCAGTGATTTCAATTATATAACATACGGTCGCCGTTTCTGCCTCCGCAAATGCCCGTTCGACCGCTGCCTTCGCCACCTGGCGACCTGCTGCGATGTACTCTCGCTACTTGTTCAATTTTTGTTGCTAAATCCTGACTACGTACACTCGTTATCATGCAACCTCAATCCCACCCTATGATCTGAGCGTCAAACCCACCCCTGAACAGCTTCGGGATAGGATGACTGGGCAAGGATCTGACCGTGGACACTGGGAAAGACCCATAACGATGGTTCGCCTTGCTCCGCGCGCCAGCGGCGAAGGAGAGCGGCGGCATCGTTGTTGATCGGGACGGTAGCCGCGCTGGCTTCATTCTTGGGCTTGCCGCAGTAACTTCGTCGGACGGTCAGCATCGGCGTCTCTCCGTCGAGCACGATGTCGGCCCAGGCCAAGCCGTAGATTACGCTCCAACGATACTGAATGGTAATGTTATAGGGTCGCTTGATCCCTTCTCAATGCCTTACTGCCATAATTTATAATAGGCTTGGCAACACGTCAACTATCCGGCGTTGCCAGTTCTAGCTCGTCACATAGGGCACGCAGGTCGGACTCGGAAACTACGCGACGCAAGTATCTGAGCAGCGATGCAATGGTTTCTTCACTACCCTGCTCCAGTGCACAACGAAGCTGACCCTCTAATCCTTCGCGTAGCTGCTTTCTGCGCCTGGAGTTTCAGGATCTTATTTATCCGTCGTTCGAGTCTATCGGCGTGTTCAAAGGCTCTTTTGATCTGTGCAGGTACTCGGGCTAAATCGAACGCATCACCTGCGAAGGGAATAAAACCGATAGCGGTAGCCCACCACGGGTCATCCAGAGCTGAGAGCACATTGTCCGCCTCTTTAGCAAATCTATTGGACAGATTTTTGTTAACAATATTCTTCAATCGTGAGGTGATCGACGGTCAAATCATCCAGGTGTCTCCGGCCAATCCGTCCCATGCCGATCGAACTGTCGACATCAGTTATGTCCTACGCGCCAATGTAGCCCCCAACTATGTCGCCTCGACTGATCTGCTCACCCGTATCTCGGACGAAAATGACTTCGCCACCGATGTCTGCATTCGCAAGGCCGGTACCGACGCTCAGGGTCATCGACATCTGGAAGAATTGTCCTTCGAGGTCAAATATACCCAGGTTTTGGGGAAGCCACTTTACAATGCACGTCGCGGGCCAGATTCGCTCTGCCGTGCTACCACGAATAAGGCGCGCGCAGTATCGATTCTTGGATCCTCGAGAATTAGACATCACTGCACGAGTCATGCAATCGATGTTTGGTACTGTCACAAACCATCCTTGCCTGCACCGTTTCCTGCGTGCAATGGGTGCACAGAAAACTCGTAGGATTGGCTATGCTCTGGTGTTGGGATGTTGAAACCCCTGTGGGACGATTCCCCCTGCGGTGGGAGTCAGAAAGCTGGCGACGACCTACTGCCCGAGCAGCTCCAGAGCCCGGTCGAGCAGCAGGGAGTAGTAGTTGGCGTAGTTGGTACTGGTCACGGGAATCCACTCGTGAACCGCCGCAGGGTTGCCCTCCAACACCTCGCCGTTCGGGCGAATCGTGTGGCCGATGCTCCACATGAACTCGACCACCGGTTGCTTGCTGATGGGGAACCGCACGACCTCGCTCCACTCCCAGGTGTTGCTGTAGCCACCAGTCGGCATGCCGATGGCGCGGCACAGGTCGTTGTCGACGACGATGGCCGCGAACTGATCCAGATGCGAGCCCCCATAGGGGCCGAACAAACACACCATGTCGCCGCGAAAATGCACCCGGGCCGGCCGCAGCACGCCGTCCGACCACTTGGGAGCGTGGGCGGATTTGAACGGAACGTTGTTCGAGTAGTCTTGCCCCGCAGCGTGGCCTTTCATGACGTCGTTGTCGAGCCAGTCCATCAGCCAGGTGCCGTCATCCACGGTCTCCCGGGTGCCGTCACTCGGCTGGGCCTGGTCGAATTGTCGTCGCTTGCGGGCGACGAACGCCGGCGTGATGTCGCTGAGCCGCAGGTTGCCGAACGTGGTCTTGAAGGGTTTGGGCGACAGGTGGCGAATTGCGTAGGCTCCGCGGCCGCCCCCGCGGCTGCGGGTGCCATCCCAGATGAGATCGTGATCGAGGTAGCCGTTGGCGTCGGCGAACGCGACCAGCGCGTCAATGTCCTCGACGAGCGTGTCGCCGAATCGTTTCCACGCCAGTAGCAGGACCGGTCTCTTGCCGGTGTGCCGGTAGAGGTCAAAGGCCGGTCCCTGCTTGATCCGCTCGAAGTCGCGGTATCGCCGCTCGCTGTAGCCGGCCCAGGTGATGCTGTTTGCCGCGCTGTAGGGAGTGCGCAGCTGGTAGCTCGAGCCCCCGCCGTCGAGGGACACCGAGAACTCGGTCCGGTACCAGCGATCGGGCAGAATGGGGGTCTTTTCGTTGAGCGCGCGGGCCATCCTGGTCCACAGATTGGCCTCGGTGGAGGCGCGGAAGAACGGGCGAACCCGGGCCACATAGTCGGCGATTGGCAGCCCGCCCACCGCGTTGACGACGTGCCCCACGCGAACCCGATGCCCGCCTTCGAAGTCGCCGATGTTGTTGGCGAAGTCCGCGACGAACAGGCGAAACGGCGGGGTCTTAGTGCGGTAGTCGACCGCGAACTTGATCGGCGCTGTGGGCGGACCGGCACCGGCCGCATCCTGGCCCGGGTAGTTGGAGTTGGCCAGGATCCGGTAGTGGCGGCTGGTCCGCAGGCCATCGGGGACGGGGCGCACGCGCAGGTGAGTGTCGCGGCGAGCATTGCTGAGCTTGACCAGGGCGTAGAACAACTCCTCCTCGGTCGTCGCGTTGACCGCCTCGGCCTCGTACGCGCGCATGGCAGCCTCGACATCCAAGCCCAGCCGCCGGTTCTTGATGTCGGAGAACGCCTCCCGCTCCATGGTCTTGCGGATCAAGTACTCCACCAGCGCCTTGCGATCTTCTCGGGTGCTGATGCGGCTGCCAGCGAGGTCGGTGTCCGAGGGCGCGCCGGCGACTGGACCGGCGTCGGGCACGTCGGTGACCCGGCCGCCCTGGCTCTGCACCGGCGGGTCTTTATCACCGCCCGTCTTGCACCCCACAAGTATGACCGCGCAGGTCACGATCAGCGCTATTCGGGTTGGGTTGGCCGTGGGCAGGTTCATGGGCTCACCATCGAGTGGATGGCCAGATGGTCAGACAGAGCGCAGAAACAGCTCGATGCGCTCGACACCGGCCACGAGCTCCTGCCAGCTCCGCACGCACGTGGTTCGTATGTAGTGGTCTGCTGTGTCGCCGAAGGCCACCCCCGGGACCACAGCTACATGCTGCTCCCGCAGCAATCTGGTGGCAAACTCTTGTGAGCGGAGGCCAGTCTCGGTGATGTCCACCCACGCGTAGAAGCCGGCATCCGGCATCGACACCCGGAGCCCGGTCATTGCGTCGAGGGCCGAGGTAGTATACTCGCAGCGGCGTTCCCAGTCTCGCCAGGTAGGCTCCATGGCCCTGGTGGTCTCGGCCGAGACGGCGACGGCCGCACCGGCCTGGACAAAGGAGCTGGTACACGTGGCCAGGTGCTGCTGGATCTTCTCCATCGCGGCGATGTGCCGCGCAGAGCCGTAGGCGTAGCCGATGCGCCAGCCGCCCATGCTGTAGGCCTTGGTGAGGCTCATGAGACCAATGGTTCGATCGGCCATGCCCGGCAACAGCGCGATCGGATGATGCACTCGCTGCTTCCAGGTCACCCCTTCATACGTCTCATCGGCGATCACGATCAGATCGTGATCCGTCGCAACGTCGGCGATGACCTGCAAGTCGCTCGCCGTATGGACAACCCCGGTGGGATTGTGCGGGCTGCAGAACAGAATGGCTCTGGTGCGGGGCCCAATGGCGCCCTCGAAGTCGTCGCGGATCCAGCGGTAGCCGGTCGCGGGCCGCAGCGGGACACGCCTGGGCGTACCACCAGCCAGCCGAATCGCCGGCCCGTAGCTCACAAAGCACGGGTCCTCGCACAAAACCTCGTCGCCGCTGTCGAGTGCGGCCATCAGCGCAAGAACCAACCCCTGCTTGCAGCCGAACGTCGCGATGACATTGCGCGCGGGGTCGACAAGAACCCCATTTTCGCGCTGGAGCTTCTCGGCACAGGCCTCGAGATAGTACGGCCGACCGCGCGCCTCCGTCTGATGGGTATCGCCACTGTCGATCGCGCGTCGCGCAGCCCAGCAGATCTGCGCTGCTGTGGCCTCCGCCGCCCGGCCGGCAGATAGGTCCACCACCGACACGCCGTCTCGCCGGAGCTTCGACGCCTCATCGGCAATGGCGACCGTCGATGAGGCCGGCATCGCGTCCGCGCGCCGCGATACCAGCGACGCTCTATGGGAACCGGCACCGCTCATGACAGGCGCCTCACCCAAACCGGTTCGAGGACTGCTGCGAGATATTTGGTATACCATGTATCCCGAATGTGTAGAACACGCCCGAATCACTGTCAACTACATTCGAGCGGCGGTACGGTTTTCGCGCGCACCGGGCCGAGCGATCGCAGCCGGATCGGCCATAGTCTCGATAGCGCCTCCGGGCGCGCCAACCGTGGACCCAGCTGCGCCGAGTCCCATGGACGATCAAGACAAACCGATTATTGCCAAACCCGGTCAGCCTCTGTTCGAGCAGGTCTGTGAGCGGCTTCGCACCGCGATTGTGAGCGGCCGCTTCGCGCCCAACACCCGTCTGGTCGAGCGGGAGCTCGCCGGCTGGCTGCAAGTGAGCCGAACGCCGATTCGCGAGGCCTTGCGCAAGCTGCAATCGGAGGGACTACTGGTGGGTTTCCCCCATCAGGGCTATTTCGTGCGCCAGCCGTCGTTCGACGAAGCCAAGCAGGCGTACGAAATGCGCCGCGTGGTGGAGAGCGCGTCCTGCGAGGCCGCGGCCGAGCGGGCCTCCGAATCCGACCTCGGTCGCATTCGCCAGGCCCTCGACGCCTCGCGCTCGGCCCTCGCCGCGGACGACTGCGCCGCGCTGCTGCTGCGCAACAAGGAGTTCCACCACGCCATCGTCCAGGCCTCCCACAACGTGTTCTTCGAGCGGCAATGGCTCGCGGTATGGGCGTTCGTGGACCTGTTGCGCGGGCGCTGGTGGGGCGGGACTTCGCGGCCCAGAGCCGGCCACGATGAGCACGAGGCCCTGGTCACCGCGATCGCGCGGCGCGATCCGACGCTGGCCCGACGCCTCGGTGAGGAGCACGTTCACCTGGCCTGGATGAACGTCGCCGCCCGGTTCGAAGCCAGCGATCAATAGGCCCGACGACCGCGCAATGAGCCCGACGACCGCAACCGGGTGTTCCGGCGCTGCCTCGGCGTCGCCGGTCGGGCGCGGTTAGCCGGGCCACGCGCGCGGGTTCGCGGTTCGGCGCCCGCGCTGACACGGAGTCAAAAGATCCGGTTGGCAACCGGGAACGATTTCGGTATGCATGGTATACAATCTTCGCTGAGAGAAACTGTGATGAGTGTTTTCAGCAACGTACCAGTGCTGGGGCAACGTGCTCGAACCGTGGCGGACGTGCCCGGGCTCGGGCGGATCCGCCGCTGCAACCCGGTGGCGCACCACGGACGACGCGCTGTGGTCGGCTGCATCGTGACGCTGTGCCTGTTGTCGGCGCAGGTACGAGCGCAGTCCGCGGCGTCCAGTGGCAGCGTCAAGGGGGTGGTTACCAGTGAGGGTGGTGGCGTGCTCGAAGGAGTTTGGGTCAAGCTCCTGCAGGTCGACGGCCAGGAAACCGGCTACGAAGCGTTCTCCAACCGGCAGGGGAGGTACTTCCTGGGCGGCATCCCGCCGGGCAGCTACACGCTGAAGCTTATGCACATCGGTGCCAAGACCGTGCGGCGGAGCATCGAGGTTCGGCCCGGCGCGTCGACGTCCGTATCGGTTCAGCTATCCCTCGCGCGCTCGGACACGCCCGATGACGAATGGGGCGAGGTCGTCGTGGTCACCGGGACTGCGCGCTCCAAAGCGATCATGATGGAGGTTGCCGCGATCGGCAAAAAGAACGTCCTATCCGCCGACAAAGCCGGTCGATCGCCCGACGTCAATGCGGCCGAGGGTGCCGGGCGGCTTCCGGGCGTCTACGTCGACAACGACCGGGGAGAGGGTCGCTTCGCCTCGGTGCGGGGCGCACCGAGCAGCTTCAACCGGGTCAAGCTCGACGGCGCCAGCCTCGGCAGCCCCGAGTCGGACGGCCTGAGTGTGCCTCTGGACGTGTTTCCACTGGCCCAGCTGGCTCAGATCGAGGTCTCGAAGTCGATCCTGCCCAACCAGGACGCAAACTCGGTGGGCGGCGAGATCAATCTGCGCACTCCCACGGCTTTCGGCCGCGACGGCCCGGCCACCTCGGTGTCGGTGTACGGTGGCTATCACGAGCTGAGCGATCGGTTTCGAGGGCGGGTGACCAGCGCCCACTCGACCATATTCGGCGGCCGCGACCAGTTCGGCGTGCAGCTCTATGGCTCGTTCAACCGCAAGGAGCTCAGCGCCGAAACCGTGGAGGCGTCCGACTGGGACCGGACCGATGAGATCCCCGGGTTCGAGGCCGCCGAGCCGTTCGTCATCGACGACCTCGAGCTCCGCAACATGGACGTCAGGCGCGACCGCATGGGCGGCGGCACCGTCCTCGAGTGGAAGCCTACGCAATCGGCGAGGATCTATGCATCGGGGTCGTTCAACAGGTTCGTCGAGACCGAGTATCGCGACCGATTCGTGCTCCAGCTCGACGACGGCGGCGACATCGATTCCACGCGAGACATCACGGTGGCGCCGGCGTCCGACGAAGACGGCATACCAACGGTCACGCGGGCCACGTTCACGGGTCTGTCGGATATCGAGCGCGAGTGGCAGCGAGACTACACGCCGCAGAACTTCTGGGTCGCCAGCACGGGCGCTGAGATCGACCTCGATCAGTGGCTTTTCGACGTGGCGGCCACGTTGTCCAGGACCAGTGAGAAAAGGATACGCGACGTGGTGGAGTTCGGCCTCGCGCCCGGCAGCGCGGTCGCGTTCGACGCCACCGGTGAGTCGTATCTGCCCCGGTTCGAGCACCTCAGCGGCCCCGACCCGTTCGCCGCCGGCGACTACACGTTGACTCGACTGCGCATCCGCAAGAACTTCCGCTTCGACAACGTGGTAACCGCATCGGCCAACGGCAGTCGGCGGTCGACGCTGCTCGGCAACGAGCTGGTGATCTCGACAGGCGCTCGCGTTACGATACGCCGGCGCAAGGTCGACGAAGGCGATGACATCTTCACCGAGGGCGCCTCCCCCATCGGCCTGGCCGACCGCAGATTCGAGCGCGCCGAGGCCAACTCGTCTCTCGTCGACGGAACGTACAACTACGGCCCGAGCGTCGATCGCGACGGGGTCGGGGTGCTGTTCGATGAGCGCGACGATCTGCTCGAGTTCGACCAGGAGGAGACCACGATCTCGTACAGCGAGGACGACTACCAGGCGAGCGAGCGCGTCTACGCGGGATACGCGCAGACGCAGTACCGGATCCGCGGTTTCTCGGCGCTCGGCGGGGTCCGCGTCGAGCACACCGACTTCGACATCTCGTCCTTCGCCCAGCTGGCCGGCGCAGACGAGGTCACGTTCGAGGAAGACAAGCGCGAAAGCTCGTACACCAACGTGTTTCCCGGGGTGCACCTGCGGTACGCGGTCACTGAGAACCTCATACTCCGAGCCTCCTGGTCCAATACCATCGGAAGGCCCAGCTTCAACGAGCTCAGGCCGAGCCCCAACGTCGACCTCGAGGATCAGGAAATCAGTCAGGGCAATCCCGATCTGGAGCCGTTCCGTTCGGCCAACTACGACGCCAGCGTCGATTGGTACTCGGACCGTTTCGGCAACATCGGCGTTGCGGGGTTCTACAAGCGGATCAACGGGTTTCTCAGAGACGTCGAGGAGGAGATCACCGACGGCCGCTTCGCTGGATTCACGTTGTCCACGGTCGAGAACGCCGATCTCGGTACCCTGCTGGGCGGAGAGGTTGTCTACAACAAGCAGCTGAAAGAGCTGCCCGGGCCGCTGAGCGGCCTGGGCATCGACCTGAATGCGACCCTGGTCCGGTCGGAGGTGGAGACTCCCGAGCGAGAGGGAGAGGGGATCCCGCTGGACGGCCAGGCGACATTCAGCGGCAACGTCGCGTTGTCGTACAACCGAGGTCCGGTTTTTGCCCAAATTACCTATGGCTTCATCGGACCGCTGTTCAGTTTCGAGGTCGCCGAGGGAGAAGACCAGTACGAGGACTGGAACAATCGGCTGGGCATCAAAGCGAGCTATAACCTGACCCGTCACGCCTCGCTCGCGTTCAGCGCGAGGAATCTGACCGATCAACATCTGCGCCGGTACCGCGGCAACACACAACGGATACGTGAGAATGAGCAAAATTCTTGGTGGGCAGAGCTGGGCGTGCAGGCGAAGTTCTGACCGCGCGGCCAGCGGCTGTGGCACGCGGTTGCGGTGGTTTGCCGGCGCTCGCGCAGCGCCCGTCGCGGCCCCGCTGACCGGGGACGGGCTGGCGAGCGCCGCACGGAGGCCCAAAAACTGATGGTATCCTTCCTTCTTGCCCCCTATCGGCGCTATCGGCGGCTTTCGCTGGGCGTAAAGATCCTCGTCTTCATGTGCTTCGGCGTATTGGCTGGCATCGCCGTTGGACCGCAAGCCCAGGTGGTGCAACCCCTGGGTGACCTGTTCATCAACTTGCTGCTGATGGCGGCGATTCCGCTCGTCTTCTTCAACTTGCTGGCGGGACTGACGAGCCTCACCGACGTGGGTGCGCTGGGCAGACTGGGAGCCAAGGTTGTCCTGTTCTACCTGGTGACCACTGTCTTCGCCCTCGTCCTCGGCCTGCTCGCGATGCACCTGCTCGAGCCTGGTGTGGGCATGACGCTCACCGGAGAGGTCACCGAGTCGTTCGGCGAGGTGCCTCGGGTCGTCGATCTGCTGCTCGGCCTGGTGCCGAAGAACGTCTTTGCCGCATTCGCGAACGGCAATGTTTCTCAGGTGGTCGTCTTCGCCGTGTTTCTCGGCCTCGCCACTCTGCTCCTGCCTACCGCCAGGCGGGAGCCGCTCCAGCGGGCCTTCGATCTTGCGGCCGAGCTCTTGCGCAAGCTCGTCGACGTGATTCTGCACCTCGGCCCAGTGGGACTGGGAGCGCTGGCCGCCGCCACCGTTGGACAGTACGGCAGCGCGATTTTTGGGCCGCTCGCACTGTTCATCGGCGGCGTGTGGGGTGCCCAAGCGGCCATGGTGGTGGTGTACATGACCCTGCTCTACGGCTTCACGCGCATGGCGCCGATCGACTTCTTCCGCCGGACCGGGCCGCTCTACGCGACCACCGCCGCGACGTGCAGCAGCCTCGCCAGCCTCGTCGTCGCGTTCGAGGTCGCCAAAGAGAGGCTGCGCCTGCCCGAGCGCATCTACACCTTTACCCTGCCCCTGGGCGCACAGCTGAACAAGGACGGGACGTCGATCATGCTGGCGGGCGTGCTGCTCTTCACCGCCCAGGCCACCGGCGTGACGTTCGACGTGCCTGCGCAGGTGACCATTGTATTGGTCGGACTGATTCTATCGGAGGGATCGGGCGGCATCCCCGGCGGCGGATTGGTCATTGCGCTGATCTTCGTCCAGGCGTTCAACCTGCCGGTCGAGGTCGCTGCGATCGTCGGGGGTATCTATCGCTTGATCGATATGGGCAGTACGACCATTAACTGCATGGGCGACATGGTCGGCACGCTCATCATTGCCAACAGCGAGCGCGACCGAGCCGGCAGCGACCAGCTCGAGCCGATGCCACCGGACCGCTAGGCCGCGAACGGTACGTCGTCGCGGGCAAACCGCGCGGTCAGGCCGAAGTGATCGGAGGGAAAGAGCAACAGGTCGTCGCCGATCGGGCGGGTGCCGAGGCGTTTGATGGACAGCGGCTGCCACACCTCGCCCTGGCTGCGCAGAAAAATCCGATCATAGCGCACTCGCTTGGTCCGCTGTTCGTACAAACTCAGCATGTGATTGATCGAGGTATCCTCGGTGTAGCCCGGGTCGTCGGGGTGCAGATACGGCCATACGTCGGTGTAACTGTCGGGTATGCGGGCGTTCTCTTCGGCCCAGCTGGAGCAGAAGTTCATGTCGCCCATCAGCATGGCGTGGTCAAAGGCATCGAGGATTTCGACGCAGCGGGCAAACTGGAGGTCGCGAATCGGCGCCGATGGCCGCAAGCTCTCCAGGTGAATCGTCGCCACGGCCAGCGAGCCGGCAAAATGAGCGACCAACAGCTTGCGACCCATGTGGCTCGGCATGTCGTGCAGGGTCAAGCCGTCGAGCGGCCGGCGAGACAATAGGACAATCCCGTAGCGCTCGATGGTACGGCCGTCGGGGTCGGAAATCGAATACTCGCGCTGAACCCAGGGGAGGTCGCGCAAAAGGGCCAGAAAGGGCCGCGTGACTTCCTGAAACGCAATCACGTCCGGGTCGTTGCGCTGAACTTCGTCGACCAGTGCGCGCCAGCGCCGCTCGCGCTCGTGGGGATTGAACCACACGTTGTATGTGGCGACCACGATGGCGTCCTGACCGGCAGTCGAACTGGACGTGGCGGGCGAACTCCACCGCTCGCCCAGTTGCGAGATCGGCTTCCAATCCCGGGCTACGGGGTCAAACCCAAACGCGTCGAGCTGCTTCATACTCGGGCCCGAGGTGCTCTTTACACGATCTTCTTGCCGCGCTCGTCGTAAGAATAAAAGCCGCGACCGGTTTTGCGGCCGAGCCACCCCGCAGCCACGTGCTGGCGCAAGAGCGGACACGGACGATACTTGTCGTCACCCAGTTCGCGATGAAGGACCTCGGCGATGGCCAGGCAGGTGTCCAGACCGATGAGATCGGCGAGCTCGAGCGGCCCCATGGGATGATTGAGGCCGAGTCTGCACCCGGTATCGATGTCCTCGGCCGTGCCCAGACCCTCGTAAAGGGCAAAACACGCCTCGGTGATCAACGGGATGAGCACCCGGTTGACGATAAAACCGGGAACGTCGCGCGAGGTGATCGCAACCTTGCCCATGCGCTCGGCCAGGGCACAGGTCGCCCGGTAGGTCGCATCGCTGGTCGCCAGTCCGCGCACGATCTCGACCAGATTCATCAGGGGGACCGGGTTCATGAAATGCATGCCGATGACCTGCTCAGGTCGCGAGGTCGCCGCGGCGATCTGAGTGATCGAGATCGACGAAGTATTGGACGCCAGGATCGCCTCGGGACTGGTCGCGCGGTCGAGCTCGGCAAAAATCGCGCGCTTCAGGGCCTGATCCTCGGGCGCGGCCTCGACCACGATATCGCAGTCATGGAGGTGGCTGTACTCGGCCTCGGCGCGCAGGCGTCCGCGCGCTTGGTCTCGCTCCTGGGCCGAAATTTTGCCCTTATCGGCCAGTTTGCCCAACATCGTGCCGATCCGCTCGACCGCTCCCTCGGCCAGGGTGCGGTCGAGGTCGAGAACAATGACGTCCACGCCGGATCGGGCTGCGACCTGGGCGATCCCGCTGCCCATCTGCCCGGCACCGATGACTCCCATGCGCTTCATGAGTCAACTCCTCGGTCGACCAATAGGGTAATGCCCTCGCCGCCGCCAATGCACAGGGATGCGCCGCCAGTCTTGACCCCCCGGCGCTTCATGGCGTGGACCAGGGTGACCAGAATGCGGGTTCCGGAGGCGCCGATGGGATGGCCCAATGCCACCGCTCCACCGTGTACGTTGACCCGGGCCGGATCGAGTCCGAGCAGCTGGTTATTGGCGATCGACACCACGGCAAATGCCTCGTTGATCTCCCATAGCTCGACGTCTTTGGGGTCCCAACCAACCTTGCCACAGGCGTTCTGAATCGCGGCAGCCGGCGCGGTGGTGAACCACTCGGGCGCCTGGGCGTGCACACCGTGGCTGACAATGCGGGCAAGCGGCGTGATACCGCGCTTTGTGGCCAGCTCGGCCGCCATCAGGACCACTGCTGCACCACCGTCGTTGAGCGACGATGCGTTGCCGGCAGTCACCGTGCCCTCCTTGTCGAACGACGTGCGCAGGGTGGGCAATCGATCGAGATTGCCCCGGCCCGGCTCCTCGTCGGTGTCCACGACCGTCTCTCCTTTTCGTCCCGCGATCCGGACCGGAACGATTTCTTCCCCGAAATACCCCGCTTGTTGCGCCGCGTGGGCACGGCGATAACTCTCGGCAGCAAACGCGTCCTGCTCGGCCCGCGAGATGTGTTTCTCGCGCGCGCAAAGCTCGGCGCAATTGCCCATATGCTGATCGTTGTAGGGGTCCCAGAGTCCGTCGTGAACCATCGAGTCAAGGGCCTGAATGGACCCCATCTTGACTCCGCCTCGCAACCTGGGCAACAGATGCGGCGCATTCGACATCGATTCCATGCCGCCGGCAACTGCGATATCGACGTCACCCAGGGCAATGGCCTGATACGCCGAGACCACCGATTTGAGCCCGGAGCCGCAGACCTTGTTCACCGTGGTACACGGCGTCGATTGGGGCAACCCCGCCCCCAAGGCGGCTTGCCGGGCCGGCGCCTGACCGAGCCCGGCCGGCAGTACACAGCCCATAAACACTTCCTGGATCTCATCGGGCGAAACCCCTGCCCGCTCAATGGCGGCCCGGATGGCAATCGAGCCGAGCTCGGTGGCCGGCACCGTGGCCAGCGCGCCCAAAAAACTGCCGACCGGAGTACGCGCTGCTGCAATGATGACTACCTCACGCATGTTCAGTCTCCTTGATTCGCGGGGACACCGCTGCCAAGATGAGGCGCAGTTTCGACTGCATGCCCGGCCAAGCAATTGGCCGTTTTCCGTCGATGAGAAGCACGCGCATGGATAGCCTAGCCAAAAGCGAAAAGTCAAGATGCACAGATGTGGGTGCAAATGCCGATTCTCGCGGCAGTTTCACGCTGTCCCCCGAAAGCCTCGAAAGGCCCGAGCAGCCGACCCGACGCGGACTCATGAGGAGCGCGGTGGTCCCCCTCGCGCTCCTGGCAATGGCCTGTGGCGGGGACGAGGTGACTCCCACAGTCTCATTCCGGGTGGTCAGCCCGCCGCTCCCGGCCAGTGACGGCACCTGTCCCAGTCGCCTGGCCAGTGCCGAGCTGACCCCGCTGTCCTTTGCAGGTGCGGCCGAGCAGCCCGACCGGGTGCGAATCACCTATCTGGCCAGCGCGACCGGCGGTCTGATCTGCGACAAGGTCTTTGATTTTACTGCCGAGAATCGCTCGGTCGTCGCTGTTCCCAGCTCCGAGCCAGTGGATCTGATCGTCGAGTTCTTCGACAGCTCTGGCCAGACCCTGGCCATCGGGCGGGCCCAGCAGGTTCAGCTGAGCAATTCGGACGGCTCTGGGCCAGGCCAGCCGATCACGGTTGATATTCCCGCCCAGCTCACCGAAGCGTTCGACTGTGCCAATACCAGCCTGGCCACGCCGCGGGCATTTCACAGTGCCACGGCCCTGCCAGGCGGCGAAGTGCTCATCATCGGCGGCGCTGTGGCCAGCCCGGCAGGAGGTAGCGAGCTGGTCGCCGAAAATGGTCTGTTCGCGACCAATTCAGTCGAGATCTACCAACCGGCCACAGGTGTGTTCACCGCCGTGCCAGTCAACGGCCCACCGCTTCTGGCGCGCGCCATGCATGAGGCCTACGTGGTATCCAGTGATACCGATGGTTCGGCCACCATTGCAGTGATCGGTGGCGTCACGTCATCTGATCCGGCGCTTCCCGCCCTGGTGTTCAACCAGAACGGGCTGCGTCTGGCTCCGAGCGCCACAGCCATCGGCGTGAATATCCAGGTCCTGTCCTATCGGCCGGGGACCGGCACTCAGACGCCGGTGCTGAACGTCGAGGCGACCGTCGACGCCTCGGCCGCAGTACCGTTGGCCGGCCACACCGACCCGGCCAGCGCCAACCCGGGAACCCAGCTGGTCGGCGCCGGTGGCGCCACACTGGTCGGGCAAGCACTGACCCTCGCCAACGGCATCACGGCCTACGATCCAGTGGGCCGGGTGGCCACTGCAGCGACCCTCGTGGCCACTCGCGTGGGCCCAACGGCGACCGATTTGGGCAACGGCACAGTTCTGGTGTGGGGCGGACAGCTCGACGACGAAAGCACTGTCGGTGAAGTGATCAGCAACCTGGCCGCGGAACAGGTCCCGACCTCTCAGGCCGTCACTCCGGCAGGTGCAACGGTAGCGATCGTGCGCGGATTTCACAACGCAGTTCGGGTCGGATCCGGACCGGACGTCCTCATCGCGGGCGGATTCGCGATGGCGGAGGAGGTGGGTAACGTGCCGGCCGAACCGGTATTCGAGCGGCTCACCATTGCCGGTACTGCAGACGCCCCGACCGTCGCAGTCACGGCGATCACACCGCCCAACGACACCATAGCGGCGGGCTTCATGGCGACCGCTGTGTTGCCCGATGGCGATGCGGTGATCACCGGAGGCAGCCCACTCGACTGCCCGGACGACACCACCGGCATCGCCTGCGCGGTCACCGACAGCTACCGGTACGAGCTGGACAGTGGCCAGCTGCTCGAGCTGCCAAAAACCATGCACGTGGCTCGCTACGGACACCGAATGACTGCGGTCGGCGGCCAGTTGCTGGTCTCGGGAGGTATCCACGCCGCGCCCGGGCTATTCCAGACCAGTTCTGCTGTCGAGGCACTCAACATCAGCGACCCATCGGCCGACGCCGTGACCAGCTTGATGCGCGACGCCGGTCAGGTGGCAACCCGCGACAACGGCACCGCACGGGCCCCTTGTGACGTCGTCGCGACCGGGCAATCCGGTCGATAAAGGATCGCTTGAAGAAGAATCGAGGTTAGCGAAATTGCCGCGATCGCGAGATGATATCAGGCAATACTTCGAGCAATGCATCAATATCTTGCCGAGTGTTGCCGCGGCCGAAACTGAAGCGCACGGCCTCGATTGCCCGCTCTCGGCTCACCCCCATGCCGAGCAACACAGGCGATGGTTCAACCGATCCCGATGTGCACGCGGCTCCTGTCGAGACGGCAAACCCCGCGATGTCCAGAGCGACCACCACGGCCTCGCCCAGGGCTCCATCGAACCCAACATTGACCGTATTGCCGATCCGGATCGCCCCGACGCCGTGAATGCGCACATCGCCAATGTCTCGAACTCTGGCCTCGAAGCGCTGGGCGAGTTCGGCCGTGTTCGACGCGTCTTGGTCCAGTCGTTCGATGGCCAGCTCGGCCGCAGCTCCCATACCGACGATGCCCAATACATTCTCGGTTCCCGGCCGGCGTCCACGTTCCTGGTGCCCGGCCGGTACCGCCGGATCGAAGTCCACTCCACCCCGGATCCACAAGGCGCCGATCCCCTTGGGACCGTAGAACTTATGAGCCGAGATGGCCAGACTGGCCAGGTTGAGTTCCGGCGCCCTGATCCGGCTCTTGCCACCTGCTTGGACCGCGTCACAATGAACCAGAACACCTTGTTTTTCGGCCATCTCTGCAGCAGCCCGCATGTCCTGAACCGTGCCGATCTCGTGGTTGGCCAGAGACAGTGCGGCCAGCGCAGCGCCGGCGCGGCAACGCGCCTCGAAGTCGTCGAGATCGAGCCGGCCATCCGGATCGACACGAACCAGCGTCAGCTCGAAGCCATCCTGCCGCAGCGCCTCGCACGGGCCGAGCACTGCCGGGTGTTCGATGGCGGTGGTCAGGATCCGGGCCGGCCGGCCGCGCCGCACAGCAGCCCGGGCAAGTCCAACAATTGCGAGAGAATCCGCCTCGGTGCCGCCACTGGTAAAGACAATGTCGTAGGGGCTCGCACCGAGCATCGCGGCCACGTTCCGGCGCGCGCTCTCGATATGATCCCGCGCTTCCCGGCCCTCTCCATGGATGCTGGACGGGTTCCCGGCGACCGCGAGTGCATTTCCGATCGCCGAACGTACTTCGGCGGCCATGGGCGTGGTAGCGTTGTGGTCGAGATAAATCCGCACAGGGTTGCTTCCCGTGAAATTGACTGGCGCTTCGGAAACCGACATGCTCGACTCCGTCGCGTCATCGAGTTAGATTAGCCCATCAGGAGAGCGCGTGGCGGACGACGCTGGATCCCTCCTCGTACGATCCGGACTCATCTCTGAGGAGCAGTTACTCCTCGCACGCCAGGCACAGGTCGGGCGGGGCGGAACTGTAGGCGAGCATCTAGTGCTGGCTGGCTTTGTCGAGGACCAGAAGCTGGCCGAATTCTACCGGACGAGCCTGATGGTGCCCCAGGTGAACCCAAAGCAGCTCACCCGTATCTCTCGCGCCCTCATCGATCTCATTCCCGCGGACATGGCCACCGAGTTCCGCTGTATTCCGGTACGACTCGACAGCGAGAGCAATCTGACCCTGGCCATGGCAGATCCGTCGGCCACTCACACCGTGGATGAAATCGCTTTCTTCACCAGGAAATACGTCGTGCGGGCGGTCGCCACGCAAGCCCAAGTCGCATGGTGCCTGGCCCATTACTACACGACCTTGACCCCGCTCGGCCAACGGCTTCAGGACGGGCTGGACGAGGTCGCTCTGCCGGGACCCATGCCATCGGTCGACATCCCCGAGACCACAGCCCGCCCCAGCGAGCCGGTCTCGTCTCCGCGCAAGCCATCGATCACCGGTCGGGTTCAACAGTCCAGACATCAAGTGTTGCCGCCGGTCACCTCACCGCCGCTCAACCGGCCGAGCGAGTTGGCTGAAAGTCGGCAACAGACTGCCACGGCGGCCGAACAGCATGGCCCGGGCGGCCGAGCAGCGGCTGAAGCACAACCTGACCCGGCACCGCCCGCGCTACCATACAGCCTCACCGCGGACGGAGACATAGCAGTGAAAGAGAACGATTCGGCCGGTTCATCCGGACCGGTCCCGGTAGCCATCGAGCCCGAGCCCAAACCGTTGCAGGAGCGACAGCGTCCGACGTTTTCCTCTCGCCGCAAGCAGCGCGTCATTTCGTTTTTGAACGAAGAAACCGCCCCAACCGGACCCATGCGGACGCTGGAGCGAACCGAGGTACAGCCGCCCGAACTCTACGACCGCGCCGGCGAGGTCGAAGTCCCGACCGGCCCGATCCAGATTCTGGAGGACACACTGCCGTCTGTCGTCGTCTCCATGGCACGCAGCTCGGATTCGGGACCGCTCGTGCACCGTCGCCTCCGCCCGCCCGAGGAACAGCCGCTGCCGCTGCCGGAACCGCCCACCTCGATCTCGCCGCCGAGTCTTCCTCCGCTCGAGGAAACTCCCCAGGCGGACATGACCGCTCCTGAACCTGCCGACGACAGCGAGCAAGAGGATGAAAAGAGAGACGACGGAGTGGTGCTGCTCGACCGGCCCAAGGGCAAACACGCCCACAGCCGGAGGCGGTCGAGAAAAACCGAGCTGGGTCTTGGCATCACACCATCACTGCTCACCCAGCTGGCCGACAGCGGCAAGCAAGATAGCGACGAGTGGGACGAGCCGTATCTCGAGCTGCATACCGACAGCGAGGACGCCGAAGACAGCGAGGACGACGAGGACAGCGAGGACACCGATGTCCGTGACATCCCATCGGACCAGGAAGAGACCCATGTCCGAGAGCCGCGCGACACCGATCCAATCGACGACGACCCGGACGAAGTCACCCATCCCGAGCTGCCGCGCTCGTCGGTCAGTGGGCCGGTTATCACCGAGTCCGAATCGGCGCTCGAGCCCGGGCTCGAGAGTCGGGACGTGGAGGAGGCAGACAGCGCCGCAGTGTCATTAGAAGCCGACATTGGCCCCACCGAGCAGATGGATACCCCGTTGACCGAGATGCGTGGCCCATCCGGGTCGCTCGTTCTCGATCCGGCCGACTCGATCGCCAGCGCTGCCGAGGCCGCAGCAGAAGCGCACGCCAGAGCCCGTGCCCGGGGCGATTCGTCCCAGGCGATTCCCCTGCCAATTCTCGACGATCCCGCCTCGGGATCCGAATTCCTCGACGAGGAAACCAACCAGTTCGAGCCCACCAGCCGCGATACAAATCACAACGAGGACGACGAATGGGGCCCGCCTGGCAGCACCATACCACCACCATTTCTCGGTGCGGTGACCGAAGCAGACGAGGCCGACTCGGGCCCGTCCCATATCCCGATCTTCACTGATCATCTCACCGACGAAGACCCCATTGGGATCGAGGTTCGTACCGGCTCCGATTCGCCGGCAGGTGAGTCGAGCCAACAGGATGGCGGAGCAATCGCACCAACCGCGCTTTCCGATGGCGCGCCAGACAGCTTCGAGCCCTACGATTCCGCCGCCCATTCCTCCCCACAGCGCGATGTATCGGCCATCGGTGTCGACCCTGCCAGCGCACGTGAGGGGACAGCGTCGGTCTCGGTCCCAGCCGAGGCCGAAACCGAAATCGAAATTGAGTCGGCCGACCACGCCGCGCCCCGGCCCGGGTCAGCGGAGGGCCATGGCGACTCGGCTCGAATGCGGGCCAGGAGTGTGGAGGAGCCCATCAATCACGCCGATATGCGCGATCTAGAGGATTCCTCGTTCCAGCTGGTCGGGATTCTGCGCGATCTCGACCAGGCTGATACCCGCGACCAGGTGGTCGAAATTCTGACCGCTCACCTGGCCGAATCACACAGCCGCGTCGCCTTCTTTGCCGTGCAAGGAGACAAACTCTCGATCTGGAAATTGCGCGTCGACGGCACTGCCCGGGAGGCGGATGAGCGCGTCACTCTAACCCTGGACAAACCCTCGACGTTCCAGGATATCGTCAGTACCAGGCTGCCCTTCCGCGGACCGCTCGGCGATCCTGTATCACAATCGTTCATCGAGCAAACCTTCGGGGCCGAGGCGGCTGATATGCTCGGCCTGCCGGTTGCCATCCGCGGTCGCGTCGTCGGCGTTCTATACAGTGATGGCAATTTCAAACGGGTATTTCAGCAACATCTCGCCGTGGTGACCCGTGCTGCGGGCGTCGCATTCGAACGTATTCTCAAACGCAATAAACACCTCTAGCCCGGATCATTGCTCGGGCGGAAAGGTTCGCGCTGATAGCGAGTAGTTCTGCTATGTACGCTTTCTTCGTTTAAGCAAAAAAACCACCTCGGCCTCGATGTCGATTGTTCTTGGTGCCATCGCCAGCGGACTCTTCTTATTCAACTCACTCCGATCGAGATCCTAAATTTATACGCATTTGTCATATCCTTCTAAGAGCCGGTCCAAAAACCTCGGACCGAGCCAGAGCGACGAGGCGTGCCGCCAGTGGGTGGGCGAGGAGTGGAGAATACTTGGGTGTATTTGACCGACGAGCAAGCTCGCTGGCGGTGATGGATCGCCGCTCTGGCGACGCGGAGAGTTTTTGGACCGGCTCTTAGGTGCGATCTGACCAAAAAGATTCTGTGGTAAGAATTAGGCCCATATCATGATGACAGTATATAGGAGTATTGCTAAATGCCCACGTGCGCCCAAAATCCCGCGTTCCAACCCGCTCAGCCGAGTTGGCAACGCCATCTCACACGATCATACTCAGGGAGTGGCCAGAAGCTGCATTGAATGCAGGTCACTTGTTCTCCCTACAGCTTGATAAGGCGGGTGTTTTATAACCTCATGAATAATCCGGGCTAGCCCCCTGACCCACGCGCCCGCGCAGCTCTCTGCTCGCGGTCAATCGACCTCGTTCGGGTGAACTGGCTCCACAACCAACTCATCGCGATTCTCCGTCCAGCGTCCCATTGATGACGACTGTTATCTCTGGTAAGAGATTGTTATCTCCGCAGCAAGCTCAAAACACATGCGAAGAACGGCGCGTGCGGCGTTCGAGCCAACCCACCTTAAGAGCCGGTCCAAAAACCTCGGACCGAGCCAGAGCGACCAGGCGCGCCGCCAGTGGGTGGGCGAGGAGTGGATAATACTGGGTTGACCGATGAGCAAGCCCGCTGGCGGTGATGGATCGCCGCTCTGGCGACGCGGAGAGTTTTGGACCGGCTCTTAGCTGACCAACCCTCAAGAACAGATACTCATCCATTCGTCACACAAGGTACATCGAGCCATGCGCAATCTCTGCTTTCTTTTAGGCTGGTTCTTACCGCTGCTCACGGGCTGCGCGGCGGAATTCGAATCGGCGGACCCGGTGGATGTCGAGGGCGCCGATTCGGCGTTGACCGCGACCGTCGACGAGCCACGGCCCCCTGGTCCGCATTCGGTCGTCTTTCGCCAGTCGGCCGTGATCGACGCAGACGTCGCTACCATATGGAACCTGCTGGTCGACCTGAACGGGTACCAAGACTGGAATCCGTGGGTTGTCTGGGCCGAAGGCGAAGCGTTTCCAGGCGCACAAGTTTTCGTGGACGTGGTGATGGGCAAGAAGACCATGCGCGCGGAGCACACCGTGCTCGCGGTCGACCCCGAACAGCGTTTTTGCTGGAAGGATGCAGGCTGGAACGCAAAGTTCGTATACGGGCAACGCTGTCGCTGGCTGACGGTAAAAGACGACGGCCGCGTTCTCTTCGAGCAGGAGCTTTTGCTCGACGGGGCCCTCGCCGGCGTTTCTGCGCTCTTCTACGGTCATGCTCTCCGCGACGGAATGGCAGCGGAGACAGTGGCTCTCAAAGACTACGCAGAGGATCTGCAGACCAGGTAATCGTGGTCCGGGGCGCCCGTCCCAGCTGCCGTGATACGCTCGTCTGCTACCGTGCTCAGCTTTGAAAACCAGGGTCGGCGGCGGGCCTTTCTCGAGGCATTTGGGAGGATTCTTCAATTCTGCCAGTTAACCCAAGTTCACGTGGCCGGGCAGGCCACTATCGCACGACCACGTCGTCGATTCCCCGCCCTCGGCGTGCTTGCGCCCGTCGGGGTTGGCCTGCAGGACGAGGTGATTGCGCGCGCTCTGGCCTGAGGAAGTGGGCCGCATGAAGCACGGCGTCGCCCTTGCCGATGAAATCGCCCGGCTCGGGCTTGACGAGCACGTCGGCACTGCTCCATTGCCGTCGTAGAGCCTGCCCCTCAGCTGGAATGAAACCATGGTGGCGAGAGTGAGCTCGATCATGCTCGAGGCCATGGAGATCTGGCTGACCAATAGGAGACGTCGGACCCAAACGAATACCGAATCTTGTAAAAATCTGCTTCCGATCCGATGGGGGCCGCGCCCTCGCCATCGTTCGACAAACCAGCAGCGTTCGGGAAAAATCCCGAACGCCGCTACCATCATTGGGCAAAGCCCTCCGGCGGACTGCCGCCGGGCGCCCCAGGTGCCCGAAATCGGCTGAGCGCCGCTCTCGGCCCGGGCGCACGCAGATTCGGGAAAACGATTTTTCCCGAA
>JAKSDA010000110.1 GCA_022360315.1 Pseudomonadota bacterium
AGGTCGACTTGAGCACTTTTCGACAGTCCTGCGACCAGCAGGCTGAGAGAGTTGGCAGGCGAAGGCTGTGAAAGAGACCGGCTTGGCGGTTTCTATGCGGCGTACGCTACCTCATGGAGCAGAGTCTCGACGCATTTTCTGCTCTTCGGGGTTAAGGGCAGCGGATCCAAAACGTTTTGGCGCCAGGTTTCGCGCCTGAGCGCAGCGAGCATGTCGCTGAAGGCCGGCTCGGTCTTCTCATACCAGGGATACTGAGGAAGCTGGGCTGACTTGAGTCGCTTATCGAGGGTCAGGTACCAGACAACGGTGAGAGTGAATGCCCACAGTGCCATCGGCGCCGTACGCTCGACTGCGCGCTCAGTGCGGTTCTGCGGCTGCTCAAAGCCGAGTTTGTCCTTGGTTTCATGGAACGTGACTTCTATGGACCAGCGGCGGCAAAATCGCTCGACAATGGTCCGTGCGTCGAGCGAAAGGTCGGTACAGCAAATTACATCATCTTGCTCTCGTCCCGGCCATCCCCGGACGAGAACAAACCGCATCATACGGCCCCGGGATACCCGGTACCAGATGGCATCGAACACCTTCACTTCGATAGTGTGCTCGCGGCCGTAGGCATTGACGGTGAGCGAGCTCCAGCCGACGTTTTCATCGGCGCGCTGCTTGGGCGAAGCGACGCGTTTTCCTCTGATCCGGGGCCTTCCTCGACCGGACGGTTTCTTTGGCGCCGCGTACAGGGCTGCGTCTATGCGCCCACGACCCAAATAATGGGCGTTATCGGGTAGATTCTTGATAACCGACCCGTTGGTATACCCGTTGTCGCCCAGGACATAAATGACATGTCGAGGGAGAGCTTTGGCCAACACCTCGATCAGTTGCTTTGCGAGTTCGGGCTTCTTGAAAAAAGGCTCACCTCGTTTCTGGCAGACTTTTTCCGCGCGGTAGAGGCGACACAACACGGGCAATGCAAAACTCTTATCCCAGCTGGGAACTCGCAGGACCACGGCAACGATCACCCATACATGCCCCCATCGATGGACGGTTTTCGCTCTGGTGGAGAGCAACGGATCGCGGTGCATCGAAGCGCCGTGAATTTTCCTGCCCCAATGGCGGCCGAGTGTGTCATCTACAGCGATGAGAATGGGTTCTCCTTTGGGCGATGCCTTCATCACGAGCTTGAGCAGGCACAGGCCCACGTTATCCACGGACCAGCGAGCCAGACGGAAGAACCGATGAAAGCTGCTGTGGTGTTTGACGCCAACGGCGCCTGCAGCCCGCACAACTCCGGTCACTGTGTGCCGACCGATGCAAAGTATCCAACCCGAGAGCAGCCAGCGGAAGCTCTCGAAGGTTGGCGCTGTGAAACAGGTGGCAAATGAGGCTAGCAAGGGGGCCAGCTCTTGGGCAATCATTGGCACCGGCACGGTCATCTCCTCGTGGTTTCGCACTTCCATCTCGATCGAGATGCTCGTGCCGGTCAACCTTTTGGGCTTCCTTTCTGTAGCCCTATCCGACAGGGAGCCTCCGCACCAAAGGCGACGAGTTTGACGCCACAGCTGTGAGTGGGCGCGGGGGTGAGCGGTGAGCGAGGGGGGAATGCTCTGCATTTGCTGCTTGGAGTTTGCAAGAGGTGCATCGAGGCCGAGCTTGGTTCTCGGCCTCGATGCACCTCTTACTCAGTAGACCAGTTTCACAAGTGCGCTGATTAAGTGGTCCAATCGCCTGCGCAACTGATGCGGTACCTCGACGATGTACCCGGCAGTCTCGGCAGCCTCGAGATTGCCAGGGTTTCCCGAGCCGAGCCCATTGTCATACCGTGCACGCCGCAAGCCGCCCCGTGACCCAGACTCGTGCTCACGCTCGCCGCTCGCCCCACGCTCGCGCTCCCCCGCGCCGCTCACGCTCCCTCTCACTCACTTGTCCGGTCGAAAAGTGCTCAAGTCGACCTTAG
>JAKSDA010000208.1 GCA_022360315.1 Pseudomonadota bacterium
CACGTAGGCCCACTATGCTCCCTCTTCGCGCCTTGCCCTCGACGCGCTGGACCGACCCTACTGGGCACTTACTTACGAGTCGCGGTACTTAGAGCCGGTCCAAAAACCTCGGACCGAGCCAGAGCGACGAGGCGCGCCGCCAGTGGGTGCACGAGGAGTGGAGAATACTGGGTGTATTTGACCGACGAGCAAGCCCGCTGGCGGTGATGGATCGGCGCTCTGGCGACGCGGAGAGTTTTTGGACCGGCTCTTATTACCTCGTTACCTCATTATCGATTACTGGTCTAGCGCAGCCCGACCGCTCGCGCTCGATCCCCCCGCCTCCTGGCTCGTCTCCCATTCGTCAGCCTGCCATCCGTCCGTAGCATCGATCCATCGCTGGCCCTGAAAAATCGTTGCCTCAGTGCTACTCGAATCGGTCGCCATCGCCTGATCTGGACTGGGTAGATCGCGTAACCCATCTGAATTTTATGGGTTCTTGTCCCAATACCTACATGGGCACACCCGTTGCACTACACCTCGGCATGAGCACTCTTGAGCAACTACTGGCGAATAACACCGGTTCCCTTTTGACTGTTTCAAACGAGACCACCCTCCGCGAGGCCTGCGCCTATTTTATCGAGTATGGAGTTGGTTCTTTTCTGGTTGAGGACGAGCACAGTATCTGCGGCATCTTCACCGAGCGCGACATCAAAGGCGCCATCGCTGATGGATTTGAGATCGATGATACCACAGTGGAAGAGGTGATGAGCGGGAGCGTGATGATCGGAAGGCTTTCCGAGAGCGTGGTCGACGCCATGCGAGCTATGGTCAAGGCGCGCATTCATCATCTCCCGGTAGTGGACCGCTCCGAAGTGGTTGGATTGGTTTCGCTGACCGACCTGGTTCGCGAGGTCTACGGCACCGAGGCGCCCGCGGTCGAGTACCTCGAGGACGATGCTTGCCCGACGTGCGGAACCATCAAGGTCAGCGAATCGCCCGCCGAGGCACCGTCTGTCAGCACCTATCACCGGCACGCTCACCACCACGGCATGGTTGCGGCGTAATAGCACCGCAATGTCCGAAACAAGCAAAAGGTTCATTACGGAAAAAGGTTCATCGCGATGAAAACGACAACCTGGCAGGAGATCAGCCGCGGCAAGCTAAAGGCGGATAAAAAGGCAAAAGGGGACAAGGACGGGAAGGCCATGCCGTCGGTAAAACTCCATAAAGTCAAACGATCGCACAACTGGCTCTACTGGCAGAAGAACATCCTGCACAAGTTCTCGGTGGCCCTGCATTGGTTCGAGGTTGCCGTAGCCGCCCTGACCGTGATCTTCGTATTTCTCGGCGCGGCCTACGTCATCGGTGAGATCAGCCATTTCGACACCATACTGCACGAAATGGGTCTACACGCCGGCTTTGAAGAACTGCTGTCGGATATACTGCTTCTCGTCGTGGGCATCGAGCTAGCCATCATGCTGGTTCGACGTACCCCGGAGAGCCTGGTCGAGGTCATGTTCTTTGTGATTGCGCGCAAGATGTTGATCAAAACCGGCAACGTATACGAACTGATCGTCGGAGTTGCTGCGCTGGCCGGCCTCTTTGCCATTCGCAAATACCTGGAGCATCATCCTCCTGCCCGGCAGCGTTTGCACCATCAAATCCAGGAAAAGCCCTAGTGACCCACTAGGGGCCGCCCGAACTCATCGCGACGCGGATTGCTCATCTGATGCTCCGTGCCGGTCTCGGCGGCCGTTCAAAAGACTCGACCGCGTCGTGCGAGACCGACGCCAATCACTCTTTTCTTTTGTTCCGCGGCGCACTACGTTCGTGGTATGCCGAATTTGTCCAACCACCGCGCACTGGTTACTGGCGCATCAAGTGGAATTGGTGCTGAAATGGCCAAAATACTGGCCGGATGGGGATGTGCAGTAACCATCACGGCCCGGCGCGAGGGCCGGCTCGAGGAGCTGGCTCTGGCGCTGCGCCGTGATTTTAATGTCGACGTGCGCTGGGTCGCGTGTGACCTCAGTGAACGGGACGGCGCCTCCCGGCTCTACGACGATGTCGTCCGGGCCGGAGAAATCATCGACATTTTGATCAACAATGCCGGTTTCGGCATCTACCGGGCATTTTCCGACATCGAATGGGAACGACAGGCGCGGATGGTCCAGCTCAACATCACTGCCCTCGTCGAGCTGACCCATCGGTTTTTGCCCGCCATGCTGGCGCTGGACAGGCGCTGTCACATTCTCAATGTGTCGTCCATCGGGGCCTATCAACCGGTGCCCTACTTTGCCTGTTACGCGGCCAGCAAATCGTATGTTCGCGATTTTTCCGAAGCCCTGGCCCACGAGCTGGCCGACACCAATGTATCGGTCACCTCGGTATGTCCGGGCGGCACGCGCACCGAATTTATCGACGTGTCCGGCCAAAAGCTCGGCGCACTGGCCAACGCATCGATGATGGATGCCCATCGGGTGGCACTTGTCGGCCTCAAGGCTATGCTGAGGAGGCGGCGCAACGTTGTCACTGGTATCATGAACGCGATCATGTGTTTCCTGATGCGTTTTTTGCCCCGCCGTGCCGCTGCCCGGGGGGCCGTGGCCGTACTCGGCAAACCGGAGCGATCATGAGCGAGCGAGACAATCACTGCCGCTATCGCGGACAGATGGGCCATTACGAAGTCTGGTATATCACGACCAATCACAGTGCCAGCCAGACCGGGTATTGGATCCGCTACACACTCGAATCGCCCCTGCCCGGTCGGGGCGAACCGTACGCCCAGCTGTGGTTTGCCTCGTTCGATGCCCGCGATCCCGGGCGCAACGTGGCCATCAACCGCAAGCTGCCCATTTCGTCGTTGCGCGACCAGACCGATCCATTTGCCATTGCGCTCGACGGCAGCGAGTTCGACAACCAGAGTGCGCGCGGCAGTCTGCGCGGTGGCGGTCACGAGGCCAGCTGGGATCTGAGCTGGACCCCGGCCGATCGGACGCATCATCACTTGCCGGCCGTCATGTACCGCAGGGACGGACTGGGCGAGACCACGGTCTTGTCGCCCAATCTGAATGTCGCGCTCAGCGGTACCATAACGTGCGATGGACGCACGGTCGAACTCGACGGCGAAAGCGGGGGCCAGACCCATCTGTGGGGCCAAAAGCACGCTCACTCCTGGGCCTGGGGTCATTGCAATGGATTTGATGCCGTTTCCGGCGATCGGCCCACAGACCGTCCGGCGTTTGAGATCCTCTCGGTGCAGCTAAAGCGGGCTGGCCACTTATCGCCCCAGCTGACCATCTTTGCCCTGTACCTGGACGGCAAGATATATCGCTTTAACGATTTTCGCCACACCCTGGTGACTCGCGCTCGCTACCGGGGTAGCCGTTTTTGGTTTTCTGGCAGCGGCCTGCGCACCCGCATCGAAGGCGAGTTCAGCTGTCGCCCCGCGGACATGGTGGTGGCGACCTACGTCGATCCCGACGGCGAGCTCTCGTACTGCGCCAATACCGAGGTCGCCGACCTTCGACTCGCGGTGTACAAGCGGCGCGGCGTCAATCGCTGGATCGAGCACACCCGCCTGTTATCTCGGCACCGTGCTCACTTCGAGATCGGCGGCCGCGAACGCGATCCCGCTGTTGCCGCGAACCACGTCACCCTCGACTGAGTACTGAATCAAAGGTCGGTTGAATCAGGTGCCGAGCACCCCCGTCGCGCCCGAGACAGCGCGGGCGGGAGCGACAATATCGGGTCGTAACGATCTGGCCGAAATTGTTAACTATATAATTTTGTTATATTATATCCCTTTGCAGTGGGGTTTGGTACGGGCAGGATCGGCAGTGCGGTTGCTGCGCAACAGTGTTGGTCCACCCAGCCGGGCTGATTTCTATACTGCTTCAGAGCGGCTGGTAAAATGGAATTCTTTGACCCGTATGGCGGGCAACATGGCCGTGGCTGTGCGCCAGTTCCGGGGCGCAACGCGCTGAGAGGCCGACATGGCGTCGAGATTGCCGAGGACGTTGATCGGACTCTCGTTCCAGCGCAAATTTTGCACTGGATGCGCGATCTTGCCGTTCTCGATCCAGAAGACACCGTCGCGAGTGATTCCGGTAAACAGCAACGTGCGTCGGTCGACAGGCCGGATGTACCACAAGCTGGTGACCAAAATGCCGCGCTCGGTCGATGCGACGAGATCGTCCACCGAGCCTCGACGGCCTTTCCAGATCAGATTCGCCGGCTGCGGAATGGGCTCGACGCCGGTTTTTTTGGCCCAGTAGCGGTCGACGTGCAGGTTTTCGAGCACACCGCCCTTGATCCAGTCTCGCCGGGTCTGCGGCACACCGTCACTGCCCCACGGAGAGCCGGGAACGTTGGGATCGGCCGGATCGGAGTAAATATGGATCCGCTCGTCGAATAGCTTCTCACCGATCCGGTTGCCGCCCGCAGCGGCGGAAAAATAACTGCGCCCCTCGTCAGCCGCGCGTTTGCCCATGAACCATACCGCCATGGCGATCAGATTGGCGACGCATGCCGGCTCGAGAATGGTCACGTACTTGCCCGGCTCGATCGGTCTGGCTTTGGCCGATAATTTGGCCTTGTTAACAGCAGTGCGCGAGATCAGGGGGGCGTCTATATCTTCGATGCGATGACTCGCCGTCGCGGCCCAGCCCGATCCGGTGTCATCGTCGGTGCGTGCGGTCTCGGACAGGTACGCACCACTCGACTGGTGGTAGCCAAAGAGCCCCCGGGAATTGGCGACACATGAGTATCGCGCCGTGGTCTGGCTGTATCCGGCCGCCTTGACTCCGGCACTCTCGGCTTGGCCGATGCAGGTATTCACCCAATCAGCCAGTTTTTCGGCCCCGTGATCTGCGGTCTTTTGCGAGAAACCGGCCACTGCGGGATAGTTCTGCCTGTTGAGCGCCGGCATATGCTCGGGATCCTCGGGCGCCAGGCTGGCCAGTTCTTCGGACCGGCGCAAAGCCCGTTTCAAACTGTCCGTGTCAAACTGATTGACCTTGACCGAACCCGTTCGCTTGCCAAACGAGCTCGCAATGTTCAGCGAGGGCCCCTGGTAACTGCCGCTGGTCGAGGTCGCATTGCGGGCAAAGCGCAAATGGCTGGTCGTGCCGCCCGACAGGCGGATGGAAATTTCATCGGCTTTGGACAGGGACAAAACCCGATCGATGATGGCTTTGGCTTGTTCGCGGGTGTGCACTGCAAGGCCTTTCCGACTAGATGGAGCGCTTGGTGTTGATGACGTTTACCCGGCGGAAACGGGCCGGACAGCAGCCGTGGCTGACCGCGTTCGCCTGGCCCGGCTCGCCCTTGCCGTCGTAGAACGAGCCGCCGACGTAGTACTCCTCACGGCTGCAGATAGCGTCGCAGGAGCGCCAGAAATCAGGTGTGCGGGCCTGATAGGCCACGTCTCTCAGCATCCCGGTGATCTTGCCCCCGCTGACCTCGTAAAACGCCTGACCGCCAAACTGGAAGTTGTAGCGCTGGTGGTCGATGCTGTAGCTGCCGCGGCCCTTGATCAGAATGCCTCGATCCGTTCCGGCGATGAGTCCATCGAGCGATAAGGGCTGGTTGCCGGGCAGTAGATTGATGTTGGGCATGCGCTGAAACGCCACGTCTTTCCAGTTCTGCGCATACGACGTGCCGTGCGATTCGGCCCGGCCGATCAGATGGGCCTGCTCGCGCGTGGTCTGATAGTCGACAAAGATGCCGTTTTTGACCATATCCCACGCGCGCGTCTCGACCCCATCGTCGTCGTATCCGCACGTGGCCAATGAGCCGATATGAGTCTTTTCGCCCACGAAATTGACGATTTCGCTGCCGAGCTGAAAGGTGCCGAGCTTGTCGGTGGTGAGAAAACTAGTTCCGGCATAATTGGCCTCCATGCCCAGGGCCCGGTCGAGCTCGGTGGGATGGCCGATCGACTCGTGAATGGTGAGCCACAAATGGCTGGGATGGAGCACCAGGTCGTATTTGCCCGGCTCGACCGATTTGGCGGTATGCTTGGCAACTGCGTCCTGGCCGGCCTGGCGCACGTCGTCGAGCCAGGGATAGGTGTCGACGTATTCGTAGCCCATGCCCTGGGGATCACTGTACGAGTTGCGGGTTTGAAAACTGCCCCGTTTGCGGTCCACCGCGGTGACCTGAAACCGCGGATGGCAGCGGTGCAAGGTCTGCTCGATGTACGAACCCTCGGTCGAGGCAAAAAACTTGTGCTCGCGCACAAAGCCCATGGACGACTGGCAGAATGAAACCCCGGACACCTTGAGCGCCTCGGCGTTGATGGATAACAGGGTGTCGACTTTTTGGTCGAGTGGCACATCGAACGGGTCGCGCTCGATCGGCGTGTTCCACACCGCCACGTGAGACCGGGTCGGGGCGAGCTTTATCGGTGCTTTTTGCAGCTTGGAGTTGGCCCTGGCCAGTGCCACCGCCCGCCCGGCCACGCGCGCGATCTCGTCTTTTTCGACGCGCGACGACGCGGCAAAGCCCCACGTGCCATTGGCGATGACTCGCACGCCAAAGCCGCGGTCTTCGGAGTCTTCAATGTTCGCCACGCGCTTTTCACGGGTGAAGATGGTCTGCCGGCGGTGATCGGAGATGCGGATATCGGCGTAGCTGGCTCCGGCATCGCGCGCTGCGCCGAGAGCCACGTCGGCCAGCTCGCGCAGGCGCGGGTCTGAAAATTCAACCGACTGGCCGGTCGAGGGAGGTACCGAACTGGGCCCAGCACGGCCCGTACAGGCGGTCAACGCAGCGATCGATCCCGCATGCAAGCCGGTTTTCAAAAATGCTCGTCTGTCCATGGTCGAGGGGGACCATATCAGACAGAGAGCTCGATGAGTTCACCCGATATCCGGTTGCCAGCGATGGTTAGGCGCCCGACGCTGACCGGTAGCTTGAACCGACGTGGCCCGGCACTGCCCGGATTAAAATAGAGCACCCCGTCTCTCTCCTCTATGCGCGGTTGGTGAGAATGGCCGGCGATCACCGCGGCAAAGTGATCGGCCGGATCGAGGTCGAGCTCGTCCAGGTTGTGAAGCATGTACAGCCATAGTCCACCGATCTCGATGGCTGTGGTGACGGGAAGCTGGCGAGCCCACTCGGTGCGGTCGATATTGCCCCGTACTGCGGTGACCGGGGCGAGTTGGGCGAGGGAATCGAGAATATCCGGGCTGCCGATATCGCCGGCATGCAAGATGCGATGAGAGCCGGCCAGGGCGTGCAGCGCCTGCTCGCGCATCAGACTGTGCGTATCGGAGATGACTCCCACAACGGTTTTTGGCATACCACGGCTCGCCGGTCGGTGGGGCGGTACGATCTCATTGCACGGGTAGGGGACGGTTACCCGCTGATGGCTCGGTACGGTCGGCCCGGTGGCCGGCCTCGAGCTCGACAAATCGGGCAAAGGCGAGCTTGTGTGGCGGTGATGCCTGGCCGTCGATGCGTCCCCTGGCCGATTGTAGCCGCTCTTCGGTGAATCCTCGATACCACTCGCCATGGTCGAGGTCGAACACGGCCAGGGCACCGTCTTTGGCCCCGGGCGAGCTGCTCTGGTGACACTCGCCGCAGTACGCTACCAGGATGCCATGCGCCTTGTCGCGCGCGCTGGCCAGCATTCGAGCCCCGGACACATCGGCCGGGACAGCGAGAGCGCCGGCCTCCGACGGCACAGTGGTTTCTGCCGGTACGGCCATTTTTGCCGTTGCAGCTGCAGTGCTCGCCGCACCAGATGCGATATTCGCTGCACCGGACGCAGTATTGACTGCACCAGATGCGGTATTGACTGCATCAGATGTGGCTACCGGTCGGGTGTCACAGCCAGCCCATGCGGCGCAGAGCGCGATGCACACAAGCGAGGCAGCACGAGGAGCATTCATATCGCAAGCGTAACGCGTTTTGCCCGGGTCGGCACGGAATGGGATATGGTAGCCGACATTGCAGAGGACAACATGGCAGAGCTACGCAAGTTAGAAACATTGGAAATCGAAGCATTACTGAAGGAACTGGACAGCTGGACCCCGGTCGATGGCAAGCTCCACCGAGAACTCCGCTTCGCCAGCTTTGTCCAGGCCTTTGGATTCATGGCCCAGGTCGCGTTGTTGGCCGAGGTCCACAACCACCACCCGGAGTGGTTCAATGTCTACAATCGAGTGACCATCGATCTCACCACCCACGACGTGGGAGGGATCAGCTCGAATGACTTCGAGCTGGCCAGGGCGATCGACAGAGTCGCCGAGAAAATGGGCTGACGATCCCGGGCGGCAGGAGCTCGGGTAACGGCTCGGGTTGTTGGACAAGGCGAGGCGGGCTGGTAGTCTCGCGACATGTCAATCCGTCGCGAATGGGGGTCAGCTGCGGCTTGCGCCGATTTTTTTCGCACCACTGGGCTTGTTCTGGCCTCCGCGGTGCTCTGCGCCCTGGCCTGTGGTGGCGGGACCGACGCTGATCAGACCGGTGGAGATGGGGGAAATGAGATTTCGAGTGGTATTATCGAGCCGTTTCCCGAACTCGTATGTCCGGGCAACGCGGCATGTCGCACCTCTGCTGGTCTGTTGCGGGTGGGCGCAGGGCGAGCCAGTATCACGCCTGATCTGTCGCGCTACGAAACCGAGTGGACCGACGTGAACAACGACAACCACAGGGTCACGCTGGTTCACTGGTCGGCTCATCCGGAATATTTCTGGAGCAAAAACAATCTCATCACAGCCGACTACATTTACTGGATCCGCGACATTGTCGAAAACGGCGCCCCGGCCAATCCTGTGTGCGGACTGCCTGCTGTGGATGGCCTGGGCGGCGAGGTAGTGTACGTGAACGGTCCCATCGGATCCCGCCCTCGTACGACCACGTTCTCGACCCGGGCAATCCCTATTTTGATCGGGCCGAAGGCGATCCCTATGAAGAGACCAATTCGCTCGGGCCCGGGGTCGAAGAGGAAATTGTCGGCGCGGTGGTAGAGTTTATCACCGGGCAGCCGTCGCCGGAGTGAAACTGCAGAGGAATTTCATGCTCACACGAATTTACGTGGATAATTACGGCTGTCTGATCGACTTTGAGTACAGTCCCGGCAAGCTCAACATACTTGCCGGTCATCGTGGCACCGGGCGGACAACGCTGCTCGAGGTGTTGGAACGGCTCGGGCAATTCATTACAGGCGGCTCCAAGTATACGCCTGTACGAGATGCCTTGCCCATGGACAAGTGTACGGCGTGGCAACAGCGCCCTGTACAGACATTCGAGGTCGAAATCGCCACTTCGGAGGATCGGTATGCCTACCGCCTGCAGATCGAACACGGCAGCGATGAGCTCGACAGCAAGCTGGTCAAGGAGGAGCTCGTCCACGACGGAGAACAGTTGTTTGTGTTCGAAGATGGTATTGGCCGATTGCGCGACGAGAGTCGCTCGTTTACCAAGGTGTATACTTCGGAAGGAAACGGCTCGGTGATGCGTGACGCCCTGAATGTGTCCAGGCACGGGGGGTTGCTGAGATTTTGCCAGTGGTGGGAAGTCAATCCATGGATCATCTTGCCGGGCAGAGAGGATATGGTCAATCACAGCCACGAAGAGATAGAACAGCTCCACATAACAGGGGACAATCTCGGTTCCTGGTATCGCTACGAGGCCCGGACCAGACCGGACCGGGTGGCCGAACTCGATCGAGCCCTCGCAGCTTTGCTCGAGCGGTTCGTGCGACTGCAATTGGTAAACGACCAGGAGGGCAGGTCGATGTGCTTCGAAGCGGTATTCGACCATCCGATAAAAGGCAAGGTGGCGTATGAGATCGAGTCTCTGTCGAGTCGAGAGCAGCTACTCATTCAGCTCTACTCACTGGCATATCTCGCACTGCGCCCGGACCGGTCGGTGTGTATCGACGCCCCCCGGGTAGCGCTCGAGATGGACGAGCTTCGCCAGTGGCTCGGGGCTGTGGTTCGGTCTGCTCGGGTAACCTCGTGCCAGGTTTTTGTCGTGGTCAATCAGCTCGAGCTCACCGATGACTTGCCGGCGGGCTCGCTGACCCTGTTCGAACGGCCGGATCAGGGACCGGCAACCGTGACCCAACGATGACGCCTCGATGACGATCTGCAGCCGAACAACGCCGTCTTACCGGTCAGGCGCTGATTCGAGCCATTCAAACTCGGTGATGCCGGCGTCGCGGTAGGCTCGTTCGACATCGGCCCGCTTGCCCATCCACAGAATGGTCGCCCGCTCTCTGGCCAGTTCGTCGGCAAACAGGCGTTTGACGTCGTCGGGTCGGAGCCGGGCCCACGCGCTGCAGTACCCGGTCCCAGAAATCCAGCGGTAGATCGTGCTTGACCAAGAATTGCAATTGTCTGGCTACCTCTCGCGTGCTGGTGGTCTCAACCAGCAAGCTTCTGGCCACCCGGCGGCGAGCAATGATGAACTCGTGCTGGATATCGCCACCTGCGGCCAGGCGAGTCAGCTCATTGAGGATTCTCGCCAGTACCTGGCCCTTTCGTTCGCTGTCCACAGCGCCATAGATCGCGAGCGTGCCCGGCCCCACGCTGGGTTGATGGGATACGTGGATGCCGTAGGACGCGGCCAGGCGTTCGCGGATGGCCGCCATGCGAAACTCGAGGATCTTGGTGGCGACAAGACGCACTGGATAGTTTTCGTCGATGCCGGGCGGAGTGGCAAAGACTGCGAGAATCTGATTCTGTACCTGGCGCTTGTCGTAGGCCAGGCCGAAATAGACCGCTCCGGGCTTTCGCGACGTTGGAGCAATGGGGCTCGTGGGCGGCTTGTCGCGTTTTTTCCAGTCTTCGAAGCTGAAGCGAACGTGTTTCTCGACCAGGGTGGGGTCGAATTGGCCGGTGATGATGAGCGTGGAGTTATTGGGACGGAAATGGCGTTTATGAAAGTCGGACAGAGCGTCGACATCGACCCGGCGCAGACTTCGAACCGTTATGCTCGGCTGCCGTGCATAGGGGTGATCGGCGCCATATACCGCTTGGCGCGCCCTCACTTCGTTGCGCCAGGTTCGCTCGATGTCGGGATCATCGAGCTCTTTCTGCACGGTTTCGTGAAAACGGGCGAGTAGCATGGCGCTGTATCTGCCGCGTACAGTCTTCTCGAGATTGTGAATCATGATATCGACAAAGCGCGACTGTCCCTCCGCCGAGGCTGTGATGGCATGCATGTCGACGTCAGTAAAAAAGCTCGCACCGACGTGGGAAAAAGAAAAACTCGAAGCCGAATCGAGGCGGACCTTGGCACCGCCACTGCTGAGAAAAGCCGTGGCCAACCGGGCGAGACCTGCCTTGTCGCCGGGCTCGTCGATGCGACCGCTGTGGACGAGGAGCCGAGTGATTGCCAGGGGAAACGATGAAGACGGCAGAAGAATGACTTTCATGCCATTTTCGAGCTGGATGGTTTTGGCGTTGCGGAGCCTGGATCGATGCGGGGGGAGTTTCAGATCCCGGTCGGCCTCATCGAGATCGACCGGGATTTTCCAGCTCGGAGCGTGGTCAAAGACTTGAACCACAGCACTGAGCTCGGCCCGATCATAGGACTCGTTTGCATCCGGGCCTGCTTTGACGAAGACGGTCATCCGGTTTTCGGGGTGCAATAGTTCGACCCTGGCCCGGCGCAACTGCTGTTCGGTAATGAGATGAGAGCGTTTGACACAGTGGGCTGATTTTCGCCCCATGGTTTGAGCTGGAACATGAGGTGCTCGACCAAATGGGCAAGTCCTTCTTTGCCGGGCGGGTCGGCGGCCGAGCCCACCTCATAACGGACATCGACGCCGATCATATCGGCTTCGCGATCGGGCACGATGAGGACACGTAAGCCGTTGTTGCCTTTGATCAGCTGAACGGTTTGCCTGAAGTCGATGTTTCGCGACGGCGGTGGCGGTGCCCACCTGACACATGCACCGAAAACCATGACAATCAGCCATGCAACCTGGGCGGCAATGATCCCTATCGGCCTGGTTTGCACCTCACTCATTATCTCACTCCTCGTTCAGTACGCACACACAATCCAGTTCTCACCCTGCTCTGGGTTTGCCGGGCCGGGGCGTTTGGCATCCAACGATAACAAGCTGCCATCAGCCTAGCACCCTCTGTATAGAGCGCCATTACACCCCATTACAGGCCAATTCATGCTCGGCGAGTCAGCGAGACAGACGCTGCGATTCCACCTGCCGCAAGATCGGCTATGCTCGCGCCGCGATGTTCGACTCGTGGTGGCATTGGCTTTCACTTGCCGAGACCTTATGGGTTATCGGGTTGTCTGTATGGATTCTGTTCGAACGCCGATCTCCGGGCAGTACGCTGGCGTGGATCCTGGCGCTCAGCTTGCTGCCGATCATTGGCATCGCGGTGTATTTTGTCTTCGGTCCGCGCCGCTTCGATCGCAAAAAACTGCGCCACAGCGAGGCGCAAGAGGCGGCAAAGCGCGCGGGAGCGCAACCCGACGACGCCGAAGCTCAGGCGCCAAAGGCGCGCCACCTGATCGCCCAGTCCGAGGCCGCCGCCGGATTGCCGGCGCGGGCCCGCACCGCCGACGTCGATATCTACTTCAGTGGACGCGAGACTTATGCCGCGCTCGAGCAGGCGATCGCCCAGGCGTGTCATCACGTACACCTCGAGTATTACATCTGGAAGCCCGACCGGATCGGCACTCGGCTGCGCGACCGGCTCGCCGAACGAGCTGCGGCAGGGGTGGAGGTTCGCGTGCTGGTCGATGGGATCGGGTCGGCGCAGGCAAATGCTCGCTTCTGGAAGCCACTGCGCGCAGCCGGTGGCAGGGTCGAGCACTTCAACCCGATCAGCCTGCGCCGACTGCGGCCCAGCCTCGCCAATTTCCGCACGCACCGCAAGATCGTCACCATCGATGGTCGCGTGGGCTTTACCGGAGGCGTGAATGTGGCCGATATCCAGACTGCGCAGTTTTCCGGCGAACGGGCGTGGCGCGATACTCACCTGCGGCTCGAAGGCCTTGCTGTGCGCGGCCTGCAGATGATCTTTTGCGAGGGCTGGTACTACACCACTGGTGAGCAACTCGACGGACGCGCATACTTCCCGGCGACCCGGTTACGACCTGTGGCGGCACATACTGTACAGGTGGTCGCCTCGGGGCCGGATGAGAATCGCAACGCGATCCACAAGCTCTACCTGTCAGCCATCACAGCAGCACGGGACAGAGTGTTATTGACTTCGCCGTACTTCGTGCCCGACGAGTCCATACTCAACGCCCTCGCACTGGCCTCGCTGAGGAAGGTGGACGTGCGCGTCCTGGTCCCGGCCAAGAACGACGAAATGCTGGTGGGTGCCGCATCGCGTTCTTACTACCCCGACCTCATCGACGCGGGTGTAAAGATCTTCGAGTACGGTCCGCCGATGCTCCACGCCAAAACCCTTGCCGTCGACGATCTGGTAGCAATCGTCGGTACAGCGAACGTCGATGCACGCAGTTTTTTGCTCAACTTCGAGGTCGTGGTCGCGTCTTATGAAACGCTGGCCTGTGACGTGCTCGCAGAGCGCTTTGCACTAGACCTCGGCAACGCGGGCGAGGTGACTCCACAGACCCTTGCCAGCTATAGCTGGCGACGTCGACTCGGTCAGAACTTCGCGCGGCTGCTATCGTCGATGTTGTGAGAGCGCATTCGTCCAGTCTATTGAGGTGCGACTGCCCGGACTCCGACCATTGCGCGGGATGTTCGTCGCATGACTTGCTCTACGGTGTTGCCCAGGATCCAGCGACGCAGACCCGTGCGGCCGGATGACCCAACTACCACGACGTCGGCGTCTATTTCATCTGCCACCCGGGCGATGACTTCGTCGCCATGGCCGCGGCGAAGATGGACATTGCTCCACGGGATGTCGACTGGGTAATCGACGAGAAAGCGTCGCAGAGTAGACCAGGCGTCAAATTCGCAGTCTTGAAGATACGCCTGGTATTCGGCCATCCCAATGTGGCGTTGTGAAGTGACGGCGGCATACCAGGCCGAGACCAGGTGTAGCTCGCCCTGTCGAGTTTCTGCGAGCTGTGCGGCGACGTCGACCACATCGCGATCGATTCTCTTCTGTTCGTAGAACGAACCGAGTGGTCCCAGGGCGGCGAGAATGCGCGAAGGGCGAGCATGCTCAGTTGCGCGTACAATCCAGATCGGACACTCGCCACGTTGCAAGAGCTCAGTGGCGACCGTGCTGTAGAAGCGGTTCCTGGGTATGTCGCTCGACCGGGCCGTCTTGATGACGAGATCCATCCGTCTTGACCGCACGGTGTCGATGATGAGCTGGGCCGGATCGCTGCCTTCGAGAACCACTGCGTCAGCCGATACTCCGCTGGCGCGTAGCTCGCGTAGCAGGTCTGCGCTGCTCGCTCGACACTCGCGATGCCACTGATGGCACGCGAGTACTTGTGCGGGGGTTCGTGCTTGCAGAGTCTCGATCGAGACCAGCGTTATGTTGGCTCCTGTACGCTGAGCGATGTCGGTAGCCGTGGCAATGGCCGGGTCTGAGCGGATGATGTTTACCGGGTATACGAGGATGTTCTGGAATCGCTTCACGATAATGACCTCCTGATCCTCATGGTAAAGAATATATGTATTCACGACCAACCAGGTAATTCAACAGAGATCCTTTGATTTAGCCGATGGGCCCGGTATTTCGACAATATTGCTGTAAAAATGCCCGCCAAGAGCCATTCGGTGGAGATGCAGCACTTCGACGGACGTGGCCGTGCTCCGCCTCGAACGTCGGAGTAACTCGGTACTTTGTTACTGGTGGAGCAGCGCGTCGAGCCCTGTCATTTGTTTCTATTTTTTCGATGTTTTATCCGTAAAGTTTCGAATTGTCCGATGCGTTGTATAGGCGTCATACTCAGTGACGAGCACCTGGAAAGGAGAAAGCCATGATGGTATGTCCCAAATGTGAAGCCTCGCTGCTGCACGAGCGTGAGCGGGGTGACCTCGTACTCGATGTTTGCCGCGAGTGTGGCGGCATCTGGCTCGATGGCCGTGAGCTGGACCAGATCGTTGCCCGGGCGGCGGAAGCGGGTGCGCAGAAGGAGCGGCGGCGGAAACGCCCGGCCCCCGATCGCGACTACTACGATGATGACGACGGCGTTCGGGGCTCCGCGCTATTCCACTTGGCTACATCTCCGCACACCAATGGAGTCTTTCTGAGTGTGAAACAGGCCAAGAAGCTCGCCAAGAAGCATCGCCGCAAAGCCCGTGAGCGGCGCCACCGGCGCAAGAAGAAGGGCAGTCTCTACGATCTCATCGGAGATGTCCTCGGCTGATCACGGGCGAGCCGAAAAAGCAGGAGCCGTATCATGGTAGCCGCGACGATTGTCAACCGACACGAGCTCCTCTGGTGTCCGCGGTGCAGCCGTGAGACCCTCGAGCCCTCGATCGAGCCGGGACGCTGGCGTTGTTACCAGTGCAAGGGGATCTGGACTGACAACCCGGGCCCATCGTCATCACTCATCGATCATTGGACCGGTGTTTTCGAACGTGCCAGCCGGACTGGTGGCGGTCAGACTTCTGGCAGAGACAGCTCCGCCGACGCAAGGCGCGACCGCAGAGCTCTGGTTGGCCGCGCGCACAGGCGTTTGTCCGATAATAGGGACGCTCGGTTCTCAGGGACCGCCGAGTGATCTCTTTACTCGCTGTCCTCGCCGGCCTGGTGGTGGTCACGGTCGGTGCCGAGGTACTGATCCGCGGCGCCAAACAAGGTGCTGCACAGCTGGGCCTGACCCCGCTCGTGGTTGGCCTGACTGTGGTGGCGTTCGGCACCAGCGCCCCGGAAGTCTCTCTCGGCCTCTTCGCCGTGGCCGACGGCCAGGGCGCTCTGGCTGTGGGCAATATGGTCGGCAGCAACATCTTCAACATCCTGTTCATTATCGGCGCGTCCGCACTCATCACCCCGTTGGTCGTCGCGCAGAAGCTGGTCCATTACGACGTACCGATCTTGATCGCCGCATCGATCGCGGTGATTGTCATGTCCACCGACGGGGCTCTCGGGGGAGTAGACGGAGGGATCCTGCTGATCGCGTTGATCGCCTACGTGGTATTCACGATTGGCCAATCTCGCAACGAGTCAGCGGCAGTGAAGGCGGAGTACGCCGCCGAATTCTCGGCCAGCCCGAGCTGCAGTCATCGCGCGTCGCTGTGGCGGAACGCCATCCTGGTGCTCGTTGGACTGGTACTCTTGACTGTCGGGGCCCGCATCCTGGTCATGGGCGCGGCCGGACTGGCCCGAGAGATCGGTCTGAGCGAGCTGGTCATCGGTCTCACCATCCTGGCCGCTGGCACCTCGGTTCCCGAAGTCGCCACCTCGCTGGTTGCCGCTCCCGCATCTGCCCGAAACCTTTGGTGCTACTTGGGCTGGTAGCCCCGGGCCACCACGTATTGCTCGATCGAGCGGGTTCGGCTGCCTTCGGGTTTGATGATCTTGACCGCGTCGAACTGGCGCCGGCAGCGCTGGATCAGCGCGGAAAATTCGGGGCCCTGAAACAGTTTGCCGACAAAGTTGCCGCCCGGTGCCAGGGTGGCTTCAGCGATGTCGAGGGCGCGCTCGAAGAGGGCTTCAGACCGGGCCTGATCGACGTGCCGGATGCCGGTGGTATCGGGTGCCATATCCGACAGTACGACGTCGAATGCGTCCACATCGCCGAGCAAGTCATCGGCCGAGAGATCGTAAATATCACCGATCACGAGCCGGGCCCGGGCAATCGGTTCGGCGAGCTCATGGCGATCCACGCCGACTAGGACACCTTTTCGGCCGGCCCGGCGACTGCAGTATTGCAGCCAGGAGCCCGGCGCGCAGCCCAGATCGAGGACCCGGGCACCCTTGTCGATGAGACTGAATTTCTGGTCGATCTCTTCGAGCTTGAACACCGCGCGGGCACGGTATCCCTGTTGCCGTGCCCGGCGGTAGAAGCGGTCGTGCCGGGACCGCCGTTTCGACAGACCCATTGCGGGATCTAGCGCCCGGCAGCGGCCTTCTTGGACGCCTTGAGCGGGTTCTTGGACCGGGCCTCTTCGGCACCCATGCCGACCCGTTTGTACACCGTGCGGGTGGCTGCCTTGCGCACCTGCACATAGCTCTGGTTGGGGCCGGGAATCGAGCCGCGGACCAGGATGGCCGCGTCTTCTTCGACGATGCTGACCAGCTGGAGATTTTGCACGGTTTTGCGTTCGGTTCCCATGTGGCCGGCCATTCGCTTGCCCTTGACCACCCGGCCCGGAGTCAGCCGGCAGCCGATGGAGCCGCCGTGGCGAAAATACTCGTGCACGCCGTGTGACGCCTTGGTGCCGGCCATGCCGTGGCGCTTCATGACGCCCTGAAAGCCCTTGCCCTTGGTGGTGCCGACAATATCGATCGGGATACCGATTTCGAAGACATCAGCGGCTTCGAGTTTTTGGCCGACTTCGTATCTGTCGAGCTCCTCGGGGGGCAGGCGAAACTCGCGTACAAGCCGCTGGGGCTTGACCCCGGTATCCTTGTACATGCCGATTTCCGGCTTGGTGCACAGCCTGCCCGGCTTTTCGTCGAAGCCGAGAACCAGCGCCGAATAGCCGTCTTGCTCCGCGGTTCGCTTGCCGACCACATAGTTGGGCCCAACCTGGATCACGGTAACCGGAATCCGCTCGCCGTCTTCGGCGAATACCTGCGTCATGCCCAGCTTCTTGCCGAGAAGGCCCATTTGCATTGCCATGTCTAAACTCCGTGGAAGATCGAGAAGTTACCGAGAACCGCGATCTATACAAGCCCCGTCCCCCGGTGTCAAGGTAGGGGATCGGGACCGGGCGACAGATCGCGCCGAGGCCAGCTCTGTTCATCAAGTGGTTAACCTACGGATCATACAGAGATCCTGGCGAGCTTGCCGGCCGCTCTCGAGGTTGGCCTCGGCCGCCGACCGAGTCGCTGCGCGTACCGGGAAACTTGCTTGGGCAGTTGCAGCGGTACTGAGCCGTTGTACCTGTTGCGTGTCATCGCTCGTCGTGCCAGGAGCGATGCTTCTGCAGCTGGCGCAAGAGTGCCTGCAGCTCCTCCATGTCGAGAGCGTCGAGTCGGGCATCGCGCTCCGGGGTGAGCGCGATGTCGAAAGCCTGGCACAGAGCGCGAACCCCTTGTCGGAGACCTTGAGCCACCCCATCCGAATTGCCCTGGTCATAGCCGTCGGATTTGCCCTGGTCATAGCCGTCGGATTTGCCCTGGTCATAGCCGTCGGATTTGCCCTGGTCATAGCCGTCGG
>JAKSDA010000205.1 GCA_022360315.1 Pseudomonadota bacterium
GCTCGCCCTGAAAGTGGACATCACAGTACCAGACGCCATTTCTGCGTCGCACAGTCATTGGTTGTTGTGTCTCCAATGCTCGCAACGGCACCTCCTGAACGCAGGGTACCACAGTGTGTCCGCGGTGCCGCTGTCAAGCTGGTAAAAATCCCCGGAAGACGCTCAATGAGCATGGCCCGAGTGGTTCGTAGAATATCCGGTACGGGTTGCTGCCGCTTGCGAGCCGTTGTTTCTGTGCTCTCAGTACGACTCTCGCTATTTGTTCGTGGCATAACTCGCACAACTGGTTATCGTTCGCAGGCGTGCCATGGCGATCGCCATGGCACACCGTGTCACCAAGGCGTCGCCGTTCGCTAGTCCGGCCAGCTGTCCAGAATGTGCGACAAGTCGGAATCATGACTGTTCACGATGACCGGACAGCCGTCGTCGGGAAGATCATCGAGCGCTGCAAGTACGAACTCGACCACATCGCGGATTTCGGTCTTGGTGGGTTCGCGGCTCAGGTCTCGACGGAAATGGTCGCGTATCGCATGTACTGCGTCGTCCATTTCATTGGCAGGGCCGTCCCCGATCATACCTTTGTGTGTTATCCAATATGCCATGTTTGTCTCCATGGGTTAAAATCGCTAGTTCTTGACCGCGTCTGGTGATGGGGCGTAAAGGTGAACGCGCTCAATGAGTCTTGTGACAAGCGAACTGAGGCGTTCGACAAACTCGCGAATGGCTGCGTCGTTTTGATCTTGTTTGCGGAGTACATCAATCAAGGTCTCGAAAATCGACTGCTCGCAACCCCGCCAGGGTAACTCGCCGATCTTGTCGGGTATGGCGTTGACAATATCTCTGGCCGAAACATTGCGGTCTATTACAAGCAGAATAATCAACCCCCCAAACAAGGGCAGTTCGGCGCCGCGAAATAACGCTTTTGACCAGTACCTGAACTGCTCGAGATCCTCCGGTTTGATGCCAACGAGTCTTTCTACGTGATGAGCGTAATCTGTCATGTCTCAAAGGTCCTTTCTGGGCCGTAGTTCGTCCGGCCGGTCGTTGTTATGGCCGGATTTCACCGGTCATGTTTCTACGTGTCAGTTGTTCTCGAGATGCCGGGTATGCGCTTTTCGAGCATGTTTCGGGCCGCTTTGTAGAAGCTGCGGTACTTTCTGGTGCCGGGTGCGAAGAGCAGAAGCTGGGTCGGGTCGACGCCCGGAATGTCGCCAACCCACCGCAAGACACGGGTACCCGGACGCTGGCGGTCAAGCACGCAAGGGCCTTTGCCCTTGGCCCAGGGTAAATCCAGGCACCAGCGCTCGAGGATGACGAGTGGGTGGCAGTGCCGGCGCTTCACGTTGCCATTGAGCCAGCGCTGATGCATGGCGAGCTGCACGGTCGGGTTAAAAAACTGGATTGCACCACGAGCAATACCGCGCTTTTGCCCCGACAAGACTGCACGCGCTGCCACGAGGTGACGCATCTGTGGATCGCGGCGGGTCGACGCTCGCCGTTCGCTGCCTTGCTGGCCAAATGTGCCGCGAAAGGTCAGGCTTCGAAACAGGCTCTTTTTCCTCCGTTTGGCTCGATTGAGCTCGCTGTCCACGATACAGCACAACTCGCTGAACGTTCCGCCGAAAAACTCAGACGCCGCGAGTCGTGCACCGGTGAGCTCATCGAGCGTGATCGCTGGCTCAAACCGCCGGGCCTGTTTGAGCAGCTCATTGGGCGATTCTCTGACGGTGCCATCCCTGGTCACAGAGCTCTGATTGAGCCTCTGTCGCTCCTTGATGGGCTGAGGTCTGAGGCCGGGCACAGCAGGCGTAACAATGGGCCCGACCGGCCAGGCAGGCCAGCTCGATGGCGGTCGGCCGGGAAGAGAGCCGCTCGGGGTTGGCCCACTGGACGTCGGCTCGCTGGGCTGTTTTGGCGTACCTGACGAGCGATTCGTTCCAGCCTCGGCTTGCCGACGGGTGGCAAGTAGATAACCAAGTCCGAGCGCACCGCCAAGTGCAAGTGTTTTTGCTAGTTTGCCCATGGGTACTCGGTTACAAACCGCGGGACATCCGCGGGAATCTCGGGTTGTTTCGATTGTTGCTCTCTGGCTTTGTGCGAGGCCGCATAGTCGTTGAGCAGTGCGGTTAGCATTGCAATGAGCGGGTCATTGGCTGCAGCACGCTGCCACTCGTGAGGACTCGCTGGCGGTTCGCGGGTAGAGGCGAAGCCGTCGTCTGTCGTGTCCTCCCTTGCTGGATTGTCTTGCCCTGGACAGTTGGATTGTTTGGTTTGAGCTGACATGATAATTGCCTTTTTGTATGATTCCTTTTGTTTGAGTTGGTCAGTCTTTGAAGGCTCGCACCATGCGCGGGATGGCGATGGCACTGACGATCAGGCCCCCCACGATCCAGGCTCCTGTCTTGAGGGCAGCCATGAGTCGATTCCCGGCTTGATCAATGGCCTCGCTGGCCCGATCCGCGGTTGCATCGATATGGTCGGAAACGGTTTCTCGTACCGACTCGACAATCAGCTGGGTACGACTTGGTACCGCCTTGCGGCTGTCGAGATAAAGGGCCAGTTTGCTGGTTGCATCCTGCCAGAACCACTCGTTGTGTGGATACGGCGTCCCGGGATTTGCGTTGAGCAGCTGCGCGTCGATCCTGCGCTTGCTGTTCACCCAGTGTCTCCGGCTGGCCCTGTCACGATCGAGCGCCCTGGGGCTGCGAACCACTTCGCGGGAGTACTCTCCGTGCCAGTAATCGGTCAGCTGCCGGACGTCTCCGTGTGTGGTCCGCGGTATGGCTTTACCAAACCGGCCGGTATCACTGCCGCGCTCGGCGACGTAGGTGCGCTTGAGTGCAATCCATTGGCGTACGTGATCGCTTGTTGATTGGACGACAGTCGTTCTCATCATGATGCTCACAATGCGGAGAAACAGCAGGCCACGAGGGCGCACCGATATCAAAGGCACGCCCTCGCAGGCCCGCATGGTCGTGGTTCAGCTCGGTCCGATTTCCAGACGAGCTCTATTCTTGTTCGCGGTCAACCGAACGAGTCGTGGAAACTCGTGCGGTCTGATAGTCGGGTGTTGGTGTCCGAAGGAGCGATAAAAGCCAATCGCAGAGATTGAACCGTTTGGGTTCCTTTGCCGCGTTACCGTGGGTTTCTTCTTCTGCGTGACCGTGATAACTGGGTGTTCTCGTTTTGAATAATGACATGGTCACACCTCAGTGGATAAAGAGCTCGATCGCCTTGGCCGCCAGATCGCTCAGAGCCAGAATCCGAGTCTGATTTTGCGAATGCCTGGCCAATGCTTCGCGGTGTTCGGTCGCGTTGTTGCGATCCGTGACATCGTCACCCGTGGCCTCGGGTGGTTTGCTGGGTACGCCGAGAAACGATGCCCAGACTTTGCCGACCGCGGGAATGAACTCGACCAGCGCACCCTTGCGGATCGAGAAGTACTCGCCATTGGACACGTATCCGGCGCCGGACGCGTAGCCACCGCCGGACGCGTAGCCACCACCGGTGACGTAGCCACCACTGGACGCATGTCCACCACCGGACGCGTACCCACCGCCAGAGGCATGCCCGGCGGAAATGCCAATGATCTCGTTATCCCGACCGCTCGGGGAAGGGGACGGGGACGACTGCGGGCGAGGCCGGGGCCGCGGGCGTGGAGCCGGGACACGGCTGGGGCGGCCAGCAGGCGGCCGACTGCGCGGATGGCCGCTCGTTGTTCGCGGACGATGGTCGCGCACCCGCACCTGGGCGTTGCGATACTCGATGACGTCATCATCATCGTCGTCGTCGTCGGGTACCATGACGTCCATGATCTGACCCGTATCAGGGTCCTCATAGGGAATGGGAATAGATCAAACTCATTCTGTTTTCCTTTCTCGTCGTGTTTATGTCTTGATTTGTCGTTCATGAGGCATCTTCGAATTCATCGCCCGGATCGACGATGCGAAGATGCGCATTGCGCTGGTTTGCTTGCCGGCTAACCTGACGGGCCGCGGCCAGGCGTTTGCGATGTTCTTCTTGTTCGCGCTCCTCCTTCTTGCGCCTGTCCCGATCGTCGAGTGCCTCGTAGGCGTCGACCGCGTACTGGTTGATCAACGAGAACGTCCCTGCAGCGGCCAGCCCGGTTCCTGCAGCCATGAGATGGTTCCTTTCCAGGAAGTAACCGGCCGTGGTAGCGGTGGCCCCTGTGCCGAGCAGAAGGCCAGCCGTGACCTTGGGCCCGAGCCACCCCAGGCCGACGACGAGTACGCCGAGAGCGTTGCCAACCGCACCAGCAGCAACCCCTGAACCAACATGAGCGCCATCCAACTCCTGTAACCGTTCTCCCATGGATGGGCGGGTCTGGTTTTGATCGTCCGTTGAGCTATCGGCAGAATCCGCATTACGCCGAATTGTGAATTTGGGCGGCGATTTGTTGCGTTTGGCGTTTGCAGTGGATTTGTTTCGCGGCATGAGTCCTCCTTTGTCTATGTGTGATTGTTGTCTTCGTGTTGTTAGCGAAACGCGAATGTCATGCGACGTACTCGTACTCTGGTCGAGTCTCGGGTTGAGGGTTCGCCGGTTTCGCCTGGCCTCGAACGGCTCTCGAGGCCGAGGTCGAGGGTGCCGACTGGGCGCTCGTCGCTGGGTTTCTGTTGTGTGCCCGGCTTACCTTTTTGTGCCTCCTGCGCGTTTTGCATGGCGACATCGACCCCTTGCAGAGCAACCGCTGCAGCCGGGCCAAACTCGGCGACCAGAGCGGCTTTGAGTGCCTGGGGGGCCAGTTTTTCAGCCACGTCGGTAACTTTTTTGACAAAACGCGACACCATTCCCTTGTTGAGTTTGATGGAGAAATTGCGAATACTGCGAGCCATGTGGTCAAACGCCGCGCGCCCTTGCCCGCCCCACAATTCGGCATCGTCGGCAGCGCGTTCGAGGACGTGATCGACCGCCTCGTAGTTATCGATCGGCTCACCCGTGATCAATGCATTGCGCAGCAGTTCGAGGGAATGGTCGTAATACTCTTCAGTGCCATCGTCGACACATGCATTGCGTGCCATTGCACTGAACCATGGAGCAAGATGCCGCTTCGCCATGGGCGAGACGTTGTGAGCACGATAGGCCGCTGCCAGCATGGTGTTATGAGGCGGCGATACCGGGTCGAGGATCACGACTTGTGGACGACCACCGCGCAGCTCGACCGGGAACGTGTGCCAGCCTCGATCGAGGACCAAGCTTGCCGACGTTCGCACAACGTCGGGCTCGAGAAGTTCACCAGCGGCGAGAAAAAGCACGGTTCGCTCGAAGCAATTTGGGTCACTCGGCGCATAGCGAAGCCGTTGCGAGACTTCGCAGGCAATACGCGGCCCGTCGGCAGGGTCGCCCAGATCATCGCGTTGCTCGAGACTTTGCACGTACGCAATAAACTCGCGAAGGTGCCCAAATTGCGAGACAAGCGCCTGGAACCATGGCAAGGCTGCCAGGCGCCGGGCCTCTTGGTGGGCCAGTATCAGGCACCGTTTGTCGTTTAATGGATCCACAATGGTCATAAAATTGCTCCTGTGCTCAGGCACTACGTGGGCTACGAGCTGTCTTTTTGCCCGCCCGGATGCTTGTTGGTGTTTGGCGCTGCACGCGCGCCGTGTTTGAGCTTGACGGCGCTCGGTAGCGTTTGTGGAGAGTGTTGCGCCCTGGCAGTGAGCCCGGCCTGGCCTGACGAACCGGGCCCGGCCTTGGCAGGTGGGTCGGATGCACGATCATCGGGGCGCCTTGCTCGGTCGGGCAGCGCCTCTGCACCATCCGATCGGTTGCCAGAGTTTTGAGAAATATCCGCCAAACCAGGGTCGACTCGATCGGGCTGGTCTAAGTGACTGACCACCTCAGTACGTCCAGATGTCTGAGCTGCGCCGTTCGACATCTGTGTCTCCTGCATTTGATCTGGCGGCAATGTGAGGTCATCTGTCCTCACCTCGGGGTCCTGAGACCTCACAGGAGTGGCGAGCGCGGCTTCTGCCTCCGATGCGTTGGGCGACGATATGCAGGTGGCATCATCGTGCGGCATTTCGAGCTCGGGCGATTGTGGCGCATCCATCGTGACCCGCTCTGTCAGTTCGGCCTGACCGGGGTTGGGTGGGTTTGACGTCGCCTGTGGCGATGCCGGAGTTGGCTGGGACGATGCCGGGGTTGGCTGGGGCGATTCCGAGACTGGAGAGGGTGACGCCGGGGCTGGCTGGGCCTGCTGAGCCTGCTGGGCCTGCTGGGCCTGCTGTCGTGGAGACGGCTCTGTGCTGCCTGCGGATGCGGCTGCAGCCTTCATGCGTGCTTGCTGAGCCGCGATGATGGGCTGGACAAATCCCTGTAGTAGCTGGGCAACGACGGGAAATACCGGAGAGTTTGCAAACTGGCTAAACCAGCCTTCGGCCGGTTGTTCATGCTCTGTCTCGATGGCCAGCGTATCGGCCAGTGTGTTGGCGAGCTGTTTGACGTCGACCTGGGGGGTCGGCAGCTTGCGCTCCAGGGCGTCTACACCGTTGGCGACCCGGATGGTTTCATTGGCCACGCGCATCATTTCAGCACTGGATCGCTGCTGCTCGATCATGGCCGCGGACTGGGCGCGCATCAGTTCGCACACCATGGCCATGGTGGAGCGATGCGAGTCAAAACACTGCTCAAGCAAGTTGCTCATTCGCTCGACCACACCCGGGCCATACCCATCAGGGCGGTACTGGCCAACTTCCTCGGGAGTCAGCTCGATCTCGGCATAGGGCAGATCAAGGGTTTCTCCCTGGTCATCCGATGGGAATAGGCGGAAAACGCCGGGTTCATAGCCCACGGCTCTGCGCAAATCCCGTTTGCTCGCATCGATAGTGAGCAAAACCGGGTTGCCATCCTCGTCTCTGACTGTGCCGGGCCGGCCGCCTGTCAATCGCTTGATGGCAAATCCCGTCGCGTCTGCTGTATCGAACGGCTCACCGTCCGGAGCGATGGCCAGTGGATGGGTGTGGGTGCGAACAAGTTCGGTCATTGCGAGGATTTGTGTGACCGATGCCGGGCAGCAGTGCAAATCGCGCCCACGAAAGTACGAGCGACCAAAAGCCTTTCGATGAACTTCTGACAAAGTTCTTCAAAAGTAGTTGAGAAGGCAAAATAGAATTGATTTGGCATTGTTACGAACGATTTGTTACGATCGACGTCGAAGTGGACTGCTGAACAGCACAAATTTTTTTCGAATGTGCGAACGTATCGGCAGCTCTGGCCGCCCTGACGCACGCAGTTCAGGCCATTGCAGCCCGAATCGAGGGCTTATTTCGGACTCGCATCGAGCCTTCGGCGACAATGCTGGAATTGACAGGGCGGGAAGGAGAGTCGGATTCCCCGGTCGGGGAAATTAGAGTGTGGCTCGCGGGGTTGTAGGCACACACCATCATCGAGCCTGTAATAGGGTGTAATCGACAAGACCGCGCTCTTCGGGTACACGTTATGATGCGACTCGACGGGATGATGGTGATTGCGCTCGGGTCTCGGTGGCATTGAACTTGCTTTTGTCAACAATGCACGCGTGTGGGGAAAGAGCTTATCGCATGGAGTCCGTGCGCGTGCCGCAGTCTCTGCTGGACCTGGCAATGTCACCCAGACGCCAGCCCAGGAACAATGTATGGATTACGGGGAGTGGAGTCATCGTAACGGGTGACGGCCGGTACGGTGTCCCATTCGGCCGCACACGGGTCATCCTGCTGTTCCTGGCCGCGAAGGCCGCCGAGATGGGGTCGGTGATTGACGGCCGGCTTGATGAGATCGCCGACATGTTCCAGCTCGGCTGGAGGCATGAAACGCTGCAAATGCACTTCATGCGATGCATTCGATGCAATGTTTCACGGGTCGATACGATGGACCCAGCAAACGCATGCTGTGAGCAACATCTGTTTGGCACCGAGCGCGTCGACCTGTTCGAAACGGCTCATTACTGCGAGCAAACTCGACGATTCCGAGTTGTGTGCAGTCAGTGGTTTGTCGAGCAGGCACGGGACGCCATTCTGTGTCCGCTGGACACGGTCAGAACGATTATCTGGGCCGAAAGGTTCGCTGTTCTCGACTTGTACGCCTGGTATCAATGGAAGCTGGCGGGCAAGGACTACGGCACTGTTAATGCGTTTGGCCCAGCCGGACCGTGCCATTTTTTGTCGATTCCTGGCCCAACGGGCAAACGTCATCAAACCCTCATCGAGTGGCACCGAGGTGTAGTAAAATACTGGCCAGAGTGCCCGTTTCGAGTGGTCGGCAATGGCAGATATATCGAGTGTGACGCGCGAAACGAGAACGCTGGCTCGACGCAGAGCCAAGACCAGCCAATTGCCAGGGCTCCTGCGGCGCCGGAGAGCAACTCTGCACAACGCACAGGGACCAGGGTGGCACGGAAGACCCCGAAGACCCCGAAGACCCCAACCCAGGGTGATGCTGCGCCATCTGCATTGCAATCGATCCGAGCAACGACACCAGTCTCGAACAGCTCCAAGCCATCCTCGCCCCGAAAGCCGGCTCCGACACAGCGCTTGACGACTAACCCGGGCGAACGTCGCCCAGCCCCGGGTGATCGAGGCGCGGTCAGAAAGGTCCTGGTGGGTCCTGCGAGGCGGGACCGCACAGGTTCGACACAAACCGTCAGAAGAGTTTCTCGGGCGACGTTTCCGCCGCCGCTTCCGCCGGTTCCGAAGATACCGCAACTGCGCACACCGGAGGACGTGCGCAAGGCGGCCGACGTAGTGCGAGAGTCGGTGCGCTCGATTTCGCGCGCGTTACGGGCGCTCGGTTCGAACGACTCGCCGCGTGGTCCGCCTGACGTGACAGGCACATAGCCCGGGGGCCCGCTGTGAGTCACGCGCCATTGCGTGGCGCCCGGCGTACATCTGTGTCGTGGTCGATCTCACTGGACAGCGAGAGCCGAATCGTGGCAAGAGGAAAGGTGTCCCCAACGCAACCGACCGGGCTGCACGCTGTGTGGGCTGTACGCCGGCCGGTGCGTTGAGGACAAAGTGCCACGTCTCGAGCCGCGCACTTTCGCGACGTGCGCGGTTTGAGCGCCTGGGGAACCACACCCGAGCGGACTGGCGAGAATGAATCTACGCGGGTCTCGTCATTACTTGGTTGCGAGAATGGCTCGAGCAGGCTCGGTAATGGCAAAAAAACGGCGCCAGCCTTTTCTTCGTGGTTTGAGCAGACCCCGTTGCACGAGTTTCTGACACAGGCCCCGCGCGACAGGTTGGTGCTGTAGACGGCGTACCTTGCCGTAGTACGGCTTCCCCTCCATGGCACGTACGATGGCACGTAGTTCCGGTACACCAACCGGGCTTTTGCGGGCAAGACTGAGAATCAGTAGTACGCGCTCACGTTGTAGGGGGGCACCAGGATGGACGTGGTGGCGACGCAGGAGGCGCTTGAACGAGCTGATCCGTGCAGTGATCGTTCGTCGAGAGGCCGGTTTTTGTCCACGATTCTGCTCTGTTCTCATCAATGCCTCTTGCGTCGGGCTTTCTGGTCCGGTTCGTACGTCGTTGTCGGCTCGTCACACCAGGTATGATGGGACCATCCGCGGTCTTCGAGCTCTTGTTTCGTACGCAGAATTTGCTCGCCGTACGGCTTGGTGGTCGAGTCGACTTCCAGGAACGTATCCTCGCGCTCGTGATCGAGTGCCAGGAGAAACAATCCTTTGCGCTCTTGCAACAGCTCGGCCCTACGAACTCGTTTTTGCAAGGCAACAAGAGCCTCATATGTCGAAGAAGAAACGGTATGGGTGCCGTCTGAGTCGCCGATTACCCAGTAATCTCCCCATCGTTCTCGGAATTTTGGTCGTGCGGCATGGACCAGTTCGCTTTCCAACGCCTGGTCTGCCAGCCATTGGCCGCCGAGTAGACGCATTAGATGGCCGCGCCGATGAGACGCGCCATTGGCTCCATACTCCGTAACGAATATGGCGTTTCCCTTCCTGGTGAATCGCAGGATGAGCGATCCGCGGCAGGCCACGATCTCGATTCCATTGGATATGTCACGGCTCTCATATCCAGGGCTGGGCCCGACTTTCGTCTGTGCATGTTCCATTTGGTTTTACTGTCTCTCGGTATGGTTGGTCTGAGTGTGCAAAGGTGAACCAACCGCAGCCGTGCACCGCCGAGAATGTCCCCACGACTGCGGTTGGTTCGAAGTGTCTGTATTCAACTAGCAGCTCGGCGGCGTTACTGATGAGACGAGGCTGCTGAGCGGCTCATCGACACCGCTACGCTCGATTATGCGAAGCGTACGCATGTCGCCTACACGGCTCCTCGACTGTCCAGTCCCTCGACTATCCAGTAATCAATCCGTCGCAGCTCTCGGAGCCTTCGGTCCTGCGGCGTGCAGCAAGACCGTTCCCGTTGTCCACCGGGCATTTTCCCACGACTGCATCAGTTCAGCGTTTGACGCCAACCTCCTGGTGGTCTGGTCACCTTCTGCGTTTCAACTACGCGCACCCCAGGGATTTGACAGCTGTTGGCGCGTACCGCAAAGCGGAATCGTCTCATCGATTCACTTCCTCCCATAATGGGAAAAAATGCAGGATCGAGCGATTATTTGCCTTGATGACCTCTATCTAGAACTTCGAGACCTATTGGCAAGACTGCGGGCAGCTTGTAGGATGTTCGTCGTCAATCGTTCACTGAACCTACGCACAGGTGGTAGGTGAGCAGACATTGAACTGAGGACAACGGCGGCTGTACCATATCGAATCATGGGACAGACTGAGAATTCGCCTATTCCTCCGACCGCTGATGTTCCCGATGTGCGGCCGAGTTTGCAGCCTCATGCAAGAGTGTCCGGTCTTCGTTGGGTCAATATGCGGGAGACTATCCGGTTCGAGTTGTTTCACCCGAGGCGTGAACTGACGCTTGGCCGCGCACCTCAATGCGATATCGTTGTGCCACCGAACGATACCCATGTGAGCACAGTGCACTGCGTATTCCAACTGGGTGACCGCAATATATGGACCGTTCATGATCAATCGAGGAACGGGACATTCATTTACCGAGCCGAGGACCCGTTCGCTCGGCGCGTTGGCAAGTCAGCTCCGGCAATGCTCTCCCTCAACATGGAGATTATCATTCATAATCATCGTTTCGTCCCCATCGACTCAGAGGGGAAGATTGGGATTTTTGCCACGACGCAGGAGCAGTTACGCGCGAGGGCATTTGATTATTACGGCGATGCACTCGAGGCCGGAGTCCAGATCGGCGTATCCAAGACCACCATTTACCGAGCCTATGACGGATAAGCGCAAAATACGTAACTATACCGTAACGGATACGATTATCGGGAGAGGCGGGATGGGTGTCGTCTACAAGGGCGTGCGTGATTTTGATGGCCTTGATAAGCAAGAGTTTGTCGCGTGCAAAGTGATTCGAGCCGACCTGGCGTCCGATATTGTCTATCAGGAATTATTCGTCCGCGAAGCATTCACAGCCATGGGCCTTGCGCATTCACACCTCGTGAAAGTGCATGACTGTGTACGCAGTCATGACACGATTTACTTGTTCATGGAGCTTATCGATGGCGTGAGTCTGGATACTCTGGTTCGGTATCACGGTCCGCTCCCAGAGCATCTGGTCGCCAATATCATCTATCGTGCAGCGCAGGTTCTTGCCTATTTGCATGAGGCGGGGATTTGTCATCGCGATGTAGCACCACCCAATATCTTGATTTCGAAAGCTGGCCATATCAAGGTGTCAGATTTTGGCCTTGCGCGCGCAAGTCATGAAAGCAATTCGTCGCACCATGGTTTCAAGGGTCGGCTACCGTTTGCCTGCCCTCGGATGTATGGGCCTTACTGGTCACGGCCTACTACGCTGCCAGTGGCTATTTGCCGTTTGGTCCCGAGGCCGGCGAAAACACCGATGCCCATACGCTCCTGTCACGCGTCGTCGCGCGAGAGATCGCATTGCCCGATCGTCCATTCTCCACGAAGTTTTGCAAGCTCGTCGGTGATCTACAAGTCATGGACGAGACGCGGCGGCGATTTCGAACTGCGCTCATGTTGGCTGACTATCTGTCTGCCAACTTTCCGATTCAGGCAAAGCTAGATGAACTCGGTGAGTTGGTGCAACGTGTGCACGAGAAGAACGCGCCACAGAACGTACCACCAAAAACGCCGAAACGACAGTGCGTCATTGCCAACACACAGCCAGTTTCAGAACCAGATGCGTTGGTTCTAAATCCTCGATCATATACCGGCGCACCACCGAAACAAGCGCCAAATAGCAGCCGTGGCCGAACGCTGAAGAAACGGCGCATCGTATATGTAGCAGTTTTACTCTGTCTCGCATTTGTGGCTCGACCTCAAAATACGCATATACCAGCTGACGTCGGGACTTTGTCTGAGGGCCTGATCTGTCCGATGGATTCGGCGATCGGCCATACAATCATGCCAGTGGAAACACGGATCACGCGGCCAATGAATGAACTGATCGAGCCGGTGCGCCACGACATTCAACTGGAGAAGGTGCGCTCTGGCGAACCATCGACCAGGAAGATGCAGAAAAGGAAGCAACGCGGGCAGAAATCGGCTCGAAGTGGTGTTTTCGTGATTCGAGGTAAGAGCTACTGACCACCGTACCAGCCGGGAACACAAGACGATGAAAACAGCCGCTTTCCTCTTACTATTGCTTTACCCACTGTCCGCCCATGGCTTGACGCCCACGACCGTCCAAGTCCCCGAGCTGGGGGGAACGTTTGAGATATCCGTGCTGCGCGGCACGATGACCCCTCTGGTGTTTCCGTTTCCAGTTACCAAAACGATCGGCTGGTCAACTGACGAATATGTCATCAAGCGATTTGAATCCACCAAGTCGGTTGCACCTCCGAATATTGTCACGATCGAGCCGAGCAAAACAGCTACGTGGGCATCCCTCACAATTTATGCCGGGACGATCCAGGTCCATTTACTCGTACGGGCAGTGGACGACGAGTCCAAAGCCACGAGTTCGGTGCTGTTTGTTCCACGAGAAGCCGAGGAGCAATTCCAGGCCCGCGTCAGCAAAGCGGTAACCGACCAGCTAAAACCTCTACAGACCGCGGCTGAGAACAAACAAAAAGACTATGAGGCGCTCATCGCGCGCAACGATGAGGCGATCACAAAGCGCGCGATGCAAATCATCGCGAACGGTGTGCGGATGGATGCGCTGCAGCACCGATCGTGCGGGCGTTCGATTCGCGCAACCAAACGAAGCCGGCACGGCGTATTGCGACTGCACGAGATTCGATGGATCGGAAAGCATGCGTTCATCGTATTCTCCGTGCTGAACCGAGGTGCGCGCGATTATCCCATCGGAGCGATCTCACTACGCCAAGACGGCACGATTTTGCCTATCACCACATCGTTTTCGTCAACCGATAAGAAGCAGCACGTCCTTGTTCCATCGGCTGCCCGGGTTGGCGTGGTCGGCCTGGCCGATGCAGCTGAGCTCCTCGGACAGCAGGCAACGCTCCATATCGCCGGGGCAAACAGGACGACCCTCGAAATCGAGGTTCCGCTGGTGGCTGGCCATGACAGCTAACGCGCACACGACCACAAGGCCAGCCCGGTCGCGGTGTCATGGGGCACGAACCGTACCTGTACTGGCGCTCGGTACCACAGGGACACCAACGTCTCGTCTACAGCATATACGACGGGCCATCTTGCTGGCTCTTGTTTGGCCGGCGTTGGCTCATGCCGATGGTACCGATCGAGAACGTGAAGCTCGTTTCGTTGCCGAATCACAACTCGATGAACGTTCTGTCGCGGCCCGGCTCAGTGCGGGCGGGGTATGGCTCGGTGATGATTCCATCGATGGCACGTCTGCCATTGCTCCATTCCTGGCTGTAGCCGCCCAGCTCGATTTTTGGGTACAACCACGTTACAGCTTACATGTGATGGGGACATTCGGACAGCTTGTCGGCCCTGCGCGGTACTTTGATGTTCCTTGCCCTCGTTCTGGTACGCCACCTGACTGCATGGCCGATGCACAGCGCGCTGCAATCTGGTCGAGTCTCGCGGTTGGGTCTACGTGGGTGCACGATTCGAGCAAATGGGTTGTTAATGCGCGGACCAACCTGGGCATTTTGTTTCGCCGGCATAGCCACGGGCGAATGATTGATCGTAGTATCTCGACCGAACCAATGAATCTCCATCCGACTGCCGTTGGCGAATTTGGTCGCAATTCCTGGCATATCAGCCCGGTTGCCTCGTTCGCCGCGGGGTTCGGACACCGTCTTCATCCGATGTGGGTGGGTGGACTTGAGGTTGAGATTCAAGTCTCAGCTCCCATTGGTACACCACTCTACGTCGCCACCGCCGTCAACCTCGTGCTCCATCGCCATTGGGATCCCTAGTCCGGAGTAAAGCTGTGTGGCTCCACAATGTTTCTTCGAGTTTGAGCTGGATCGCCTGTCTGTCATTCGCGTTCTTGTTGCCACTGTCAGCCAGTGGATGCGCGCTCGATGCCGTGGTTACAGCCCCCACGATCGGCACAGTCCGCGGATACATTGGAACCGCAGAGCCGATTGCTGGCGCATCCATCGACATCTATTCTCTGGATGCCGAAACCGGAGAGTCCACCAGTCAGTACCCGCTACTCACGATTCCGATGGTGAGCGACGATCATGGTGAATTCGAATTCTCCAATGCAGAGCTTGCTGGAACGTTACTGTTCCTCGCGCGTGGCGGGTTGGCATCGGAGTATTGGTCCGATGAGCGAGTAGAATTACCGCAAAGCCATCTCACGGCAGTCGTTGCGGACTGGGTTCCAGGTTCCACCCGGCCGATTACGATCACGCCCTGGACATCGCTAGCCCACCAACTGGCCATTGCTCGCACCAATCGCCGTGAGAACGAAGCCTTCAGCGATGCCGTCCGGGAATCGGAAGCATTGCTATACGAGCACTTCATCGTTTCCGACCCGGGCAGTTACGAAGGTGCGCAATGCGCCGCGTATCTCAATTGCTTGCGTCCGACAACTGCTTCCTCGTTTGCTCAGGATAGTCTCAAATCTCCAGAATCGGATAACTATGCGCTGTCATTACTAGCGCTCAGTGCGTTAGTAGCAGAAATAGCGGACAAGAATTTGATACCTGTTGCCCGCTTCAATACAGTCAAGATGACCATTTACGACTTGACATTCGATGCGGCAGATGGGCGTTTCGACGGCCTTCCAGATAATTCCATGCCGCAGGTCACGCCGCACACATTGCGATCGGAACTGGGAAGGGCATTCGTTACGCACTACCTTGACCAATCTCAATACACGTATGCGGACTTTCGGTACGAACTCGACCGCATGGCGGGCAATGACGAACCTCGGCTATTCCGTCGAGCAGGTCCTGAGCCAATCGATGAGTCGGCTCCATCGTTACACATCTTGCCTACAATGATATACGACGAACGCTACGATCAGATTTTATTTACGGAAAACCGAACCCCCGTTCATCTGCACAGCACGTCTCATCCAATTGCACTCGAAACATTGTTCAATGGCGTTTGTTCGGAGATCCATAAGCATACAAACTTGTTAGAGCAAGGCACAGTTGAATCGAATCCGCTGCAATGGAGATTTGTGGCGTATGATGACATAAGTGGTGTCGCGAATGTTGAGGCTACAGTGTCATTTGGACCAGCGAACTCTCCACAGTATCCAGTTCGAGCCGATGTATCAGAGCAGCGTCTTGTGGACAGTGGGTACGACATTGTAGTGACTGCGTTATCAACCGATGTTCCCGAGTTAGCCTCCAGGGAAGGAGATGTACAGATTACCGTAGTCGCCAGCGATCACGCAGGGAACAAGTCGCAAGTATTATCTGGCTGTTGGCGCCATGTACCGAGAGCTCCGCCCTTATGGGTTGGTCCCATGAGGACGTCGGGCGAATCTCAATTATTATCCGAGTACTCGTTAGAGGGCGATAATCTTGCACCGGTTCTGCGCGACAATCTACCCTTATCAGAAGCTCCGGCGCTTGGATTATTTGAAGTATACAATCCAAATGAGCAGCCAGCCTACTTGGTAATGAACACAGCGGCGGTTAGTGGGCAGTACTCATGGGTTTGGCATTATCACAACGAGTTAGAAGCCATTGATGAGAGGACGGATTCCTGTATTCGGCTTGGCACGTGTACTCCAGTAGACCCGGTACGGGGCGAGGTTGCTAGCGGATTTCCCAATCCGCCGATACCGTCGTCAAACGCGTCATTAACCGTTGATGGGGAGCTCTGCGACGATTGTTCAGGCGTCTTGCTCTCCGTAGACCCAAACGAGTCATTGACAGTCGCGGTTCGCTGGCATGATTTTGGGCTCTTGGTGCGAGAGGACATCAACGGAATGATGATACGTGACACATTACTAGATCCTGTAGACGGGTTCAACCTGGCAACCGGTGTAGAGACAACATATATTCATTGCGAGCTTGATAATGGAGATGGAACTTGCTCAAGACGGGTGTTCTACAGTCAAAAAGCCACGCTGCGAGGGGCCCACTTCGTGGCTCAGGGTTTGGTTCAGGGATTGGCTTCGCCTGCATCCTCGCTTCCCGTTCGGAGACCGGTGCCGGCCACCAATTCATTTGCCGCATTCGGGCGCGATCATGAATTTGTGCAAACATGGACTACTACAGAAGACTAGGTATTTCCTCCTGTTCGTTTTGTTGGGGTGCGGGTCCGATCGGCCCGGTGTGAGTACAGACGCAGGTGTTGATCCATACTCGGGCGAGCGGTGTATGGCTGCCAGTGCAGCCGATCGGATCGTGCATGAGCGACGAGAACGACCTGCTAACCAAACGATACCGGCGGTTTGGTGCAAGGACTTCGAGAATACCGTTCAACTGGGAGGTTCGGCGCGTTTCTTTGATGTGTTCAACCCTCTAATCGCATATTCAGAGATCGGTTTTTGGGGGCACTGGACCAGTTGGGCTGCAGTTAATGGGCGCAGTACTCTTTCTGGCGAGCCACCTCGGCGAGTACATCACTCGGTGTGTCTTTCTCCGCATCGAACTAACGATTGTGAATGGGAACTTCATGCCTCTCTCACCGAGACACTTGGAATTGTTCCAGCCAAGAATGTGGCGGATTTGCGCTTCTCCTGCCCTGATGAATCCGTGCTAGTAAGTGGTAGCTGCGTAAGAACGTTGCAATTTCCGACACAGTCCTTTGATGAAACGACGATTGCGCGGCATGGATTCACAGATCCATTCCGTGAGTGGAGTTGTGTAGTTTCGAATCTCATCGACGTCGACATTGAAGTGAAGTTAGTTGCGGTATGTTTAACCCCATTCATACAAAATCGGTGCGGGGCCTGCTCGGCGGAAGGTGACTTATTCGAACTGGTCGAAGAAAGTCAGCCACTCGAGGTAGGAACGAATCTGGTACAGGCAACGTGCCCCAAGGACACTCGGTTGATTCTTGGCAATTGTATGATCGATGCACCGATCCACGAAATGAGTCACCTGACGATGTTCGGCACAGGCTATACAGGCGATCAGGTGCCAGGCGACACGTGGGAATGTGGCTGGAATAATCGCGATGGTATTTTTGGAACAGCCACAACCTACGCTTTGTGCCTGCGCTAATGCATCTTCGCAACATTTCTTACGGCGGACGCTTATGGGGAACAGTCAATCCCTGGCCGGACGTCTGACTCGGATGGAGTGATGCGCGCATCTGGCAGTGCTGCTCGGAGAGTTTCCAGGTCGGAGCACGGAGACTCGGAATTCCCGTCCAGGCTCAAGATGCGGGCGTTGACCAACGTTGCCAATTGGGCGACACCCGACTTGATGCCGGTGTTTGCGGCGATGAAGCCGGTCAGGGAGGTAGCTTTTCCGAATGGCGAAACGTCTTCTAGGTTGTTCAGGCTTACATCTAGACGTACTTGAGTTTCAAGTCTTGATAGAGTTTGGACACTATCCTTCTGTAAGCCACATGCGCCGAGATCTAGCCAGTTCAGCTCGGGTAAGTGCAATACTGGGGCGATGTTCTGAAGTTCATTGCCGCTCAATAGCAACTGCTCAAGGCCACTCAAGACTTCAATTCCATCGAGATTTCTGATACCTGCGTTAAAGCAGGTCAGTATTGTGATCTCCTCGGCATAGGGCTTTCCATCCGGGCCTCGTAGAAGGTTTTCATAGCATCCTTGCAGCCCAGGATCGTCAAAGGCCACTTCGGCAGACGGCGTGCCCGACGGCTCACCTGGATCTCCGCAGCTGGCGATTGCAAGGCTGACAAGTACTATGATGTACAGATCTGTGGTGTGGCGTGCAGAATTTCCCATTGTTATGGAGAATCATCGATCGTCACATCGCACAGAAGCAACCAGTCTGCCAGAACCGCGGTGTGCCCCGGAGGTCAGGTGAGCAGGTTTCACCAGCGATCTTGAAAAAGCTGCCGAATGGAAATAGTTCAGGCGCTTCACGCGTTAGCTGACCATCACAACCCAAGCAGGCCGGAGCGTTGCGTGAATCAACGCCCCGGCCAGGAAGGCAAGTACTCAATGTATACCTACCCCACCAGGCAGCGTACTACACCTGCGCGTCCCGGCTGCAGCCCTGCCGGCTCATACCGTAGCCCCGAGCCGGCCCATGACCCTGCCGACTCATCCCGCAGCCTCGAGCCAGCCCATGGCCCCCAGGGAGGTGTCCAATGAGAATCCACCTCCAGGGTAACGGCCAACTCATCATTGATGTTCAGGAGTTAGACCAGCGGGCTGGCCGGGACAAGCAGCCGGTCACGAGGTCTGCCGATCCGGCCACGGACGACCGAGCGGTGCAGCCCGTCACGTTCGATGATGAGATCGACCTGAGCGCCAAATCAACAGCCGAGGAAACATTCGTCGCTGGCCTGCTGGAGTTGCTACGACGCCACCATGAGCAGAGTGGCCGTGCACTGAGCGCAAAGGTTGCCACAGCGATCATGGAGGCGTTCAGCGATCTCCGCGAGCGAGGCAGCCTGTCGCCGGCAAGCCACCGCGACACACTGTTTTTGGCCACACTGCTGGCTTTTGTGGACCGGCTACGTGACAAATACCCGGCGCGGTTTCTCAGCAGGCTGCACAAAAACCTGTCGTCATTCCTGTTCGATAAGGATAGTGAGAACGACAACGACGGCAATGGCCACAGCAATGGCAACGGCCACAGCGGCGGGGAGACCGACAGCGGCTCGGATGATGCTGAACCGAATGGCGATAAGTCCGGGGGCAGCAATAGCGAGCCGAGTTCCGAGTAGAAGGACCAATCCGCAGCGGCGGGCTACTTGTTTGCTCGTGGGTGCACCTGCACACGCAGTGATCATCCGCGCGTTTCGGTAGACCGCCGCGTCCGCTGTCGTCAGTTCACGAGCGCCATATCGATGTGGCCGTGATAGCGCACGCAGCCAGCCAGTGCTGCTGGCTGCGCTGCACGTTTCGTTTTGCCAGCTGTTCCGAATCCCGTCTGTCCCACCCGGACGCGGGACACGGTCCAAGGAAAGATACAAGATGAGTCAGCAGAAATACGCTGCATTTGGGCAAGTGCTGCGGCAAGCACGCAAGGACATGACAATGACGCAAACCGAGGTTGCCGACGCGGTGGGTATTTGCGTCGACTGGTATGCTCGAATCGAGACGGGGAATGCTCAGTGCTCGTTGACGACGCTGGCGGCGTTTCGGAAGTCACTGCGCGTTGACGTCAATACTCTGTTGAAGGCTCTTGGCCAGCGCTCGAAACCAGTGGAGGGCACTGCGTCCTTGAGCGTCGACGAGCCCGATCATACCAGCGGCCCCTATGAAGTATTCAGCCGAGTGTTTCGCCCGGCCCGGCTGCAAAGACACCTCACTCTATCGATGGTCGCCGAAGCTGTCGGATACTCAAGGTCATACTACTACTGTATCGAGACCGGACGCAGATTGCCATCTGTGTCCATGTTGGCCCGATTGCATGATTGCCTTGAGTTCGACGCAAACAGCCTTTTGGAGGAATTGGACAAGCTACCATCGAAACCCGACCATTATCATTTTGGCGTATACATTGCGCGCGTTCGAGCCAAGAAGGCCAAGACCATTGCCGAAGCGGCGGGGGTAGCGGGTTGCTCGATCGAGCAGTACCAGAGAATCGAGGCCGGAGCCAGATTACCCACGTTCACCGAACTGGCCCGCCTGCATCGCTTGCTGAGCTTTAATGCAAACCATGCACTGCGACGCATCGATCTCGAGCGTCTCGGCGATGCGGGCGACGACACATGAGCAAATACTAAAGCAAAAGGTCAGGCTCGATGGTCCGGCGACATAGCGGACGATGGTGACCGGCCTATGTGGTTACACCGCCGGACAATACGTTCGCTCCGGTCGCCCGGGTTCTTGTCGACGACACTCGTGCCGGCCCGGACGACACGCCATGACGTTGATTTCACTAGTTTGAATCCTGGTACATGGATTGCGAATGTGGCTATCCACCCTGCAAAGACCCACGCCGATGACTTCGACCGAGACCGGGCGAGCCGGTGCGGCGGGGCCGTTTCACTCGGGGCTCGTGGATCATGGCCGAGCTGAAGCACCCCGGCATGATCCGATTGTCAAGCCAGCCAAAATCCTGATAACTGCATCGGGCCGGGCCAAGCTCACCGATTTCGACCTGGTGGCCGCTGCAGATACCGCGAGAGAATAGCCAGGTCTACCCGCACAACATTTGCTCGATGATTTCGGGATCGAGTTGTTCGAGTAGACGGTCGAGTTCGTCGGGGCGGGCGGTGTCGCCCAGGACTTCGAGGCCCTGGTCGGTGACCCGGATGCGGAGGCGAATGCGCCGGCCCCCAGGATCGTCAGAGTAGTCGTTGGAAGTGATGAGATCGGGCAACGTATCGACGAATTCACGTTTGCTCATGGGGTATTCCAGCGTCCGGCAATGGGAGTTTTGCATTGCCGGCAGGCAGCAGCATCCAGAAACTGCCGCTTCAGTGCCCATATATCGCGGCGGACGACGAGGGCGTTGCATTCGGGACAGAACGTGTTGCGGCCGCATTCGCCCAGGGCTCTTTCGACATATACGTGGCGAAGGCCCTCGTCTGCGGCAATGGTCCTGGCCTGGCGGAGTAGGTCTGGATGGGTCGGTGGCGAGTGGAGAAGTCGATAGTCGGGGTGGAAGCGGACAAGGTGCCACGGGATGTCAGGACCTAACTCGGTCAGGGAGCAAATGGTAGTAGCCATGGCGCGCAGTGATTCGGGTGAGGTATTGAATCCGGGGATCAATGGTGTCGATAGTTCGATCCATACGCCGCGTTTGGCCCAGGTGCGTATCGCAGCGAGAACAGGGTGTACAGGGGCGCCGGTAAGCTGGCGATGGGCGTCGTCGTCCACGGTTTTGAGGTCGACGTTGACCGCATCGATTGCGCCAGCCAGTTCTTCGGCTGCCTCCAGGGTCACAAAGCCGTTGCTTTTCCATACCACGGGCAGTCCCGCTCGCCTGGCCCGAGGCGCCAGAGCCAGGGTTAGCTCGCTGGACAGAATGGGCTCGGAATACGAGAATGCAATCCCAGCATCAGCTGCGCGTGCTGCATGAATGATATCGTCGATTGAGTCGCCCAGCGAAGTTGCGGTCCAGTCGGCGTTGCGGTCGCGACCGAACTGCGAAATTCGATAATTCTGGCAATAAGTGCAGCGGAATGTACAGCCCGGGGCCGCCAGAGTGAGTACCCGGGTGCCGGGCAGGAAGTGATAAAAGGGTTTGCGTTCAATGGGGTGAATATGACGTACGCTGGTGGCAAACGTCGCGGTTTCTAGCTCGGAACCGCGCCGACGGCGCACGTTACAGCGGCCCACGTCGCCGTCGCCGAGTACGCAGCCAAACGGACACAACGTGCAACGGATACCACGTGGATGGCTCTGCTGGAATTTTGCCGCGCGCCAGTGCATGTGCCAGCAACTCAAGCGATCTCTATTGCTGCGAGCTCGTAGTACATGGCCGCTTGCTCAGTGTCTCCGGCCGCTTCAAACTTGCTGGCTGCAGTCGACAGATCACCGCGCACAATAGCGGCCGCCGCTTGCTCGCGCAATACGATTGCATCGAGTTCCGAATCGGAACCTGCGGGCTGCGCCGCGCCCTGGCCACGGAGCGTTCGGCGGCGAGTGAACATACCGGCCAGTTCGCGTATTCGCCGCGCCTTGCTGGCCGGTACGTCGCTCGACTCGATGTCCGGCCCGTTTCCCGCCCACAAGGTCCAGGCAGGAACCAGGCCGGTGGCGTCGAAACGAAACCCGCGATCATTCATGAGCACCACGACCGAGTCGCCCTCGAACGGCTCGAACGCCCTGGCTCGCGCCGCTGCCGGAAGCGGCGGCGAAAAGTTGGTTCCCTGCTCGAGATAGAGCGCGCCCGGGCCAATA
>JAKSDA010000450.1 GCA_022360315.1 Pseudomonadota bacterium
GCGAATTCCAAGCAAAACGTGCGCGCCCGCCGCCGCGAGCTCGAGGCCCAGTACGGCAAGGGCTATATGAACGATATCTCGGACGCCGAGATCCACGCCGAGAGGCTCTATCGCGGCGATCGGCGCAACAAGGAGATTACTCTGGGTGAGCCCAGGGCGTCGCAAGGGGAGGGGATGGAACACGAACTGAGCGGCGGAAAACGTCCGAAGGACGATATGCTGGTGGAAGAGCAGCATGGTCGGCTGGTGCCCACTGAGGTCAAGAATCAAAGACTCCCCGAGTTTGTGGACAAACCCAATGCTGCCGTGCATAAGTTCAACGAGATTGCCAACAACGCGCCCAAAGAAATCCTCGACAGAGTAGATCACTTTGAAATCATTGTGCATCGCGACTCGATCATGCCCCGCAACTTCAAGGCAACCGCCCGGGGAGAGCTGTGGCATCTGGTGGACGGCGCCAGCAATCCACAGGTATGGCAACCCTGGGAGTTTGCCGGCAAGCCGGTCATTATTCGTCGCGGGGATCTCGGTGAGATCTCCCGCCAACCCGCGTGAATGAGCCAAACCATGAGCTGGGACCTGAATGTAGACATTGACCTCGACCAGTTCGGCGACGCCACGCGATTGCTCTCAGCGATGATTAAATCCAGTAGGCCATTTCTCGGCGAGCTGAAATGCCACGAAAGAGGCCCCGGTTTGGACGTTCGCAATCCTGTGCTGGCCGAGCATCAACTCAGCCCCATGGAGGACCACACCTTGTTCTTTGCTAAAAGGGTTGAGCAAATAATCAACGCGGACCAATGTCTCGAGCTAGAGTTGTGGATCGAACTCGAACGTAGCGAGCGCCTATTAACCCCTGTCTACGTCTATATCTTCGGCTCGGCCCACGCGGGTCTGAGTGACTACCGCCGCCGCTACCCCGTGAACATCGACTTCTGCAACCGGCAGCGCTGGAAAGGCAATGACAACTTGATCACTGGTGAACCCGCCGACGAGCAGTTCGTGCTGCGCTGGCTCACCGAGATCTGCGAGCTGTCCCGGCCTCGATCGCTGTACGTGATCCCGGAAGAAAGCGTCAACATCCCCTTTAACTACCATATGGTATACCACAATCACGCCGCTGGCCACGCAGACGACTTGCGCGAGCTGGCCCGGCTGGCGCTCAAAGGGGGCCGTGGATATGACGATGCCCGCTGGGACTACCAGCCGCTCCTGGACATCCCCGGCGAGAACATCCTGTTCTGCCGCCGCGCCGGCGGCCGCCTCGACGACCTCAAGAACGAACTGCGCGACAGGCGAGCCATCCTGGAAAACCTCCTCGACGGCCTCGAGGTGCCCGACCAGA
>JAKSDA010000382.1 GCA_022360315.1 Pseudomonadota bacterium
GTAAAGCGCTCGTGACATTTCGCTACCGGATTCTCCAGATGTGGAAACGCTTTCTGGGGAGACGCTCTCAGAACGGGAAAGTCAACTGGAAGCGAATGAACCGGTACGCCAAGCGCTGGCTTCCCAATCCGCGAATCCTACACCCTTATCCGAGCCAACGCTTGCGCGTCACTACCCAAGGCAGGAGCCCAGTGCGTTAGCAGCGCTCGCTGGGATCTGTGCGGGGGGTGCTCAGTAATGAGCATTCCTACCGCGACCTGCGCCGCCTCGCCAATGCCAGGAATCGATGTCAGGTGTTGGTCGGGGTAGAGCTCGTCGAGCATCTTTTTGATGGCAAGATCGAGCTCGGCAATGTCCGTGTACAAATCGAGAATGCGGCGGGCTGTTATCTGCAGGAGTATGCATGTGGTATCGGCCAAACAGCGATTCGGTGCCTCTTGAGCCAGCTTCTGGAGTTTCTGTGCGAAATCGAGATTTATGTAATGTCCCTTTGCTGTCGATAACGTTGCGATTTCTTCGACAGACTTCGACAGGATTTTGTCCGGTGATGGCATGTCCCGGATGGCTACCAAGAGCTGTTTGGTGAGCTCTTTGCCGAGTATCTTGCCATACCCCGGGAAGTGATAACGCAGCAGTTTGTGGAGCCGGTTTTTGGACTGAGTACGTTCCTCGATGAGGCTCCGCCTTGTCCGTGTAGCTTCCTTGAACTCTTCGAAGTCCGCTGTTGGTTGAAAATCTGGCCCCGGGCGTAGACTCGACAGATAGCGAGCAATCAGCCAACTGTCCCCCTTGTCGGTCTTGGAGTCCTTCAAGAGGACCTTGCCAAAGTTCTTCACTGCCATCGGGTTGATGACGTGGACCTGCAACTCGAGTCGTTCTTCGCAGCGCAGCGTGTACTCTAGACGCTTGTGGAAGTTGCCTGTGGACTCCATCCCACAAATGACCTGCGTCGCTTCTCCGCACTGTCTGGCGGTGGTTACGATGATATCCGTCAGTTCCATCCACCCATCGGGGCCATTTTCTCAAACCGCGGCCGCCCGAAGCCGCTGCTCCTGGGCATCCAGAAAGCTCACATCGAGTTTCTCGCTGGACACATCGATTCCAACATACATCCTTTCTTCCAACATGTAATTCCTCCTTGGTGTTGATGCCATCGGCGATGGAGGCCCCCGAACGGTCCCGGCCACGCGTATCCTTCTCAATTGCGCGGTCATGCCGCATGTTGCAATAAAAGCTCCGGGCCAGGCGCCGGGGGATCACTCTCCACCTCGCGGTCGTGCCGCAGGAAAGGGGACGAACTTGTCTCCTGCGCCGTGACCCGGATGAAATACCTGACACTTCCATTTCCGGCAACAATCGATGCGCCGCGTCATCGCGAAGGAGGGTGGCTCCCGGAGATGAGACTGTTCTGCCAGTAGAGCAATCACCGCAGAGAAACCAACCTAGCGCCGTCAGGAGAGAAATTCTTAGTACTGACTTACTCACATCCGGGTTTATAGAAGGAAAGGGGGTTGGCCGAGGGGAACTCGGCCCAGCAACCCAGGACCCGGACGCAGCGTCGGGCAGTCCTGCAACATGAACTGGCTCGGGTACGGCAAGCAGCAAGCAAAGATAGGGAAATGCGGTTCACTGCCCTGTGGCACCACGTTTACAACATAGAGCGACTCCGGGAGGCATACTTGAGCCTCAAGCGCACTGGGGCACCGGGGGTTGATGGTGAGATGTGGGACCATTATGGCGAGAAACTGGAAGAGAATCTCAAGGATCTCAGCGAACGCCTCAAACGGGGTAGCTACCGGGCCAAACCCGTTCGTCGAGTCTATATACCAAAGGCAGACGGTCGGATGAGGCCCCTGGGAGTGCCCACGCTCGAAGACAAAGTAGTCCAGAGAGCGACGACCGAGGTGCTCAATGCGGTCTACGAGGAGGATTTTCTCGGGTTCTCGTACGGATTTCGACCTGGA